>CBFGUW010000018.1:0-94069 GCA_965652395.1 uncultured Saccharospirillum sp. | reverse complement strand
TGGGGTCTCCCCATGTGAGAGTAGGTCATCGTCAAGCTTTTAATACCAACCCCGGGCCAGAGATGGTCCGGGGTTTTCTTGTTTTAGCCTCTCAATTTTGTCACATTGCTAAGCTCCTGTTCTTAATTCACATCGATCACAGCCGACCATGAACTTCGATACCAGCCTTGGCATCCAGAGCGAGTATGTTGTCAATCATCTGGAAACCGAGATCCGTGAAGAAGCGGATTTCGTTGTCTATAAAACGCCTTCCGTACCCAATTACTATTTCGGCAATCTGCTCGCGTTGAAGCGGCCATTGTCGTCAAAGAGCAAAACGGATTGGGAGTACTGCTTTGATCGTGCTTTTAAAACCCTCCCCGGCATCCGTCACCGCACTTTTGTCTGGCGTTTGGAGGAGGACCCGAATACGGCGGACATGGTGGATGCTTTTAAAGAGGCTGGGTATGAATACGGAGAAGAAGATGTTCTTTCGATGGCCTCCCACCAGTTGGTGGTGCCTGACATTGTTTCTCTGCCTGTCGAATTGCGAGAGCTGAGCCGTGGGGAGGACTGGTTACAGTGGCTGGAAACCGGTGTTGAAGTCCGCCCCAAGGGGCATGAGGCTGATGATTATCGACAGTACCGGAGGTCCCGAATGGAAATTTACCGCACCCTGATCGGGAAAGACCACGGTCGTTTTCTGGGAGCCTTTGATGGGGATCGACTGATTGGTTACGCGGGCGTATTTCATCTGAATGGACTGGCACGATTTCAAAACGTCGAGGTCCTACCCGAATATCAGCGGAAAGGTATTGCCAGGGCTCTGCTTTGCGAGCTTTCCAAATGGGTGGCCCAGTATGCTGATCGTCAGGTAATCATTGCGGATGCCCATTACCACGCCACTCTGTTGTACCAGAGTATTGGTTTCCAAATCACCGAACGCGAGGCTAATTTATGTTGGTGGCCTCGCTCCGGCGCAGCTGAGCATTAACCCGGCTCCTAGGTTGCCGGGTTAATAACGGCCCAGGGGATGCCGCACTTGGCCGTGGGTCAGGTTAATAGCTCAAGCAGTTTTCCGATAAATTAAATCCCATACACCATGGCCGAGCTTTTTGCCTCGTTGCTCGAATTTGGTTTCCGGACGATGGGCAGGCCTCCCCGGTTGGTATTGAGCATTGCTAGCGGTGTTTTCAAACCCTTCAGCGGCTTCCATAACTTCCATCATGTGTTCGGCATAGTTTTCCCAATCCGTCGCCATATGAAAGGTGCCACCGGCCTGAAGCTTACGCCGTACCAGTTGTGCGAATTCCGGTTGAACGATACGTCGTTTGTGGTGGCGTTTCTTGTGCCAAGGGTCGGGGAAGAAAAGTTGTACCGTGTTCAAGCTGTTATCCGGAACACAATGAGTCAGGATCTCTACGGCGTCTTCTTTGTAGATTCTGATATTGGTGGTGCCTGAATCCAGTATGTGATGCAGTAAACGGCCTACACCAGGTGTGTGGACTTCTACTCCGACAAAATCTTTTTCGGGGGCCTGACGCGCCATTTCGAACAGCGAGTCTCCATTGCCGAAACCAATTTCGAACACTCTTGGAGCATCGCGTCCGAAAATCTCAAGCCAATTGACCTGTGCTTTGCTGAGCTCGAGCCCAAACTGCGGCCACCCCTTGTCCATGGATAACTTTTGCCCTTCTGTCATGCGACCGGTGCGCATGACAAAGCTTTTGATTCTTCGTTGGAAAGGTGTTTCTTGAGTCATTACAAGGTCCGTTGAGATAAACGTGAGGTTTAGGCGCGACGCCCATATTGCCAAGCCAGGTTACCCCAGCCTATCAGGAAAAGAACCCCGCCGACGGGTGTGATGGCACCCAGCATGGGGATGTCAAAAGCTACAAGAGCATAGAGACTGCCACTGAAAAAACAGGTCCCCAAGGTGAGAGACAAGGTGCTGAGTTTCAGTGAGGGTGCATCAGGACGGCCCGATAGAATCGCCAGGGCCAATAAACCAAGGCCATGTATAAGCTGATAGAGCACGGCTGTTTCCCATGTCTCCAACCGATGGGGTGGCACGAGATCGCGTAGGGCATGACTTCCGAAGGCGCCCATGGCGACACCGCTCCCAAGCAGAATTGCTGCGAGAGTTACGAGGGTGTTGATCTTTCGTCCTGACTCAGCCATGAAATGCTGCCTATGTGTTACAAAGCAGGTAGACCCTGCTTTAGACATAAATTAGACATAAAAAAGCCGCTGAAGTCAGCGGCTTTTTGGGTATTGAGTTTTATCGAATCAGAATTCGATGCTCATCACCTTCTTAACTTTCTTCATGGCATTCTTTTCGAGCTGGCGAATACGTTCTGCGGATACACCGTAGACATCGGCCAGTTCATGAAGAGTTGCCTTGTTTTCATTCAGCCAACGCTTCTGGATGATATCGCGTGAGCGGTCATCGAGATTTTCCAGAGCGGCAAAGAGCTGCTCGTTGGCATCGGTTTCGTAATTTTCCTGTTCCACAACGCTGGCCGGGTCGGCACCGCTTGCTTCCAGGTAATGCACTGGAGACAATGCCGGACCTTCATCGTCATCCTCGGTCGGGGCGTCGAAGGTGGCGTCGTGTGCGGTCAGTCGGCCTTCCATCTCGTAGACAGTCTTGAGGTTTACACCCAGGTCGTCCGCGATGGCCTGCGCTTCTTTCTCGTTCAACCAACCCAGGCGCTTTTTAGAGCTGCGCAGGTTGAAGAACAGCTTGCGCTGAGCTTTGGTCGTGGCAACTTTGACAATGCGCCAATTGCGCAGAATGAATTCGTGAATTTCTGCCTTAATCCAGTGGACTGCGAATGACACCAAGCGTACACCGACTTCCGGGTTAAAACGACGTACGGCTTTCATCAAGCCGACGTTGCCTTCCTGGATCAGGTCAGCCTGGTTGAGGCCGTAACCTGAATAGCTTTTGGCGATGTGAACAACGAAACGCAGGTGTGACAGAACCAGGCGACGGGCGGAGTCGATGTCTTCATGGTAATAAAGACGCTCGGCCAGTTCTTTCTCTTCTTCTGCTGTCAGCAGATCGAAGGCATTCACAGCCTGAATGTAAGACTCCAAATTTTGGCCCGGAGCAAGAGAGTCCAGAGCCAGAGCCGGAACACTGTTGTTCAGTTTCACGTTATCTCCCTCCCCATCACCGTTTGAGTAATGGTGGATGCAGTCAGTTCATTGACGATTCTAACAGAAAACCCGTAACGGCCCCTAGTCTGACCGGTAAAAGTTATGCAAACCAATCATTCCTAACGATTCCGACCATAGCACCAGACTAATACTGTTGATCGCAGAGATATTGACTACGATCAATAAGGGGCTGCAGATCACTGTAGACCATTCTAACGAGGTTCGGCATCCCTCAGGTGTCGCCACAGAGCAATACGGGCGCCCAATAGGCTCACGCCAACAGCGGAACCGATCAGTACCAGGCTCTCTGAGCCGCCCAACCAGGCGATGTTCGCGCTCAAACCGTAAGTTTTTAGAAAAGCACTGAGCGGAGCGTGGAGCCACCAAGCGAGCAGGGTGACTAAAATCCAGGCGGCAATGCCTCCGAACAGACCGTACCAAATGCCCAAATACACAAAGGGACGTCGCACAAAGGCTTCGGTGGCACCCAGCAGCTTGATAATGCGTATTTCTTCCTTGCGGGACTCGATAGCCAGGCGAATGGTGTTACCAACCACCAACAGCACGGCAATACCAAGAAGCAATGCAAGGCCGCTGACCAGGCTGGATATCAGCTCCAGAAAGCGATTCAGGCGGTCAATCCAGGCAAGGTCCAATTGAACGTCTTCCACTTCCGGCAGGCCGTTGATGATCAGCTGTAGTGCTTCCAACTGACTTTGGTTTTGTTGGGTCGGGACCACGACGATGCTGGCCGGCAGCGGGTTTTCTTCAAGATTGAGTGAGCGCGAGGTCAATGTCAGGGTATCGCGAAAGGAAGACCAGGCTTCGTCGGCACTTATGTAATAGGCGCGTAAAACTTCCGGTCGGTCATCCAAATCCTGGGTTAAACGCTCTCCCTGTTCCTCGCTGACGCTTTCCCTAAGGTAGAGCGTTATCTGTCCCCCTTCCTGCCATTGCGCCGTTTGTTGTTGCAGTGAGCTGAGCGCGAGGTAAAAGAGGGTGGGCAAGGTCAAAGCGATGGCGATCACCAACCAGGTAAGAGCGCTGGAGAGCGGGTTGTGCAATAGGCGTGATAGGGACGATAGCGCGCAGTCCTTATGATGGCGCAGCCAGGCGGAGCGCCCCGATTCCCCTGGCGCCCTGCGGCGATTGGTCGCTTTACGTGCCTGGGCGGTCATGACGACAATCCTCCGCCAAAGGGTGTGGTGAGCAGCTTGCCTTCCTGCAATGATACGACTCGGTAATTCAGCCGAGCGATCAACCCCAGGTCATGACTGGCGATGAGCACGGTGGTGCCCACCCGATTGAACTCGGCGAACAGCCGCATGATGTCCTTGGAGAGCGCCGGGTCCAGGTTACCCGTTGGTTCATCCGCCAACAGGATGGCCGGTTTTTTCACCACCGCACGGGCGATGCCGACGCGTTGTTGTTCTCCGCCTGAAAGCTGTATAGGGCGGTATTTCTCACGCTTGAGCAACCCGACTTTGTCCAGCGCGGCACGAACCCGCCGGTTCACATCGTTGGGGTGCTCTCCAGCGATAATCAGAGGAAGGGCCACATTATCGAAAACCGTTTGGTCCATCAGCAGTTGATGGTCCTGATGGACAATGCCGAGGTGCCGCCGGAAATGAGGTATTTGATGAGCGCGCAGCCGGGTTAGTAATTGCCCATTAACCCGGAGCTGGCCGGATGACGGCTTTTCGATCCGCGTGATCAGTTTCAGCATGGTGCTTTTTCCGGCGCCGCTGTGACCGGTCAAAAACACCATTTCGCCTTTTTCGATATGCAGACTGACGCTCGAGAGTGCCTCGTGACCACCTTCATAACGCTTACTGACCTGATCGAAATGAATCATTCCTTGCGGGTATCCAGCAGAGCGTCGACAAAATCTTCAGCGGTAAAGGGACGCAGGTCGTCCACTTGTTCACCAACCCCGATAAACCGGACAGGTAAACCCAGCTTCTTGGCCAATGCGAAAATAACACCACCTTTGGCCGTTCCATCCAGTTTGGTCAGGGCGAGGCCGGTAAGGTTGACGGCATCGGTAAAGGCCTGGGCCTGGCTGATGGCGTTTTGACCGGTACCGGCGTCGAGCACGAGCAACACTTCGTGAGGGGCGCTCTCGTCCAGCTTTTTCATAACGCGCACGACCTTGGCCAGCTCGTTCATGAGGTTGTCTTTGTTGTGCAGGCGACCGGCGGTATCGGCGATCACGACATCGACCCCTCGGGATTGTGCGGCCTGCACCGCATCGAAGACCACTGAAGCGCTGTCGGCTCCGGTATGCTGGGCGATGACAGGTACTTGGTTGCGCTCGCCCCAGGTTTGCAACTGCTCCACGGCAGCCGCGCGGAAAGTATCCCCCGCAGCCAGAATGACGGAGCGACCCTCAGCCTGAAGTTTTTTCGTCAGTTTGCCTATGGTTGTGGTTTTCCCGACACCGTTCACGCCGACCACCAGAATGACATAAGGTTTTGGACCGCCATCCAGGGCCAGCGGAGCCTCCACCGGTTGGAGTTGATGTACCAAGGTATCGCGCAATGCCTGGAAGAGGGCGTCGCCGTCTTTGAGTTCCTTGCGACCGACCCGGTCGACCAGTTCATCCAGGATGGCCTGGGTGGCGTCGATGCCGACATCGGCCGTCAGCAGTTGAGTTTCGAGCTCTTCCAACAGGTCGTCATCAATGCTTTTCTTACCGAGGAAGACGGAAGCCACACCTTCGGTAAAGTTGGCCCGGGTTCGCCCCAGACCTTGCCGAACGCGGTTAAACCAGGATGTTTTTTCCTCGGTCGCAGGAGCGTTATCCGCATCGGTCTTGGATTTTTTCTTGCCAAAGCCCAGCATGGTATTGGTCGGTGCCTGTGTTGTGGTGTTAGAAAGGGAGTTAAAACGTTGAACCGGCGTATGCTAGCAAATTGGCCGGGTCAGCCAAAGACTTATCGCGGCAGGGTGAGGATGGCGGTTCTGCCAGCGCTCCGGTACATTGGGGGCTTCATACCGGTAAACAACTATGTTTCATTTCAATCGTCGTACATTGTGGATCATCATCTATATCACCATTCCGTTGATATTCGTGCTTAATCAACTGGGACCGGAGCCGGAAGAGCCCCCGTCTGCGGAGGAGGCAGCCACCCATTGGTCGCTGGATGAAATCGAATTCCGCCGTGACGAGGGGTTGTGGACTGTCGATCTCCCCGGAAGCTCTGTGTTGCGCTTAACAGTGATTCAGAACCGCATCCCGGCCGAGGCTGTCGCGCTTCAATCATCCAATGCGATCAGGACTTCGCAGCAAGGCGGTCGTTTCCTGGTGACGGTCGTCAATCCTGCCAGTGAGGAAGCTTTGGTCACGAGCATCGAGTTTTTGCGGGACTGGTTGCCGGATGGACAGGATCGTGCCGTGGTTCTTTCCGGTCCTTTGAGCCCGGCGTGCCTGGCCGAGACCCGTCGATTACTTGATACACTGTCGGGGACCGGGGCGGAAAATCAGGTGGAATCGGTCCCGGCGCTTACCCGGCTGAGTTCCCCGCCTATGGGGTCGGAGCGTCAGTTGGCGTTTCTGCTCTGGATTGGAGTGCTGCAACAGCGGTTGAGCGGCTATGAGCCGGAGGTGCGCTGGGACCACCGCGCGCGTACCAGCGAAGTGCTGATTAACCAGACCCTGTCGCCCGAGGTGTTGGTTCCGGTGACCGAAGCCGAGCTTGCCCCGGTACTGGAGGCGTATCAAACCTCCGCGCTGAATCGAGATCGGGGCGGTGAGCAGATCCATCGTTATCTGGTCACCACGGCCGTCTATGATCTGCCGCTGGACTTTTTGCTGAAACAGCCGCAACGGTTGGCATCCGTCACCTTGGCTGATGTTGATCAACAACGTGAACGAACCTTAAGTGAATTGTGAATGCCCAAACAACGACCATCTTCCCGTGTTCGAACCCCCTCTCCACGACGCCCGGGTGGGGCGGGAACTCTGCGGTTGATCGGAGGCGATTATCGGGGGCGTCGATTGCCCATCGCCGATATTGAGGGGTTGAGACCCACCGGAGACCGCCAGCGTGAGACATTGTTCAATTGGCTTCAGTTCGAGCTCACGGGAGCCACCGTGGCCGACTTGTTTGCCGGGACCGGCGCTTTGGGGTTGGAGGCGGCCTCTCGCGGGGCGAGCGAGGTTTGGCTGGTGGAGCAGCATCCGAAGGCCGTGGTCTCGCTGCAAGAAGCGGTAGAGGTGCTGGGATGTTCAGGCAAGGTGCATCGTGGCGATGCCCTCCTGTGGCTTAAGGCTGCCGAGGAAAAAGCTTTCGATGGGGTTTTTGTTGACCCGCCTTTCGCGGCCGACCTCTGGCAGGCGACGTTCGAGGCTTTAGAGGTAACAGCCTGCCTGAAACCCGGCGCTTTTGTTTACGTGGAAGCTCCTCGTGACAAAGCACTGGATTTTCCCGTGAATTGGCGATTGGAAAAAGAGAAGGCCTCGGGGGATGTCATTCAGAGATTGTTCCGCGCGAGAGCCCTGGGGATGTGAAAGTTTAATCACAGATTTTAATTCCTGAGGGTGGATTATCTCGGTTCATTCATGAATTTGGTGGTTGGCTTCAAGCCTAATTGACCGTTGGTCAGTAAATTCTTAGAGTGCCTATGACCTAGGAGGGCGCTATGACACCGGATTCGCTGAAACCACTGTTCGAAAGCCAAAAACAGGCCTACCAGAAGCATCCTTACCCTGACTTGAGTGAGCGCCGTCGGCGACTGCGCGAGCTCAAGGCGCTGATCCTGGAAAACCAGGAGGCCATTGCCAGTGCGTTGGATAAGGACTTCGGCGGTCGTTCCCCGCATGAAACCCTGAATGCTGAAATATTGCCCTCCATCATGGGCATCAATCACGCTTTGAGAAAACTCAAGCGCTGGATGAAGCCGAAGCGTCGGCTGATGCCGTTACTGTTTCAGCCCGCCTGGGGTCGGGTGGAGGCCCAGCCGCTGGGCGTCGTCGGTATTCTGGTGCCCTGGAACTATGCGCTGTATCTGTCGGTTGGCCCTTTGATATCGGCTCTGGCGGCGGGTAACCATTGCATGGTCAAGATTTCGGAGTATACGCCGACGTTCGGCGAACTCTTCGCCCGGTTGGTCGGCGAGCGGTTCGATGCCTCGGTTTTGGCCGTAATCAATGGTGAAGTCGAAACGGCCCAGGCGTTTTCCGAGTTGCCGTTCGATCATCTGTTGTTTACCGGGTCCACGGCCGTTGGCCGCCATATCATGGCGGCTGCGGCTAGAAATCTGACCCCGGTGACCTTGGAATTGGGAGGTAAAAGCCCGGTCGTGATCGACCGCAGCATTCCCATTCGGGAGGCGGCGGAGCGCTTGGTATTCGCGAAATGCCTGAACGCCGGTCAAACCTGTGTCGCGCCGGATTACGTGCTTTGTCCGTCGGAACGGGTGGAAGATTTCGTGAATTACTTCCTGTTGGAGGTGCGGCGCCAGTACGAGGATGTGCTGAACAACCCCCATTATTCGGCCATTATCAATGACCGCCAGCACAGTCGATTGCTTGGCTATCTACAGCAGGCCGAGCAGCAGGGAGCCAAATTGCATTGGAGCGCTGATCCACCCAAAAGCGAAGCGCAGGGCAAGCGAATGCCTCCCGTTCTGGTGACAGACCTTAACCCCAGTACCGAGCTGATGCAGGAAGAGATCTTCGGGCCCATTCTGCCGGTATTGCCCTATGACTCACCGGAAGAGGCGCTGGCGTTTATCAACGCCCGTCCCCGCCCGCTGGCGCTGTATGTGTTCGGGTACGATAAATCGCTGCGTCGACGCTATACCGAGGGCACCCACAGCGGTGGCCTGGTGTTCAACGATGCGCTCTTCCATGTGGCGCTCGACAACCTGCCGTTCGGGGGCGTCGGCCACAGCGGAATGGGGCATTATCACGGTCATGATGGCTTCAATACCTTTTCAAAGTTGAAGCCTGTGGTTGGCAAGCAGCGTTTCAGCTCGCTCAAGTTGGCTTATCCGCCCTACGACCGCTGGGTTCATCGGCTTATCAAATGGGTTTTCGTTCGCTAAGGGCGGTTTGTACCGTTGGTTCGGCTGAGGTAACATTCGCCGGCGTCTGAAACCGGGGAGCCCCGCATGGCCCGTACTGTTGTCTACCCAGGAACGTTTGACCCCATTACCTATGGGCACATGGATCTGATCGAGCGAGCGTTGCGTCAGTTCGACAAGGTGATTGTCGCGGTGGCGGCCAGCCCCAAGAAGCAGCCTCTATTCAGTTTGGAAAAACGGGTTGCCATGGCCCAGGAAGTCACGAAGGGCATGGGCAATGTGGAAGTGGAGGGGTTTCACAATCTCCTGGTCGATTTTGCCCGCACCAAGGGTGCTCATACCATCCTGCGCGGCTTGCGAGTGGTGAGCGATTTCGAATACGAGTTCCAGCTAGCAAACATGAATCGCGTGCTGGCACCGGATGTCGAGAGCTTGTTTTTAACCCCCTCGGAGCAATATTCCTTCATATCGTCCACTTTTGTACGTGAAATCGCCCTGCTGAACGGTGATGTCACAAAAATGGTTCATCCCATCGTACAAAAGGCGCTGGCTGAGATTTACAATCAACAGCAGGCCAAAGGCTGAGCGACTCAGCCGTCACCGTTTTTTGAAATAAGATGTGAGGACAGCCCGATGGCACTCTATATCACCGACGAATGCATCAATTGTGATGTGTGCGAACCCGAGTGTCCCAACGATGCGATATCCGAGGGCGAGGAAATCTACGAGATCGATCCCACCCTGTGCACGGAGTGTGTGGGTCATTATGACGAGCCACAGTGCCAGCAGGTGTGCCCGGTGGACTGCATCCCCAAGGATCCCAATCACGTGGAAAACGAAGCTCAGTTGATGGATAAGTACGAGCGCATTATGGCGGCTCAGGCTTGATTTGATTGGCTGAATGCTTGATGGGAGACGGGAGATGCTATCTTCCGTCTCTTTGTCGGAGTGTCAGAAACTCAGTTGCTGGCCTGGCTCGATGTGTCGCTCATCGCTGGCGATCATGCCGAGGGCGGCGCCCGGATAGACTAGATAGTTCTTGGTGCGGCTGAAGAACAGGCCACTGGTTGGTGCCTCAATAGGCAGGCGTTCCGGTTTGCCCGCATCCAACAGCACGATATCCGCCAAATGATCCCCTTTGTTGAGGTGAGTACCCAGTTCCTGGCGGTAAGTAACCAGCCCGTTTGCGGTTGCCGGAACCACCTTGACCTGATCGACTCCCACCGTTCTCGACGGTAATGATTGCGGTTGAGGTTTGGCGCCGCTGTCCTTCACAAATCCCTGATCTTCTAAAAACGCCAGGATGCCCTCTGCATCCCCTTCGGCAAGCTCATCCCGAACGTCTTTTTGCCCCCGCAGTTCCAGCGTCGCCGCGAAACAGGGGCGGTCGAAGGGTTTTTCGGTGGCTTCGGCCACTCTGATCCAGGGCTGGGTGTGGGTGCCGTCGAAGGCGACAGTTCCGCGTACATCCTCTTCCAGACGGATGGGGAAGCCCATGCAGTCGGCGAGACGTTGGCCCTGGTCTTTCTGGTGCTGACCGTAAAACAGGTGGGGCAGGGAGTCGTCGTCGCAATGCAGATCCAGCATCAGAGTGGCATCAATGGATTGGGACAACAGGGCCTGGTGTAACCATTCGATTTCGTAATTGGGGCGTCGTTCCTCCACCAGAGCCCGTAACGCTGTGCGCACCTGATGGTCATTGGCGGTGGCGTCATGGCTCAGGAGGTGTTCGACCCGGTCGATCAAGTCCGCGGCGCTGACAGCCATGCCGCGATTGAAGTTCCGGCCGGTAACCGTGTCGAATCGACCCGGTAATTTGCCGAACAGTCGTTGGCTCATACCAAGCGGGTTGGCAAAAGGGACGAGGGTGATCTGCTGCAGGACTCGGCCCTGGGCTTCTAATTTGATCAAGCGTTCCAAAAGGTGCTGAAGCGTCAGAAGGCCGGGCCATTCGTCGGCATGCAGGCCCGCTTGCAGATAAGCTTTGTGCCCGCCAGATCCAAACTCATGCACCAGCAGGTGGCGGTCATACCCTGGTGCCGGGGCGGGTAACGGAATACGGGTGGTTTTCATGGGGGAACTCCGAAGTCGGTCGTGTTGATGGCGACCGCACTGAATAATCCGCCCGAGTCTAATCAGGCGGTCAGGAAAATGACAGAGGGGTGTCGCTTCGTTATGAGGCGGCTTGCTTAGGCTGTAATCCGTCCTCTGGCCGGGTGTTCGCCCAAGGCCGCCCGTTCATGGTCCAGCAACCAGATTTTCCGCTCGGTGCCCCAGGCATAACTGCCGACCCGTCCGTCCTGACTGATCACCCGGTGGCAGGGAATCACGATGGCGATTGGGTTTTTTATCGTTGCCTGAGCCACGGCCTGTGCCATTTTGGGGTTGCCCAGTTGGCGGGCGATGTCGGTATAGGAGCACAGTTGGGCATAGTCCAACCGGTCCAGCGCCAGCCAGACACGTTGTTGAAAGGCGGTTCCCCGGGGAGCCAACGGTAGCTGGAAATGGCACCGCTGACCCTCGAAAAACTGCTGGTACTGCTTTTCTGCTACTTTCAATATGGGCGCGTCGCTGTCTTTTTCCGGCTCGTCGCAGAACACGGCCTGAGTGATTCGACCCCCGACAGCTTCGACGCGGAGCGGCCCCAGGGGAGTGGTGAATACGATCACATCGGTTGCTTGGTTAGTCATGGCACACCTCGATGTCGACTGATTGGTCAAAAAATCACTGGCGGTTTTGCGTTCCGCTGTTATGCTGTGCGCCCGGTCTCTCACAACAGCACCGGTAAACTAGTATGCACGTAGAATATGACATTAAGTTGGGGTTCAAGGACGTTATGATCCGCCCCAAACGCTCAACCCTGAGAAGCCGCTCCCAAGTTTCCCTGGAGCGCACCTACCGCTTTCGCAATGCCAACCGCAGCTGGACCGGTGTGCCAGTCATCGCCGCCAATATGGACACCGTCGGCACCTTCGAAGCCGCGCGTGTCATGGCGGACGAACATCTTTTGACGGCCCTCCACAAGCATTACAGTGTAGCTGACTGGCAGAAATTTCTAGGGTCGGCGAGTGATACCTTGTGTCAACTTGTGATGGTGAGTACCGGTACGTCCGACGAGGATTTTCAGCGTTTGAAGCAGATCCTCGCGCTCGATGACCGGCTGATGTTCATTTGTATTGACGTTGCCAACGGTTATGCCGAGCACTTTGTCGACTTTGTTTCCCGTGTTCGGGCCGAGTTTCCATCCCATGTGATTGTGGCGGGCAATGTGGTGACCGGTGAAATGACGGAAGAGCTGCTGCTCGCCGGAGCGGATATCATCAAGGTCGGCATCGGTCCGGATTCTGTGTGCACCACCCGGGTGAAGACCGGCGTTGGCTACCCTCAAATCAGTGCGGTTATAGAATGCGCCGATGCCGCTCATGGTCTCAACGGCCATGTTATTTCCGATGGCGGCTGTACCTGTCCGGGGGATGTATCGAAGGCGTTCGGCGCCGGGGCGGATTTTGTCATGTTGGGCGGCATGTTGGCTGGCCACGATGAAAGTGGCGGCCATCCGGTGGAGGAAAACGGCCGCCAGTACCGCCTTTTTTACGGTATGAGTTCCGATACCGCAATGGAGAAGTATCACGGCGGAGTGGCGAATTACCGGGCCAGTGAAGGCAAAACCGTGCGTGTGCCCGCTCGCGGGCCATTGGCGGGCACGTTGAAGGACATCCTCGGTGGCGTCCGCTCCACCTGCACCTATGTGGGCGCGGCCAAGCTGAAAGAGCTCAGTAAGAGAACCACCTTCATCCGCGTTCAGGAGCAGGAAAACCGGGTGTTCACCGAAGGTTGATCAATCCGGTTCCGCCCGCTCTGTGGCACTTTTTTTCCGAGCCGCTCGGATTTGAGGGGCCGATTGAGTGGATTCCGACAGGTTCGGCAGCGCTATGCCATCGGCTATGGCCACCCTCTGTAGGGCGACCAGCACCGCTTGCTGAGCCGACTGAATCGAGTCAAACAGACTGCGGTGCAGGTCGGCTTGGTCGGTATTGTGCACCGAGCATTCAAGGCTGTACTGCGCGAAAGCAGTGAGGTCTTTCAGTATACGCGCCAAGTGGTTGGGGCATTCGCAGTCGTTTCGGGTGGGAATATCCATCAACCGCGAGAGCTCCTCGATGGAAAAACCGGCGGCGCCGGTTCCCAGCCTTTCCAGCAACCATCGCACTTCAGGTCTTCCCCGCTGGGTTTCGTAGCCTTTTTCTTCCAATAAACGCAACAACCTGCGGTTGGCGAAGTCGTACCACAGAAGGGCGTTGGAGCCCGGAGGCAGGCTGTGTACGACTTCTTCGGTGAGCGTGGGCACCTCCAGTATTTTGAGATCCAATCCGGAAGGCCACTCAACCAAGCTGGTAGAGGGTATGACTTCGGCATGCGGCATTTGCGCCGCAATGCGGCTGTAGGAGGGCCCATACCAGCCAATCAGCAGGCGGCGATTGCCCTGGTCGGCATGCTGTCTGAGCTTGGGGACCGGCCAATCGGCTAGGGTGGCCAGACTGAAGCCCTGGTGTCTTAATGTTTGTATCAATTTGATTCTTTCCGTATCCCCTTCCGTATAACGTCGTTGGCCTCCTGGGCTAACGGCGGTCGGGCCGATGCCGTAGCGGCGATGCCATTGGCGCAGTGCATGGACGGTAAGGCCGGTCAGTTCGGCGATTTCCCCAATGCGTTTGCCATGCTTCATGCTCTGTTCTCCACTTCCGATGGGTCGCTGTCCAGCTTTTGTCCAGATTATCGAGGCCGTTACCCCTTTATCTGATCTGGAATCGATACAACTTACGAAAGTAATGAACAAAGGTATCAATCGGAGTCGCTATGAATGCTCACAACCCTGCTTGGTTTGCTGCGGCTGAAGAAACGGAGTACACCAGCTATGCCCAGTGGAGCCGCCAGCACCCCCTGCTAACGGTGCCCGAAGAACAGTTTTGGCTGAAACAGCACCAGGACAGCGCCCGGGCTCTGATTCTGTTAACCCAGCGGGTGGGACGAAACTGGTGGCAACAGCGCTACCCCAACCTCGATTGGAGCGATAAGGATTGGGTGAAAACGTTGTGGGCGAAGCGTCCCAGTTACAGTGAGTTGAATCAGGTGCGCCGCTGGTATCACGAAAATTTTCCCGGCCAAACCATGGTAGACCGACTGTGGTTCCGGCTCACCGAAGCGCGTGAAATGCTGCTGGGGTCCAACATCCGGTTGGTGTTCAGCGTGGCGCACCAGCATACCGATCAGGGGCTGGACCTTAGGGATCTTGTGCAGGAGGGGCAGTTGGGGTTGATGCGGGCGTTGGAGAAGTTTGATGTCGCCCAGGGAACGCGTTTCTCCACCTATAGCCATTATTGGATTCAGCAATTCATTCGGCTGGCACTGAAGAACCAAGCCAGCTTGATACGCAAACCCACCAACGTGGTGGATGACCTCAAACGCTTCCAACGTCAGGTGGTGGCGGTTCAGCAACGCTATGGGAAGACGCTTTCGTCGGCGCTGATCAGTCGGGAGCTGAACATGCCCGAAGCCGACGTGCGCCACTTTTTGGAAATGGGGCTTTCCCCCTTTTCCCTGGATGCGCCGATGTCCGGCGAGGGCGGGGAGCATTGGGCCGATACCCTGGAGGACACTGCACCCAATACCGAAGCTTCGGGAGCCCGGATCGAGACCACGGAGCAGATTCGCCGGTCACTGCGAATGTTGGACCGGCGGCAACAGATCATTGTCTCCATGCGTTATGGCATCGGTCATGGCCGGGAATATGGATATCGTGAAATTGCGGATCAGCTGGGCGTCAGTCGCGAGCGGGTGCGTCAGATCGAGAAAGAAGCCTTGCTTGAGCTTAAGCAGAGCTGGCAGAAGCCTGACCAGGCCCCGGCCGATTAAGGTCGAGGGGTATGGAAGTGCTCGGGAACTTTGTATTGCCAGCGCTGCAACCATTGCTGACTGTCGCTGAGAAAATCCCCGGAGTGAACAAAACCGTTCTGTGCCAGCACGCCCTGAGAGGCCAGGTTTGAAGAGGCGGTGACGGCGACCACCCGCCTCAACCCTTCCGTGGCGGCGACGTGGCAGAGCCAGCGGGTCAGCGCCGATGCATAGCCCTGGCGGCGATGTTGAGGATGAACTCGATAGCCGATTTCGACCGTCTGTTCCCGGGGCGGACCTTTAAAGCCACCAGCGGCGACCCATTCCCCTGCGGCGGTAACTCTGGCCGGTAGATACCAGCGGCGATCCCCAGGGTATCGCCGCATCAGGTTCAGGAGATCGGTCAACAGGCCGGGCTGACCGAACAGGTTTCGGCAGCCGACCGGCTCTTGCAGGAGGGCGGTTATCTCCGCTTCCGTGCACCAGCGGATCTCGGGAGTCGGCTGGGTTGTCGCTTCCATGGCAAGGGCGTCACTCGTTGTCGAGCAAATCCCGAGACCGCAGATCGGACAGGCGTTTCATCAGGTGCTCCAGTTCCGCGTGTTTTTCACGGCGTTCGGCGACCCTGTCCTCGAGAAAATCCACCACCTGTTTCTGCAGTTTGGTTTTGCTCAGTCGGTTGATATTGGTAATGCCACCGGGATTGCAGACGTTGACTTCCAACAGTCGTTCGCCGATCAGGTCCAGACCGACAAAGTCGAGGCCGTCCTGAACCAGTTTCGGGCCGATTTTGCGACACACCTTTTTCTGTTCTTCCGTCAGCTTCCACGGGTGGGCGCTGCCCCCGGCCTGAATATTGGCGCGCACATCGCCTTCGGCGGGTTTGCGATGGTAGGCGCCTATGGCTTTGCCATTCAGCATCAGCACCCGGACGTCGCCATCTTCAGCGCCTTCGATAAATTCCTGCAAAATGACGTAATTGTTACGCTCACGGTCGATGTAAAAATCCAGCAGCGAGTTGATGGAGGACTGGGCTGACTTTTCCAGAACGATGACACCATGGCCGCCGCTGCCGTCCAGAGGCTTGAGAATCAGCTTGTCCTGCTTGCTCTCGCGTATCACCCGCTTGAGGTAGTCCTTGTTCTTGGAAACATGGGTTTCCGGCAGGAACTTGTTTCCCGGGTCGTGAAAGGTGGTGGTGTACAGCTTGTTGCTCGCCTTGCGTAGACCATCGACGTCATTAATGACGAGGGTTTCGTTCTTAACGGCGTCCAGAAAACTGAGCACGGTCGGTTCGATCGGCGGATCCTTGCGGACCATGATGCAATCGAAGGCATGCAGCGGAAGCATTTTTTCATCGAAGCGGATTTTCTTATACAGCGTCGATACGCTTTCCGGCGCCTTGTCGAACGGCTGAATGACCTTGGCGAAGCCGTTGACCACATTGTTGCGAACGGTGAGGTTCTGGGGGTAAAGCAACGCCACCTTGTGCTGGCGAATGAGGCATTCCTGGATCATGACCAGTGTGGAGCTTTTACCGGGCTCGATGTCTTCCCAGGCGTTGATCAGAAAAGCAATGTACATGGTGTACCCTTGTGCCGATGGTCATTTGGTCAGCCTAAACCCAGCCGCTCGGTTCGGCAACCAGGTAGGGCCGCGCAGTGTAAGATGCAATGCCCGTCTTAAGCCAGAGGGATTTTTCCAGTCAAGGCGGTTAGGGTGGACAATCGGTGCCGGGGCCAAGCGAAAAACGCCACAAAAGGCACGGAAACAGCCTGCTGAACTGGCCTTCGGGGAGGCCAATGATTAAACTCCCGCCCCTATCTTTGTATCGGCCGAGATGTGAATGCGCGTTCTGGGAATTGAAACCTCTTGTGATGAAACCGGAGTGGCCCTGTATGACTCCGAACAGGGGTTGCTGGCTCATACCTTATTCAGCCAGGTGGCCATGCATGCTGAATTTGGCGGTGTGGTGCCGGAATTGGCCTCGCGGGATCACGTTCGGAAGCTGGTGCCGTTGATCCGCAAGGTGTTCGACATGGCCGAAGTTCCGTTTGGCCAGGTCGATGCCGTCGCTTACACCGCCGGGCCCGGCCTGGTGGGGGCTCTTATGGTTGGGGCCTCGGTTTCCCGGTCTCTGGCCTGGGCCTGGGATGTCCCTGCACTGGGCGTGCACCACATGGAAGGGCATTTGCTGGCCCCCATGCTGGAGGACAACCCGCCGCGTTTTCCCTTTGTCGCGCTGCTGGTCAGTGGCGGCCACACCCTGCTGGTCGACGTAAAAGGCGTGGGTGAGTACCGCATTTTGGGTGAGAGCCTGGACGACGCCGCCGGGGAGGCGTTTGATAAAACCGCCAAGATGATGGGGCTGCCCTATCCTGGTGGTCCGTTGCTCAGCAAACTGGCGGATCAGGGTACCCCCGGCGTGTTCGAATTCCCCCGCCCGATGGTTGACCGGCCGGGCATGGATTTCAGCTTCTCGGGGCTGAAAACCGCTGTGCGCCTGAAAGTCGCCGAACACGCCGTTGCTGAAGTGGTCCCGGACGCCGTCATGGCCGATATTGCCTGTGGTTTTCAGGAGGCCGTCGTCGATACGTTGGTGATCAAGTGTCGGCGCGCCCTGAAAGAGACCGGCCATCGCGCTTTGGTGATTGCCGGAGGCGTCAGCGCCAACCGGCGTTTGCGTGAAAAGCTGCAAGCCATGGCCGATGACCGACGCTGCAAACTGTTTTATCCGAGGCTAGAGTTCTGCACCGACAACGGCGCCATGATCGCCTATGCCGGAGCCCAGCGCCTGATGGCCGGGCAGCAATCGGATCTGGGCATCGAAGTGCGCGCCCGTTGGCCGTTGGATTCGCTGGAGGCGCTGCATGACTGACCGGGTGTTTTTGCAGGAACTGAAAGTGGAGACTGTCATCGGAGTCTACGACTGGGAGCGTTCCATTCGTCAGAATCTATGGCTGGACCTATCCCTCGCATTCGACTGTCAGCCCGCCGGAAGCACCGACGACCTGACCAAAGCGCTCGATTACGATGCGCTCAGCCGCCATATTCGCGGCTGGGCGGCGCAGCAGTCCTTTGAATTGATCGAGACCTTTGGTGAGCGGCTGTGCGTTCTGATTTACGAATTCTCAGGCGTGCGGGATATTGACCTGCGCATCAATAAAAAAGGCGCTGTGGCAGACTGTGGCGGTGTCGGAATCCACATCAGGCGGACTTTTGACGTGAGCCAGACGAACAAGACTCCGGTGGCGTTAAGCCTCGGCAGTAATATCCACCGTTACCGCAATTTGACCGGCGCGCTGGACGCCCTGCAACGGGAATTTGGTGAGTTGCTGTGCTCGCCCGTCTATGAAAGCGAATCGGTGGGGTTCGACGGCAGTAACTTCCTGAACTCCGTCGTGGTGGTGACCACGGACCGCTCGCTGACGGATATCAACGCGACGTTGAAACGCATCGAAGACAACCAGGGACGTAACCGCCAGGGGCCAAAATTCAGCCCCCGCACGCTGGATATCGATGTGCTCACCTATGGCGACGCGGTAGGGGTCATCGAAGGCATCGAGCTGCCCCGGGAAGAAACCGCAAAAAACGCCTTTGTGCTCAAACCCATGGCGGATGTGTGGCCGGATACCCCTTTACCCGGCTCGAACAAAACCTACGCCGAGCTTTGGAGTGCCTACCCAAAGGATAAGCAAAAGCTCTGGCGGGTCGAATTCCGCTGGCATGATCGCCTCTTGTAACCCTCTTAACACTCAAGTTTCAGGGTTCGCTGGCTAAAGTGAGCGCCGGATGCCTGGTTGGCTTATCAAGGGTGGTTCGCAGCAGGGATGCTGCGATCCAGGCCCCATGGACGGGTTTATGCCGACCCTTGATAAGCCAACCAGGTAGCCGGTGCGTATCCCTGGCACTCTCTTTACAGCGAACCGCTCAGCGTCAGACGTTTGTCGCCGGTAGGGCGTGATCGCTGAGCCTGTTACCCTCCCTCTTTTTTTCCTCCATGTAATCTTTCCGTCAAGGTGACGATTCACCCAGGGCTTTCTGTACCAGGGGCCATACATTGTCTCGTATCAGTGGCTGGGCTTCCGCCGTCGGGTGTAAGCCGTCTTCCTGCATCAGATCCTGATATTGGGCGACGCCCTCCAGCAGAAACGGCAGGTAGAGCAGATCATAGTCTTCGGCCAGGTTGGCATATTGTTTGAAGAAAGGATCGGTGTAGCGAGAACCGAAATTGGGTGGCAGCCGTATTCCCAACAGGATGACGCGGGCTCCGGCCTGATGGGACAGCTCGATCATCTGGCGCAGGTTCTTGGTCGTGTTGGGGATGGGGTAACCGCGCAGGCCGTCGTTGGCACCGAGCTCCAGCATGACGACCGAAGGATCGAATTCCTCCAGCAGGCCGGGCAGTCGTTGTAAGCCGCCACGAGAGGTTTCACCGCTGATACTGGCATTGATGACGGCGTGGTCATCCGTCAATTTTTCGTCCAGCAGATTGACCCAAGAAGCTTCTGGCGCCATGCCGTAACCGGCGCTGAGGCTGTCGCCCAACACCAAGAGGGTTTGGGCCTGAACTGTGGCTCCGAAGAGAGTGGACAGTATGAGCAGGCCTGTAATCCTGAATTTTTGGCTGAGCAGAGAAGTGAAGCGCATGACTGATGTGTCCAATACCATGATAGAAACCCGAAAGCTTAAACAGGAAGTGGCCAGTCGGGAAGGACCACTGGTCATCCTCAAGGGGATCGACCTTGCCATTCACCGCGGTGAGTCGGTTGCCATTGTCGGTGCTTCCGGCTCTGGCAAGTCGACGCTGCTCGGTATGCTGGCCGGCTTGGACCGGCCCAGCGGCGGATCGGTATGGCTGGGTGGCCGCGAAATCACCGCATTGGATGAAGAACAGCGAGCCCTGTTGCGTGGTGAATTAGTGGGGTTCGTGTTCCAGAATTTCCAGTTGTTGCCCAGTCTGACCGCGCTCGAAAACGTCATGTTGCCGCTTGAAGTGAAAGCGGTGGAGCGCCCCCGGGAACGAGCCATGGAATGGTTGGAGCGCGTAGGGCTCCATGGTCGGGAAAGTCATTATCCGCTTCAACTGAGCGGTGGCGAGCAACAGCGGGTAGCGGTCGCCCGAGCCTTTGCCAGTGAAGCCCCCATTCTGTTCGCCGATGAACCCACCGGTAATCTTGATACCCGGACCGGTGAGAAAATTGCCGATCTCCTGTTCGAGCTGAACCAGGAACGGAACACCACTCTGGTATTGGTCACGCACGACAATCGACTCGCCGTCCGCTGTGAACGCCAACTGGAAATGGAGGCGGGGGAGCTGCGTGAAGTGGACCCGGCAGACACCCCGGTTAGCGAAGCCCGGCAGGTCCGGCTATGAATTTGTCGTTAAAACTTTTGTGGCGTGACTGGCGCGGCGGCGAGCTGAATATCCTAATCGCCGCTCTGCTGGTGGCTGTGACCACCGTGACCAGTATCGGGTTGTTCGCCGACCGGATTCGCAATTCCATTGAAGACGAAGCCGGCACCATGCTTGCAGCGGATGCCCAGGTTCGCGGTCGCAATCGGCAGCCGGTGAGCGATGAGATTCGGCAATTGGCCGAGTCGTCTGGTCTGCGTACCGCAGAAATGGTGACTTTCCAGGCGATGGCCTTCGGGCAGCAGGGTGCCATGCAGCTGGGTGCCATCAAGGCCGTTTCTTCCGCCTATCCGCTGAAAGGCGAACTCAGGGTTGCCGAAGAACCCTTCGGTTACGGCCGCATGGTGACGGAAGGCCCCGGCCCCGGTGAAGCCTGGCTGACTTCCCGTCTGTTCCCATTATTGGGTGTGGAGATCGGCGACACCATCGGCGTCGGCGATGCGGACCTCACCGTGACAGCGGCTTTGATCACCGAACCCGACAACGCCGCTTCCTTTTTCGGCGTTGGCCCCAGAGTCATGATCAACGCCGAGGATGTGGAGCAGACCGGCGCGGTTCAGGTCGGCAGCCGGGTTCGCTATCGGCTGCTGCTCTCGGGTGATGTTGAGGCCTTCAAGGCCCAAGTCGAGGATCTTTTAGGCAGTGAACATCGCTGGGTGGATGTCCGCGATGCCAACGAAAACATTACTTCCGCTCTGGACCGGGCCGAGAGCTTTCTGCTGCTCGCCGGTTCTCTGGGCGTCATGTTGGCCGGGGTGGCCTTGGCGCTGGCGTCCCGGCGTTATGCATCACGCCAGCTCAGTCATGTGGCCCTGTTGAAAACATTGGGGCTGACGCCTGGTCGCATTTCCCGTTTGTATGCTGGGAATCTCGTATTGCTGGGCGTTTTGGTGGTACTGGTTGGTCTGTTGTTGGGGTGGTTTCTGCACTGGGCCTTTCTGGAGCTGGCTTCAGGCCTCTTGCCAAGAGAGCTCGAGCCCGCCGGTTGGTCTCCTTTGTTTGTGGGGTTACTGACCGGGATGGTATGCCTGATGGCCTTTGCCTTCCCTCCGGTCTGGGTGCTACGGGAGGTTCCGCCATCCAAGGTGCTGCGCTCGGAATTGGAAGGAGGCACATTAAGCCAAGGGGTTTTGTTGGCTTTGGGTGGCGTCGCCGTGGTCGGATTGGTTCTACTCTACAGCCGGGATATTTGGCTGACAGCAGCGCTTCTGGGTGGCGGCCTGGTGGCCATCATCGGTGTCTCGCTGATGGCGGCGGTATTGATCTGGCTGATTCGTCGATACGGCAGCCGCCTGGGCACCACCTGGCGCTTGGGGTTGGCTAACTTGCAACGTCATAGCCGACAGAATGCGTTCCAGATCATGGTGTTCTCCATCGCATTGATGCTGTTGTTCATTCTGACACTGCTACGTTCTTCGCTGATCACGGAATGGCAACAGCAACTGCCGGAAGGCGCACCCAACCATTTCGCCTTCAATATTTTCGAGCAGGAGCGGGAGGGCTTCGAGGCCTTTCTCGACCAAAACGAAGTGGACCGCCAGCCTTTCTACCCGATGATCCGTGGAAGGTTAGTCTCGGTGAACCAGGAAAGCATGACCGCCCGTCTGGAGCGTCTGGAACCTGAAGGTGACGATTTCCGACGAGAGCTGAACCTGACCTGGTCGGATACCCTGGCGGATGACAATGCCATCGTCAGTGGAGAATGGTGGCAGCCGGATGCAACGACAGAGCAAACACTGATATCGGTGGAAGAAGTCTTTGCGCGCGAGCTGGAAATAGAAGTCGGCGATACCATGCGGTTCAACATAGGGGGGCAGGGTGTCATCGCCGAAGTAAGCAGCATCCGCAGTGTGCAGTGGGACAGCATGGCGCCTAACTTTTACATCATCTTCAATGGTCCGATATTGGAAGGCGCCGGAGCTTCCTACCTGACCAGCTTTTATTTATCGGATGACCAGAAGCCGTTGCTGGCGGAGCTTTTGAGCCGGTATCCGACGGTGAGCGTGATCGAGGTGGATGCCATCATCAGCCAGATACAGGATATTGTCGGGCAGGTTACCCTGGCCGTTGAATTTATCCTCGGCTTAGTGTTGATCGCCGGGTTCATCGTTCTGCTTGCCAGCGTCCAGGCGACATTGGATGTCCGATTGGTGGAAAGTGCGATCCTGCGCACGCTCGGGGCGAGAGCCGGGCTGGTACGCGGCGGACTGTGGATAGAGTTTGCCTCCCTGGGCGCCCTGGCAGGGTTGCTCGGCGCGCTGGGCGCGGAAGCCGCTCTCGCCTATTTTCAAACCGAAATGCTGCAGCTCAACTGGACACCTCACGGGCTGCTGTGGCTGACGGGGCCTGTACTGGGTGGCCTGGTAATCGGTGTGATCGGTGTGCTCTCCACCCGACGTGTGGTCAAGGTGCCACCCATGGTGGTATTGCGAACCGTCTGAAGGGGTTAATCGGGTGCCTGTCAACGGCACCCGGCCTTGAAGCATCGGGTATCGCCCCCATCTGTCACCTGATGCCCAAGTGTCTTTGATCACTTTCTATTTATTGATAGCTTTTCGCTATAGAAACAATAGACACCGATGGCGTGAATTCTGGAAGCCAGCTGGATTAAGCTGGTTACCTTTCTATCGGGCTTGATGCCCGGTACACGGTTTAATAAAGCTTGAAACAACCATTCATTCTGTTAAATGGAGCGATTAGATGAGCGTACTTCTTGGACGTAAAGCCCCCGACTTCACCGCCCCCGCCGTACTGGGCGATGGTCAGATCGTAGACAGCTATAACCTGGCCGAGAGCATCAAGGGCAAGTATGCATTGGTGTTCTTTTACCCGTTGGACTTCACCTTCGTCTGCCCTTCCGAGCTGATCGCTCTGGACAAGCGCGTCGATAAGCTGAAGGAGCTGGGTGTGGAAGTGATTGCCGTATCCGTCGATTCCCACTTCACCCACAACGCCTGGCGCAACACCCCCGTTAACCAAGGCGGCATCGGCCCCGTGAAGTACACCATGGTTGGCGACATGAACCACGACATCTGTAAGTCTTTCGGTGTCGAGTCCGAAGGTGGCGACAGCTACTACCCGGCTGGCGTGGCGTTCCGTGCGTCTTTCGTGATCGACAAGAACGGCGTGGTTCGCGCCCAGCACATGAACGACGAGCCGATCGGCCGCAACATCGACGAACTGGTTCGCGTGGTTGAAGCACTGCAGTTCTTCGAAGAGAACGGTCACGTATGCCCGGCTGGCTGGCAGAAAGGCGATGCTGGCATGGTTAACACCCCTGAGGGTGTGGCTGAGTATTTGGGTAGTAACTCAGACAAGCTGTAAACTGCGGCTTCTATTTATCCCCCTAAAACCCGGCTTTCAAGTAAGGCCGGGTTTTTTTTTGGGGGTAGTAGCCGTTGCTAGTAACTTATTAAGAATAGATGAAACGCATAGCTTTCACCCTGTTGGAAAGGATATCCTTGGTCCATGAGTAATACACTGGAGAGGGGCTGTGGGGCGATTTAAATATTTTATCAGAGTTGCATTTCTCATAGTTTTCCCCGTTCTTGGATTGAGCGAGGAGCATTCTGTTGGAACTGATCGAATAATTGGAGGAACAAAGGCTGGAGAATATGAGTTTTTTAGCTCGCTGATGTACAAATATAAGTGGCCTTCGGGGCAGCATTGGAATCCGAGGTGTGGAGCGAGTTATATTGGTGATGGGATAGTTATGACAGCAGCTCATTGCGTGACCCGCCTCAGGGACGGAGAAGAAATAGGGTTTATTTTTGGTAATCAATCAAATGCCCTGAAATACGAATTTTGTACAGATAAAGGGGTTGTTCCTTACAATTGCACCACACAAGACAGCCCAAGTATATGTTTGCAGAATTATCATTATACTGGCCTTTTAGCTTATGTTGGATCTGACTCTAACGTCTATTCTATTCAAGTCCGATTAGGAAAGAATCTGATAGTGCACAGTCAGTATGGCACACCCGAAAGTAATAGCCATGATATAGCTTTGATAAAGCTTGATGTAGTCCCGAGTGGAATTGAACCTGTCAGTATAGCTAGCCAAACTGACGCAATACCTGCATTTCAGACTGTGGTGGGTCATGGTGATATATACGCCAGTGAAAGACAAAACCGAGCGAGCGCGGATTTGTTGGAAGTAAGTTTGCCGGTAGTCAGCGATAGTTTGTGTAAGCAGGTTTATGATGACCTGGATGACGACGTGATGATTTGTGCCGGTTATAAAAATGGAGGAGTTGGAGGTGTGGGAAAAGACTCATGTCAGGGTGATTCTGGTGGTCCACTATTTTCCGGCTCGGAACCATTCTACAAGCAGTACGGTATAGTGAGTTATGGTTTAGGCTGTGCATACACCTACGGTGTATACACTGAGGTTTCTAGTCTTCACAACTGGATTGAATCAGCCAAAAACAGCTTTGTTGCTAGTGTATCGGTGAAGAGTTCACTTGATGCTGCATCGAATATTCAATATCGTTATGATTCTCCTAGAGCATCAAGCTGTTCATCCTCTGGGTTGAGATCTGGTGGAAGCATGCCTTTGTATTTGACAGTATTAATAGTGTTTGCTCTAGCGCTTCGCCATCCAAACAAGAAGAATTTAGTGCTGGTCGGCTCAATATTAGGGTTGGTCTCATGCTCTAGTAGTAATTTGAAGTCGGATGCACCCGAAGTTCTATTTAACCCTGTATTCAATGATGGTCAACTACAATTCTCAGTAGTATCCACGGGGTGTACAGAGGAAAAACACTTATATCTTAAAGTTAAGGGTGATGAAGTAATTGTTCGCCGATCCGAACAGGATATGTGCCGAATGCTGCCTCATTTAATTAGATTCGCAATGCCTCTGCCAGAGAGTAGTACAGTATGGAAAATAGAGAACCCGGTGCGCTATTCTGATCGGGCTAGACAATATCATGAGGGACTTAGGGCTGACTAATGTCTATCCGGAAAACCAGACTTTATCGAGTGCGGCTGAATCGAGCTAATTTATGGGGTGTTTTGACTTGGATATAAGCTTAAGGGCGATAATGCTAAGGGTTCACCCTCCTTTCTTCCGCCTTTTCCTTTTTAAAATCAGTCAGTTGGGGGCGGGGCATCAGTTGATTTTAAGACTTGGCATCTGGCTTGAGATTCGAAATTTGTATAACCTACTCTAATGTTAGGGGAGTGATTTTCTTTGAAAAAAATAGTGACCATTATCGGGCTTTTGGTTGTTCAAACCATGGGTTTGCTATTTGCTTCTGAGCCTGTTCCGAGGATTCTCGGGGGAGAAAAGGTAGGTACCTCGGGGTATGAGTTCTTTGTATCACTGATGTACAAATACGAGTGGGATGGGCCTGCTGCAGGCCATTCTTGGAACCCTTTCTGCGGAGCCAGTTACATAGGAGGGGACCTGATACTTACGGCTGCGCATTGTTTGAATAGCATCCCACGCGGTGCGACGATTGGTGTACTTCCCGGTAATCGGACTGGAGAGCTTAAATACGAATATTGTGCGAACGAAAACATATCCCCTTATCAATGCGTGGGTTTAAGCTCTCCTGATATACAAGTATCAGCGTATCACTATACCGGCTATCTGATTTACACTGGTAGCGAATCTGACGTGATTCCAATTGCGAAGGATGCGGAAACAGTAGCGATTCATGAAAACTATAATAGCGCTTCGTTGCGTAACGATATCGCACTCATCCGGCTTGCTTCGTCACTACCTTACCCTTCAATAAAGCTAACAGACATGGTTTTTTCCCAATTACCATCTATGGCAACCGTAGTGGGTCATGGAAACACACGGTTTTCTTTGAGCTTCAAAGGTGGCAAGCCAGCAGCAAACCTTCAGGAGGTACAGCTTCCTCTCGTTTCTGACACTCAATGTCAGACAGTTTATGGAGATTTGCACTTCCCCTCGATGATTTGTGCAGGATATGAAAATGGAAGAGATGAGGAAGGTATTAAAAAGGATTCATGCCAAGGAGACAGCGGCGGCCCAATGTTTGTTGATAGTGATGAGGGCTATGAGCTGGTAGGTGTTGTGAGCTACGGGGATGATTGCGCAGTAACCTATGGAGTTTATACGAATGTGGTCAACTACCGGGGGTGGGTCGAAAAAAAGGCAGCTCAAGCCTCCTGGGAGAGTGCTGGAGGAGGCTTCCCATTGAGCAGTACTTTATTAGTTCTTGTGTTTGCATGGTTGCGAAAAGCAGAGGTAGCCGGGGGGCGGGAGGTTTGTGGTTCCCGATCACGCCCCAGGTGCCGCTGTTTGATACCTTCAGTAGCTGACTTTCCCTATTATGGGCGTCTTGTTAATTTCGATAGGTTCCGCCCCCGACTTTGTTGTCGAGGGCAATTAACTTATTTCAAGAGTATTACTTCGTCAGTGGCAGGTAGTCAATGCCCCTATCGTCATATGCATTAACGATTCCCGATAAGCTTGGATTCATTATAAAAATCTCGCACATGTGATAAGGGGTATCGCCAAAGTGCCTATTGAGTTTTCCCTTTAATAAATAGTCTACAGCACTGGTGGTGAGCATGAATAGAAATAGAAACTTATATTGCTCGTTATCATCGTCATAAAATTTTGCTATATCTAATGCATTTTTTAATGTCAAATTGAAGTCACTAAGTAGTTCGATATCAGACGAGTCGATATCTTCAATTGTGTTTTCAAAAGTGACCACCGTATATAGCTTCGTCTTAGTATTTTCTACTAGTTTTTTTCTATAAAAATCTTTGGCCTTTAGCCAGATCTCATTTCTTTTGTCAATGGATGTCTGTATTCCTTGTCCATTTAAATATAGTCTCTCTGCATCTTTGCACCCGACAGCTATCCCGCACCGGAATAGTAATTTTAAATTCTCTTTTTTTAAATCGTCAAATACGTTCATAGCTATTACTCACTGACAGGTATAAATTCACCACCATCATCAAACACCCCTGTCTCTCGATTCCCATCACGGTCAAATCGTTTCCAGGCATTATCAGCTCTGTGGCCAGCTTTATCTGGGGAGTAATACGAATTGGTTTTCTTATCGTAATACACCGGATTCCTACCAACTTCGCGTTGGACTGCACTCGGGACATTGCCGGTAACTTCTTTCAGTCCAAGTTGTGATGCGACCTCCCTCGCTTGCCGATTGGTAAGCACAGACTTGGAGCCTACATTACAACTATTATGCACCCACAACCCAGACTCACCCACAAAGTAAGTACTGTAGTCCTCAACAGTATAGTTATAAGCCACCAATTGAAACGGCGTCAGGTCCACAGCTTTGATGGTCACCGGCATACCATCAGCCGTAGCAATCTGTTGCCCCGCTTCCAATTCCCCGGCGGGCACAAAACCGACTTCCTCAACGTAGAAAGGGTGCTCCTGGGTCGTGGTCAGGGTCTCGGTAGTCTCGTCCCAGTGAGACACTGTCAATGTCATGCCATCGTAGTGCTCATGGCTGTACGCATCCAGAATGCGTTTGTAGTCCATTTCCTCGCCGGATTCGCTGCGCGCCAAGACCTGATCACCACGCTCAAGGCTTTCGATGGGTACCAGGCCATCCGGTGTGGTGACCAGGGTGCCTTCGGCAAAGCTGCAGGCCCGTGCCAGAGTTTGAGTGCCGTCAACCAAGTTGTCCGAGTTTTTCAAAGCATGGCGAGTGGCACCCACTCCGCCCGGTACGCCGGGGACGACCATCAAGACGCCATCGGCAACGACGCCCCCAACGTCATAGAGGCCTTCTTTAATATTCCCCTGGGAGAAGTTTTGAATAGCGCTCGTTACCCCGATGGTGATACTGGCCACTTCGATAATCAGATCCAGAAATTCTCCATCCGGGTCTTCATGCATGTACGGGTTGTTGTTCACATACAAATAGCGGTTGAACGAGAGCGTGTTGCTGGGTACAAAACCCACCGGGTCGGGCTGTAGAAAACGGCCGATCTCTGGGTGATACCAACGGGAACCCATGTAGGAGAGACCGGATTCGGGTACGAACTCGTGGCCTGTATAACCCACTTGCACAGCGTTTTCGTTTTGCTGGGCCTCACCAAAGGCGCTGTACTGGCGTTTCCAAAGCAGGCTGCCTTGTTCATTCATAGCAACCACGGGTGTACCCAGGTGGTCGGTAATATAATAAGTAATGGTTTCCCCTACCGGAGCAGCTTGGGCGAAGCTGCCTAAGGCGATTAACATGCTCGTTAAGAAGTGTTTCATCCTTTTATCCTATGGGATCTGATGGCCGATACGGTTTATTCGTGGGTAAAGGTTATTAGGTTAACCCTGGCCGCTTAAGGCCAGGAAACCTTACTGGTGTCCAGTGATGCGCTGCCACAGGAGAAGTTGGGTTTGCTTTGCCAGGCTTTCCAGCTCCTTTCTCTTCCCGTTTCATACTCACCAGACTTGACCGTATTGGTGGCGATGAGTTTTCCATTCTGGTCATAAGTATAGCGAACGACCCGCCAGCGCTGGTGACAGGTATATTTACGCTTCGTGCCTTTTGAATGGTACTTTCTGTAGGGGTTGCCATTGGCTTGCTTGGCGTCCTTATAAAGCAGGAAGTCATACAGTGTCCCCATATTGTCGCCCGATTCATTGTAGTGGTGCATCCATACATGGTAGCGGCGTTCCGTATTGTTCGTTACTTCCCAGGTACCACTGTTTGATGCGTAGTTATGAGCCCATTTTCCGTAGGACTCGCAGTTGCCATAGCCGACAGGCTCATTGTCGAATCGCCGCAACCATACCGGGCGGTGATACAACACGGTTTCTCGCTTGGCGCGGTTTTCAATATAGTCGCACTCGGTATAAGCCAGATCGTATTCAGTATCTCGGGTAGCGACCAGTTGCCCATTAAGATAGATGAAGTTGGATGAGGTGTCATCGGGGCGCTCTTCATACATGAGCTGTCCATTCGAGCTATGAATGGTATAGCGCTGTAGTTGATTATCGACACTCACACGAACCTTCTGGTTGTTACTGTCGTACTCATAACGATAGGTGCTGCCATCGGGTTTGCTGAATTCCGCTAGTAGCTTGTCGCTGGTGTAGGCGTAATCCGACTGCCCATAGGCTGTTACCCGGCCATCCGGTGTGTACCCCAGTAAATGGGTTTGTCCATCTATAACAACGGAAGAAAGTCGGTTGGTCTGACTGTTGTAGGTGTAGCTGACGTTGCTCGACGCCGCTGTGCGACTGATCAGGTCGCCCACGGTAGAGTAAGTAAAGGTTTCCAGCACCGGCCCGGTGGAACTCTTCGACCGCACTCTTTTGAGTTGATAAAGCTGATCGTACTCAAAGTACCGGGAATCATTGGAGTTGTTGGCGTCTGTAATGGCGGTCAGATACCCGGCGGTTGAATAGTGATACCCCTTATTCCAGTAACTGGTGTTGCTGAGGGAGGTGGCTTTCAACTGCCCGGTGTTGGCATCCTGTTGATAGCTAATGGTTTGCCCATTGCCAAAACTCAAGGATTTTAGCGCGCCATTTGGAAAATATTGAGCGTGATGGGCGTATGAGGCGGCTTGCGTGGGTTGGCCAATCGCATTGGGTAGATAACCGACCTCCTCCCCATCGGGGTAGGTTACCTTGGCGAGAAACCCCTTGGAGTCGTAAGTGTAGCTGAAATCCCAGTCCAGAAATCCTTGGGACTCGATGGAATGACCAAAAGACCTGAACCCGCTGGGTTTGGAGTTGCTGCGGGCCGCAGCCGAGCGACCAGTATGACTACTGTACAGCGGGTAAGTATTGATGACCGATGGTGGTTCAATTTGGGTATCGTGCTTCAGGTATTCTCGGGTCAGGTTGCCATCCAGGTCATACTCTGTCTGCCAAGTATAGGCGCCCTTGGTCCCCGTGAAGATGCGCTCAATGTCATTGTAGGTATAGGTGACGTTCACGGCACTGTCGCTGTATCTCCGTTTCGAGATACGGCCCAAGTCGTCATAGTCGTATTCCAGAGGGGTATCCGTATTATGTTTCTCCCAGATGACTTGGCCATTTTTGTTGTATTTGTATTCGATTAACCCCGTTTCGGGGGTGAAGACAGACTTTAGGAAGCCCGTTGTTTGGTCATAGTTATAGAGATGGCTTTTACTTCCCATTTTGACGGTATCCAACCAGCCATTGTTGAAATAACTTAATGATAGCTTCAACTCAGGCGAGGGGAGGGTGTTGCCTGCGTGATGAGTACGTTCCACCAGTTTTTCAGTACCGAAATTGGCGAAGGGACGATATTTTTCCCGGGTTTTTACTCCGGCACCATCCGTCATCAGCGTTTCAAACGGAGCATTGTATTGAAAGGTTATTGCGCTTCCATCGACGGGGTTAATCGAGGTTCGACGTCCCACTGGGTCTTGGTAATAGTGGCTATACTGGTTGGTGGATGGGGTGGTGGTGGCGCTCACCGGTAATGATTCCGCTTTGAGTGTGCCATCATTGTAATAGGTGAGGACTTTTTTGAAGTGGTAGGCGTTACCGGTACCTGAGCCTGTCCCCTCTACTTCGATTTGATAAGGCAGGCCCATGCCGTTGAAGCGAGTTGTCTTCAACAACCCACCGTTTTCTTCGACCAAGACCATACCTCCCGAGGCGGGAAAGGTATAATGATAGCGGATAGGCTCTCTGCCAGGTTCGGCTGGCTGGTATTCTATCAACTTGCCAAAGGGATCGAATACAGAGGTGGTGGTTCGGTTGCCATAGAGCGTTTCGCTACTGACAAAGCCATTATCAACGGTCCGGGTCAGGATATAGCCCTCGGGGCCGGTCTCCTGACGCGGAATTCCGAATGAATGGTTGGAATAGGAGTAAATGTTACCTTCGGCATCCGTATAGGATACTTTTTCCCCTGCCTGATTATAGGAGAATGATTCCGTCCGACCGTTGGTTTCCACACCGGTCAGATTGCCCACTCGGTCATAGCTATATTCACTGTAATAGGCGAGACCTTCCAGCTCGGTTCGTTTGACCAACCCCAAGCGATGGATGTCCAAATCGTACTCCCGTTCAGTGAGGTAAGTAATGGTGGGGTATAGTGTCGACGACCCTGAAGGGCTTGGGTACCGGTAAGAGGTGGATTGGGGGTTGTTAAATAGATCGAAGTCGGAATAAGTGACTTCCACAGTGCCCACCCAGGTAAACTGCCCATTCGTAGTCGCGTTGGACCAACGCTTAGTGGTTTCCTTGGTCAGTCGTGGTACTACTGCGTATTTCCCAATATCCCCGTTCTGGTTAGAGGACACATAGTCGCCTTTGAAGCTGGGCAGACTTGGTTCGTACTCAAAGGTTTTTTCTTGGTATTTGCTGCTTGAATTGGAGGTGAATACGGTTTCTTTAAGAAGGTTGCCCAGCTTCCAATAGAGTGGTGAATTTGAATGAGTATGATAGTAGCGATATTCGCGTAAATGGTCGCCATGCGTGGCCTTTACGATTAGTTCATTCGTACCGGAGGGATAGGTGTAGTCATAGGTAATGCTATAGTTCCCATGATGAGGGATGTGATAGGTTTTTTTGACCAATCGATCAGAGGAGCCAGCCGCACCTAGGCTTATTTTTTTAATTTCAAAGTCAACACAGGTTTTAAGTGGGTTGCACACTTCGGTGACGCTGCTGGATTTTTTCCGGACCGACCAGTAAGACTCCTCCGCATATTTAATCTTGTAGCCTCCACTAATTGACTCATAGGTCACCAACGGTTGGCTTATACCACTTATTGACAGGCCGTTTTTTGTAAACGAAAGCGTTTGAAACGGTGTGACGATATTCAAATCTGTTAGGGAGAGTTGATCGAATCGGGCGGTATTGCCATTGGGATCTTTCAGGATTTTGGGCATACCTGGGTGGAAATGGTGTTGCTGCGTATCCCTATCGTAATAAAAGCGCAACCCGTTAGGTGCCGTTAACTGAACGGGGTAATCGGGGTCATCCGTAGCGCAGGTTAATAGCCAATTACTTTTAGAGATAAAAGTTTTTGGTTTTCCAGTAACGCTATTGTGTTTGGTAAACACTACGCTTTCACCATTCAAGCCTTTGAATGCAGGCTTTTTATCGTCTTCCGTGATGGTGTCGCAAAACGTATGGTCGAGAGTTAGGCTGGAAGATAGTAATTGCCCTAAATTATACTCTGCGTACATGGGTCTGCCGAAGCCTGAACTCATGAGGCTTTCTTTCCGGCTTATTGGCAGGTAGCTAGCCTGCCCCAGCAGCAACTGATAGTCCGTGTGGACCAGCGTGGCTTCGCCTGAATAGTGATCAACAGTATCTATACCGTATCCGGTCGAAAGTTGTCGGCCAATGGAGTTATCGGGATTGGTCCACTCACCCATGGCGGGCAAGGCGATGCTTAGTGCCAAAAAGGCGGATGCATATTTAACCATGTAGGCTCCTTTGTGAAAGGACTACTGGTGTGCACCCAGTGAATAGTGCCGAAGAGTCCTTTCTGGAAGTGGAATCCATGGCCGGTTTTGGTGGCCAGTGTAAGCTGAGGGCGGAGATTATCAGAAAAAACGGATTCGGCAATATAATTTTCGTTTCTTAAGGAGATGAAAACATCAATGAGAGGCTAAAAGCACCGGCCGTAAATTATACGCCAAAATCAATTTTTAACCCGGGAAAAATAATTATGACTTTCAAGAACTACAGTCACAGCGCCAGAGTTCGAAACTCTGGCGACTCCTCACTATACCGCCAGTATTGCTCGAATATATCCAGTTGTTTGCGAACCGTGGCCCGGTCGTCGTAGTGTGCGAAACCCTGCCAGGCTCCGCTGTCCAATGCTCTATAAACAATTCCTTTTCGGTCGCTGAGAACGAAGGTGCCTTTCATTGGCTCGGTATCCAGGAGTTCCGGTTTAATTACCCGGGCCTGTATCCTGGACAGCCTTCTGATTAACTCCAACCAGGGGTGGCTGGTGGCGACGGTCGAGGTGGTTTCCGTAACCAGAATACGGATTTGACTGCGGGCATTTTGAATGGCGAACTGCCTCAGGGCTTCGGTGACCGACGGAGCGCCGAGCCATTCCGGCTCGAGATTGGTACTGAGTACGGTAACCTGGCGTACGCTTTGAGGGATCAAATCGGCGGTATGCGTTATAAAGTCTTCCAGGGTATTCAGGCGGATGACGCCGGTTTCCGAAGGTTCCTGCATGGCGGTTGCTCGCTTGTCCGTTGAATTGGCTGGGCGAATATCGCCATCATATACCAAGTTAAGCTCCTCGCGCTAAACGAACCCTGGTGAAGAGCTAAAGCCACCCGGCCTGATTCAGTTCTTTTGCGACCCGCTGGAAGGTTTCTTCCGCGTTGCCAAGGGAGCCGAAATGGCGGGTGCAGGCAACAATCACTATGGCATTGGAGGGGTGGTGGGGTTGAACGATCCCCACATTGCAGGCGCGTTCGATTTGGGTGCCGGTTTTTTGGGCGAACGCCACACCGTTGGGCAGACCTGCTTTAAGGCGGTCAGCTCCGGTGGATATTTGCTGCATGTGAGAGAGCAGTAACTCGGTATGTTCCCGGTTCAGCAACTCTCCATTAGCCAGGCGTTCAAGCAAGGTGCCGTATGCTTTGAGCGTTGCGGTATTCCGGCGAGAGACGTAATAGCGTTCGAATGCCTCGTCGAGATCGGAGGTTCTGAGCTGGGCGTTGTCTATTTTGAGCCGCCGGGCGAATTCAGCGACTCGGTTGTCCCGGTTACCGGCGCTGCGGATATGAACATAATCCATATTGCTGAGTTGAGAGGCATTGGGGTGCAGTTCGGCATAGGCGTCGTAACGAACCTGGAGGATGGTTGTCAGGTGGTTGAAACCCTCGGGAACCATCCGGCGCAATTGTTGATTGAACGCCTCCACACCCAGGTGTCGAATCAACATATCGGTGGCTGTGCTGTCGCTGTTGGTAATCGATTTTTCGATCAAGGTGGCCAGGGTGTAACGGGTGCCGGGTTCCTGCCACAGGAGATCTCCCGAACCATCGACAAAATCACTTTGGCGTAACGTCAGTTCGTCAGTAAGGCTCCAGCGTCCTTCTTCAACTCTTTGCAATACCGCTATGGCGACGGGTACTTTAATGGTCGATGCCAAATACCAGAGTTGTTCGGCGTTATATGTTACCTTGGTGCCCGTGCCCAAGTGGTGAATATAAACCCCCAATTCCCCTGTCGAGGTATCATCGATGTCTGCTATTTCGGCGGCCATGAAAGCCGCGCTCGATTGCGCTTGAATACCAGGGGGAATCAGTAACGCCAGGGAGAGTACCAGCCCTGAAAACAACCTATATATTCGCTGGTTCATTGAGGCGGCCTGGTTGTCAGTTGCAGGGCGGTGGTCTCCAGTAACCCCGAATCCCTTATGGCTTCTCCGACCGAGCGAAGAGCCGTTTCGGCCGCGCTCAGCGATGCAAAATCCCGCGTGCAGGCGGTGACGATGGCCTTGGGTTCGGCATCTTTATAAATCACGCCCAGGTCGCAGGCCCGGCGGTGTTGCGTTCCTGTTTTGTGGGCGAATGCCACGTCGCCGGGCAGCCCGGCCCGTATACGATTCCGACCGGTTTCGGCGCGTAACATCACATTCACCAGATATTCGGTACTTTCCGGATTCAATGCTTCGCCATTAATCAGCTTACCCAATAGAGCGCTGTAGGCGCTGAGTCGGCCACTGTTAAGGCGGGTGGAGTAGTAACGCTCGTAGGCGGTGTTGATGTCCCTTTGAGCGAACTCTTCCAGGTTGACCTCAAGCAGTTCGGCCAGTGTTTCTACTCGGCGGCTGTCCGTTCTGGCTTTTTTCAATGCGAAAAAATCCATATCACTTAAATGGAATGCATCGGGGTGAAAACCGCTGTAGGCGTAACGGCGGACATCGGCCAGGGTGGTGATCTCGCCAATGCCGTGGTTTGGCACCAGCTCGCGCGTAACAGCGTTGACCTGGCGAATGCCGACATGGCGTATCAGCATATCGGTAGCGGTGTTGTCGCTGGAAATGAGCATTTGCTCGATCAAATAGCGCACGGTCAATCGGCTGCCGGGGCCATGCCAGTTGGTGTCGCCTGCGCCGTCGACATAATCCGTTTCGGAAAGTACCAGACGGGTATCCAGGTCGAAGTCCCCCCGTTCGACTGCCCGCATAACGGTGATGGCCACAGGCACCTTGATACCGGATGCCAGATACCAGAATTCATCGTCCCTTAGCGAGGCGGAGGCGCGAGTGTCGAGATCTTCGATATAAACGCCGAGATCACCGACCAGGATGGTGTCTACCTTTTTAAGGCGCTGTTCAATGGCGCGGACCCAGGGGTCGGATGGCGGTGTCTGCTCCGGAAGGGTATCCGGGCCTGCCGCAGCCCAACTGATACCCGCGAGCAATATGAGCAACGTGCCCAGGCTCAGGTATGCGCCTGGACCCAATCGACGAGCTTTATCCAAAGGGCGGTAGTGATGATCACGCATAGTGTTAGGGTAAGGGCAAAGTCGTAGGAAACAGAGCCCCAGTAACCTAATAAATACCTAAAAACAACAAAGATAACAGAGATGTGGAAAATGAATGCCTGCAATGCATCCCCTCCGATGATGGTGATGGGACGAAGCAGCCTCGCCAGGCCTTCGCCACCGAACAGGGCTAACGCCAAAATGCCAAAGGCGCCGCCCATGCTGAAGATCATGAACTTGAATTCAGGAGGGTGTTTGCCTTCGTTGTAGGCGATGGCTAACAGTTCGGCCCGCAGTTCCGGGAGGTTCATAAGGCAAAAGATGGCCAATAACAGTGCGGAAGCCGCTGCGAGTAGGGCGGCCATCAGAATCCTGAGGCGGATGACCTGATAATAACGGGAAATGGCTTCCCCGATCAGCAGCCCCAGCAAGACCAACGGACCCCGCGTTAATTGCCCCCAGGTGTAATAATCTTCACGCTCAATCAGCAGTGCTTCCAATGTGGGTGAGGCCCAGGCGCGAAGATTCCCTTCCAGCAAGAGTGTGACAACGACGAGCAAAGGTGGTGAACACAGCCGGGACCATAACGGCATTCGGCTCCAGAGCGGCAGCAGAAAGGGAACCCACAACAAAGCGATGCCATAGAACCCGAGCACTTCAACGAAGGAGGGCGAGCTTCGGTAGAGCAGGGCGTCCAATGTTTGTTCCGGGGTGAAAACCAGCATCTCGGCGACAGTCAGCACTTTGTACCAGAAAAAGATTTTCACGCCGGTGAGTAACAGTTTGAGTCTCAGTCGAGGCCAGTTTTCGCTATGAACCCGCGGTAAAAACGCCACCGCCAGGGCGATGCCAAAGACCATGAAAAACAAGGATGAGGCGAAGCGGGTGACCATATGAATGGGGACTAGCCCCCATTCCGGAAACTGCTCGAAGGGCAATAGGCCTTTTACGCCGTGGTTCAAAATCATCAGCGAAACCGCCGCGCCCCGGGCGAAGTCGATTGCCTGGATACGGCCTTTGGTCGGAGGCGATTGAGGGGGGCGGGACAACGCCAGAGTGGATGCGCTTTTCCATAATGTCATCGTGGCTCCTTAGTGGCAGCAGCCTCTGACAGCATGGGACCGAGGGGGTTAGGCGGTGAATAGGTCAGGTGTTCAGTGTTGCAGCGCGAATGGAGTGTCGCAAGTTTTTGCGACACTCATCATTTTTCCAGCAATTCGCGCATGGCGACTTCGTCCAAAGAATCCCGGATCGCCAGGTAGCTGCGATAGCGGCGTTCGAGCACTCGGCCTTCCTCTACTGCCGTGCGTACCGCACAACCGGGTTCATTTTCATGGGAACAGTCGCGGAACTTGCAGTGTCCGGTCAGATCGGCCAGCTCCGGGAATGCCTGGAACAGGTCTTGTGGGTCTATGTGCCAAAGCCCGAATTCACGGATGCCAGGGCTGTCGATCAGGTTTCCGGCGTTGGGAATGTGGTACAGCTTGGCGGTGGTGGTGGTGTGTCGGCCTTTGCCGGTGGCTTCGGAGATGGCGGCAACGCGGATGTCTTCCTCGGGCAGCAGGGCGGCGATGATGGAGGACTTGCCGACGCCGGACTGGCCGACGAAGACGGCGTTGCCATCCGCCACGAGGGAGCGGATTTCAGCCATGCCGGCTTCGGTTTGGGCGGAGACGATATGCACTTCGTAACCCAGGGCCTGGTATTCGGCCATTTCCCGGCGCATTTCGGGGGCTTGGTCCAGTTTGTCGGATTTGTTCAGCAGCAGGATAGGGGGGATGCCGTGATGAGCGGCGGCAACGAGGTAACGGTCGATGAGGTTTACCGGTGTTCTCGGTGCGGGGGCGGCTACAATAATGATGTGGTCGATATTGGCGGCGACGGGGCGCAGTTGCCCGCGGACGTCTGGCCGGCTCAGCAAGCTGGAGCGTTCCTGGCAGGCGACGATGACGCCGCTGCCTTGGGAGTCTTCCTGCCAAAGCACTTCGTCTCCTGTGACAAGAGCGGGGAGGTTGCTGCGTTTGTGGCAGCGGATTACCCGGCCGTCGGTGTCTTCGACGTCGGTGGTGACTCCAAAATGAGCGACAATCACGCCTGACTGGGGCTCGCTCAGTTCGCCTTCTTCGAGTTTGGCGTCGATGAGTATGTCTTTTTTGCGGGCGCGCTCCAGGCGTTCTTCCTGGACTTTTTGGATGCGGTGCCGTTGTCGGCGGTTCAGGTTGCGTTTGCTCATGAATAGCGGTCGTTATACTGTGCCCGCTATTCTAACGTAAGTTTCGCCATAACGTTGCAGGTCGGTGCCAAGAACCCGCGCTGGCGGCCGGGTAGGCTGATCCAGGGTCAGCATGAACCCATCCATGGGGCTTGGATCGCAGCATCCCTGCTGCGAACCTCCCTGGGTCAGCCTACCCGGCCGCCAGCGCTAGCCCCCTGTTGCAATGTATTGAAGCTTAAGTCCCTAACTCATTAAGGTTGAGCAGAATGGATAAAAAAACGAACCTGATTTGGGTCGATCTGGAAATGACGGGTTTGAATCCCGAGGTGGATCGGATTCTGGAAATCGCGACCCTGGTCACCGACAAGGACCTAAACATCGTCGCGGAAGGCCCGAATCTGATCGTGCATCAACCGGATTCGGTTCTGGATGCCATGGATGAATGGTGCACGACCCACCATGGCGAATCCGGCCTGACCCAGAAGGTGAAAGACAGTGCGTTGAGCGAAGCGGCGGCGGAGCAGCAAACGCTTGAGTTCCTGAAGGAATGGGCGGAGGCGGGTGCTTCTCCTCTCTGTGGGAATTCGATTTGGCAGGATCGTCGGTTTTTGATTCGGTATATGCCGGGGCTGGATTCGTTCTGCCATTACCGAAATATCGATGTGTCGACTTTGAAGGAACTGGCGCGCCGGTGGCGGCCGGAAGTGGTGGACGGGGTGCAGAAGAAAGGCAGTCACCGTGCGTTGGACGATATCAAGGAGTCGATCGAGGAACTGAAGCACTACCGCACCCACTTTATTAAGTAGCGGCGCTCCTACAACACGCTGTACAGACGGCCGATGTGGTTCTGGAAGTGGTCCAGGAATAACCGCGTCTTCAGCGGGAGGTGACGGCTGCGGTACATTACGGTCAACTGCTGGGCCACTGGCTTCCCTTCCAGCGAGACTTCAATCAGGGCACCCCGGCGCAATGCCGGCTCCGCCTGGTAACGGGCGAGACGGGCGAGGCCGAGGCCGCGGATGGCGGCCTGCAGTTGCATGTCGGGGCTGTTCAGCACGAGGCGACCACTGACCGGTACGGATTCGACGTGGCGGCCGACGCGAAAGGACCACAGCGATTCGCCGCTTTGCAGTATGCAGCGGCAGTTGGCGAGGTCGGTGAGTTTGGTGGGGGCCTTTTCTTTGCAGTGACTGGCGATGTAGAGCCCTTGTGGGATGCTCATAAGCGTTCGGGCCACCCAATCGCTGGGGGGCAGGGGTTTGTCGTGCAGGACGAATTGCAGGTCGTAGTCGGCGGAGGGGCCTGGGAGTACACCGCTGTATTGGGTGCAACTGAGGCTGATGTCCGCATAGCGTTGAAGGAATTCGCTGATCAACTCGCCCATTTGGGTGGTGAATAGCTCTTGAGGCATCTGGATGGCCAGCTTGCCTTTGGGATGGCGTTGGTAGGCCCGGACGGATTCCTGAATGTCCTGCAGTTCCTCCAGGAAAGGGGAGGCATTGGTGAACAGCGTTTCTCCGGCTTCGGTGAGGTCCAGCCTGCGCGTTGACCGTTCCAGCAGACGTACCCCCAGCTTCTCCTCGAATTGCCGCAGTTGACGGCTCAGGGTCGATTTCGGCATGCCCCGTTTTTCAGCGGCGCCGGTAATGCTTCCGGCCCTGACCGTATCCACGAACAGTGACAGTCCGTCGAGCTCCATGGCGACCTCCTACGATTCCCGGTAAGTATTGGATTGTTCCAAATATGGCACAAAGAGGTTCAATTCTGTGGGGTAGTATCGTTTCGGGCAAGCCTTATTATGCTCCGTGACATTGATGAATCACTAACGGAGGTATCTTCATGTCTAAGGTCACTATGCTGAATGCCGAAGAATTCGCGAACACTGTGGAAGCGGGCGAAGGCCTGACACTGGTTGATTTCTACGCGGACTGGTGCGGCCCCTGTAAGATGATCGCGCCGGTTCTCGAGGACCTGTCCGACGAGTACGAAGGCCAATTGAAGATCGTTAAGCTGGATGCCGACGCGCACCCGGAAGTGCTGTCCAAATACGGTGTTCGCGGTCTGCCGACCTTGATGATGTTCGAGAATGGCAAGCCGGTTGGCACGCGCATCGGCGCTCAACCCGCCAGTGCGCTGAAAACTTTCATCGGTGAACATGCTTCTTAAGCTTAAGCCGCTTGATGCTTAATGGGAGACGGAAGATGCTGGGGTAATCCTGGCGTCTTCCGTCTCGCTTCTCCCGTCTCCCCGTCCCACTCTTTCCCACCCGTCAAAAAAGCCAAAAAAAGTACCTTTCGGATTGGCAACTTGTCGCTGAACTCGCTAAGTTTTCAAACAACTGTTTCAATGCATGAGTATTAGGGCTCTTTTGGGCTCGACTCGGTGTGGCGGAGGCTGCGCTTAACTGAAAACTGGGAGTGACCTATGAACCATTTATTGGTGCTGATTCTGGCCGGGGCGGTGATGTTGTTCGTGTTGCGCCGTGAAATGGGCGCGGGTGCCGCTGTGATGGCATTGGCTGGTTTGACATTGCTGGCCTTTATTCTTAGCAGCCCGCTGCTTGGCATTCTGTTTTTATTGGCGGGTGCGGCGGTGGCCGTTGCCGGTTTGCCGGGCATTCGAAGCAACTGGTTGACGCCCAAGCTGTTTGCCACCTTTAAGAAGGTGGCCCCGAAGGTCTCCAAAACGGAGCGTATCGCGTTGGAGGCGGGCACCGTGGGGTGGGATCGGGAATTGTTTTCCGGTCGGCCGGACTGGAACAGCCTGCTCAGTCAGCGCTCGGACGGTTTGTCTGCGGAAGAGCAGGCCTTCGTCGACCACCAGTGCGGGGTGGCCGCTGGGATGTGTAACGCCTGGGACATCGCTTATGAACGTGCCGATCTGCCGGCGGATTTGTGGAAGTATCTGAAAAAAGAAAAATTCTTCGGGATGATCATTCCCAAGGAATACGGCGGTCTTGGGTTCTCGGCCAAGGCTCAATCCACGGTGTTGCAGAAGCTGTCGTTCAACGAGACTTTGATGGTGGTGGTCGGAGTTCCCAACTCCCTCGGTCCGGGTGAGTTGCTGGTTAAATATGGCACCCAGGAGCAAAAAGACTATTACCTGCCGCGTTTGGCGGATGGACGGGAAATCCCCTGCTTTGGTTTGACCGGTCCACGTGCGGGCTCCGATGCAACGGCGATCCCGGATACCGGCATCGTCTGCAAAGGCATGCACAACGGCGAAGAGGTATTGGGTGTACGGCTGAACTTCGAAAAACGCTGGATCACGCTCGCTCCCATCGCCACTGTCGTGGGGCTCGCCTTCCGCATGTTCGACCCGGATAAACTATTGGGCGACACCGAAGACATCGGTATTAGCTGCGCACTGATCCCGCGTGATACCGAGGGCATGGAAATCGGCCGTCGCCATTTCCCCATCGGCAGCCCCTTCATGAACGGCCCGATCAAAGGCAAAGACGTGTTTATTCCGCTGGACTGGCTGATCGGTGGTACCGAGATGGCCGGGCAGGGCTGGCGGATGCTGGTGGAGTGTCTCTCAGTGGGACGCTGCATCACGTTGCCCTCCGGTGCCAGTGGTACCGGCCGTTATGTGACTGGTATGTCGGGTGGTTTTACCCGCATCCGCCGACAGTTCAACCTGCCCGTCGCCGATATGGAAGGTGTTCAGGCGCCCTTGGCGCGGATGGCGTCTATGGCGTACATCGCCCGTGCGACTGTGTTGCATACGGCGAACATGATTGATCAGGGCGAAAAACCGGCGGTGCCTTCCGCCATTCTCAAAAGCCAGCTGACCGAGTTTCAGCGGCAGATTTTGTCAGACGGTATGGACGTGCACGGTGGCAAAACCGTGACGCTTGGGCCTCGTAACTACCTCGGGATTGGCTACTCCTCTTCGGCCGTTTCGATCACGGTGGAAGGGGCCAACATCATGACGCGAAGCCTGATGATCTTCGGGCAGGGCGCCATTCGCTGCCACCCCTGGGTGCTGAAAGAACTGGAAGCGAAGGATAACGACGATAGCCGCGCTTTCGATAAAGCCATCTTCGGGCACCTCGGCATGGCGGCCGGTAATGTGGCTCGGGCGCTGACCGGCGCTTTTGGTATCGCCAGTGGGGATATCCCTTTCTATGGCGACGCAGCCCGCTATGCGAGAACCTTAGGCCGGTTCAGCGCCGCTTTCAGTCTGATGGCGGATATTGCCATGGGCACCCTGGGCGGCGCGTTGAAGCAGCGCGAAATGTTGTCGGCCCGGTTGGGTGACGTGCTGTCGAATCTCTACATGACGTCTATGGTGCTCAAGCAGTGGCACGAGGGCCGCAAGGTGCCGGGGGAAGAGGCGCTGATGCGTTACAGCTGTGAATTCCTGCTGCACCGCGCCGAGCTGGCACTGGATGAAGTGTTGCATAACCTACCAAGCCAAGGTGTGGCAAGGCTGGTGCGGCCGGTGGTGATGCCGCTCGGCAAGCGCTGTAAAATGCCAGCCGATGAGCTGGCCAGACGTATCGCACGCGATGTGAGTAACGACAGCCCGCTGCGGGACTATCTGCTGGAAGATACCTGGCAGACGGATGACGGCGAGCAGCGCAACCCTCTGGCCCGTTACAATGCTCTGCTCAAGACCAATAAACGCGCCACGGAGATCTATAAAACGGTCGATAAAGCCTATGCCAAGGGCGAACTGCCAATGACGGCCCTGCACCCTGAAGCACGCTTCGACGCTGCTTTTGAAGCTGATTTGCTTTCCAAGGAAGACCTTGAGTTCATGAAGGAATATGAAGCCGAAGTGCTGGAAATGCTGACGGTGGACGATTTCCCCTTCGACGAATTCGCCCGCAACAAGAGCAAGATCGTCTGGCATAACGGCCGTCCCGCCAAGGCGCGTAGCCGATCGGCCAAAAAAACCGACACCACTGAAGAAACCTCCGATTAACCCTTCCGGTCTTACTGAGCAGCCATGAGTCAACTCATGGCTGTTTTCCTCCCTTTCGCCCGGGCGGATTTGCTCCTATGCTGAATACTTCCCAAAACTAGGAGTATTCCCAATGGTGATGGATATTGTCGCGGTGATTGTGGCCACTGTCGTCGGCATGGGTATTGGCGCGATCTGGTATGGACCGTTGCTGGGCAAGTCATGGCAGGAGGAAACAGGACTGACGGACGAGAAAATCGCGGATGCCAACATGGGGCTGATCATGGGAACGGCCACCCTGCTGGAACTGGTCGCCGCCATTTTCTTTGTGTTCATGGCGCACAATGGTTCGGCGCTGAATGGCGTGCAGCTTGGCGCAATGGCCTCGATGTTCTTTGCCATCGGGCTGGGGATCAACTATCTGTTCGAGCGCCAGTCCATGAAGCTGTATCTGATCAATATCGGCTACATGAGCCTGGTATTTGTCCTTATGGGGTTAATTATCGGGTTTCTGCGTTAACCCCCGGCGAGGATTTCTTCAACGGCCCGTGTTTTATCGTCCGGCGTCTGTTCTTTATCGGTTCGGGTGCCCACCTTGATGGTGGAACTCAAGCGGACGACGCCGGCCTGATGCAATTCTTCATGGCAGGCTTTGATAGCGGCGAATACATCGTCCCACTCGCCGTAAAGCGTGGTGCCGTAGGCATGAAGGTGGGTCTCGATCGGGTAGCGTTGCAGTACCTTCTGGCAGGCGGAGATTTCTTTCGAGACGGAAACGCCTTCGCCGATAGGGATCACGCATAGATCGGCCATGCATTTCATGAGTCGATCTCCTGTTCGATGGAAAAGGTCTCGTCTTCATTATTCAATGGCCAACCACCCATGCGTTTCCAGCGGTTGACCATATCGCAAAACAGCTCGGCTGTTTTACGGGTATCGTATTCCGCACTGTGGGCTTCCCGGTCACTGAATTCAATCCCTGCGGCCTGGCAGGCTTTTTTCAATACGGTTTGGCCGTAGACAAGCCCGGCCAGCGCCGAGGTGTCGAAGGTTGAAAAAGGGTGGAACGGGTTGCGCTTGATGCTGGCCCGTTCGGCGGCGGCCATCAGGAAGGAATGGTCGAAGGTGGCGTTGTGGCCCACCAGAATGGCCCGCTTGCAGTCGGCATCCTTCAAGCCATGGCGGACCATCTTGAAGATGCTCTTCAGGGCGGCGCCTTCGTCGACTGCTCCGCGCAGCGGGTTGTAGGGGTCGATTCCCGTGAATTCGAGGGCCGACTTTTCCAGATTGGCCCCTTCGAAGGGTTCGACGTTAAAAAACAGGCACTTATCCTGCACCAGCCAACCATCCGCATCCATTTTCAAAGTGACGGCCGCCACTTCGAGCAAGGCATCGGTAAAGGCGTTAAAGCCGGCTGTCTCGACATCGATAACAACAGGGTAGTAACCACGAAAACGCTGCGACAGCAGCCAGTGGGCATCGGGGTGCGACACGCGCGCTCCAGACCAGGGAATTTGGGGTCATCTTAATGAACTGGTGGATGATGGCAAGGCGTTTGCTGGGGAAAGCTTGAGTGACAATTTTCCGGAGTGTGCTGATGAACGGACGGCAAGCCTTGGCCCGGCGGTTTCGCAGGGCGGCCAATAGTGTCCGCTATGGCCCTTTGCTGGTGGGGTTATTGCTGCTGAGCGCTGGCTCGCAGGCCGCGTCCTATGGCACCGGTCTGACCGATACCGAATGGCAGTTGGAAGGCAATGAGTTCTATTGCAAATTTTTTCAGCCGATTCCGCGCTATGGCATGGCGGTGTTCTTTCACGAAGCCGGTCGCGAGTTGGAGTTTTACCTGCAGCCAACCCGCCAGTTAATGGCGAAAGGGCAGGCGGCGTTGACCGTCGAGGCCCCAGAGTGGCGTTCCAGCGCTTTGACGAACGAACTGGGCTATGTGGCTGTCCGCGATCACCGTATCACGGTGCGGGTGGAACCGGCACGCGCCGCAAGAATGATGGCGGAGCTGGGTAACGGCATGGCCCCGACACTGACCCGCCGGGCGCAGCACGGGGCCGATACCGTTAGAGTGCGGTTATCACCCGTCGATTTCAGTCTGTATTACAACGATTACCTGGCCTGCAGTGCCGGGCTGTTACCGGTCAATTTCGCCCAGGTGGAACGCACCACGATCAATTACCCCACGGGAGGGGATCTTCTTGACGGTTTGGCCCGTGCCACCCTGGATGACTTGATCACCTACGTGAAAGCCGACGATAAAGTGCTCAGCCTGGAGGTGGTCGGGCACAGCGACAACGTAGGTACCCGTTACAACAATCGGCGTTTGTCCGAGCGTCGCGCCAACAAGGTGACGGATTATCTGGTTAACAACGGCCTTGATCCGACCATGATCCTGACCGATTACCAGGGCGACCGCTACCCCATCGCCACCAATGCCACCGCTGAAGGCCGCGCCGCCAACCGGCGCACCACGATACTGGTTAAGCGGCTGGGCGACGAGCCGGACGACCCGCTGCAAGGTTTACCCAATTTTGAAGCCCGTTAATGGAGACCGGAACGTGACTCTGCCCATTCCCGCCGTAGAACTGAAGGAAGACCACCTCACCTACACCCGAAGCGCCGCCGCCAGAACCGAGCTGGACCTGGCCAACCTGGCCGAGGTGGCCGTATTCTCCCGTCAGGACCGTTGTTATTGGCACCTCACCAGCAAAGACAAAAAAGAGGCCCTGGTGCCGGTGGGCATCCCGGGTGAATCGCTGATTCGGCAGTATTTATCGACCTGGCGTGGGTTCGACTACGACGGCCTGGTGCGTTTTGTCAGTGAGCCGCCGGTGGATGGGCGGCGTAATTTGTGGCCTTTGGTGTAATCAGTTTTCGACTCTCATGCCCTTCTGTCAGCGGAAACCATCCAATTGATACAGGATCGGCGGTCTTCCCTGGTACAGACCGAAATAGCCGGTGGCCGCCGGTACGCTGGCCGAGCCCGTATCATCCCAGTCGAACCAGAGGTGGGCTCCTACTCCGGTCCCTTCCACTTCCACGCTGCCTGTATTGCCAGCCCCCGGGGCCGCCAGAGTTATGGTGCCCACACCGTTGGAATAATTGACCGCGTTTACTGAGGTTTGAGCGGCCAGGGAAGCGGGTTCCGAACCGGTTATTCCGAAATTTCCCGCAATGAGGTTTGAATTGCCCCCACTGCTTTCCTGGGTGGCGGGAACAAAGCTGCCACTGCCTCCCGTCCAATTCCAGACTTCCAGCGTCAACGGTAGCGCCAGATCAGTGGTTTCAGGCCCTTGGGCGGACTCCAGCCGCACCCGACCGTAGTACAGGAAGGCCCCCGTTGCGATATTGGAAAGGGACAAGGGATCACAGGTATCGTTCAAGTCCGGGTCGTAACAAGCGCCATCGCTGTCGGTCAGATAGGCGGCATTGAAAGAGACGTTGAGTGCGAAATTGAAAGGCGCATCGTTGGCGTCCAGATCCGCCAGGGCGGTATCTCTTTGAAAAGTGAAGGTATTGGCGCCAAGCGTCAGGTGACGGGTACCGTTCCAGGCCGTGCCGTCATCAATGACCTGTGCGGTGGCATCGCCCATCAGCAGGTTACCGCCCAGCGTACCGGTCCCTTTGGTGAAACTGACATTGTTGTCCACGGGCTCGTTGCTCGTGGGGGTGAGGTTCCAGAGGTTGGAATCGTAATTCCGGGTAATCTGATCATTGGCGTTACGGCCCGTCACACTCAACGCCAGCGGCGTGGCCCAGTTCAGAGTTTGGCCTTGATAACTGAATCCGGAATGGGCGTTTTGCACGGTTCCGCTTCCAGCCACCTGGCTGACGTCAAGATGGTCCGGGATGAAGCGTCCGACCAGGCGGGTGTTTGAGTCCACAACAAGGTCAGGGGAGCCACTGACCGGTAGATAGGATTCGATGGTGCCCTGCAGAGTAATGATGCCCACTTCGGAAAATACCAAGCCGGACCCGCTGGCAAAGGTAATAACGCTGCTGTCTGCCCCATCGACCTGCCACTGATTGCCGTCACTGGTGGCTGTGAAGTCTCCCGCCACGCCACTATCCGGCTCTACCAAAGAGTGGGTCCAGTCGATGGTTGGCAGGGTGTTGGTCCGTCCGAAATTCGGGGTGGGAAGCCCGTCGGCATTAAAGGCCTGAACGCTGAGCTGAAAGGTCTCTCCCGCCTTGGCGAAATGACCGCTGGAGATCAGTCCTGCCTCGGTGGTGGCCGGATTCATTGTGCCGTTTGAACCGGTAATGCTACTGAGCCTCAATTCAGCCGGGGCGACTCTTAGGTTCACCGTTTGAGTGATGACGTTGCCCGAGGGGTTACCATCGGCGTCCGGGAGTTCATAACGCACTGTCAGCGGCTGAATGCCTACGTCCGGCGCATCCAGACTGAAGTTGGCGGTGGAATCGGCGCCAAAGACCAAGGGAATCGTAGTTAGGCTCGAACCATCATTAGGGAGGGTCGTGGCGGTTCCATCGCTGTTGGTTAGCGTGATCTCTTGTCCACTGGAGCAGGTGCCCGGGTCGCTGCACCCACTGCCGCCTTCGAAATTGAGGGTGCCTCCGTCTGTAAACAGCGCCTCGCATATTCCGGTGGTGGTATTGGTTTGCACGGCCTGAACTGAAAGACCGGATTCTTCGCTACCGGCGATTAGGTCGAAATAAGCGGTGGCGGAGCCTGAGTTATCCGATGGGAAAAAACGCAGCCCGGTATCATTGAAAGTCACCGAACAGTCGGCTTCCGGCGTTGTGGAACCGCCTACAAAACAGAGGGTCTCGGTGAGCGGCGCGGTGGAAGGTTCGCTGTCGAGCACTTCCAGAGTATAGGTTCCGGCAGTGGTGGGACCGAAACTGACGGTATCATTGTGGCTCAGGCTGGTGAAGGTGTTGCCGCTGGCCCAATCAGTCGTCGGGCTTAGAGTGATATCGAAGGTGCCATTGTAAGTAGTGGAGCAATCGGCGTTGCCACAAGCCCTGATAGTGACGTCCAGCGGTTCGCAGGTAAGACCATTGGCCTGATTCCGCACCAACTCGAAGTGATGGATAGGGGTGTCGTAAAGCTCGACGGTGTTGCACTGCACTTCCAGGTTGTCGATTTCATGGTTGGCGCTGGAGCCTCCGGTTGAGCCGGTCAGGGTGAGCACCACCTGGGATGGGATATTGCCGTCGCCAATGCTGTCGAACAGATCGAAGGTGTTGACCAGTGTTTCGAATACATCATCGGAATTCGTGTCCCGCTCCACAGTAACCAGGGCATCGCTGCCGTTGCTGTGGTCCACCGTTATGCGGTAGCGATGCGAATTGCTGCTATCGGTCAAGACTGTAGGGGTTAGGGTCGAGGTTCCGGCGATGTATTCATAACCGGTTTGGCCGGATCCGGGTCCACGGATCGCCACGGCATTCGGCTCAGCTCCGATGCCGCCTTCACGGCCTTCCGTGGGGTTCGAATAGTTCCCCCATTCGTCAAGCCCGATTCCGAGCCAGCCACCGTTGAACCCATCGACGCCGCCACCATCGGTACGCTGGGTATAACCGAGAGATCCGCCATAGCCTCCTGGGTAGGGAGGGATGTCCCGGTCCGAGAGCGTCAGGGTGATGCCGTCCGCCGCATTGGTGGAGCCATCATCTTTGTAGGCGTAGTAATCGAATTCGACCACAAGCTTGTTACCCGCGCTCGGAAACTGGCGCAGCAGGGTCGCAGCCGTGGCCACGTTGTTGGTGTCGTTGGTAAGCCTGAGTCGACCATTGACGATCCGCGGATTGCCGAAACTTCCGCTGCTGTTCATCGTCTGCCAGTCGCTGCCCAGGCTGCCGCTGTTGAAATCCTGGCTAAAGCACTGCTGGGCGGCGAGGCAGTTGGATAGGTCCCTGTCTGTGCCATCCAGGTTTCTGGCATTGCTTTGGTTGTCGTATATCGATGTTACCTGAGCATTGCTGAGCACTTCATCGAAAATAACCAGCTCGTCCAGAGCACCCTGGAAGTATTCCGGTGTGCCTGCCGAATCTTCGATACGGCCGATACTGGTAAAGCTGGTACCTATAACACCGGCGGCGATGCTGCCGCTGGCATCGAGGTTTCCGTCGATATATATCTTGAAGGCCCCTGCAGCGGCGTCCCGTGTCAGCACGACGTGATGGAAAATGCCATCGTTGATGGCTTGGGTGGATTTTGTTGAACCGTCATTGCCTACCGAAATACCAATTCGGCCCGAAGCATCCAACCACCCCCAAAAAATATCACTAGTACTACCCGCCACTTCTCCTCCGGCGATTCCAGGCGCTTGCCAGTTGGTGTCGTTTCCGGTTTGAGTGGTTTGAATCCAAAAACTCATCGAGGCAGTGCCGCCGAGCAAAGCACCGATGTCGGAGTGAGTGAGATAATCGTCCGCCCCGTCGAATGTTCCGGCTCTGCAGAGATAACCCAGGCTGGTTGAGGTTTGATTTTGAGCGGTACCATTGCGGTTGTTGCCGGAATGGTCCGTTACTTCTCCTGCGGTACCGGTCCATTGGCTGTCATCCATACGCCACTCGAGGACAGGTTCTGGAATCTGGCTATGGCACTGCGTAAAAGCAGAGGCCGGTATCGGCACGAAACTGCCACTGCCAGGTGTTTGCCAGTCCAGTTCAATACGGGCCGAGCCGCCATGTTCGTAATATTCGAGCATGAAGGTGTAACTTTGACCGGCATCGAGGTTGATGATGATTTCGTCATAGGTTGCGCTGTGATCATTCCACCGGTCGATCAGCAGTGTTTCGGCGAGGTAAAGCCGCACCCCATCATCGCTGTTGGTTCGGATTCGGTATTGGCCGGTGGTCGGTACCTGTAAAACACCGGTCCAGCGCACTGAGAAGTCGTCATTGCCAAGTGTCGAGGCGTCTGGCGAGCCTGAACCCCAATTGTTGTCAATGTTGTCGTCGACCTGTTCTATGTCCGGAAAGCCGGACAGGTCTCTGTTGCTGTAATATTCGGCTACCAACCCCGATTGTCCGGAGCAGGCTTCGTTTGAGGTGCAGTGGAACAGATTGGCCGCAGGTATGGTCGCGAAACTACCGTCACCCGGTGCACGCCACTCCAACTCGATGGTAGCACTGCCGCCATCTTCGAAATACTCCAGTTTAATAGGGTAATACTGGCCGGCACTGAGGTTAATGGTGAACTCATCGTAGGTCGCTCCATGACCGCCCCAGTTGTCGATCAATAGCGTACCACTCAAGTAAAACCTGACGCCGTCGTCGCTGTTGGTTCGGATGCGGTATTCGCCACTGGTCGGGGCATAAAGGTAGCCAGACCAGTTTGCGGAAAACACATCGTTGCCCAACAGGGACGCATTGGGTGATCCAGTTCCCCAGGTGTAGTCCACCTGGCTTTCTGGTTGTTCAATTACGGGGTAGCCCAGCATGGTGAGATTATTGTAATAGCGAGCCGTTAGGCCGGGTTCAAAGCTGCAACTGCCGCCGGTTCCGCCGGTGTCCCCCGAGTTGGAGGTCCCTTCGGTGGAGGTGCAGGACTGGCCGTCTTCGTTCCAATCGCCGGTGGGCGTGGAGCCATCGATCTCGGCGCAGTAGTTGACAAAATCGTCCGGCAGGTCGTTCAGGTCGGTAACGGCATCCTCGTATCCGGCCGGAAAATCCGCCGGGTCGCCGAAGTCGCCGCCATTGGATTGATTACCTGTGTGCCAGAGGGACACGTAATGCACGAGATCGCCGTTGTCATCGAGAATGTAAATCTCCCGTTGCTCGGGGTGCCAATCCAGACAGACACTGCCGTCGATCACCAGGAAAGTGCCTGCGGCATAGAGACCGCCGGGCAGGGTGCAATCCGAATCCGCTGAGCCGCCCGGTCCGTTGGTATGCAGTTCCCAGTTCGTGACATCGGTGGTTTCGACGAAATAGAGTTCGACAAAATCGAGAGAGTTGCTGCCATCCACTTGGATTTCATTGATGATCACATCCCCCGCGTAAGGCGAAAGCGGGGGTGGGGCGCCCAGCGCGGCGGCCATGAACAACAGCATGAGCATGGCGGATTGCATAAGTGCCTTAACGGCTTTGAGCATCACGGTGTCAGACCTCATCCCATAACATTACAACTCGATAGCGGATTCGAGCCTTACCCAAGTGTAATCAGGATCTCCCAGATTACCGTATTGTGCCTCGCTGACCAGCCGATAGAGTTCGAATTGAGCCGAAGGGTTGTTGTCCTGATAGGTAGACTGACTGCAGCTTAATTGAACCGTAAATGCTGTATAGGCGGGGATGCTGACCGTGGTGTCCGACCAGCCGGAGCAGAGTGTTCCGGGAGATCCGCTTTCCACCAGTCTCTGAATCCCGAATTCGGCCGCCGCCAAAGCCGCCTGCTTTCCCCTGGCCTGGAGCAGGCTCTGGGTGATTTGGGCGTTGCTTTGCGTGGATAATCGCGCCAATACGACCAAAGCCGCGCCAATAACGACAATCAGAAAGATGACGGCGACCAGGGCAACTCCCTGTTGCTGCTTTGCGGCTTTCATAAGCCGTTCCTCAAGGGGATGGTTTCAACCAGCTGGACGGATTCACCCCCTGCCCCCAGGGCAAGGCGGATAGTGACCGTGGGAGGCCTATAGGCGGAGCCCGCCTGCCAGCTAAAAGAGCAATCGACCACCGAATCCACTACCCGGCTGGCTGTGGCGGCGCCCACCCGGCCCGAGAGTGCCGTGTTTGCCAGGCTGGTATAGCCGCTGTAGCGGATCAATCGACCCGCAGTGCAGGCGTAGGCTACGGGACCATCCGTGAAATAGGCTCGGAAATGAGGGGAGTGATCAGGAAACGTATGGTTCCCCCCTGTGGTGTCGAGGTCTACCAGGGCGACGGGGTTTTGAGTGCAGTCGCCATCATCACAGACGGTGCCTGCCCTGTTGGTGACCGTGTTTATCTCGGCGATCACGCCGTTGGTGCTGGAGGATTGGTTGTTCCAGTCGCCGTATATTTGACTGACGCTGGTGCCTCCTACGCTGACGGCCAAACCGGCTGCCGAGAGGCTGGTGGTCTCGAATACATCGAAGGCGTCTTCATTGGTCAGCCGCAGTCGGTCCAGGCTTGGGTGTTGGCGGTCCCTATACCGGGCAACTGGCGGCTCCTGCCCCATACTCAGTCCCAAAAATTCCACCACCTGGTTGTCGCCGGCTGCGTCAGGTTCGCTGGCGCGGACGGAATTCGGCACGGATCGCTGCAGGTCCTGGCGAATATGGAAAAGGGCATATTCCGCCTGTTGCACCCAGGTGGCACGTTGCTGAGCGTCCGTCACGGCTTGGTATTTACCGCCAATAAGCGGTCCCACGACCGCCACCAGAATGCCGGTGACCACGATGACGATGATCAGTTCTATTAAGGTAAATCCTTGATTTAGGATCGATAGGCGACGGTTCATATCAACACCCCGCCTCATCCCAGTAGCTGGTTCGGTAGCCGGATAAAAGCAGAGTTTGGCCTCTCGGGTCTGTGACCGTGATATCGACCCTTAAAATGTCAGGTGAGCAAGGTGAGGCGCTGTTGCTAAGCGCACCCAGAGAAACAGTGGTGTCCGATTGCACCACCACCTGGGCACGATAGCCCGCCAGCCCGGAAACAGCCCCACCGTCTTTAAATCGAATGCCCGAATTGCCATTGTCGCTGGTATTCGAGTCGAAGCCGTTGTAGTCGCAAACGTTGTCCCAGAGCCGTCGATCATAACCTGAATCACTTTCAGCCGTGGGGCAAACCTGAGCGGTTACAGCGGGATTGGCGCGCGGATCGTTATCCGGCTCGAAGAAAGACTGACTCAAAACCTCGTTCAACATGTTTTGCGCCAACAAATTACTTTGGCTGCGCAGCATGGGGTCGGCATTACCAATCGACAAAAAGCCCAGACTTTGCAGCAGGGCCGTGGCGGCAATGCCAATAACAACAATGGAAATAATCAGCTCAATCAAGGTAACCCCCGCCTCGAAAAAGCGCCCACCCCCCTGTAGGAGCTCACTCCATGAGCGACCACCCAGACAAACCTCCCCACCGCGGTCACCCACCAACCGTGCCTCGCCTCCTGGTCCTCCCTTACTGAAGCGCGGCATAACCAGTCAATCCATCCAGGCGCAGGGTGGCGCTGGGAACAAAGTTGGTGATCTGGGTGTTGGCGGCAACCGGGTTGGCCGGGAGAGACAAGCAGCTGGAGGAAGCATTATCACGGTAGAGCAGCCCTTGAGACGTGAAATACAACCGCTCCAAAGCATTACCGGAGCCAGCATCAAGGCTCAGGTCTCCGGTGAGTTGGGTGCTTTCCCCCACATTATTGATAGCAACGGCAAAGGTATAAGGGTTGGGACAGGTGGCTCCCGGGCCAGAACTGCAATCATCGTCTCGCCAGACCGACCAGCCTGAAGTGTTTATTCGGACTTCGATTGTGCATTGGGTGGTGACTGCGCGGTTTCGGGCGTAATTTATGGCGCTTTGGAATTGTTGGGTGGTACTTCGGTCGGTGAAAGGCGTTGAGGAGAAAAAACGTGGAAGTGCAAAGGCTGCCACAATTGCTAAAAGGACAATAACCACTGTGAGTTCAACAATTGTAAATCCATTTATTTTCTTTTGATATTCCCACTGAGGATTATTGCAATTCACGGAGATCGTCACTTAGCTTAGTAACAAAAAGAATGCGAACCACAAAAGTGGCCCACATTCATGTGTTCTCAGCTAACTAAGCATTTAACAGCTGGTTGCTGAAAAGGTAGGGACCGTTGTGCCATTGGACTCGGTATAGGTGAACGAGCAAGCACCATCGTTGTCTGCAATAGTCAAGATAGCCGCAACAGTTCCAGCAGTTCTTGCAGTGTCTTGGCTACAAGTAAAGTCAGTTGTGAGGTTGGCAATATCACAAATGTTATCTTCAGTCGCAACGGCAGAAGGATACCCATTAATCATTTGGACCGTTTGCCCTTCGATTGTCATCGTCACTGGAGTGGCCGGAGTTCCAACCACGCTATTAGCTAGAGCCTGAGCATGCGCGATACCCGATGCGGACTTGGCGGCACCCAAAGCGGCATCTATTCTTGATTGCTCCGCGTTTCCGCTTAAATCAGCAAACCGCGGCAAAGCAAATGCCGACAGAATGCCCAGAATCACAATCACCATGATCAATTCGATCAAAGTAAAACCTTTCTGTTGTTTCATCATTTAATTTCCGTCCCGGTTGAACAGTGTGTTGGCCTGCTTTCAGTGTAGTCTACTTTGTCGCATCCTGTTCGGTGGGGCGTGTTTTTTATGTGAACAACGCAAGCTGTCCGTGCAGACGGTGTGAACTACCTCGCAGATACAAAGGATTTTATGTGGTTTTGCCAGGGATGCAACCGTATCTAGAAATTACTTTAAGTAGGGTGTCGGGTTGTTGACGGTTTTTACCTGTCTGGGTAGTCAGGCTTGATGGGGGTGAGTAAAAAGTGACCAGGAGGGGCAGGTGGCTGCCCTCTCCCACAGGGAGAGGGCATTGGCTTTGTGCCGGTTTAGAGGTTGTTGGCTTCGCGGAACTTTTTGATCAGCGTGGCGGTTGAGCTGTCGTAGTTTTCGGTTTTACCGTTGCCAAGGGCTTCAAAAACGCTGTTGCCCAACACTTTGCCGAGCTCCACACCCCATTGGTCGAAGCTGTTGACGCCCCAGATCACGCCCTGAACAAAAACTTTGTGTTCATACATGGCGATAAGCGCACCCACCACTTCGGGCGTGGCTTTCTCGAAGGTGATGGAATTGCAGGGACGGTTGCCCGGAATCACCTTGTGGGAGGTGAGTTCCTTGATCTCGTCGTCGCTGTGGCCTTTGGCTTTCAGTTCTTCCACTACCTCGGCTTCGGTTTTACCTTCCAACATGGCTTGCTGCTGGCCGAGGAAGTTGGCGAACAGCCATTGATGATGGTCCGCCACAGGGTTTTGAGTCTGCAATGGCATGATGAAGTCAGCCGGAATCAGACGGGTTCCCTGGTGCAGCAACTGGTGGTAGGCGTGCTGGCCATTGGTGCCGGTGCCGCCCCAGATAACCGGGCCGGTCTGCCAGTCGACCGCTTCGCCGTTCTGGGTGACCCGCTTGCCATTGGATTCCATATCGACCTGTTGCAGGTGGGCGGGCAGGTCTTTCAGGTATTCATCGTAAGTCAGTACCGCGTGCGACTCGGCACCGAAGAAGTTGTGATACCAGACGCCGAGCATGCCCAGAATCACCGGCAGGTTGTGTTCAAGCCCGGTGGTGCGGAAGTGTTCGTCCATGGCGTGGGCGCCGCTGAGCAGCTGTTCGAAGGTATCGAAACCGAGCACGATGGACTGGGCCAGGCCTATGGCGGACCAGAGCGAGTAGCGGCCACCGACCCAGTCCCACATGGGGAACATGTTAGCTTCGTCGATGCCGAATTCGGTGGCGGCCTTGATGTTGGTGGAGACAGCGACGAAGTGATTCTTCACCTGCTCCGGCTTGCCACCCTGCTGGAAGAACCACTCCCGCGCGGCCTGTGCGTTTTTCAGGGTTTCGAGGGTGCCGAAGCTCTTGGAGGCGACGATGAACAGGGTGGTTTCCGGGTCGAGGTCTTTGCAGGCTTCGGTGACATCGGTGCCGTCGATGTTGGCGATGTATTTAAGGTCGTAGCCGTCCTGCCAGTAGGGTTTCAGGGCATCTGAGACGACTTTCGGGCCCAGGAAGGAGCCGCCGATACCGATATTGACGATGGTGCGCAGCTTTTTGCCGGTATAGCCAGCGAATTCGCCGCTGTGTACGGCTTCGGCGAAGGAACGCATCTTGGCCAGAGTGGCATTGACCGTGTCCATGATATTTTCGCCACCCACGCTAATGGCGCGGTTGCCACGGTTACGCAGAGCAATGTGGAGGGCGGGACGGTTCTCGCTGCGGTTGATCACCTGCCCTTCGAACATGGCTTCAATGGCTTCCGGCAGCTTGGCATCCCGGGCCAGGCCCATCAGTTCATTCAGTGTCTCGTCGGTTACCCGGTTCTTGGAGTAGTCGAGCTCAATACCGGCGGCCAGAGCGGTGTAGCGTTCGCCACGCAGAGGGTCTTCACGGAAAAGGTCGCGCAGGTGCAGCGGTTCAACCTTGGCGTGATGTTCGGTCAACTTCTTCCAGGTGTCTAATTGGGTTGGGTTGTATGACATCGCTACCTTCCAGGGATCTTGGGATGAATGCGGGATGGGCCTGTGAGCGTTAATGACGGTGCATCGCTCATATTCAAGCCATGAATTTTGTCGGGATGTAATTTAATTACAAAATGACGCCGAAAACCACCGATTTATGAAAGATTATGACATTTTTAGGCGGGAGGCGCTGTACGACGGGAGACGCTGTACGGGAGACGCAGGACGCTGGGGTTTGGGACCTGGGCTATTTTAGTGACATTGGGAGTGGGTTTAGTGCGGTTGCTAAAAATAGAAGGGAGACGCGAAACCAGGATTTTCAGCGTCTCCCGTCTCCCATCAAGCGTTCTGCTTCAGGTCTCCCATCAAGCATGCAGCGTATTCAGGCCAACTGCACAGGAATGGCATTGCTGGTATGACTAACAGTGTTATCCGCATTCATATAAAGCATGCGCGGCTTAAAGGTTTCGAGTTCTTTTTCGCTGAAGTTGGCGTAGGCGCAGATGATGACGGTGTCACCCACCTTGGCTTTGTGTGCGGCGGCGCCGTTGACGGAGATGATGCCGGAGCCTTCTTCGCCGCGAATGGCGTAGGTGGTGAAGCGTTCACCGTTGCTGACGTTGTAGATTTGAATCTGTTCGTATTCGCGGATGCCGGCCATATCGAGCAGGTCGCCACCGATGGCGCAGGAGCCTTCATAGTCCAGCACGGCGTGGGTGACGCGTGCCTGGTGCAGTTTGGCCTTAAGCATGATGAGTTCCATCGCATACCTCGTTGTCGATGAAAGAATGGGGTTGCCCGCCATCCACCCTCATTGGGCAGAGCCGTTAAGGCGAGCGGATTATGACCGTTTTATGGTGGTGTCTCAACGGTCGATCTGTATGTTGTCGATCAGCCGGGCCTTGCCGAGGAAGGCGGCGGCGAGAATCACCAGTTCCTGGTCGCTCTCGGTGGCCGGTTCCAGGTCGATGCGGCGGCTGATGTTGAAATAATCCGGGGTGAAACCTGCTTTGGTGAGGGCTTCCTTGGCCTGACGAGTGAGCTGGGCGTATCGGGTGTCGCCAGCTTCGATGGCGGCTTTGGTTTCCCGGAGAATGCGATAGAGAGCCGGGGCTTTTTCGCGTTCGTCGGAAGTCAGGTAGTTGTTGCGTGAGCTGTGCGCGAGGCCGTCGTCGGCTCGGCCGGTGTCGACGCCGATCATTCGGATGGGCAGGAAGAGGTTGTCGACCATGGTTTTGAGGACGGTGAACTGTTGGAAGTCTTTGAGGCCGAAGACGGCGACGTCGGGTTGGACCTGGTTGAAGAGTTTGAGGACGATGGTGGCGACGCCGACAAAGTGCCCTGGGCGACTGGCGCCGCAATGCAGGGTGGTGATTTTTTTGACTTCGACCCGGGTGAGGTCGGGCTCTGGGTACATGATGGCGTTGTTGGGGGTATAGAGCAGGTGGCAGCCTTCGGCGATGAGTTTTTTCTTGTCTTCTTCGAGGGTGCGGGGGTAGCCGGAGAGGTCTTCGTTTTCGCCGAATTGGGTGGGGTTGATGAAGATGGAGGCGACGACGATGTCGGCTTCTTCGCGGGCTTTGTCGACCAGTTTCATGTGGCCTTCATGAAGGTTCCCCATGGTGGGGACGAAGGCGACGGTTTTGCCGCCGGCTTTTAGCTCGGCCAGGCTGCTGCGAAGGTCTTCCAGGGTGGCTACGGTTTTCATATTGGTGGTCTTTCCAGTTTGTGCTCTAACCCGTGCGAGGTGGCGGGTGAGACCCTCCAGGGTCGCTGTGAATACCTCCCTGTAAGCTAGGCCGCAGCATCCATGCTGCGGACTCCCCTTGAGTGCCTCACCCGCCACCTCGCACTAGCCTTGGCAGCCGGGTTCCGGTTCAGACTGAACCTCAAAGGTGGTGTTATTCGAAACTGTGTTCGACAGCCGGAAAAGCGCCGCTCTTCACATCTTCTATATAGCTACGAACCGCGTTTTCGATGGTATTGGCTTCGGCCATGTAGTTTTTTACGAAGCGCGGCAGCCGGTTCTGGTTGAAACCGAGCATGTCGTAGCTGACGAGAACCTGGCCGTCGGTGCTGTTCCCGGCGCCGATGCCGATAACGGGTATGTCGACGGCTTCGGTAATGGCGCGGGCGAGGTCGGAGGGCACGCATTCGAGCAGGAGCATGTCGGCACCGGCTTCGTTGAGAGCTTTGGCGTCGTTGAGCATTTGCCGGGCGGCGCCTTGATCACGCCCCTGGACTTTATAGCCGCCGAATTTGTTGACGGACTGGGGCGTGAGGCCGAGGTGGATGCAGGTTGGGATGCCTGCACGGCCGAGGGCGACGATGTGGTCGCTGAGCCAGGCTCCGCCTTCGAGTTTGACCATGTGAGCCCCGGCGCGCATGAGGTGGCCGGAGTTTTCCTGGCATTGGTCGAGGTTGATGTAGCTGTTGAAGGGCAGGTCGGCCATGAGCAGGGCGCCTTGGTTGCCTCGGGCTACGGCGGCGGTGTGGTAGACCATGTCGTCGAGGGTGACCGGTAGTGTGGAGCCGTGCCCTTGGATGACGTTGCCGAGGGAGTCGCCGATCAGCAGGACGTCGATGCCCAGTTTGGAAAAGCAGTGGGCGAAGGAGGCGTCGTAAGCGGTCAATACCGTGAATTTTTCCCCATCTGCAACCCGTTGTTTCAGGGTTGCCACCGTCTGTGTCTTGGCCATGATCGCTCACTTAAGTTCTCAGGTGGAGCGGAATGGTTGCCATTTGGTGGGGTTAAGTCAAGCAATGGGCTGTTTTGACGGGAGTGGTCGGGTGTCAGTTTTGATATTCAGGCAATAATGCTAGGGCCGTGGAGCGTGTTTCTGCGGCGGTGGTTCGTGCCCGGAAGTGGGGTAGGCCTCTCCAGGGGTCGCTGTGAATACTTCCATGTACGCTAGGTCGCAGCATCCCTGCTGCGAACTCCCCCTGGAGAGGCCTACCCCACCTCCGGGCACTGTCTCACAGGCTCTCTAGGCTTTGGTTATCGCCTGGTCTTTTACGGTGAGCAGCCACTCGGTGACTGGCTTGCTTCTAAGGGGCAGGAGGGGATTTAAGTCGGCCAGTGGGGCCAGCACGAAAGCGCGTTCGTGGGCTCTGGGGTGGGGGAGTGTCAGTTCCGGGTCGTTCTGTTCCAGCGTGCCGTAAATGATGATGTCCAGATCCAGGGTACGGGGCCCCCACCGTTCGAGGCGGATTCGGCCGGCTTGGAGTTCGATGCCTTGCAGGGCATGGAGCAGGTCGAGCGGTGCGAGGGTGGTTTTCAGCTCGCATGCTGCATTGAGGTAGTCCGGCTGGCCTTGGGGGCCGCCGAGGGGGGCGGTCCGGTACCAGGGGGAGCTTTGGATGAGTTTGGTTTGCGGCAGCGCTGCCAGGGCGTCGATGGCCTGGGACAGTTGTTCCCGTGGGACGCCGAGGTTGCTGCCGAGTGCGATGTAAACCTGTGTCACGGCTGGTCTTTTATCGGTGCCCGTCGGCGGCGTCTGCGCGGCCGTGACGGGGCGGCTTCTTTGGCCATGTTGGCGCGGATGTCGGGGTTTTGCTCTTGGTAGTCGGTCCACCATTTGGCGAGATCGCCGAGTTTTTCACCGGCGCTGTCGCGCAGCAGCAGGAAGTCGTAGGCGGCGCGGAAGCGGGGGTGGCCGAGCAGTTGTTCGGCGCGTTTGGGGGTGCGCTTGGGCAATCTGAGTTGCAGTTCCCAGATCTCCTTCATGGGGATGGAGAAGCGTTTGGGGATGGCGATGGAGCGCACCTGGTTGCTGACCACCTGGGACATGGCTTGTTGCCAGGCGGGTTGCTCGGGGGTGCCCATGGCGACCCGGTGTTCGGCGTCTTCGCGTACGGCTGGCCAGAGTAGGGCGGCGTAGAGGAAGGCTGGGGTCACGGGCTTCCCCTGGTTGATGCGTTGGTCGGTGTTGATCAGCGCCTGCTCGATGAAGCCTTCGTAGTGGCGGTCGCTTTCGACGTTGAGGGCGACGAAGGTTTCCGGGAATAGCGGTTCGACCAAGCCGTATTCGCGCATCAGCCGCCAGGTGGTGAGGCCCTGGCCGGACATGAGCATCTTTAAGACTTCGTCGAACAGACGTGCCGGGGCGACGTGGTTCAACAGGGGCGCGAGGTCGGCGATGCAGTTTTTGGTGGCTGGGTCGATATTGAAGTCGAGCTTGGCGGCGAAGCGTAAGGCCCGCATCATTCGGACCGGGTCTTCGCGGTAGCGGGTTTCAGGGTCGCCGATAATCCGCAGGATGCGGTTGTCGAGGTCCTGCAGGCCGGAACCATAGGCCTGGAGACTGAAGTCTTTGGGGGTGTAGTAGAGGGCGTTGACGGTGAAGTCGCGACGTTCGGCGTCTTCTTCGAGTGAGCCGTAGACGTTGTCGCGCAGCAGCAGGCCTTCGTCGGATTGCTTCTGTTCGTTGGGGTCGGCGTCGTCGGCGCGGCCGCGGAAGGTGGTGACTTCGATGATTTCACGGCCGAAGGTGACGTGTACGATGCGGAAACGCCGCCCGATGAGTCGGGAGTTGCTGAACAGTTTGCGCACTTGTTCGGGGGTGGCGTCGGTGGCGACGTCGAAGTCCTTGGGCTTGAGGCCGAGTTGCAGGTCACGTACGCACCCGCCGACCAGGAAGCCTTCGTAGCCTGCGTTGTGCAGGCGATAGAGGACTTTGAGGGCGTTGTGACTGATGTCCTTACGGGAGATGCTGTGCTTGTCCCGCGGGATGGATACCAGAGCGGAGCCGTTCGCTCTCTGGGGTAACCAGCGTTTGATCCATTCCACTACCATGACGTATTGGTGTTCTCGCTTACATTCGGAAGCGCGCAGTTTAGCGGAACAGGCGTTGATTCTCTACGTTCTGAGGTGTTAACCCGCATCTGGGGGCTGGGTGTGATGCTCGGGGCCGCTATGAACCCCTCCATGGGAGCTTGACCTCGGCTCCTGCCTCGGACATCCCCGAGCATCACACCCAGCCCCCAGATGCTAGCCAGAAGAGGCAGGCGTTACCGCACAGAATTATCCCTGGTAAGGCGAAACCCTAACCGATGCGGTAAACAGGGAGGAAACTCGGAAATGATAAAAATGAATGGTTCAGAGACGAGCAAGCCGGCTCGGGGCCGGCTCTTAGCAGCATGACTACAGGAAAATGGGCTTTTTCTTCTTGTTGGTATTATTAGTTGCTCTTTTTATTAGAGAATTATTATTTTTGTTTTTCTTGTTGTTATTTTTCTTCTTCTTGTTCTTTTTATTCTTTCAAATATTGCCCTGGTTCGGTGATGCAGCCCCCTTGTTCTTGTTTTTGGGCGGGGGCGCTTCGATTCTGGCCCGTTCTTGTTTTTGTTGATGGGCCGTTCCTGCATTGCGCGGTAGGAATTGCAGTCCTTGTGCCAGTTTTTGAAAATCCTTTAAAAACAATAGGTTAGGTTGTTGTGGTTATTTTGTAAGCAGTTAGTAAGCCGTGTCCTGTTACCGTAAGTGGCAGCCATGTTACGAATGTTGGGGTTGTGTTACGTAACGTTGAAAGAGGTGGGGAAACGGTGCCGTTTGCAGAGCCGTTACCGGGAAACAGGAGGTAACAATGATTAGGAGGCCCGCAGATATAGGGGTACCGAGAGCGCGGTCATCAAACAGGTGGGTATGTATGGGGGCTTAGAACGGGAGCGTCTTCCGTCTCCCGCTAAGCATCAAGCCAAAATCACTGTGCTGCGCTGACTGAGCTGCCGTTGGCGCTTTTCTTGGGACGCGGGATACCAAGGCGTTGGCGGCGTTCCCATAGGCATTTGCGGCTGATGCCGAGTTTTTGGGCGAGTTCGGTTTCGGACATGCTGTCCTGGTGTTCGAGGACGAAGTGTTGGAAGTAGTCTTCGAGGGAGAGTTCGTCGGTGTCGGATTGGTTGGCGGGGGTGCCGTTGGTGGCTTGAGGGGCGCGGCTGCTTTCCTGGTTGACCAGGGTGTCCGGGATTTGCCAGTCTCCCTGGTCGACGCCGAGTTCTTCGATGCCGATTTCGCCGTTGTCACACATGATCAAGGAGCGTTGAATGGCGTTTTCCAGTTCCCGTACGTTACCCGGCCAGTCGTATTTGACGAGTGCCTTGCGGGCGGCCTTGGAGAGGACGACTGGTGATTCCATCTTGAGGCGGCGCGAGTGCTTGGCGAGCAAATGTTCGGCGATTTCGACCACGTCCTGGCCGCGTTCCCGTAATGGTGGAAGTGTTACTTCGATCACTTGCAGGCGGTAATACAAGTCTTCGCGGAAGCGGCCGTCTTTGACCAGTTGCTTGAGGTTGCGGTGCGTGGCGGCGATCAACCGGACGTCGACGGTGCGGGCGTGAACCGAGCCGACACGGCGTACTTCGTTTTCCTGAATCACCCGCAGCAGCCGGGCCTGGGCTTCCATCGGCAGTTCGCCGATCTCGTCGAGAAAGAGGGTGCCGCCTTCGGCGGCTTCCACCAGACCCTGGCGGGTGGCGGTGGCGCCGGTGAAGGCGCCTTTTTCGTGACCAAAGAGTTCGGATTCGATCAGGCTTTCGGGAATGGCGGCACAGTTGACGCTGACCAGTGCCTGGTCGTGCCTTGGGCTGTGTTGATGAATGGCCCGGGCGGCGAGTTCCTTGCCGGTGCCGGATTCGCCGTGGATCAGTACGGTCACATCGGCCGGGGCGACGCGCTTGATGCGGCGGTAGAGGCGCTGCATGGCCTCGCAACTGCCAACCAGGTCGCCCAGGGCGGAATAGGGTTGATGTTCGTCGGCTTCGACGGTGTCGTCGTCGTTTTCGATGCGGACTTTTTGTTTGCGCTGGGCTTCGACAATGCGGCCCACGGTGCGGACCATTTCTTCATGATCGAAGGGTTTGGCGATGTAGTCGACCGCGCCCATTTTCATGGCGTCGACGGCGGAGCGCATGCTGGCGTAGCTGGTCATGATCAAAACGGGGATGCCCTTGGCCATGTCGATCAGGTCGGTGCCGGGGGCACCCGGAAGGCGCAGGTCGGTGATGATCAGGTCGAAACGGTTGAGGTCGTGCTGGCTGGCTTCGGTAACAGATTCGGCTTCGGTGACACGGTACTGATGTCGTTCGAGCAGTCGTTTTAGAGCGGAGCGGATGATGCTTTCGTCTTCAACAACGAGGATGTCACTCATGAATCGCCTCCGTCACCGTGTAGGCCCTGGAATGGGCTTTCCCGGTGTTGGTTGTTACGTCAAATCGCGAAGCCAGTGGGCTTCTACTGCATCGCTGAGGGGCCGGGCCGGAATGTGTGGCCTCATACTCAAACGTGCCCCTATGATGTTACCTCAGGTAACAGGGTGTGCAAGGGTAACCGAATTAAGAAGCGAGTGCCAATGCCCTCTAAAGTGAACGCGGGACTTTCCACCGAGATGTGGCCGTAGTGTTCCTCGACGATGGTGTAGGCCAGGAACAGGCCCAGCCCGGTGCCCTTGCCGACTTCCTTGGTGGTGAAGAAGGGGTCGAAGATGTGGTCAATGTCGGAGGCGGCGATGCCTTTGCCCCGGTCCAGCACTTCCACCAGGGCACTTTCCCCTTCCACTTCGGCACTGACACGGATGATTTCCTCCGCCGGGCTGGCGTCGCGGGCGTTGCCCAGCAGGTTGATGAACACCTGGCTCAGGCGCTGCGGCTCGCACAGTAACATCAGTTCTTCGCCGACGTCGTTCACGAAGATGACCGGGTTGGCTTCGCGGGAGAGCGAGAGCAGGTCGATGGCGTCTTGGACGACCTGGCGCAACGGCCAGGGCTGGTGTTCGCTCTTGCCGTCTTCCTGACCGGCGTGGGCAAAGTTGACCAAGGATCGTACAATTTTCGTTACACGATTGGCCTGTTCGCGAATCTGGTCGGCGATAATCTGCTGTTCTTTCGGGTCCGAGACGTATTTCAGGTCTTGTGCCAGGCAGTCGATGCCGGTGATGGGGTTACCGATTTCGTGGGCCACCCCGGCCGCCAAACGCCCGATGGAGGCCAACCGCTCAGAATGGACGAGTTCGGATTCCAGCATTTTATGCTCGGTTTCGTCTTCCAGCAGAATGATGTTGCCTTCGGCCGGGGCCTCCCGGCGGACGGGTTGCTGGTTTCGGTGCAAGCTGAACCAGCGTTTGCCGTGGCCGTCGGCATCCGGGTGTTCCACTGTGAGTTTATTGGCGTCTCCTTTTAGAAAGCTGTCGAGCAGGTCGTACCAGTTGGAGGGTAGGGAATCGAGCCGGGCGCCGATGGCTTCCTCTTCACTGATACCGGTCATTTCCGCCATCACTCGGTTCCAGAGGAGGATTTCGCCGTCGCTCGCGAGTGAGCACACGCCGATGGGCAGGTTATAGAGCGTTTCCCGGTGGTGGCGGCGCAACCGGTCCAGTTCGGCCGCCATGCCGGTGAGCTGGTGGTGGTAGCCGTCCAGCCGTTGCTCGAAAAAGTGGATGTCGTCTCTGTCGACAGACTCCTGGCGGTCGTAGGGCAGGTAGCGTTGCACCAGGGCTTGAGCGACGCTGGGGCCCATAAGGCCGGACAGGTTGGCTTCGATGGTGTCACGTAACCGGCGTAAGGCATAAGGCCGGTATTCACCCACCGGAAAGCCGAGTGATTTAAGAGCCCGTTTCACTTCCCGCTCGGCCATGATGCGGCCCAGCGGACGGCTGAGGGCTTCGATGAACTCTCCTGCATTGCGTGCCTTGAGCGGCAGGCGGTGACGGCGGTCGACCGAGGTGATGACACAGGTTTGAGCGGCTTCCTGCTCTTCCCGGCTGCTGCGGGTGAACACTGAGACCAAGATAAACACCAGGGTGTTCAAACCCAAGGACAGCAGCGTGGTCATGGACCACTGATCCCGGTTGAGCGCGAACTGCAGTGGCAACCGGTAACCCAATTTGAAGCTGTCGACGAGCATGGGGATGAGCAGGCTGGTGGCCCAGACGCCGAGCCCGATGATAAAGCCGGCGATATAGCCCTTGCGGTTGGCTCCGGACCAGAACAGCAGGCCCAGTATGCCGGGAAGCAGTTGCAGCAGGCCGGTAAAGGCGGTGATACCGAGCGAGGATAGGTTTTGAACCTGGTTCAGGAACAGGTACAGGCAGTACGACAACCCAATGACGACGCCGATCAGTACCCGACGTATCCACAGCAGCCAGCGGTAGACGTCGGCGTCGAAGCGGGGTTTGTAAAAAGGCAGGACCAAGTGATTCAACGCCATGCTGGCCATGGCGATGGAGGCGAGCACGGTGATTCCCGCCGCCGCCGAGAGCCCGCCCAGGAAGGCGAGCCAGACCATCCAGGGTTCGTTCAGGGCGATGCCAAGGCCGAGGCTGTAGTATTCGGGAGGTACGCTGGAACCCAGCGAGATGCCTGCCCAGAGTATGGGCATGACCGGCAGGGCCATGAGCAATAAATAGATAGGCGCTGCCCAGGAGGCGAGTCGCAGTCGCGGCAGTTCATTGTTTTCCCGGAACAGCAATTGGAATAGATGCGGCAACACCAGGGGGGCGGAGAGAAACATCAGCAATAGCGAGAACCATTGCACGGGTTGCAATGGCGGAATCGCGCTGCTGAGGGTTTTGGGCAGTGGCAATGTCAGTTGAGCCCATTGGGGCCAGCCGTCGAAGACTTCGTGCAAGGCGGCGATGCCGAGGATGAGCATGGCCACCAGTTTGAACAGGGATTCGAATGCCAGGGCGAAGATGAGGCCGGGGTGTTGTTCGGTTGGGGCGACATCGCGGGCGCCGAACAGGACCGAAAACAACAGCAGGATGATGCAGATCAGCAGGGCGACGAGCCAGGCGCGGATGTTGGGGTCGAGTAGGGTGATGGCGTCGGTAATGGCCTGAATCTGCAGGGCAAGCAGGGGTAGCATGGAGAGTAAGACGCCGATGGTGGTAAGCAGACCCGCCCAGCGGCTGCGGTAGCGAAATGCGAAGAGGTCGGCGAGTGAGGCCAGTTGATAGCTGCGGGCGAGGTCGAGTACGGGTCTTAATATGATGGCGGAAAACAATAGGGCGACGGAGACGCCGACGTAGTAGGCGAGGTAGCCATAGCCGAATTCGAAGGCCATGCCGACACTGCCGTAGAAGGCCCAGGCGCTGCAGTAGACGCCGAAGGAGAGTACGTAGACGAGCGGGTGCCGAACGATGGCTGTGGGTATCCAGCCTTTTTCGGCGCTGTAGGCGGTGAGAAACAGTAGAAAGAGATAGCCCAGTCCGACGGCGAGCAGCCATTCCCAGTTGAATACCATCAGCGTTTGCTCCTGAGATATTCGGCGAGGCCGTTGACGAGGATGAGGACGGCCCATATCAGGAAGGGGAATATCCAGGCGGCCGGGCTGCCGTTCAGTTCGAGGGTGAACGGTAGCAGCAGGTAGACCGGCATGATGAGGAGTTTTAGCAATAACGACAGTGACATGGGCGCGACGCTTCAGAATGCGGCGGTCATGGTAACCGCAGTTGGGGGCTTTGGTAAGGGGCCGGTGGCAGTGGTTCACCCCGGTGCCGGGTGATGCCCTCCAGGGGTCGCTGTAGATATGTCCCTATCGGTCCGACGTTTCGGAGCTAGACGGCAGCATCCCTGCTGCCGACTCCCCCTGGACGGCACCACCCGGCAGCGGGGTTTTGTGTTGTGCCAATTCCTGATAGCCATTACTTCTTGTCCGGGAACTGTCTTTTGATCCCGGTGATTTCATCCCAGTGTTTTAAGAGCAGGTCGATCAGGGTTGGGTCGAAGTGGGTGCCTTTTTCTTTTTCAAAAAGGGTTTTTACCTTGTCCATCGACCAGGGTTCTTTGTAGCAGCGGCGGCTGCTGAGGGCGTCGAATACGTCGGCGATGGCGGTGATGCGTCCGGCGAGGCTGATTTGGTTGCCTGCGAGGCCACGGGGGTAGCCTTTGCCGTCCCAGCGTTCGTGGTGGTCGAGGGCGATGAGTGCGCCGGTTCTGAGGATGGGTTTGTCGGATTGGTGAAGCATGTCATAGCCTTCCTGGGCGTGGGTTTTCATCACTTCCCATTCTTCGGGGTTGAGTGCCCCTGGTTTGTTGAGCACGGAGTCGGGGATGGCGATTTTGCCGAGGTCGTGCAGGGGGGCGGCCTCGCGGATGAGTATGGCTTCGTGCTCGGCCAGGCCGCTGGCTTTTGCGAGGAAGTAGCTGATTTCGGCGACCCGGCGCAGGTGTTGGCCGGTTTCCCGGGAGCGATGCTCGACGGCGTCGCCGAGCAGGAAGACGATTTCGCGTTGGCTGTCTTCGAGTTCGGTCCGCAATGAGAGATTTTCGAAGGCGGTGAGGGCGTTTTGGCAGAAGACTTCGAGCAGGTGCTTTTCCATGGCGTTGCGTGCGGTCAGGCCTTTCAGGTAGAGCAGGCTGAGGTGCATTTCGCTGGAGCGATAAAGGCAGAGGTAGCCGTCAGCGAGGTGTCGGGATTGAAAGCCCGGGTCTTTGTGGCTTATGAAGGTATGGGTGTCCTTGGGTAACAGGTCGCTTACGTCGCGTCCGATGGCGTTCCGATACTGGCCCGTACCGGCGACGACGGTGAGATGGCCGGAGCGTTCGTGGGCGGCGACACCTTCGCATTGGGCGTAGAGGGCGTCTTCGTCGGGCGAGAGGATGGCGGATATCTGCTCCAGGATGCCGTGGGCGAAGTCTTTCAGAAAGGTTTTCTGCTGCAGTTGGGTGGAGGCGAGCAGAATTCGCTCCAGTCCCTGGCGGTTGCGTTCGAGGGCGAGTATGTCGCGGTAGCTGCGCAGGCAGGAGTATAAAAGAGTGTGCAGTTTGCCACGGGTGAGTTCGGTTTTTTCTTTGTAGTCGTTGATGTCGTAGTCGGCGATGATGGTTTCTTCGGGCGCCTGGCCGGGCTGTCCGGTACGCAGGACGATGCGGACGAAGGTGTTGCGCAGTCGGCTGCGTATTTCGCCGACCATGTCGAGTCCGGCGTGTTCGCTTTCCATGACGACGTCGAGCAGACAGAGGGCGACGTCGGGATGGCGCTCGATCATGGCCAGCCCTTCCCGGGCACTGTGGCTGTGCAGGAAGGTGAGCGCACGCCCGTCGAATTGGAAGTTGCGCAGCGCTAGTTTGGTGATGGTGTGGACTTCTTCATCGTCGTCGACGATGAGTATTTTCCAGGGCCGTGGCGGCTGTTTTTCCGGCTGGTCGTCCTGTTCGTCGGCGAAAATCAGTTCGTCATTCATGTCTGGGGTTCCATCTGTTCGACTACCTGCTCGGTCAGCGGCAGGCTGATGCTGATACGACACCCTTGGTGCGGTGGGTTTTCCACCTGGATACGACCGCCCAATTTGCCGGTGACCAGGTTGAATACAATATTCATTCCCAATCCGCTGCCGCCACTGGAACGTCGAGTGGTGTAGAAGGGGTCGAATATGTGTTTCAGTGTTTCTTCGCTCATGCCCTGGCCGTTGTCTTCGTACAGCAGGACAAGGGTTTGCGGGTCGAGCCGGGTGGTTGAAAGCCGAATCCGGCCGGGCAGATGGCCGTCGTCGAAACCGTGCAGCAAGGAGTTGATCACCAGGTTGGTGATGACCTGGGAGAGGGCGCCCGGGCTGAGAACCAATGTGATGTCAGCTGCGATGTCGTTAACGACGGTCACCGGAGTGTTTTTGTATTTGGGCCTCAAACTGGTGAGCACTTCGTCCACATAGGCGTGCAGGTTGATGTGGCGTTGTTCTTCGCTGGTTTGGTCGACGGCGACCTGTTTGAAGGAGCTGACCAGTCTTGCGGCGCGGTCCAGATTTTTGGAAAGCAGGTCACCGGTCTCCCGGCATTCTTCAAAGAAGCGTTCCAGATCGGATTTTTTCAGGGTGTTTTCCGTCAAAGCGGTGCTGACCAGCCGAACCTCTGAGGTGAGGTGGCTGGCGGCGGTGATGGATATGCCTAAAGGAGTATTCACTTCATGGGCGACGCCACTGACGAGGTTGCCCAGTGAGGCGAGTTTTTCACTTTGCAGGAGTTCTTCCTGTGCGATTTTCAGTTTTTCCAGTGAGGCGGAGAGTTCTTCGTTGCTTTGCTGCAGTTCCCGGGTGCGCTGTTCGACGGTTTGTTCGAGGTTGGCTCGGTGTTCCTGCAGGGCTCTATCGTGTTCGATGAGCGTGCGGTGTTGGCGTTTGAATACGTTGTAGAGTTGGCCGACTTCGTCCTGGCGACGTTCCAGGTTGGGCTCGCGGTATTCAGTCCAGCGCTCGAAGTTGTCGGGCGCGATGCGGTTGACGTAGTCGGAAAAGCGTTGGATGGGTTGGGCGACGAGCCTTTGTACGACGCCGTAAAGTACGAACAATAAGAGGACTAGTGCGATCACGGCGGAGATCAGGACTCCTCCCAGGACCAGGCGGACCTGGCTGGTGATTACACGGTTGTCGCTGCGCAGGTAGATCCAGCCGATGGTGGTGTGGTTGCCGTTGAAGGTGTGGATGACCGGGGTGGAAATGAGCAGGGCTTGGCCATCGGCTATTTCGCGGCGGTTGTCGGTTGGTTTGAGTCGGTCGGCGGGGACATCGTGGAGGTCGCCGAGTTGCAGGTTGACTTCACCTTCGACTGAGCGGATGGCTACGCCGGTGATGTAGGGATCTCGCAATAGGGCTTCGGCGGCTCGGATGACGCTGTCGATGTCGAAGGCCCACATCGATTCGCTGATCAGTGGCATCATGTTGCTGAGTGAGGCGTCGACGTTGCGGTCGCGCAGGCCTTCCATGGTGCGTGTCAGGCTGACGTACTGCATGAAGATGGTGGCCAGGAGCGCGAAGACGACGCCGGAAAACAGGGCGACGAGAAGGCGTCTGGCGAGATAGGCGTTGACCTTGATCATAGGCGGGGTTGCCAGCTGAACTACGTCCCTGCAAGCCTAAACCCGAGAGCCTGACTTCGCCAGTTTGGTACCTAATTATTGGTTCGTGGCGATGGTTTGCTGTGGTTACGTTGCTTGGAACCCGCGCCGGAAACCCGGTGGTCTTATCAAGGGTCGGCATAAACCCGTCCATGGGGCCTGGATCGCAGCATCCCTGCTGCGAACCACCCTTGATAAGACCACCGGGTTCCCGGCGCTAGCCAGCTGTGGCTCGAAACTTAACTCGGCGGTTGGTATTGACCGTGTTTAGGATGTCGTGCGGAAAGAATTATCTCAGTCTGATTGCTTAATATCACTTTGGCCCGCCAAAACATGATGGGGCCAAAACCCGATCGCTTGTCTGAGCATTATTTCAGGTCGATCCAACGCGATATCGAAGCCCAGGTAACCGAAGATTCGCTGTAGGTTGATAGAGGGGGCCTTATTGTCGATAGCTGGAGCATGGTTTTGTTTGCTGAGTTTGTGACCGTCCGGGCCGAGGATGACAGGGAAGTGGGCATAGTTGGGTGGTTCGGCGCCGAAGGCGTGGAATAAGGACTGTTGCCAGTAGGTGGAGGAGAGCAGGTCGGTGCCCCGAACCACGTGGGTGATGCCTTGGTCCAGGTCGTCTACGGTGACGGCGAGCTGGTAGGCGTAAAGGCCGTCGCGACGGCGGATGACGACGTCGCCGTAGTCGTCGGCGAGGTTTGCGCTTTGGGGGCCTTGGAAGCGGTCTTCGAAGCTGATTTGTGTGTTGGGCGCGCGGTAGCGTATGGCGCTGTTCGGTCTGGGATGGGTGTATTGACGGCAATAACCGGGATAGACCACGGCGCCACCCAGTTGTTTGCGGCTGCATTGGCACCAGAAGATCTGACCTTGTTCCGCCAGGTGATGAAGAGCGGTTTCGTAGGCGTCGCCTCTTTGGCTTTGGTAGCGAATTTCTTCATCCCAGAGCAGACCATGGGCTTCCAGGCTGTGGAGTATCGATTGGCTGGCGCCGGGCTGTTCCCGGGGTGGATCGAGATCTTCAATGCGCACAAGCCAACTGCCCTGATGCCAGCGGGCGTCGAGGTAGCTGACTACGGCGGCGAGCAACGAACCGAGGTGCAGTGGGCCGGTGGGTGAAGGGGCGAAGCGGCCTTTGTAGGTTTTTTTGCTGGATGCTGAACGGGAGACGGAAGACGCTTGAGGCGATTCAGTGGCGTTTTTCGCCCGGCGTCTCCCGTCTCTCGTCAAGCTTCTAGCGGTCCCCATCAATTCCTCTCCAAAGGTGAGTCACTTCACAATCATGGCCACATTTTGCATTATGCCTGCCTCCAAGCCTACCCACAGGACGCCCGATGAAACTGGCTGACCGTACCAACCGCATCCAACCCTTTCATGTGATGGAGATTCTGGCCCGTGCCAAGGGGCTTGCCGCTGAGGGCCGATCGGTTATCGGTCTCTATGTGGGCGAGCCGGATTTTGGTACGCCCGGTGCGATTGTTCAGGCGGGCCAGCGGGCGCTCGCTGAGGGGCATACGGGTTATACGGCCGCGACCGGGATGCCTGCCTTGCAGGAGGCGATCGCGGATCGGTATCGGCGTTGGCACGGGGTTGATGTGGCACCGAGCCGGATAGTGGTGACCCCGGGGGGTTCTACGGCTTTGTTGCTGGCGTTTTCCGCGGTGATTGATCCTGGCAAGCAGGTGTTGCTGCCTGAGCCGGGTTACCCTTGTAACCGTAATTTTCTGGAAGTGGTGAATGGGGTGCCTGTTTCGGTTCCTTTGTCCGATGATGGGTTGCGTTTGTCGCAACCGGCGTTGGAGCAGGCTTATACCGAGAATACCCAAGGCGTATTGTTGGCCTCACCCTGCAACCCGACCGGGCAAGTGTTGACTCGTGAGGAATGGATGCAGGCGGCCGAGTTCTGCAAACGTCACGATATTGCGCTGTTTGCCGATGAAATATATCACGGTCTGACCTTTACCGATGAACTGCCTCCTTCGGCGTTGGAGATCTATCCCGACGCCTGGGTAATGCAGAGCTTTTCCAAATTCTATGGCATGACCGGTTGGCGATTGGGTTGGCTGGTTGTTCCGGAAGGCGCTGAAACTGCGGTATCCCGATTGGCGCAGAACCTTTATTTATCCGCACCCGCCGTTGCACAGGCTGCGGCGTTAACCGCTTTCGAGCCGAATGTGGAAGCCGAGTGCTTTGCACGGAGGGATCTGCTGAAGCAGCGACGTGATTTTTTGATACCGGAACTGGAAGCATTGGGCCTGCCACTCCTCGCACGGCCTGATGGCGCCTTCTATTTATATGTGGATGTATCAGGCGTATGTGATAACGCGGCCTATTGGTGCCAGGCGTTATTGGAAGAGACGGGCGTTGCGGTAACGCCGGGTATAGATTTTGGCGGTGCCACTGAAAATACAGCAGTGCGTATCGCCTACACGGCGGATATACCTTGGCTGGCTGAAGCTATTGAACGAATAGGTGAATTTTTGCAGAAGCAGCCTTATTTGCGTGTAGAAGCTTAAAGCTTTGTGGGAAATGCTTAACGCTTAACGGGAGACGGGAAATGCTGTTTTTAGCGTCTCCCGTCTCCCATTAAGCATCTCCCCATATCTACTTTTTCTCCTCCAACCAACCAATCAAATTCGCTCTCTCTTCATCCGTCATGCCACTGCGATTTGCCAGGGGCATATAACCGGTGCGCAGCGTGTTGAGTACCCGGTCGGCCAGTGGCAATGCTTTAGACGTGTCAGTCAGGATCAGGCCGGCGGGTGGGCTGTTGAACATGGAGTCGGTTGGCTGGGTGGCGTGGCAGGTGGCGCACCTAGTTTCGAGAATTTCATCCATCCGGGCTCTTTGAGTTTCGTTTAAATCGGCGTTTGCCATGTCGATGGGCTGATCAGAGTTCTGATTGTGCGCGATGCTATCTTGCGCCGCAGTTTTGGTTTCCATATCGGATTGGGAGGCTTGGGCTGTTTCTATTGTTGGGCTGCGTGAGGGTGTCATCACGAAAGCTAGCAGGGCGAGAGCGGCGAGCGAGGTTGCGAGAATCATGGGTTGCACCTTGCCTTGATGACGCAGGTTGAAGAAGTGCCTGGCGTAAGCGCTGATGCAGCCGATGGCGGCCAATACCGCCCAGTTCCATTCATGGCCGTAGGTCATCGGGTAATGATTACTGAGCATGATGAAGATGACCGGCAGCGTTAGGTAGTTGTTGTGGGTGGAGCGCAGCTTGGCAAGTTTGGCCGGTTCCGGGTCGGGTGCTTCGCCTTTTTCGACGGCGTTTACCAGGGCACGTTGGGCGGGCATGATGCCGAGCAAGACGTTGGCGGCCATGATGGTGCCGATTAGAGCACCGACCTGAATGTAGGCGCCGCGACCGGAAAAGAGCACGGACATGACCCAGGCGAAGAATGTAAGCAGCATCGCCAGTACGATGCCGAAAGCGAGACCGTTGTGGCGCAGGGGGGTTTTTACCAAGCCTTCGTAAACACCCATGCCGATGGCTAGAGACAGCAACGACAGAACAACGGCCTGGGAGGTACTGAAGGCGAACTTGGTGGCATCGACCAGATAAATTTGAGCGCCGACATAATAGATAAGGATCATCAATACCATACCGGTGAGCCAGGTGGTATAGGCTTCCCATTTGAACCAGTGCAGGTGGCTCGGGGATTTTTCAGGGCCTAAGGCATACTTGGCGACTTCGTAATAACCACCGCCATGAATAGCCCAGAGATCCCCTTTAATGCCCTTGTCTTTTTTCCATTGAGGCGGTTCTTCAAGGTTGTTGTCCAACCAGATGAAGTAGAAGGAAGCACCTATCCAGGCAATGCCTGCGATGACATGGAACCAGCGGAAGAACATCTGCAGCCAGTCCATTAAATAAGCCGTGGTCATTCTTGTTATCCTCGGTATTTTAGTGCTCGCACCGACAAGGCCGATTGGTTTTGTGATGTCGGTTTTTGCGAGTGATCAAACTGCGGAAACGCTTTGCATGCCTCGTCAGCTGCCGCGATAAGTGGTGTAGCCGTGGTCGCTGAGCAGTAGTGGAATGTGGTAGTGCTCATCCGGCTGTTCTATGGTGAAAACGATGCTGACCTGAGGGTAAAACAGGGCGCGTTGCTGTTGTTGGAACCAGGCTCCGGTGTCGAAGTCGACTTTGTAAGTGCCTTTTTCGCGGGACTGCCCGCTTAGCCAATCGGTAATGCGGCCGTCGTTGTTGGTGGTTCCCTGAGCGATTTGAGACCAGTGGTTGCCGTCCCGCTTGAAGAGGGTGACATTCAGGCCTTCGGCCGGACGCCCGGTGACGGTGTCCAGAACGTGGGTAGTGATGGGGCTTTTGGTAGTCATGTACGCACTCTGAGGTGTCTGATTTTCATGGAATTCGACCAAATGGTTAGTTTTTCATGTTAGGTCAGGTTCTGCTCTGATACAAGCTACTGCGGGGTGCGTCGCAGCATGGTGATAATCTGCGAGAAGAATTACGTTTAGGTCCCAGGGGGGTGGTTTCGATACGCCGGATATGGATCAACACGCAACAGCGTTATTTCCACGCTTTCAGGAAAGAAATGTTCATCGCAATTGGGAAGGTCTCCGGCACGGTCAACCACGAGAAATTCATCCTGGTCTTTTATCGCCAGCACAGGGTGATGCCAGGTGCCGCGATGATAATTAACTCCCTGATCACCCTGGGCGATAAACGCTCGAATATCGTTTGGTGTCGGTTCCGGCCCGGGAGGAGCGACCACCACAAGGAAGGCGTTGCCATGCAGCGGAATAAACGCTTGGCTGCCATGTGGGTGGCGTTCCAGCATGCGAATGCGGAACGGATAATCATAAGCACCGCTGCGAAAAATACTGATGATGGGCCGGCCATCGCTCGGGCCGGTATCGACCTCGGCCAAGCGGTGGTAACGACGGGTATTACCGTCGTTGATCATGAAGTAATCCCGGTCAGCGGTTTCAATGACATCGCCGAACGGGGCGAAGGTATCGGACGTCAACGGTTGGGGATTGAGTTCGAGGCTCATATCATTACTCCCGATGGGGTTTGCCGAACAAACGCAACCGACTGATGCCACCATCGGGGAAAATGTTCAGCCGCACGTGGGTGACCGGTCCGATGTTCCGAACGGCATCGGTGAACTCGTGTTCCTGATGCATTTCCAGCTTCTGGCTTGGCAACAGTTCTCGCCAAAACAGGCTTTGCGTTTCGATCTGGCTGTCAGTCCCGCCAGTGACATAGGCCGCTTGGATGGAACAGCTGTCCGGGTAGTTACCTTTGAAATGCAGAGTATCAACCAGAACGCTTTCAATAATGCCGGGGTGGCCCAAAGCCACAATCACCCAGTCGTTTCCTGGCGTGCGTCGACGCGCGGTTTCCCAACCGTCGCCCATGTTAATGCCCCGGCCGGGGTTGAGAATGTTGCTTTTGGTGCCGTAGTGTTCATCGGAACAGGCGAGAGCGCGCCCGCCGTTGAGTGCGGCGGCAAGATCGACTGTGCCGGTTTCCTGTGACCAGTCTTTGTGCGGTATGCCGTAAATTCTAAGCCGTGCAACGCCACCATCTGGATAAATGTGAAACCGCAGGTGTGTCCAGGGTTGGCCGCTCTGAATGGCATGGAGGTGATGGCTGTCTCCCTGAAGCTCGACCGAGGGCAATAATTCAGTCCACTGAGAGTTGTCCGTGGGGTCGCCATCAGGGCTGTAGCAGGCTTCGAGTGACGCCGAAGGCGGATAATTCCCGGTAAAGAAACGGGTGTCGATATCGACACCCTTGATGATGCCGGGCACGCCAAGCCTGATGACGGCATGGTCATGACCTTCCATCCGTTTACGTCGGGATTCCCAGCCATCCATCCATTTTCCGTTATCATCGTAGACGCCTTCTTTCCACACCGGCGGTTCGGGGCTGAGCATTCGGCTGACGTCGGCGAACCAGTCATCGGTGACTGAAATCGCTTCGGTACCGAGGCGGGCGTCGGCCAAATTGATGTACTTTAAAAAATCCGGCTGGGACATTGAGTATGACCTTCTGTTTTTAGCGACGGTAGGTATGGCCGCGTGTTTATTGGAGGTTTTGGTATTCAGTTTTGCTTGCTCAAGTTTCGGCGTTCGCTTGCAAAGGCGAGTACCGGATGCCGGGTAGACTCCTCAAGGGAGGTCCGCAGCATGGATGCTGCGGTCCAGGCCCCATGGATGGGTTCACGCCGGCCCTTGAGGAGTCTACCCGGCAGCCGGTACGGACTCTTGGAACAGTCTGGAGCGAGAACGCCGAAACTTAAGCTACATGTCTTTCAAGCGAAATAGGGCAATTTTGTTGATTTCAGCCAGCGCACAGTCAAACTCCTGTTCCGGGTTGTTGTGAATCCTCTCTTCGAAAGACGCCAAAATTGCGTGCCGGTTGCTGCCTTTAACCGCCATGATGAACGGAAAACCAAAACGGTCTTTGTAGGCTTTGTTCAAATAGGTGAAGCGCTCGAATTCTTCGGGAGTGCATTGGCTGATACCGGCTCCGGCCTGTTCGCTGGTGCTGGCTTCGGTTAATTCCCCTTGGATAGCCGCTTTTCCGGCGAGGTCCGGGTGAGCGTTGATCAACGCCAATTGCTCTTCAGGCTTGGCATTGAGTAGGGTGTCGGCCATTAAGGCATGCAGGGTTTCGATATGATCGCAACCGGCATTGATGCCTTTGTCGTAAGCACGCTCGGCCACCCAGGGCGAATGCTCGTAAATATCCGCGAAGGCGGCGACGAATGCACCTCTATCCAGTTGCGATGGGGTAAGAGTTCGGAACCAACTCATGTGTTTGCTCCAGATAAAGAAGAGGCAGGGTGGTGTTTGTGCCAATGGCGGGCAATGTCGACCCGACGCGCATACCAGACACGATCGTGGCTTTGCACGTAATCCAGGAATTTCTTCAACGCCTGGATACGGGCGGGGCGACCGAGGAGTCGGCAATGCATGCCTATGGACAGCATTTTCGGCGCGGTTTCGCCTTCTTCATAGAGAGCGTCGAAAGCGTCTTTAAGGTATTGATAAAATTGCTCGCCACTGTTGAAACCCTGCACCTGGGTGAAACGCATGTCATTGGTATCGAGGGTGTAGGGAATGACCAAATGAGGTTTTTCCGGACCATCGACCCAGTAAGGCAAGTCGTCGGAGTAGCTGTCCGAATCATATAGAAAACCACCGTTTTCCATGACGATTTGGCGGGTGTTGAGGCTGTTGCGTCCGGTGTACCAACCCAGCGGGCGTTCGCCGGTTATGTTTTTCAATACAGTGATGGCTTTGTTCAGGTGTTCACGTTCTTCTTTCGGGTCCATGTCCTGGTAGTCGATCCAGCGATAGCCGTGACTGCAGATTTCATGACCGGCATCGTGCATGGCTTTGATCACGTCGGGATGCCGCTCGGCGGCCATGGCGACGGCGAAGACGGTTAACGGAATTTTCCGCTGCCCGAACAGGTTCAGCAGGCGCCAGACTCCGGCTCGGCTGCCGTATTCATAGAGCGATTCCATGCTCATGTTGCGTCGGTTTTTCAAAGGTTGGGCGGCCACCATTTCAGACAGAAAGGCTTCGGATTCGTCGTCGCCATGCAGCAGGCAGCGTTCCCCTCCTTCCTCATAGTTCAATACGAAGGAGAGTGCGATACGGGCATTGTCGGGCCAGTTGGCGTGAGGTGGATTCTCACCGTACCCGATCAGATCTCTCGGATAATTATTGACAGACATGGCGCGTCCTTTGAATTTTAGAACTCTTTGTTTCAGTTGAAGGCTTCCCGATCATGAACGACGTTCCCGGCCGATACGGTGTAGCGGACAGCGCGGTCGTCACCCAACATCGTCAAGACGAACAATTTTTCTTCCAGGGTCTCGGTGTTTTGCATCCGATACGTCATCAGCGGTGTGGAATGACAGTCGAGCACCACGAAGTCCGCCTCCTTACCCACCGACAGTGAACCGATGCGGTCGTCGAGTCGCAGTGCCTTGGCGCCTCCCAAGGTGGCGAGATACAAGGACTTCAATGGATGCAGTTTCGCGCCTTGCATCTGCATGGCTTTGTAAGCCTCGTTTAGGGTCTGCAGCAGTGAAAAACTGGTCCCGGCACCTACATCGGTACCGAGACCGACATTCACCCGATGGTGTTCCGCTTTGGGTAAATTGAACAGCCCGCTGCCCAGGAAAAAGTTGGAGGTGGGGCAGAAAGCAATGGCGGAGCCGGTCTCACTCAGACGCTGGAATTCCTGGTCGCATAAATGAAGACAGTGTGCAAAGACGGAACGCTCGCTCAGTAATTCGTGCTGGTCGTACACGTCGAGGTAATTCCTGCTCTCCGGGAAAAGCTCGTGTACCCACTCGCATTCTTTTGGGTTTTCGGACAGATGGGTATGCAGATAAAGGTCGGGGAATTCGCGAAGCAGCTGAGCCGCTGCGCTCAATTGTTCCGATGTGCTGGTGGGTGCGAAACGCGGCGTCACCGCATAGTGCAGTCGGCCTTTGTTGTGCCAGCGTTCGATCAGTTCCCGGCTGTCTTCATAGGAGGATTCGACGGTGTCGGTCAGGTAGTCCGGCGCGTTGCGGTCCATCATCACCTTGCCGCAGATCATGCGCAGGTTGCGTTGTTTGGCGGCGCGAAAAAAGGCATCGACCGAGGCTTTGTGGACCGTACCGAATACCAGGGCCGTGGTGGTACCGTTGCGAAGCAATTCGGTGAGAAAGGTTTCGGCGACATGATCGGCGTGGTGCGATTCAGCAAAACGGTTTTCCGCCGGGAAGGTGTAGTTGTTCAGCCAATCGAGCAATTGCTCGCCATAGGAGGCGATCATACCGGTTTGCGGATAATGAATGTGAGTGTCGATGAAACCCGGAGTGATAAGGCTGTTCGGGCACTCGAACACCTCGGCGTCTTCCGGCAGGCTGGGCAGAAGATCGCGGGCGTGGCCAAGAGCGGTGATCCGGTCATTCTCGGTAACGAGGAGGCCGTCCGCCAGGTATTCGTATGAGGCCTCCAACCCCACTTCGGTGGGATCGGCCAGGCTGTGAACGATGGCCGCACGCCATGCTTTTACGGTTGATGACATTGTTTTGCCCGTTTTAGTGACTGGCCTGAGTTCAAGGCCAGCCGGGTAGCCAAAGATTTCAGAGAATCGCCTACATCGTACAGAATGTCTGTGCGCAACATCTTGTATTCACGGTTAACCTATTGATGAGGTGTTTCGCAACAGGCGGCACCGGCGGTTCGAAACAGCTGTTGTTTTTATGAGGTGTCGATTCTAGTCTTATCCTGACCGAATGGTCAAATTGTGATTCGGCGATCAGGCGACCTGAAGCGTTATTCGCTGTATTCGAGTGTGATCATAGGCTTGTTTTTCGGTTAACGAACAAGAACCGCCCGAAAATCATTCACGTTGGTTAAGGTCGGCCCGGTCACCACAGAGTCCCCCAGCGCTTGGAAAAAACCATGGCCATCGTTATTGGCCAGCGAATCCTGCGGGTTTATCCCAAGCGCGAAAGCCCGCTCCAGCGTTGAGGGGGATATCACGGCACCGGCAATCTCCGCTGCTCCGTCAACACCATCGGTGTCCGCCGCCAGAGCCCAGGTATCGGTCTGGCCAGCAAGGGCTGTGGCGAGGGAGAGCAGGAATTCGACATTCCGGCCGCCATTGCCATCGCCACGAACCGTGACGGTGGTTTCGCCGCCGGATAGCAGCACGCAAGGGGATTGAACCGGTTGGCCGTACTGGCGGACTTGGCGGGCGATACCGGCCATGACCTTGCCAACGTCCTTGGCTTCACCTTCAATGCTGTCGCCGAGAATCAGCGGTGTTACACCGGCTTCGCGGGCTACGGCTGCGGCGGCCTCGAGGGATTTCTGAGGTGTGGCGACGAGGTGGGTTTCGACTTTGGCCAGCCGGGTGTCGCCGGGTTTTACGGATTCAAACCGGCCGGACTCCATACCGGCGCGGATGTGCCGAGGTAGGTCAATGTCATATCGATCAACGATGACGAGTGCGTCGGCGCAGGTGGTTGCATCCCCGACGGTAGGGCCGGAGGCGATGTTGGCCGGGTCGTCGCCGGGTACGTCGGAGATCAGTAGGTTGATGACTTTGGCGGGGTGGCACGCGGCCGCCAATCGCCCGCCTTTGATAGCGGAGAGGTGACGACGGACGGTGTTCATCTCGCCGATGGTGGCACCGGATTTGAGCAGGGTCTGACTGATGGCCTGCTTCTCTTCCAGACTGATGCCTTCCGCTGGAAGTGGCAGCAAAGCGGAGCCGCCCCCGGAGATGAGCATGATGACCTGGTCGTCTTCCGTCAGCCCTTGGACTCGTTCCAGAATGCGTTTGGCGGCCTCGAGACCGGCCTGGTCCGGAACCGGGTGGGCGGCTTCGAGTATTTCGATCCGCTCGCAGGGGACGGCGTAGCCATACCGGGTGACGACAAGACCTTCGATGTCGCCCTGCCAGTTGCGCTCAAGTGCCCAGGCCATGGCGGCGGAGGCCTTTCCGGCACCAATAACCAGGGTTTTACCCTTAACCGGGACAGGCAGATAAGCGTGCAGGCACCGGTCCGGCTGGGCTACGGCCAGGGCGGCATCCAACATGTCGTGCAGCAGCTTTTGGGCCTGTTCATCCGTTTGGTTTTTGGGTTCGGTCATGGTTCGTTACCTGCTCCGCCTGTATTGTGTCTTTTCTGGTTTGGTGCCAGTGAAGGACTGCTATTCAGACTAAGGGTTCGTCTCCCTGAGTGCCATCAACTCCTAGGCCAGAATCATGCCAGCATGATCCCAATTGTCGCTATCGGGTCAGGTATTTTCTGTCGGTACTGGTGGGTTGGTCTCTAAATCGGCCCGATCAAATCAGGATGATGGTGTCGTTTTCGATCCGGAAGGGGACGGCGGTCAGGTGGTCACCCTGGCAGGGGCCGACAAGGCAATGGCCGGATTCTATTTCGAACAGGGCGCCGTGAGTGGAGCATTGGATGAGGGCGCCGTCCATGTCCAGGAAGTCGTTTTCCATGAATTCCAGGTTGATGCCCAAGTGCGGGCATTTGTTCTGATAAACATAGATTTCGCCGTCCTTGCGGACTGCGAAGACGGGATTGTCGGGTAAGTCGAACCCGAGGGACTGGCCTTCTTCCAGGTCATGAATGGAACATAATGCAGTCATGAGAGATCCTCTGTGACATTTCTGCTCGATGGTTATAAGCGTTAAAACGGCACTATCAATGGGCAATCGTGATTGGGATGAGACTGTACCGTGACCTTCAAGTCGAAGTGGCGTTCGATATGGTCCGGAGTCAGCACCGCTTTGGGTGGGCCGGACAACACGGCCTTTCCCTGGTCCATGACCAGAATCTGGTCGGCATAGCGCGCGGCCAGGTTCAGATCGTGAACCACCAGCAAGATACCCACACCCCGACGGGCGAACTGGCGCACGGCGCGGAACAGGGCGTGTTGATGGTGCAGGTCGAGCCCGGCGGAGGGCTCATCCAGCAACAGGAAGCGGTGGCCTTCGGGCTGGGCTTCCCAGATTTGTGTCAGCACCCGTGCCAGGTGAACCCGTTGCCGTTCGCCGCCGCTCAGTTCGTTGATGGAGCGTTCGCGCAGGGGCAGCAGGTCGCATAGGGACAGGGCTTCGGCGACCACTGTGTCGTCATGCCGACGGCCGGTACGATGTGGATAACGTCCGAGGCTGACCACATCCTCGACCAGAAACTCGAAATTGAGCGTGTGTTGCTGAGGCAATACCGACAGCAGCCTGGCGCGATCGGGGCCGGGCCAGTCGGCGAGGGGGCGTTCGAGCAGGGAGACTTGACCTTCATCGGGCTGGTATTCACCACTCAATACTTTCAGCAGGGAGCTTTTGCCCGCCCCGTTCTGACCGATCAGTGCCAGCACTTCCCCCGGTTTTAGTGTGAGCGATACCCGATCCAGCGTTTTTTGCCTCGGGTTAAGCGCCAGACAGATGTTCTCGGCGGATAGGGTCATATCAGCCTCCCCTTCTGCCGGTAAATTAGATAGATGAAAAAAGGCCCGCCAAGCAGGGAGGTTATGATGCCTACCGGCAGTTCCGCCGGGCTTAGCACGGTACGGGCGATCCAATCCGCCCAGAGCGTCAGCAGGGCGCCAAACCCCAGGCTCAGTGGCAGTACACGGCGGTGGTTGGGGCCAACCAGCATCCGCACGATATGAGGCACCACCAGGCCGATGAAGCCGATAACGCCAGTGAATGCCACGGCGGCACCGACTCCGGCGGCACTGAGGTAGACAATACGTCGCTTCAAACGGGGAACGTCGAAGCCCAGATGACGTGCCTCCGACTCGCCCAAAAGCAGGGCGTTCAGGGGGCGGTAGAGCCGCATCGAGAGCAGTGCCAAGCCGCACAGTGCCAGGCCGGTGATCAGCACGGCATCCCAACCGGCGGCGGAAAAACTGCCCAGGTTCCAGAACGTCAGGGTGCGCAGTTGCTCGTTGGTGGCGAGGTAGGCACATAAACCGATGCCTGCCGCCGCCACCATGTTAAAGGCGACCCCAGCGAGAATCAGCCTCAGCGGTGAGGAGGTACCGGCATGGCCAAGCAGCATGACCAGGCGCGTGGCCAGCAGACCGCCACTGAAAGCGACCACGGGCAGCAGCAGCGGCCTCAGCCAGGAGGGCAGACCATTCGCCACGCCGGGCAGTAACACCATGAATATCACCACCATAAGCGTTGCGCCGCTGGACACGCCCATCAGGCCGGGCTCAGCCAGCGGATTGCGGAACAGGCCCTGCACCAGGGTTCCGCACAGCGCCAACAGGGCGCCGACGATCATCGATAGCAGTAAGCGTGGCATGCGTATTTGCCAGAGGATGACGCCATCGGTCTGGCTCAGGTCGGGGGAGAACAACTGACCCAGCAAGGTATTCCACGGCATATCGACCGGGCCGCTGGCGAGCCCGATCAAGAGGGAGCACAGAAATAACGGCGGTAGCAGCCAGACCGGGTTACGACGGGGCCGTGGCATTATCCGGCATCCAGTAACGTCTTCGCCTGGGATTCAAGCAAGCGGTCGCGGTTGCCGTGAATGCCGTCCAGTTCCCAGACCTCCAGGCGCCCCCCATCGCTCAGGGTGATATCGCGCAGCAGGGTGACTTCGATATTCTGATTCACTTCCCGGTGTTGCAGCAGCGGCTCGGCCAGATAAATCGTATTGCGCGGTTGCAGCGCACTGACCTGTTGCAGCCATTGGGAAGCGTCGCCCGCCACCAGAGGCAGTGGCAAACCGTGCTTGGTGGTGCGGGAAACAAAAGACGGGCCCGCACTGAGTGAATAACCGAAGCTGGGTTGCAGCCAGGAGGATTCGCGATGCTTCTGTTCCGCCGCCATCTGCAGCACGCGGGCGGCGCAGAGGGCGTTCATGGCGTAGTGGTCGTCATCACTCAGGCCGAACACCAGCGTGAAGCCTTCCGGTAACAGCACCCCCCCGTACAGCTCGCCCACCTGAGTGATCAGGTGTTCGTAACGGGCCCACAGCGTTTGCAATTGGTGCGCGTCGTATTGGCGGGTGAGTTCGTCCCAGTTGTGGCACTGCACATTCAACAGCGCCACATCGCAGTAGGCGCCCTTTTCACCCACCAGTTGGACCTGTTCCAGCAGCCGCTCCGCCTCGCTTTGGTCGGTGGAGGAGGTGAGGGTACGTAGTATCTGGCTGTTGCGATCCATACTGTCGCTGAGGCGGTTTACCAGCGCTTTCAACTGGGCTTCTGGAGGGCCGTCGAATTCGTTACGCCATTCCGGAATGTGTTCGCCCAACTGCTTGGCTAGCCGCACCGTGGAGCGGTCGTCCACCTGGGTTCGCCAATACAGCAGGCCAATGGCGCCGCCGATGGCCAGCAGGTTGAACAGGAACCAGCTGCGCCCGGTACGGGTTTGCCAGTTGGCCAGGGGGCGGTTATCGATCTGAACGGCGGTGTGGCCAAGCAGTTCCGATTCGAAATGCACCGGGTGGCTGTATTGTTCCGGGTCTATCGGGTCCCGGTTGGACGGGCGTGAGGTGAGGGTGAGTTCCTCGTTCACACTGCTCAGCGCGGCCGATGCCACCAAAGGCTCCTCGGCGGTACGGTTCAACAGCAGACTTATCGCCAGGCGGTCTCCGCGCTGCAGTGGCGCGGCTATATCGAACGCCAAAGTGCGGGCCAGGCTCTCGCCCAGGCGTTGGCTGGACGCGGCCAATTCTTCCGATGCCGGCTGATACCAGAGCAGCCAGAGCAACAGATTTAACAGTAGAAGCAGAGCGGCCACGAAGGCCGTCAATGGCTGCCAGAGCCAGCGCAGATGATGCATGACGGTGGAATAATTCAACTTACCCGATACAATGACGCCTCCGCGAAGCGGAGCCCTATGGTGAGCGCCGAGGGCCAGCCCTGGCATGCCCGAAAGCGGCCTATGGTATCGGTATTTACCAAGATAAAGAACCGCCAGGCACGGTAATTGTTCACAGGCTCCGACGTAACTGCCTAACAACCTTAAGAAAATACCAGAGAGGACATGCCATGAGTGACGCCACCAACCGCTTGGAAGAGCAATTGAAGCAAATCAAAAAAGGGCTTTTCCTGATGGGCCCGGAGCGCATCCGCGCCATGTCCACCCATGAAACGGAAGATCTGATCGTCGAGCTGCAGGGTGTTACCGATGAAGCCCTGAAGCTTGTTGAATCCCTCAAGAACTGAGTCATTCCCCAAACGGAGAGCCCCATTGAGTACCATCTTGATGCTCAAGGTGAGTGGTCATGACCGTCGTGGACTAACGGCGGAACTGACCGAAACCCTGGCCGAATTCGGCGTCACGCTGCTCGACATGGGGCAGTCCGTCATCCATGACCAGGTATCCCTCGGCATGTTGTTGCAATTGCCTGCCGAGGCGGATGCCTCCGGTCTGCTCAAGGAAGTGCTGTTCAAGGCGCACGAGTTGGGCATCCATGCCCGGTTCACGCCGGTCGAGCCGGGTGCTTACGAAGAGTGGGTCGGTCAGCAGGGCAAAGACCGTTATGTGCTCACCTTGTTGGCCCGCCGCATCACGGCCGAGCAGTTGGCGCGAGTTTCCCGCGTGGTCTCCGATCAGGGGCTCAACATTCAGGACATCACCCGTCTCACCGGCCGTGTCGCCCTGGATGTCGCCAGCGAAGCCGATAAAGCTTGCATCGAACTGACCTTGCGCGGTCAGCCGAAGGACCCGGACATTCTGCGTCTGGCGTTTTTGGACATCAGTGCCGAGTTGGACATCGACGTCGCCTTCCAATTGGATTCCGTCTACCGTCGCAACCGTCGCCTGGTCTGTTTCGATATGGATTCCACTCTGATCGAAACGGAAGTGATCGACGAACTGGCCCGCGCCGCTGGTGTCGGCGAACAGGTCGCCGAAATCACCGAGCAGGCGATGCAGGGGCAGATCGACTTTCAGGAGAGTTTCCGTCGCCGCATGGCGCTTCTGAAAGGGCTGGATGAAAGTGTGCTGGCGGGCATTGCAGAACGTTTGCCGATCACCGAAGGCGCCGAACGACTGATCCACACATTGAAAGCCTACGGCTTCAAAACGGCCATCCTGTCTGGTGGGTTCACCTATTTTGGGCGCTACCTGCAGGAAAAGCTCGGCATCGATTATGTCTACGCCAATGAGCTGGAAATTGTCGACGGCCAAGTGACCGGCCAGGTGCGCGAACCCATTGTCGATGGCGCCCGCAAGGCCGAGTTGTTGCGTACCCTGGCCGATCAGGAAGGCATTAAACTGGAACAGACCATCGCCGTGGGCGATGGCGCCAACGATTTGCCCATGCTGGCTCAGGCCGGGTTGGGTATTGCCTTTCGTGCCAAGCCGATCGTGCGGGAGAACGCCCGCCATTCCATTTCCACCTTGGGGCTGGATGCGGTGTTGTATCTTTTGGGGTTTCGGGATCAGGAGATTTTCTGACTCAAGCGTTACGCGCAAAAAAAATGCCGGCGTTCGCCGGCATTTTTCGTTCAGGGCAGGGCTTGCTCAGCAAGTAAGGCGGCTTAAACCGCCTCTTCCTCACCATCCGTATCGAAGTTGTAATTCATCTGCGCCTGTGGTGGCTGCACGTAGTAGCCCTGAATGTAATTCACACCCAGCTCCCACAACGAGGCCAGAATCTCCGCGCTTTCGATCTGCGGGACGATGGAATTCACTTCCTGCTGATGAATGCTGCGGATCAGTTCTTCCAGCGGTTTCATCTCTTTCTCGTCTTTGACGACAGCCTCGATAAAACTGCCGTCGACGCGGATGTAGTCCACTTCCAAATGGCGGGTCACCGACAAGCCGCTTTCCACCAGGCCGAAATGCGTCAGTGCCAGCTTGCATTTGAGCAACGCCAGGCCTTTGCTGAAGGCTTTTGCGGCTTTCAGATGGCTTTGCGCGCTTTGTTCGGTGATCTGGAAGGTAATGGCGTCGCCGGGCAGTTTGACGGCTTTCAGGGCACTGTTGACCCAGGGCAGGAAGGTCGGATCCTGAATTGAGGAGGGCGTCAGGTGGATGAACACCTGAGTGTTGTGGCCCCGGCGTCGATGCTCGGCCAAAAGTTTGATGGCATGCAGTACCACCCAGCGGTCGAGCGTGGCGCCCAATTCGCGCGCCTCGACCATGGGCAGGAAATCTTCCGGCAGCACTTCGGAGCCGTCTTTGTCGACCAGGCGCAGCAGAACGTCGTAATGCTCGCGGCTGTCGCCTCTCAGGCTGATGATCGGCTGGAACAGAATGCGGAAGCCGTCGTTTTCCAGGGCATGTTGTACCTTGGCGACCATGGAGTCGTCCGAGAGGTTGGCGATGTCGGACTTATCGTAATAGCGGAAGCCTTCACCGGCGGGAACAGCCTGGGTAAAGGCTTCATAAGCATGTGCCAGGGCTTCGTGGCCGTTGCGGCAGCGTTCGTCTATATGCGCCAGCCCAAACACCACGTCGACGGGAATGGTTTTGCCGTCGACTTCGAACAAGTGCTCGGTGATCGCCTTGCGGGCCTTTAGAGCCTGTTTTTTTATGTCGTCAACGGAACCTTCGGCCATCAATACCGCGAAGCTGTCGTCGCCATAGCGGGCCAGAGTCGATTCCTTGGGTTGGAAGGTCTTGTAAAGATCCGCCAGTTCTTTCAGCACCACATCGGTACCAGCGATACCGGCTTTGGCTTTGATGTCCTGAAAGTTGGCGATACCGACATGGAGGACCAATTGGCTGTTGTTACTGTGAACCACCTGTTGATAAGCCGCTTCGATGGTTTCACTGAAATATTTGCGGTTATACAAGCCGGTTACCAGATCCTGAATGCTGATTTCATGGAGCTTTTGCTGCAGCTCGGCGTTGTCGGCGTCACCCCGGCGGATAACCAGCTGGGTGCAGGATTCCCCTTCGTAACTGGCACCTGACAGAGCCATGCGCATATCGAAGGTGTCACCGTTGGTGTGTTGGCCAACCAGTTCGACTTCGCCACTGGCGTCGTTGCGATAGGTTTTCAACGAAGATTTGAGTTTTTCGATGTTGTCCGCCGCGACCAGGTCCATGATGGGCGTGCATTGCAGCTCTTCCAGGTCGTCGTAGCCGAACATCTCACGGTAGGCCTGGTTGGCATAGATGTGCATGCCTTCGTGTACATAGGCGATGGCATCGACAGAGCTGTCGAGCAGCAGTTGGCAGCGCTTTTCCGTTTCACGCAACGCAATGCGGATTTCGCGCAGCTCTCTGCGCGTACCCAGGGCCGCATATTCACGTTTCACTACAGCGGTCAGGTGTATCTGGTCGCCTTCGACGACCACATCGGTAACCCCCATTTTCAGGGCGTTGTCGAGTTCCTCGGAGGTGAACTGGTCCACCAGGCCAATGATAGGGAGGTCCTTACCGGCCCGCTGTACACCTGCAATCGCTTCGGAAACATTGATCGTGCCGGTGTTGAGCTTGGCCAGCATCAGGTCCCAGCCCTGATCGGAGAGGACTTCGGTTAACTCGTCGATGCTGGCGATAAAATGCGAACGAACCGCCTGGCCCGCGTTGCGTAACGAGCTTAGCAGGGGTTCGGCCTCGCTCTGAGTATCATGAACGACCAGGAGGCGAAGTGCGTTTGCCTTATTCTCAGACATAAATCAACTACTGCAACGCGATAAAAGTGACTAGGGGTCTCAGTATAGTGATGAACGGTTCCTCATGACAGAGATTGTGCGGGTTTTTAGCCAAAAGTGTGTACTGGCTGGGATTTTGAGTAATTGGTCACAAAAAGAGGTTGCGCAATACCCTATGCCACGCTAGCGGCGGCGTGGTTCCTGGGCTCGCGCCTCCGTCGGGAAATTCAAAGTTGGCGCCAGAGACTTTCGAAGCTGTCATCTCCGCCTCTCTCCGGCGGCTCGGGTTCGAGCGGACGTTGTGCCGCCTTCCTGATTTGAAACTGGCTGAGAATGCCTGTGCTGAGCAGTCGTTTGGTCAACTGATATTTGGTTTCCATGCCACCGATATTAATGGTGACTTTGTTGCCCACCTGGAAGGGCAGCCGGGGCGTCAGCACCGAGGCATCCTGCCCGATGGCGCGGATTTCCGGGATGTACAGCGCACGCAGGTAGTCACCATGGGCGCCGGTCTTGTGCAATTGGCGGATACCGCAGGGTTTGCTGTTGGGGGCTACCAGCTCAACGCCCATCTGGGTGCCGGATTCCTTGCTTTGCCTCAACCAACGCACCACCCCTAAATTCCAGTGCTGGAGCTTCTCCTCCTTGATGGCGACCACTTCGCCGGTTTTCAGGTTATTGGCGGGTTTCTCCTGCCACTGAATGCAATAACCCCTGGGGCTGACATTCACCATCTGTCCGCTATAAATGGGGTGGTCTTCGTGGGGGTCTTCGTGGAACTCGACGCTGTCTTCATCCAGGGCCGCCATGCGCCTCTGGCCCGCATCGAAGGATTGATCCCAGATATCCTGCTGGGATTTGATCGCCTGTGTCTCCATGGCCGCGAACCGGGACGATACGGCGCCGATAAAAGGATTTTCGGTGCTGGCGGACTGTCCGTAAAGCTGCGAGTAAAAGCCTATACCACCCGACATGTGAAAGTGAGTGGCGGTCAGCCCAACACTGATGAATACACGGCCACTGGTCTCAGTTCGCGAAAACGCGCGCTGTTTCATTCCCCCCCAGGACTGCACCAGATGCTCCAGCAACGCCTGGGTGATGTTTTCCGGTACGGTGATGGCGGGCTTTCTGTGTTGGCTCGCATTGCCGGACTGGTTGACCTTCAGCTCTGTGTGCAGCAGTCGCACCAATGGCAGGGTGTTTATACCCAGGTAATCCGCATGGGTGCTGGGTTTGATCAGGTAACTGTATTGAGGCGGATTGTCCAGCTCGGGGTTGATGACCAGAACCGATTTTTCATCCGCCACATCGTTAATGTCCAACTGGCCCACCCAGCCGTTCAGCGCCTGATAGACGTCCGTCAACTCGCGTTGCAGTAGCTGGTTGGGCTGGCTGGCCCCCAGCAGGATGGCCTTGAGGTAGACCTCCTGAATGGTCGTTTGGGATTCGCTGGTGGGGTCCTCGATGCTCACTTTATGCAGATTGTAGGCCGAGGCGATCTGATACAGCTGGTGAACTTCCCGCCAGAGACCCGGTGGGGTGGGAATATACAGCTGGTAAGAACGCAGTATATTCGGCAACAGGTCGGAAAGCGTGCGATGCACGGCTTTTGCCATCAGCCCTTTGTGTTTGAGCTGGCCCTGGGCCAACAAGTGCTGAACAGTGACTTTATAACCTGTGGCGAGATGGGTCTGCAGCGCCTGGGCCAGATTGGCGACCTTTCGTTGCTGGTCGTCGAGCACGACGCCCTGGTTGAGGTAGCGTTGGTTGAGCGATTGACAGACATAATGAATGGGGCCCCGAACCAGGTCCATCAGTTCCATTCGGGAGGCGTCATTCAGGTTCAATTGGTTGAATTCGATCACCGCATGGTAGAGCTGACGGGCGGTTTCGCCGATATTGGCCATGGGCAGGCTGTTGACCCAGTGCTTGAGCTGGCGCGCATTGGGGTCACAGAACGACAATGTCGTTAGTGTCTGTGCCGGTATGTTCAAATAATGTTTTGGCCGGTGTTCCATTCAATGCTCTACCTATTGATACCTTGAAGTATAGCCGGGCTGTGTGAGTGTCAACCGCTGAACGACGGTGGCACGGCTGAACAGCTGCTGCTTTCCGGTTATCTTCGTTAGTCCGGCAAGCTGTGGTTGAGCCAGTTTGAAACCGGACGGAACCTTGTACTTCAGAAACCAGAGTAACGGTCGAACTTGGCAATGTGAACCAGTTCACGCTACGAGATACCCAATTCCGCGTTTTTGAGTCGGATTTGGAGTACTGTTTTCTTGACGACGAGGGATGGTTGAGCGTTTTTTCGAATCAGTTTGAACAGAGTTTCAGCGTGGCCATCCCTGGTGCCGTTCAGGTTTAGGTATACCAATATCCGGGTAGGATTACTATCAACCTTTGTTGGGTTTTCTACGTTTTATTGCTATTAAACGGATTACTCAGGGGTTGAGCCAGCGTTTACCCTTGTCGAAGGGGACCTCCCGGGTGAGCCTGGGCAGCAAATAGCCGGGCAATTCAGCCTGCATGGCCTGCCACAATTGTCTGGCTTCGCTGTCGGGGACATCGAAATGCGCCGCGCCTCGCACCGGGTCCAGTACGTGGAGGTAGTAGGGCAGGGTGCCACATTCGAACAAACGGCGGCTGAGGTCGCATTGGGCCGATAGCTGATCATTGACGCCACGCAAGAGCACGGCCTGGTTGAGCAGAATGCACCCGGTGTCACGCAGGGATTCGAGGGCTTGTTGCACTTCCCGGTCCAGCTCCCGGGCATGGTTGGCGTGCACCACCATGACCGTTTTCAGACGGGTTTCCCTGAGCAGCCGCAGAAATCCGCTGTCGAGGCGTGCCGGCAGGACGATGGGGGTGCGGCTGTGGAACCTCAGTGTGGTCAGGTTGGGCAACTGCTCCAGGTCCGCGATCATCGTCTCCAGGCGGCTATTGGTCAAGCTCAGCGGGTCACCACCGCTGAGAATCACTTCGTTGAGATCCGACCGCTCCGCAAGGTAGGCCAGTGCCTGTTGCCAGCCTTCCGCCCCCAGGCGGTTATCGCTGTACGGGAAATGCTGTCTAAAACAGTAGCGGCAGTGAACGGCGCAGGCCTGGGTACTGACGATCAAAGCGCGCCCGTTGTATTTGTGAATCACACCGGAAGACGGTGACTGGCCCTGCTCCGCCAGAGGGTCGTCGATATAACCCGGCTGCGGTTCCGCTTCCCGGGCGGTGGGTAATACCTGGCGCAGTAAAGGGTCTTTTGGGTCGCCGGGGCGCATGCGCCGTACATAGCTCAGAGGGACTCTGAGTGGGAAGGGGGCGTTGGCGAGTGCGGGGTGGTCGAGATCTCCGGCCTCCAGCTTCAGCAGCCGCAGCAATTCGGGCACGCTGCGGACGGCGTCTTTCAATTGGGTCTGCCAGTCGGCGGTCGGGGGCAGGGTGGCGATCTTTCCGCTGTTCGGCTGGGGGGAGTCCACACTGGCCTCAATCTCGGTTAACATACGCCCTCTTTAATTCTATGCACTATTGCAGGTAATGGTTAATGGCCACTTATTCTACCAATGAATTCCGCGCGGGTCTGAAGGTTCTGCTGGAAGGCGACCCTTGCACCATCGTGGAAAATGAATTCGTTAAGCCCGGCAAAGGTCAGGCCTTTAACCGGGTCCGGCTGAAGAACTTAAAGACTGGCCGGGTATGGGAGCGGACGTTCAAATCCGGTGAGTCGCTCGACGCGGCGGATGTCATGGATATATCCATGGAATATCTGTACAGCGATGGCGAGTTTTGGCATTTCATGAAAACCGACGGTTCTTTTGAGCAGCTGGCGGCCGACGAAGCCGCTGTCGGCGAGACCAAAGACTGGCTGAAAGAGCAGGAAAGCTACGAAGTCTGCCTGTTCAATGGCACGCCGATTTCTGTTTCACCGCCAAACCACATTGAACTGGAAATTGTGGAGACCGATCCGGGCGTGAAGGGTGATACGGCGACCGGCGGTTCGAAACCGGCGACGTTGACCACCGGAGCGGTGGTGCGGGTGCCGTTGTTTATCAGCCAGGGTGAGGTGATTCGCGTCGACACCCGTACCCGTGAGTACATCAGTCGCGCCAAGCAGTAAATGACAACGCTTCAATAAAAAAGGCCGCCTTTCAGGCGGCTTTTTTCGCTCCTGCAGTGGTGATGGTCCGACGCACCGGCTAGTCTCATTCACTTAGGTATGGATTGTGAAAACCCCGTTATGGCAGCCTTCGGCCTCTCTTGAGATCCTGAAGCAGCGTTCATCGATACTTCGCCGGGTTCGGCAATTTTTCGAGGACCGGTCGGTTTTGGAAGTGGACCCCCCGATCTGGTCCCACTTTGGGGTCACGGATGTGCATCTTGAGAATGTCAGAACCGAGAATGGTGGCTTCCTGCTGACTTCCCCCGAATATCCGATGAAGCGCCTGCTGGCCTTTGGCCTAGGCGATATGTTTTCGCTCGGCCATGTGTTTCGTCAGGATGAGGCAGGCTCGCGCCATAATCTGGAATTTACCATGCTGGAGTGGTATCGGCTGGGCTGGGACGATGTGGCCCTGATGGACGAAGTGGCTGAGTTATGCCGCACTCTGGCGGGCAACCCGGCGCTTGCCGTGGCGCGCTTAACCTATCGTGAAGCCTTCTTACAGGCTGATCTGCCAGATCCGCACAAGGCGGAGGTGGAGGAGCTGAGGTCGGCGACCGAAACGCATTTGAACGCCCAGGCGGACAACTGGTCCCGGGATGCCTGTCTGGATGCTCTGATGGCTCTGGTTGTGGAGCCGAGCCTGGCTCCGGACCAACTGACCTTCGTGACCCATTACCCGGCATCACAAGCAGCCTTGGCCCGCTACGAGGTGGATGATGACGGGACCCAATACGGGCGTCGCTTTGAGTTGTACTGGCAGGGCATGGAGCTGGCGAATGGGTACTGGGAGTTGACTGACGCTCGCGAGCAAGCCCGGCGCTTTGAACAGGACCGCACTCAGCGGTTGGAGCAGGGGTTACCCCAGCCGGAAATGGACCCTAACCTTCTGGCCGCCATGGAAGCGGGGCTGCCTGACTGTGCCGGAGTGGCGTTGGGGGTGGACCGGTTGCTGATGATACTGCTCGGGAAGGCGCGTATTGCGGAAGTCCTGCCCTTCGATATGACTCGTGCTTAACGATTTTCGTTGGTGAGTCTGCGGCCTGACACAGCTATGGGTTTAAGCTGGCGACCCTGCCCAGAAAGTGACAGGGTCTGACCTGTGACTGTCAGCCGTTCTTTGGTTTGTTGACCAAGGCCTCGAGCTTGCGTTGCATACGCTGCTCTTTTTCCTGGGTATTCTCTTTGGGTTGTTGATGCTCTTTCGCCTTCCTGTTGCCGGGCTTTGCGGAAGGCTTGCGCTTGGGGGCAGGCTTGTTCTTGTTGCGTTCGGCTCGGCGTTTGTCGATGGCGTCGAGCTTTTGCTTGGCGTGACCGGCTTCTTCGGCCGTAACCTGACCGGCAGCGCTGCCATCGATGGTGACACGCTCGGTGCCTTCAGTCATGCAGGCATAATAGCTGCGCAGCCTGACATAAACATTGAGCGCTCGGCGGATGCGGGTTTTGGACAATTTGCCATCGGCGGCTAGGTCTTCATGAACACCGATTTTAAGCGGCTTGGGCTGACGCGGGTTGAAGGCCTCAGGATAGAGTTCGCAGAGTTCTTCCATGGCCTTGCGATTGGCTTCGAATTCTTTCTTCCTTTGCGCTTCGGTTTTCTTTTTGGCCGGTGCGCTTTGTTGTGTCTCTGGGGCGTTCTGTTCGGTCATGGTGAATCCGGCGATGACGTTGAGCGGCGGAGGATACCCCGTTACAACGGCTTTGAAAACCCGGTTCTTTCGGTAGGGCGGCGGATGGGTGGCCGGAGGAGTGAATACTCAGGACCACCCTAAGGAGCCTCTGAATAATTCCCGCGTGGCTCTGGCTTTTCCGAGGGACGGTGCC
>CBFGUW010000017.1:0-98766 GCA_965652395.1 uncultured Saccharospirillum sp. | reverse complement strand
GTATAACTTCCTCTGCGCCTGAGCTTTGCTCGGCGCACCAAGTTTCGGAGTTCGCGATAAGGTTAAGGTTAGTGCCAGGAATACGCACCGGCTACCTGGTTGGCTTATCAAGGGTCGGCATAAACCCATCCATGGGGCCTGGACCGCAGCATCCATGCTGCGGACCCCCCTTGATAAGCCAACCAGGCATCCGGCGCTCCCTCTAGCCAGCGAACTCCGAAACTTGAGTTATAAGGAGCCTCTGAACCTGAATTGACCAGGCGAGTCGGATTACTCCTTTCTGTCAGCCGCCTTCTGTTGGGGAACCAGAGGCGGCTCCACTTCATCGCTCATAATGGACGGATCGTGTTTTTTCTCGCCACGCACTTCTTCTTCCAATTGAAACTGCATGTCTCTCATGAACTTTTTCATCTGGCCCACTGTTTTCCCCACCGTCCTCATAACACCCGGTAATCGTTCAGGGCCGATGACCACCATGCCCAGTACCACCAACACCAATAGTTCGGTAAAGCCGATATCAAACATGGTGATCCTCCCCGCCCCGGTTCGTGAACCAAGGCATCAAACGATTAAATGGCCAGATAAGTATGGCGCAGCTCCTCGTTATTAAGCACTTCCTCGGCCAGGCCATCGAACACGACTTGCCCCATATCGAGGATGACCGCCCGGTCCGCCAGTTTCAACGCGGCTATCGCGTTCTGCTCCACAATAATGGTGGTAATTCCCAGTGCTTTGATTTCTTTCAGGGTGTGCTCGATTTCGTGCACGATAACCGGCGCCAGGCCCTCATAAGGTTCGTCCAGCAGTAACAGTTTTATATCGCGCGCCAAGGCACGACCAATCGCCAGCATCTGTTGCTCGCCACCCGAAAGCGTCACGCCCTCCTGCAGACGCCGCTCCCCCAGGCGGGGGAATAACTGATAAATACGATCAATGGACCAGCCATGGCCCGGCGCGATCTGCGCCAGTTTCAGGTTCTCTTCCACACTGAGCCCGGGAATAATCCTTCGGTCCTCTGGCACCAGGGCCAAGCCATTGCGCGCGGCCTCGAAGGCTTTCATTTCATGCAACGGCTGGTGGTCCAACCAGATTTCCCCTTGGGTTACAGCCGGTGAATCCACACGGGCGATAGACCTTAATGTCGATGTTTTGCCTGCGCCGTTACGGCCCAGCAACGCAAGAATTTCCCCTTCATGCACATTAAGGCTGACACCCTGCACGATATAGCTCTCACCATAGTAGGCATGCAGGTCCCAAATGGAAAAGAACGCCGGTGCGGAGGCTGCATGGTTGGCACTCATCGAAACAGTGTCTTTCTGTGTCTCTTGTTTGTTCATCTTCACCATCTCATTCATTCCGCCGCCCTCTATTCGACCGTGCCCAAATAGGCTTCCTGCACCTTGGGGTGACCTTTGATATTGACCGGGTCGTCTTCAACGATGACATGCCCCTGGGCCAGCACACTGATGCGATCCGCCAGACTGAACACCACGTGCATGTCGTGCTCGATCACCACAAAGGTAATGTTGTGCGCCTCGCTGATGGTTCGCAGCAATTCAATGGTGTTGTTGGTATCGGCCCGGGCCATACCGGCGGTAGGTTCATCCAATAACAGCAGTTTGGGTTGCTGGACCAGGCACATGGCCATTTCCAACCGTCGCTTGTTGCCGCGTGACATGGATGACGCCAGATGATGGCGCTGGTCCACCAGGCCCACGTCCTCCAGTACACGTTCGGCTTGATAGCGGATGTCCGATTCCTTACCGAGGTATTTGAACGGCGATAACTTGAAGGCGCCGTCGCGATGCGCCAACGCTGGAATCATCAGATTTTCCAAGATGGTCAGATCGGAAAACACCTCCGGCGTTTGAAACACCCGGCTGACACCCTTCTGATTAATCTCGTAGGGTTTCAAGCCGACCAGACTTTGGCCGTTGAAGGTTACCGTGCCGCTGTCCGGAATCAGCTTACCGACGAAACAGTTCAGTAGAGTCGATTTGCCCGCCCCGTTTGGCCCTATGATGGCGTGGATGGTGTTTTCGCGGACGGAGAGATTAACGTCGTCCAATGCCGCCAGGCCACCAAAGCGTTTGTTCACCCCCTGTACTTCGAGAATACCCATTATTGTGTGCCCTCCCGTCCCAGGGTGCTGCCGGAATGAGATTCACCGCCGGGTGTCCTATTGATCAGACGAGCACCACTTTTGAACAGGCGGTTGGCTCCTTCCACCAGGCCACCGGGTAGAAAAATCACCACCAGCATGAAGATCAATCCCAAGGATAGATGCCACCCTTTACCGACAAAGGGGCTGACCAAGGTCACCAATACATCCGACAGCCAATCCGGCAGGAAGGTGAACCAGGCTTCGATAACGCTGTCGTTGATGCGGCTGAAGATATTCTCGAAATATTTGATGATGCAGGCACCGAGCACAGGGCCCAGCAAGGTTCCCGCACCGCCCATGATGGTCATCAAAACCACTTCACCCGAGGCGGTCCACTGCATGCGTTCCGCCCCAGCCAGCGGGTCCATACTCGCCATCAGCCCACCGGCCAGACCGGCGTACATCCCGGAAATAACAAAGGCGGCCAGTGTGTATGGTCGGGTATTCACGCCGGTATAATTCAGGCGGGTCTGATTACTTTTCACAGCGCGCAAAATCATGCCGAAGGATGAACGGAAGAGGCGCAAGGAAAGAAAAAAGGCTGCGATCAACACCAGCGCACAGACATAGAAACCCACATTAAATTGCAGTTCCATGCCCAGGAAAGGCACCTGGGCGGTATCGTTCATCTCCAGCCCGAACAATTGAGGGGAAGGCAGCACACCGGTTTCGGTTGCACCATCCAATATTCGGGGGTCGGTCAAGGCAAGCTGCAACCCGGTTTCACCGTTGGTTATGGGCGTCAGCACTGAATAAGCCAGATTGAAAGACATTTGCGCGAAAGCCAATGTCAGTATCGAGAAATAAATGCCCGAACGTTTCAGCGATACGTATCCAATCAACAGTGCGAACAAGCCGGAAATAACCACCGACAACAGGATCGCAGGAATAATATTCACACTGAGCAGTTTGAACATCCACACCGCGGAATAGCTACCCACACCCAGAAAGGCGGCGTGGCCAAAGGAAAGGTAACCGGTCAGACCGAACAGGATGTTAAAGCCGATGGCGAAAATACCGAAAATGGCAAAACGCTGCATCAAATCCGGGTAACCGGCGCCGAGTGGCGCCAGTATAAGAGGCGCTGCAAGGACAACGACGGAAAACAGAATCAACAGAGTCGTGTCTTTACTCTTGAATAGTGTCGTCAACATCTTAAGTCTCCATGACGCCTTTTCGACCCATCAGGCCACGCGGCCGGGTGAGCAGAATAATGACGGCAACCAGGTAGATAATGACCTGATCGATTGAGAACCCGAGGAAGAAGTCTTTTACCTGGGTCATGGATGCGAAGCTCTGCAAAATACCGAGCAGAAAACCGGCCGCGACCGCGCCAGGCAGTGAGCCCATGCCACCCACGACGACCACAACAAAACACAAGACAAGAAAATCCATGCCCATGTGGTAGTTGGGAGACAATATGGGGGTGTACATGGCCCCGGCGAGCCCGGTAACAACGGCGGCCATACCAAACATGGCAGTAAAACGTTTGTCGATATCGATACCCAATAGCCCGACCGTTTCCCGGTCGGCCATACCGGCCCGCACCACCATGCCAAAGGTCGTGAACCGCAGGAACGCGAATACCGACCCGATGACGACGACAGCGAAGAGGAAATACACCAATCGCCAGATGGGGTAGACGATTGAGCCGGGAGAGAAACCGACCGCAGCTCCAATATCAACAGCACCGCGCAGTGCGTCCGGTGCTGGTTGCGGAATGGGGTTGGCACCGAAGATTTGTTTGATGATCTCCTGCAGCACGATGGCAAGACCAAAGGTTACGAGTATCTGGTCGGCGTGGGGTCTTTTATAAAAATGCTTGATCAGCCCGCGTTCCATGGCGATACCCACCAACAGCATGACGGGTATGGCGAAAAGGATGGACCAGAACACGGAATAATCGATCAGCATCTGCCCGAAATCACCAAACCAAAGTTCGGCATACTGGGTACGAATTTCGAGCGGGTCGCCCCAGGGGTTGGTTTCGGTTTCGGATAGAGTGATGCGTTCCAGGGAAAGAATCCCATTCAATACAACGGTACAAAAGGCGCCTACCATAAACAAAGCGCCATGGGCGAAGTTAACGACCCCCAAAGTACCGAAGATCAAGGTCAGACCAAGGGCAATCAACGCATAGGTGCTGCCCTTGTCCAACCCATTCAATATTTGCAGAAAGATGGCGTCCATCGTCTGTACCTTGCTACTGCGTTTCAGCGATTTGCGTTAGGGCGGGCACCGGCGGTGGGAGTACGGGAGCCTGCTCGGGGCTATCCGACGAATCAGATATCCCAAGCAACCCCCCACTCCTTTCTTGCCAGTCGTCGTTCTTTGGCTTAGAGAAATATCGGTGCTTTCACGCCAGCAAAGCGTTCAGCACCTCCCGTCAGGCGCCCGGCAAATCACTCCTAAGCACCCGGATTACACTGCCCCAAAGAACCACCGGCGAACATCGGATGATCAGGTTCATAGGTCACCTGCTCAACCGGCGTCACCTTGACCACTTCCAAAAGGTCGAATTCGGATGAAGGGTTCTCTTTACCACGAACGACCAGCACATCTTTGAAACACTGATGGTCGGCTCCGCGATAGAGTGTTTTGCCATTGCCCAGGCCATCGAATTCGTAGTCTTCGAGTGCTTCGGCGACGGCGCAGGGGTTGAAACTACCGGCACGCTGAACAGCGTCGGCATAGAGGAGAGTTTGCACGTAGCAGGTGTGAGCGGCCTGCGAAGGCGGTTGACCGTATTCGCGACCAAAAGAGGAAACGAAGGTTTGCGAGCCTTGATCCTGCAGGGACCAGTGCCAGTTGGTGGAACCGAAAATACCTTTTACGTTCTCACCGGCACCGCGCGCCATCAAGCGTGAGTACAGCGGTACGACGATTTCAAAGTTTTTGCCGTTCACCACTTTTTCACGCAGGCCGAATTGCACGGCGTTGGTGAGGGAGTTAACCATATTGGCGCCGTAGTGGTTCAGCACCAGCACATCGGCATCCGAATTCATTACAGGTGCAATATAGGCTGAAAAATCCGTCTCGGCCAAGGGTGTGCGCACAGTGTTGACCGTTTCCCAACCCAATTCCTCGGTGGCGGCGATGATGGATTCTTCCTGTGTCCATCCCCAGGTGTAGTCCGCTGTCAGGTGGTAGGTTTTGCGATCCGTCCCGTACATTTCCGCGAGCACGGGCGCCAGTGCCGCACCGGACATATAGGCATTGAAGAAGTGACGGAATCCGTTGGCTTTTTTGTCCTTGCCGGTGGTGTCGTTGGAATGAGTAAGACCGGCCATGAAGATGACGCCCGCATCCTGACACAGGGACTGCACCGCCACGGCAACGCCGGAAGAGGAACCGCCCGTGATCATGATGGCACCGTCTTTCTCGATCATCGCCCGGGCGGATGCACGGGCCGCGTCGGATTTGGTTTGGGTGTCACCCGTAACATAATCGACCTTGCGACCCAGTATGCCGGTGCCGTCCAAAGCCTTTGAGGAGAAGGTATTCAGCATGCCGCCGTCACCTTCACCATTCAGATGTTTTACCGCCAGTTGATAAGCCTTGAGTTCATCCGCGCCTTCATCGGCGTAGGGGCCGGACTGGGGAACGTTGAAACCGAGCACCACACTGCCGGGGCCGGGTTCGTTGGTGAATGCATGAACCTTGGTGAAGATGGTGGGAGCGGCGAGACCGGCTCCGATGGCACCGCTTCCCTTTAGAAAGGAGCGACGATTGGTCTTGAAATCTGCCATTGTTTCTCTCCTGATCTTATTCTTGTTTTAACGGCATGACATTGTGAAAGCATGCTCCGTCAGCCTTCTGACCAAGGGGAAAATTGCAGAGGTTTGGTTACTAATCAATCAACTCAGGCGGAATTACAACTAATGTCTAACCGCCGGAAAAACGTTTGGATGGCTGTTCGGAACTGAGAGATTCAAACAGGTTTCAACGCTAACTGCTTGAGTTCAGGAGCCTTTCACTTCTGTTTCAAAATCACAAATCACTTGATGGGAAGGTATTTCCACGCTCCTGATCACAAATAACCGCTGCCTTGGTCGATAGACCCATCGGCGTTCAAAAACTCCCTGTATATAATGAAAAATTGTTACCAAATGGTCATAAAAATCCGTTAGGGTATGGGCTGGTCAATTTCTGACCATCCGATCAATAATTAAAACATTCGCTTGGGATCTGTTGTCGACTCTGCATGGATGTCAGTGATCCCGGACAACTCATGAGGGAAGGATATGAACCCGAGGATTTCCACTCTGGCCCTGATGGTCGCAGCTTCCAGCGCGGCATTGACGGCCAGGGCCGACCTGATTTTCTCCGAGTACATCGAAGGCTCATCCAACAACAAAGCGCTTGAACTGCAAAACACCGGTGACAGCCCTGTCGACCTGAGCCAGTACCGCATAGAGCTTTATTCCAACGGCAATACCACCGTACAGAACGCATTGGACCTGAGTGGCAGCCTGGCCGCCGGCGAGGTTTACGTCATTGCCAATTCTTCCGCCACCCAGGCGATTCTGGATGTCGCCGACACCACCTCTGCCGTAACCTTTTTCAACGGCAACGACGTACTCTTGCTGAAGTCCGCCGGGCAGGTGTTGGACCGCATCGGGCAGTTGGGCAACAGCGACACCTTCGGCGCCAATGTCACCCTGGTCCGCAAGGCGGACATCACCAGCGGCGATCCGGCCTACGACACCCCATTTGACCCGACCGCACAGTGGGACAGCCACCCGGTCGACACCTTCGACTATCTGGGCAATGGCGACGGCGGTGGCGATGACGGCGGTGGTGATGACTCCGCGTCCTGCGGCGACCCGGTCATATTGATCAGCGCGGTGCAGGGTGACGGCACCCAATCCCCGCTGCTCGGCCAGCCCGCCGCCATCGATGGCATCGTCGTCGCGGACTTGCAGGGCAGCAATGAAATGCGCGGCTTCTTCGTGCAGGAAGAAGACGCCGACCAGGATGGCAACCCGGCCACCTCCGAAGGCATCTTCGTATACAGCACGGCAACCGATGTAGCCGTGGGCGACCGCGTCGTTGTGAATGGTACCGTCGATGAATACTACAGCCTGACCCAGTTGAACCAGGTCAGCCTGATCGATGTGTGTGCCAGTAATCAGACGCTGCCCGCCACCGCCCTGCTGAGCCTGCCACTGGAAGCCCAGAACGCGCTGGAAAATGTCGAAGGCATGAGAGTCACCTTCAACCAACCCTTGACGGTGAACGAGGTGTATCAACTTGGCCGTTATGGCGAGTTCACCGTGGCCGACGGTCGTCGTTTCATCCCAACCGAAATCGCGCTACCGGGCCCAGAAGCGGAAGCGATAAACGAGCTGAACGACCGCAATAAACTGATCGTCGAAGACGGCATCAGCACCCAAAACCCGGACCCGGTGATCTTCCCGGCACCGGAACTGAGCGCCTATAACAGCCTGCGCATCGGCGACACAACCTCCGGCCTGACCGGTGTGATCAACTACGCCTTTGGCGCCTACAAGCTGATCCCGACGCAACCGCCCGTGTTCGAAGGCACCAACCCTCGCACCCTGGCACCGGAAGAGAGCATCGAGGGTCAACTGCGCCTGGCTAGCTTCAACGTGCTGAACTACTTCAACGGCGACGGCCTGGGCGGAGGCTTCCCAACCGACCGTGGTGCCGATACGCCGCTTGAACTGGAACGTCAGCAAACCAAGTTGATCGCCGCCCTTTCCGAACTGGATGCCGATGTGATCGGTCTGATGGAGATCGAAAACGATGGCTTCGGCCCGAACAGCGCCATTGCCCAGTTGGTCGAGGCTCTTAACGCCACTCAGGCTGAAGAGGACATCTACGATTACATCTCCACCGGTGGGAACGGCATCGGCACCGACGCCATTGCCGTGGGCTTGATCTACCGCCCCGCCGTGGTAGCCCCGGTCAATGCCGCACAAGTGCTCTCCAGCGCCAACTCCCCACTGGGAGAGGACGACGAGCCCCTGTTCAACGACGACAAAAACCGCCCGGCACTGACCCAGAGCTTCGAACATCTGGCCAGCAATGATCGGTTCACCGTCGTGGTCAATCACCTCAAATCGAAGGGCTCTTCATGCGAAGACCTGGGTGACCCCGAAGATCCTAACGGCCAGGGCAACTGCAACGGCATCCGTACCGACGCCGCCCATGCCATCGGTCAATGGCTCGCCACGGACCCGACCGGCGTCAACGACCCCGATGTACTGGTCATGGGCGACCTAAACGCCTACTCCATGGAAGACCCGATTCGGGCCTTGGCTGAGTACGGTTACAACTCCGTAAAACCCGCCGGTGAATACTCCTACGTCTTCGATGGTGAAAGCGGCAATCTCGACCACGCCCTGGCCACCGACAGCCTGGCGCAGAAAGTGGTGATGGTGCAGGACTGGCACATCAACACCGATGAGCCGCTGGCGCTGGACTACAACACCGAGTACAAATCCGATGAACAAGTGGAGTCGTTCTACGCGCCAACGCCCTACCGTTCCTCGGACCACGACCCCGTCGTGTTGGATCTGAACCTGAACGCAGCCCCCGTGGCGGAGGCCACCGTTTTCAAATTGTTTTTTTGGTACGTCTTTCTTAGCGACAGCTATGATCCTGACGGCTATCTGGTGGCGCAGGACTGGCAGGTCGGGCCCTACCAGTTCTCAGGCAGCTGGGGGCTCATCCCCAAATGGCTGATCAAGCGAAACCACATTAGCGAAGCCACGCTCACCGTGACCGACAACCAGGGTGCGACCAGCACCGATACCCAGACCATCGGGCACTAAAAGCCCGGTCCAACCAAGGGAGGCTTAGCCTCCCTTCTTTTTTTCTCCCCTCCCTATTGCTGACGCCAATTCAACAATTCACACCACAGTGAGGGGTTGCCCTCCCGCCCAAACTTTTTTCAAACAAAGTATTCACATTATAACAATTGTTATATAGGGTAACTCCTGGTCACTTCCTGACCGATCGATCAAATAATAAAAACACCGAAGGATGGTGAACAGAGTGAAGGACTACCGCGCCAGCCACTCACGAGGTAAAAATGACAATTAAAAACACCCACCTGACCGGCCTAGCCATCGCCATGGCAAGCCTGGCCGCGCCCTCACAGGCCGACCTGATATTTTCCGAATACATCGAAGGTTCAAGTAGTAACAAAGCCATTGAGCTGACCAACTCCGGCGATACTGATCTATCGTTGGACGGCTACAGCATCGAACTTTATGGGAACGGAGAGACGACACCCAACAACACCGAAGCGCTGACCGGCACCCTTGCCGCAGGTGCTGTTTATGTCATCACAAATAGCAACGCAGACAGTGATATCGCGGACCAATCCGACATCACCTCCACCGTGACCTTCTTCAACGGCAACGATGTGTTGGTGCTTAAGCAAGGCACCACCGTAATAGATCGTATCGGTCAGGTTGGTAACTCAGCCAACTTCGGCAAAGACGTCACTCTGGTTCGTAAAAGCACAGTAACCAGTGGCGATGTCGACAGTGATCAACCCTTCGACGCCAGCGTCGAATGGCTCAGTTTTGAGCAGGATACCTTCAACTACCTCGGCCTGGCCGGTGAAACATCCAGAGCGGCTCCCAGCGTAAGTTGCGGCGATGCAAGCATTTCGATAGCCAGCGTCCAAGGCAGTGGCAGCACCACACCGATGGCAGATCAGGAAGTGACGGTGACCGGGGTCGTAACCGCCGATCACCAAGGCGGCAGCCAGATGAACGGCTTCTTCCTCCAAACTCCGGATGCCGATGTCGACGGTGACGCTTCAACCTCCGACGGTATTTTTATCTATGGCGGCGAAACGGATGTCAGCGTTGCAGACTCGATTATCGTTAAAGGAACCGCCGAAGAATATTACGACCTGACTCAGATTTCCGCCGCCGCCATCGATATATGCGCCAACGGCGTCGCCTTGCCAACCTTAACGTCTGTATCCCTGCCGCTGGACAGCCAGGACGGTTTGGAATCCGTGGAAGGAATGAGAGTAACGTTCGATCAAACCCTAACGGTCAATGAAGTATATCAACTGGGCCGCTATGGAGAGTTCTTGGTAGCCGACGGCCGCCGCTTCCAACCCACCGAAGTTTCGGAACCCGGTTCCAGCGAAGCCACCGACCTTGCCGACCTCAGTGCCCGCAACCAAATCACGGTGGATGACGGTATCAGCAGCCAGAATCCGGACCCAGTGATTTTCCCAAGCGGAAACCTCAGCGCCACCAATCCGTTGCGCATCGGTGACACCCTCAACAACCTAACCGGTGTTATCTCCTACGGCTACAGCAAATACCGCATCATCCCCACAGAACCCTTCACCCTCGGCGGCACCAACCCACGCGAAATAGCGCCTGAAACCAGCATCGAAGGCGACCTTCGAATTGCCAGCTTCAACGTGCTCAACTACTTCAACGGCGACGGCCAGGGCGGCGGCTTCCCCACCGACCGGGGTGCCGACAACGCTGAAGAACTGGAGCGTCAGGAAGCCAAGATCATCGCCGCGCTGGAAGCCATCGATGCCGACATCATCGGCCTGATGGAAATTGAAAACGACGGCTTCGGCGAACACAGCGCCATCGCCCAACTGGTGGAAAAACTCAACGCCACCCAAAGCGAAACACTGCAATACGACTACGTAGCCCCAGCCGGAACGTCGATAGGTGACGACGCCATCGCCGTCGGCATGATCTACCGACCCGCACGCGTCTCCTTGGTCAACACCGCCCAAATCCTCTCCAGCGACAACTCCCCGCTGGACGACAACCAGGAACCGCTGTTCATCGACACCAAAAACCGACCAGCCCTCGCCCAGAGTTTCGAACACACCGAAACAGGCGACCGGTTAACCGTCGTCGTCAACCACTTCAAATCCAAAGGCTCCTCCTGCGACGACATCGGCGACCCTGAAGACCCCAACGGCCAAGGCAACTGCAACCAAACACGCACCAAAGCCGCCCAAGCCCTCAGCCAATGGCTCGCCACCGACCCGACAGGCGTCAACGACACCGACGTTCTGGTTATCGGCGACCTGAACGCCTACAGCATGGAAGACCCGGTCCAAACGCTAATCGACGCCGGTTACAGCTCACTGAAAGCCGAAGGCGAATACTCCTACGTCTTCGATGGCAAAAGTGGAAATCTGGATCACGCCCTAGCCTCCTCCAGCCTTTCAGCGAAAGCCGTACTGGTTCAGGACTGGCACATCAACACCGACGAACCCTCCGCCCTGGATTACAACACCGAATACAAATCGGAAGCCCAGGTGGTCTCCTACTATGCCGCAACGCCTTACCGCTCATCCGACCACGACCCCGTCGTAGCGGATTTCAAAATGGTCACTGCAGCAGACACAGATACCGGTGAAGATGACGAAGACAAGGATGACGACAAAGGCGGAGCATTCAGCCCGCTGGGTGGCATTCCCGGCTTATTCACAAGCCTGATCCTACTCACAGGTCTAATTCGCCTGCGCAAAAAATAAATATCCTCACCACCAAAAAAGGCGTACCACAAGGCACGCCTTTTTACTCTTAACAGAGAGAGGGTAAGCCGCAGAAGAAAGTGCCAGGGGTCGGGTTAGGCCTCCTTGGGGAAGTCCGCAGCAGGGATGCTGCGGCCTAGTTTACAAGGACGTATTCACAACGACCCCAAGGAGGCCTAACCCGGCCCCTGGCACGACCCAAGCCACCGTCAATAACCCCCACTGCCACCAAACCTTAACAACCCAGCCGCAAAACTGTCATCCAGCCTTAATAAGCTAACGGCATTCCAGAACCGTGGAGCTCGCGTAATGACTCAACGTTCCGTTCGTGCCGTTTTTATCTCCGACATCCACCTGGCCAACCCCAACAGCCAGGTAGAACTCCTCGCCGATTTCCTGAAACACACCGACATGGAATACCTCTACCTGCTCGGCGACATCGTCGACCTCTGGAAACTCAGCACCCGCAAAGGCCGCTGGCACCCACGCCACGAAGCCATCCTCAAACTCATACTCGCCAAAGCCAAAGCAGGCACCCAAGTCACCTACATACCCGGCAACCACGACCCCTTCTTCCGACACTTCGCCGACACCCACCTCGGCCCCGTCCGGGTAGAACAGGAAGCCATCCACATCGCCGCCAGCGGCGAACGCTACCTCCTCCTGCACGGCGACCGTTTCGACAACGACATCTACTGTGGCCACTTCTGGTGGCACCTCGGCGAATGGCTCTATGAAAGCATCGTCACCCTCAACCGCCACCTCAACAAAGCCCGCTCCTGGCTCGGCCTGTCCTACTGGTCCCTACCCGGCGCCCTGAAACTGCGCAGTAAAAAAGCCCAGGCCTATATCGACAGCTTCGAAGCCAAAGTCGTCCACTATGCCAAACAACAAGGCGTTCAGGGCGTCGTATGCGGCCACATTCATCAAAGCAAGCTTCACATCGCCGAAGGCTTCGTCTACGCCAACGACGGCGACTGGGTCGAAAGCTGCTCAGCCCTGCTCGAACACCAGGACGGCAGCCTCGAACTGGTGCAAGTCCCCCATCGCCAGAACGCACCCCGGGTTCATCTGCACCCCTCACCCTCCTGGCACACCAAACGGTCAGGTTCTTTATAAGCCGCCGATAAAAAGTGAGAACGGTTACCCGATTTAACAAATACCCTACAAAATAGTGTAAAGCCGGTCACAAAGCGGCAAAGTCCGCATTGCGATTTCCAACATTCGGAACCACCCTGCATCCATAACTAGTCGCGCGAGTGACGGTACCCACCGAGACGGGACCCCTCAGCAGTTCGCCGACCGGAATGGGACGCCCGGGGAGGCCTGACATGCTGGCTTTACTATGTGTTTTGACACTTTTCCTACTGAGTTTCGTGGTGGGTTACTGGTCGTTGCACCTTTACCCCCGCCTCAGACCCTTTCGCTACAGCCACCATACCGAACCTGAACTTCCAACGTCGACGGTCACCAGCCAAATGAAAACAATGGCGACACTGTACGACCTGGATTCAGTAATCACCGAATGCCATACCGACGCCGAACGGATCGACGCCCTCGTCCGCTGGACGCAGGAACGCTGGTCACCCCAACCCGGTCGTCAGGCGGGCACCGACAATCCACTCGATATTCTCGCGCGCGCCGCCCAGGGCGAACGATTCTGCCGCAGCGATTATGTCACCGTGCTGGCCCATGCACTGCAAGCACTCGACCTGCCCACGAGGTTGCTCGAACTGCACACGAGGGACAGCCATTGGCGGCCGGTCGGCGGTTATTACAAAGGTCTGGAGGTTTTTCTCAGAGACCAGCACCGGTGGGTCTGGGTCGACGCCCAGTACGACGCGGTGATATTAAACGGTGGGGAATTCTGCAGCGCGTTGGAAATCAAAGACGCCCTGCTCGACTGGAACAACCGCCTGGAACTGGCCTCGGCCGAAGGCATTACCGATATCGACAGCTATATGGCCTTCCTGGCACCCTTTCTCGACATCCTCATTGCCCAGCCACTTGGGCAACACCAGCGCTTCGCACTGATTCCGCCGCAACTCCGCTTTCCCCGGCGTCATCACGGCCTGGGGCGCACCCTGTACGACCAGCACTGCCATTCAAAAGACGTTTTCTACGCCAGACATCCCCTTGCTCAGGTGATACCGACCCCGATCCGGCCTATGGCTTTCAGGCCCCGTACGGTCAGCGCCTGATTTCGCGGGCGGGATTTTCCCGCCCGCTTTTTCTCTCCTTCCCGCCGTTAACCTCCAGCGGTCTTCGAACGGTCCGAATCGTCCAGCGGCTCGAAGTCTTCCTCATCCAGCTCGGGGACTTCCTTCGCCTGATAGGTCGCATCGATATTCTTAAGTGACCTGCACATCGAATTGATGCGCTCATCCTGAGCGTGCATGTGATCAAGCAGCGCTTTAATGGCATGCGCCGTCGGGTCCGGCATTTGCGATACACCATAGGCATCGAAGCCCATCTTGTCCGCCATTTCCTTCTGCTTCTCACTGAACGGCAGCACCTTTTCACCCCGATGCTTCACAATACGGCCGGGAATGCCCACCACCGTCGCCGCCTCCGGCACTTCCTTCGTCACCACCGCGTTCGAACCAATACGAGCATTCTTGCCCACAGTAAAAGGCCCCAGCACCTTAGCGCCAGCCCCCACGATCACCCCATCTTCCAGGGTCGGGTGGCGCTTACCTTTTTTCCAACTCGTACCACCCAGGGTCACGCCCTGATAAATGGTGACATCGTTACCCACCTCAGCCGTCTCACCGATAACCACACCCATGCCGTGGTCAATGAAAAAGCGACGGCCGATCTTCGCACCGGGGTGAATCTCAATGCCAGTAAACCAACGCGCCAACTGCGACAACCAACGCGCCAGCGTCTTCAGATTCCACAACCACAAACGATGGCTCAGCCGATGGAACAAAATGGCATGAAGACCAGGGTAGTTGAGCAATACCTCAAACCAGTTGCGAGCGGCCGGGTCTCGATCAAAGACGCTTTGAATATCTTCTTTTACACCTCGGAACATAATCAGGGCTTCCTTATGGACTTATCGACCTGAGTCAGCATGCCGCGCAGAATATTGGCCTCCACCTCATCGGGCTGGGCCCGCAGAATCAGCCGTCGCAACTTGCTCATCAGAGTCCGTGGGTTATTGGGGTTCAGGAAATCAATCTCAACCAACGTCTTTTCCCAGTGATCAAACAAACCTTCCAACTGCTCGCTGCGCGCCGGAGGCTGATCCCAGGTCACCCCCCAACGCTCATCAGCCTGGGGTTCGGCCAGCACCTGCCGCATCCGCAGCTCATAAGCCATCACCTGAACCGCCTGAGCCACATTCAGCGAACTGTACTCCGGATTGGCCGGAATATTCACATGGCAATGACATCGCGCCAATTCCTCATTGGTCAGACCGCTGCGCTCACGTCCAAACAACAACGCCACCGGAGAACCCGCCGGATGCGCCGCCACCCTGTCCGCCATTTCCCGCGGGTTCACCAAAGGCCAGGGCAACGACCGCGACCGAGCCGAAGCCCCAATCACCAACCCACACTCCGCGATAGCGGAATCCAAATCCGGCACCACCCTCGCATTGTCCAAAATATCCTGAGCCCCCGAAGAACGCGCATAGGCCTCCTCCGTCGGAAATTCCTTGGGCTCGACCAACACCAGCTTCGTCAGCCCCATCGTCTTCATCGCCCGGGCCGCGGCCCCGATATTGCCGGAATGACTCGTGTGGATCATCACGATGTAGATGTCCTGCGGATCTATCCCTAATTGAGGGGCGGTTTGGGCTGTATCGGTTTCAGACATTAATACTCTCTCGAATGTAAACGGGTTCTATCGATTGCCTCTGAGGGACAAACCGTTGCTCCAAAGATCCAAGCCTCGCCACCCAAGGCTAGCCCCGGTAGCTGGGTAGGCTTAACCAGGGTGGTCCGCAGCAGGGATGCTGCGGTCCAGGCCCCATGGATGGGTCCACGCCGACCCTGGTTAAGCCTACCCAGCTGCCGGGGCGGGTTCTTCGAGGCACCGGACCTGACTATTTCCACCAGGCGGCTTCACGGTTTGGATGAATAGCTGTATCATACGCGGCCTTTTTCGGGAAAGCTCCCGCGTGTCGCTCCCGACACGAATGTTGTTTAACAAACCCGTCCCTGCGGATAAACCCTGATGGACCGCCAGGCCCCCACAATCCCGCCCAACCGGCCGGATCAACGGCGCCCCGCGTCCCGTATTTAGCAATCAGTGAGTGCGAAGACCATGCAACCGATCTTGACCATCGCCCTGCGCGCCGCCCGTGGCGCCGCCGACAAGCTCAGCTACACCCTCACCAACATAGCCTCATTGACCGCCGAAGGTGCCAGCCGCAAGGACGTGTTCGACAAAGCCATAGAAGACGCCGCCTGGCGTGCCCGCAAAGCCATACGCAAAGCTCACCAACGCCACCACATCGACAGCCTCCACATCGGCATGGACGAAAGCCGCGACTACGACGGCATCTCCTGCTGGAAGATAAACGTACTCGCCGGTGAAACCAACTACCGCGCCGGCTTCCCCGGCTACCTCATCAACGTATCCTACTACGTCAAAGACCGCATCGAAGCCGTCGCCCTGCTCGACCCCGTCACCGGCGACGAATACACCGCCATGCGCGGCCGCGGCGTGCAACTCAACGAGCGTCGCATGCGCGCCGAAGGCGGGCAGCTCGACTCCGCCCTCGCCGCCATCGAATCATCCGACTTCAGCGAAACCCAACGCTGGGCGGAACGGGTCAACGAAGTGCGCGTTACCGGCTGTGGCCTGCTCAACATGGCCTATCTCGCCGCCGGACGTGTACAACTCGCCTTCGCCGACAACCTCAACGACTACGACTTCCACGCCGCCAGCCTGATGATTCAGGAAGCCGGCGCCCTGGCCGGAGACCGCAACGGCGGCCCCGCCAGTGCCAAGAAAGCCGAGCTGCTCGCCGGAGCCCCCAAGGTATTCAAGCAAGCCCTCGGCAGCCGCTGAGCCGCACTCCCTGTAGGAGTGCATGGCCCGCACTCGGCCCTGTGCGCGATCCACCCGGCTTGCATTCAAAACGGCAAGCGGGTCGCGCCTGGCGCCGAACGCGGACCACCCGCTCCCTGAATCGAGCAGGATGTGAAGAAAGTCACGGGATCAGCCCCGTCGCCACCACGAACACCAGTGCCGTGATATAGTCCGCACGCTTTAATCAATGGATCGCCGTCTTGACCAACCAGCTTACGATCTACGCCGGCCATCACGCCTTGCAGCACATTCGGGAGCAAGGGCTCTCCCCCAAAGACATCCGCGTGATTCTGGGCGCCTCAGGCGGCCCAAAATGGTTTGTACTCAGCCACCTGGATCGATACTTCGCCAGCGAATGGCTACCGCGAATTCCCCATCCCATTGATTTGATGGGCAGTTCCATCGGTGCCTGGCGGATGACCTCCTACGCCAACCTTAACCCCATCGCCGCGATTGATCGTCTGGAAGAAGGCTACAAAAATCAGCGTTACTCCGAAAAAGCCGATGCCGACGAAGTCACGGCCAAAGTCATGGAGTTTGTTGATTATGCCCTCGGCAATTCGCCCTTCGACGACCTGCATCCCAATCGCCGCCTGCATCTGGTAACCGCCTTGTGCAAAGGCGCAACGGCCGCTGCTTCCACACGTGCGCAAACCTATGCCTTTACTCGTGTCGCCCTGAACAACCTGATCAGTCGCAATAGCCTGCCCCGCCATTTCGACCGCGTCATTTTCAGAACCCCGGGCGCGGAAATGCCCATTACCCAATGGGATCGTTTCGCCACCCAGCAGGTGGACCTGACACCCAACAACCTGCGCCCGGCGCTACAGGCCAGTGGCGCAATCCCTGTGGTGATTCACGGCGTCACCAACCCGCCGGGCGCCCCCGCCGGGGTCTACCGGGACGGCGGCATGGCCGACTACCATTTCGACCTGCCCGTTCAACCCGAAGAAGGCCTGGTGCTCTATCCACATTTCTCCCCTGTGATGAAACCGGGTTGGTTCGACAAACCCCTGCCCTGGCGGAAAGTCCGCGCAAGCAACTACAGCCACACCATCGTCGTGTGTCCGAGTTTCGAATTCATTGAACGGCTGCCGTTCAGAAAAATTCCCGACCGCCGGGACTTCGAAAAACTGGATGACGCCACCCGTTTCACCTACTGGCAAACCGTGATCGACGAGAACCAACGCCTGGTGGAGGAGTTCGACAGTTGGTGGCACCAGGGGTGCCCGGTTGAAAAAGTGCGGCCAATCGAAGAAATTTCGGTCTAAACGCCTCGTTTCGGCGGGCCTCCATCGCCCGCTTTAACAAAATAAAACCTTAAAAATCCCCGCCTCTCCGATTTATGCCCCTACCTTGGATGACAACAAAGTCTGTTGCCAGTACCTAGCACCAAGGCCAGCGATCCCATATCCCCTCCATAGCATTAGCGTTGTACCCCAAACCAACTTTTTCAAAGGAGAAAGACGATGCACGAACATACCAATCAGGACGCTCTCAGCTTGTTGGCGAACGATCATCAGAAGGTGCAAAAAGCATTTGAAGAGTTCAACGAATTGGACGCCGATGCCTACGATGAGAAAAGAAAGCTGGCGGACAAAATCTGCAAAGAATTGGAGCAACACACTCAAATAGAGGAGGAAATATTCTACCCGGCCTTTCGTGAAGCCGCGAGCGACCGGGAAGCGAAGCCTTTGGTCAACGAAGCGGAGGTGGAACACGATACCGCCAAGAATTTAATTAAACAGATCAAACAAATGGACAGTCGTGAGGAGCTCTTCGATGCCAAAGTCAGAGTCCTTGGGGAGTATGTGCAGCATCATGTGAAAGAGGAGGAGGAGGAAATTTTTCCCTCTTTGAAAGAGACTGATGTCAACCTCCAGAGGCTGGGAAGAGAAATGAAATCCCGGCGGGAAAGCCTGTCCTAGACATTCGTTACCGAGCCGAGGATGTTTCCATAAAAGGTTTTATCATTTTCACCCAGGAGGACAATATGACGGTAATTCTATTGAACGCCAAGGGAACCCCTATCGAAAAACAACGGTTTACCCTTCACGATCTTGTGCAGGACCCCATCAGTAAACTCGATGACGACGCCTTCACCCGAGTAAGGGTCATTTTGGCCAACGGCCTGGAGCAGCAGGCAAACCGATTCCAACACATGTGCAGCCAAATGAACGGTGATTTGAGACATGCGCTTGCCCTGGTCCGCAGAGTGGAGCATCACCAACAAACCCTGATCAACTGGCTGCTGTCGTCCGACCACTCTCCCATCGAAACCACAATCGGCTATGAGCAGGTCGCCATCGAAGTGACGGCCGCTATCGCCCAACAGGAACCGGACCCATACCTCGCACAGGTATATCGTTTTGGTCTATTGGAGGACTTCGACCATCTGTATCGCTATTCCGCATTACTCGACCGGGTCGAAGGAAAGGATGCGAACAACATTCTGCAAAGCTATACCGACGTGATTCCGGGAAGGCCAACGGTCGAAGAGCATCGTCACCCTCATGATGACCTCAGAGACCACTACAACCGGAAAACCGCCGAGCCCATTACCAAAATGAATGCCCTGACCATCATGTCGGGCGAATACCAGACACGCGATTACTACATGAATATCGGGCCCACCTTTTCAGACCCCGTGGCCAGACAACTCTACGCGGAAATCGCGTCCATCGAGGAGCAGCATGTCACTCAATACGGCTCCATTATCGACCCGGACGAAACCCCGCTGGAAAAGTGGTTGTTATACGAGGCGAATGAGGTCTACAACTATTACAGCTTCGTGGAAAGCGAATCCAACTCTCGCATTAAAGCCATTTGGGAGCGTTTTCTCGACTATGAACTGGGCCATCTCGATTTGGTAAGAAATTTGTTCAAGAAGTACGAAAATCGGGATCCGGCGGAAATCCTGCCCGACAAGTTACCGACCCCCATAGCCTTCGAGAGCCAACGCGATTTTGTCAGGAAAACACTGCGGGAAGAACTGGAGTTGAGCGCACAGGGTACGGCGTTTGTGCATCGGTCCGATGAAGCCCATCATACCCGGGACTATCGCGAGCACATGAATTCCGAAGGCTCGCCATCGAACGCCGTCGCCGAGGGCTATACCTGGGCTCCGGGAACAGAGCTTACCCGAAGAGCCGCCAACCAATAGGAGACTCAACCATGCCTCAAGCCAACGATTTGGGAATGAACCGGACTGGAATGGATATGTCTCCCATTCAGGGAAAAGCGATGATACAGGGAACCCGTCTGGCGACTGTCGGACCCATGCAATATGACGAAATGGAAACCATTCGCCGAGCCTATATCAAGGCGGACGGCAAAGTGGGCAGCGTTCCCCTTCCCGCCTCCCTCCAGGGCGCCGTGACGACCGGCAAGGAAAAGTTCAAAGGCCGTCACCCAGAGGTGTTAATCAACAAATTGGGTGAACGGCTGGCGTTTGAACGCACCGGAGTGAGGCTTTACGAAGCATTGATATTCAAATGCCAGGCAACGCCGGACAAGCGGATCCTCGATGTCGTATCCACGGATACTCTGCGGCAGTTCCGCAACGAGGAGGAAGAGCATTTCTTTTTAATCAAGGAAATCATTGAGGATCTGGGTGCCGACCCCACCGCCATGACCCCGGATGCCGATGTTTGCGCACTCGCCTCGCTCGGTATTCCAAAGGTATTAACGGAACCTCGAACCACGATCACCCAATGCCTGCAAGCCATTCTTACCGCTGAACTGTCGGACAACGCCGGTTGGGGATTATTGCAGGAACTGGCGGAAGGAATGGGGCAGGACCAGCTGGCGAAGAAATGCCGTCATGCCCATTCCCAGGAACAAATCCATGCCGAAACCGTGACCCAATGGTTACGCGATCTTACCCTGCACGCCGGTGGCAAGTATGAGCAGGTTCGTCACTGAGACCGCCCCCGCTCCGGATTAAGCCGTACCGGAGTCCTGGCTAAACATCCGCAGAATCAATAAGTCGGCATTCGGAAAGAATCCAGCCGGGTACTGCAAGGTCCCGGCTGGGTTCGTACTTGGTTTCCTAATACCCCATCAGCGTAAATAGACTCCATCGGTCCCTATTTTTCCAGGTCCATCAAGTACCCAAATACCCGCTGAATAGGCTTTCACCGAGAAGTTCAGGGAGCCATCTCCGACAGTACGGCTCATACCGGTCACTGCGTCCCGATAAGTGCCCGGCGGCAGGTTGGAGACCGACACCGTCTGGTCACTGCCTGAAGCCAGCCCGACAACAATCCATTGTCCTTCGTATTCGCGTACAAAACTCATACCGGCCCCCCACTCGTTGATGTGCGACATCTCGCCTTTTTGTAAGGCTGGCAAGGCCTGACGGATCTGATTCAGGCGTTGGATGTGACGGTACAAAGGGTGATTCCGAGTCGTCTCGATATCATCCAAGTGCGGACCAAAGTAGGCGCGGCCGGTGGTATCAACCGTATCCTCGTTGCCGTGAATATCCTGCGGGGCTCCGGCCATGAACATGATTTCCTCGCCATAGTAGAGCGTCGGAATACCGCGCAGCGTCCACAACAGATTGTAGGCCATGGCGGCATTGCCCTCGTTACAGCAGTAACGGTATTTGAAATCGTTGTCGGGGCCGACATCGTGGTTCTGGAAAAAGGTCACCAGTTCCGTTGGGTCGGCGTAGGTCCAATCCCAAGACAAGGCGGTACCGATGCCGTGGAAACTGCCACGGGTAACGTTATCGCGGAAGGTGGAAAACAAGGGAAAATCCACCACGGAGAGATTCGAGTCGCCGCTCGGGTTGGCCGGGTCATCACCGCTGCGAGTGTACCACCAGGGGCGGATGGCGGCCGGCCCATTGTCATTCCCCAGCTCGGAACCAAAACCCAGGCCTTTCACCAATACTTCGCCAAAAATAAACAGACCCGGCTTGTGCGCCTGCCACTCCTGGGTATAGCCCAGCAATTCGTCACGTTCTATGTGCTTGGCGGTATCCAGACGAATGGCATCGACCCCCATGTCGAGATAACGGTGGATAGCATCGTTCAAATAGGCTTTTACATTGGTGTTTTCCGTGGCCAGATCGATGGTGTCGCCCGCCATGTGTTTGTTTTGCAATGATTCTGGGTTTTCCCAATCCCCACCGGACATAAAACCGTCGAGATGATACCAGTCCGGGTTCAGGGTGTTGGCGTCTATGCCAAAGAAACGGTTTGGGTCATAACCGGCGAGCGGGACTGTCACACCGGTTTTCGGGTCGACCAACGGCTGAGTGCCCTCGGGGTCGGAAGTGTGTCGCTCACGGAACCAGGCAGGCGCGACTGAGTTGTCATTATCATCCCGATTGGCAGCCTGATAATCACCAAGATTCCCGAAATAAGGGTCGTTGTCGATCATGCCCTGGCTGCTGCCAGCGGGTACATAATATTTAATCGGCAGGTGATCGATCCACACCTGATCACGAATGCCGTATTGGCTGGAATGATTGATGACAACATCCTGAATCACCTTAAGCCCTTTGGCATGGGCGGCATCGATGAAGTCCTGATAGGTGGCATCCGCGGACTCCAGTCGCGGGTCAACGCGGGTCCAGTCATAGGCGTGGTAACCGTGGTAATCCAGCCCGCTGCGGTTCTCGACCGGCGGCGTAATCCAAATAGCCGTAAAGCCGAGATTCTTGATGTAATCGAGTTGTTGAATCAACCCTTTGAAATCGCCCCGCCAATGCGGATCCCCGGCTTTGATGCGGTCCCGATTGTAGTAGTTGTTACTGCTGTCACCGTCATAAAAACGTGCCGTCAGCAAAAAATAAATGGTTTCCTCCCTGAAATCGACAGCGTTGGAAACCTCGCCAATCCGGTAGTTGAACGTATCTCTGGCTTCATTGCCCGAAGCATCGACAGCCAGTGTTTTGATGGTTAAATCGGTACCGGTACCCAGGTCGGCGGCGGTAATCATTTCCCCGGAGTAAGGCGTCGATGCGTCCGTCGGGTCGTTGCCATCCAGGGTGTAATAAAGTCCCGGAGCGGTGTCTTCATTATCCACCACGCTCAGAGTGATTTGCTGAGTGGTTGTGTAACCACCGGCAGGCGGCTGGGCGCTTGTTTGGGGTGCGGTACTGTCTTCTCCCGGCAGTACTGTGGTGGTAACGCTGTGATCACTGCTGTCAAAGTGAATACGGTAGCGGGAGAAATCATCGACCCAATAATCGCTTGAAGGGTAAGACTCGGTCCAGTCGCCATGGTGATCGATCTTGAACCGGGCAGGGCTCTCCTCACCGTTAAAAGTCACGTCGATTTCGTACTCCGTACCACCCAGGTGCGCCATTTCCCAGGTTCCCCAACCGTTGGGAGTGCCTCTGAAATACCAATGATCCTCCACGGGTTTTGTGGAGTCGCACTGGTTCACTGCGGTTACCTGAATCTGATGATTACTGCTGTCAAACTCGATGTGATAGAGGGAGTTTTGGTTAACGCCGTAATCCGAAGAGGGGTAACTTTCACTCCAATCGCCATAGCGGTCGATCTTGAAACGCGGGCCGCCGCCACCGTCGCCTGTTGAAAAGTATTGACAGGTTTCCCACACAGTACCCTGGACCGGTGTCATCGCGTCGGAAGACCACCCGTTGGGTGTCCCCCTGAAGTTCCAATCCGCCATGGCGGACAGGGATAAAAGCGAACCGATCAGACAGAGACCGGTCCACCGCAAGGATGAAGCTGACATGTGATGCCTCTTTAGTATTGTTGTGTTTATTAGTGCTCACTGTGCAACAGCCCGCCAAGAAGCCTCTGTACAATTGCCGCGAGGTTCCCTGACATCACAGAAACGGGAGACATCCCTATCCAAAAGTCCCTCTCGGCATTGGGGTTGTCCCTCTACCGAGACCGGCCAGAATAAGACCGCTCGATACCCCTGGCTTCCTCCCCGGAGGGCGTAAATCCATGTCAGCAAGGCGGAGAAGGGCGGAAAGCTGAACGCCACCTGAACTGCCGAATTCTTAAATAACCAGGGTTCAGAAAGCATTCAGCCTACCTTTGCCATGCTTTGCACAAACCACACGGAACGATGCGAATCATGGACAAACACCTGATAAAAACAGCGATTACCCAAACCCCCTGGCACTCACTGACAGTGGGTGTTGCGATGACCTTGGCGTTATCGGGGTGCTACGTGGAAGTCACCGATGTACCTGAGCATGAGGCCGATTACGACACGGAAGTCACTCATTCCGTCGCGGATTACAGCACCCAGTTTCTGGTCCGGACCGCGCTGGTCCCCTTTTCGCTGTCAGCCACCAGCATTGAGATGATCGCCGACCCGGACGCCTTTCTCACGCCCACCACGCGCAGCCTGGCCCGCCATCATGACCCGGTGGAGACCACCTCGACCTACCTGTTCCAAAGCGGCCCCTGCGAATACGGCGGCAGTACCGGGATCGAAGCCACTGGCGAAACCGAAACCTATGCCGACGACATGACCTTCGTCACCATGGATGTCATTGCTTCCGCCGAGCATTGCGGCACCACCAATTGGCTTGGCAACATCACGCTGGACAGTCGCCTGGTATTCGATGTCATCGGCTGGTATGACGATGCTTTCCACGAAATCGCTTCACTGGAGGGCCGAATGGAAGGTCGGTTGCGCATGAAAGGAGACTATAAGGATGTTAACTTCAGCGGTATCCAGGCGGACATCGTCGAGCTGTCCGCCACGGATTTCCGCATCGACGCGGAAGCCGCTCTTTGGCTGGACGACGGTTGGGTGGAACGCAGCGCAAGCCTTGAAACAGAGCGCGGCGTTCACTGGTACCAGAACGACTGGCACCCTCATGATGGCAAGGTAACAATAGAAGGGTATCGGGGGTGGGTAACGCTGACCTTCACCGAATCGGGCGTTAACCGGTATGACAGCGATGGTTATCGCGAATATTTCAGTTGGAGCAGTTTCCAGCCCTGACCATTAAAAAGGCGGCCAGAGGCCGCCTTTTTTAACGAATGGGAATCAGACCCCATGCACCATGTATTCCGGTGCGAACAAGGTCATCCAGATAATGGCTGTACCGCCACGCAACGAGACCAACAACACCAGCGCCACGGTAATGACGGACGTCGCATACAAAAACGCCCGCTCTTTCGGGATGTTCATGATGATCGGCAAACCTTCATAGATCAGGTAGACCGAATAGGCCGCCGCCAAAGCAAACACCACGGCGTTCAACCAGAGCACCGGCCAGATGCCAGCGATACCCGCCAGGAAAATCGGCGTTGTGGCATACACCGCCATCGCCATGCCATGGTGAGGGTTTATCTCTTCGTCGGAATAGGTGCGAGCCATCCAGTTAATGAATTCGGCAAACACCCAAACCCCGACCAAAGCGGCAAGGTAGCTGAGAATGCAGAGGACCAGGGCGCTTTGCGCCGTCAGCGTCGTCAACGGGCTGTCCGCGACCGACCAACCGACATGAACCACGCCGAAGTAAAAGCAGACGGCGGGAATAAGCGCGAGAATGGGCACATGGGTCAGAAACTCCATAGCCTTGGTACGACGTTGTTTACGGATAAGTGACCACTCACTGTCAGGGTGAGTGAAAATACCGAGGGTATGATCAAGAATCATAGCTGTCTCCTGATTTGGGGCCGGCCGTTATTGTTGTTGTTCAATGAGCCATTCGGGGGTACCGAATAGGGCTAACGTCATGAACCCTAAGGTCTTTTTCGTCCGGTTACGCGATCTAACATAGAGGATCTGGGAAAGACTGCAAGCGGTTTAATTAGAGCCGGATCAAAAAAACTCCCTCTCTTGCGGTATTGAAATCGCAACACTTCCAGAACAATCGGCCTTTGCCATTGTCAGCCACTCTGCCGATATAGCTTGAAGGAGTCGTAACGCACCTTATATTATAAAATACTAATATACGTGATTCGCCTTGTCTCATATCGACACGGCATCACTGAACACCCATCGGCTGTGCTAGCATGATCGCCAGCCGACCATTCTGAGTTTTGTGCTTATATAGGAGCCGACCATGAATCTGACACAACTGGACGCCCGCTACTGGGTCAGCCCGCAAATTACCGTTGAAGATGTCGCCGAAGCCAAAGAACAGGGGTTCGATACCATTGTGTGTAACCGACCAGACGGCGAATCCGCCGATCAGATTCCGGCGGCCGATATCGCCCGGGCCTGCGAAGCCGCCGGGATCAAGTTCGTCGAATTACCTATGAACGGTCCCAATTTTACCCAAGAGCAAGTGAGCACCCTCGCCTCGCTCTTGAGCAGTCAGGATAAGGTGCTCGGCTACTGCCGAAGCGGTAACCGGAGCAGCATTCTGTACCGTGCCACCCGGGGCGAGGCCTAAGTTCCAGTCCGGATGTCGAAGCTAAGCCTACCCACCGCTGGAGACATCAACGCAGGCATTCTGGTTGCCCTGGTGGGCATTCCCCAATGCCTGGCGTATGCCATGCTCTCCGGCCTTCCACCCATGTATGGTTTGGTGACGGCCGCCATACCCGGCATGATGGCAGCACTGATCGGCCGTAGTGCCCACGTCACCGTCGGGCCGACCAACACCACCGGCTTGATCATCCTTGCCAGTCTGGCCCCCTGGGCCGACACCCCCGACCTGTTGCTGACCGCCATGGTCACACTGACTGTTCTGGCAGGCCTGTCCCGATTGTTGATTGTTGCATTGAGAGCCGAGCGGGTATTCGATTTTGTACCCGAAGCCGTGATGTTGGGCTTTGCCACCGGGGCCGCGATCATCATCGCATTGATGCAGTTGGACGAATTTATCGGAGCTCCCTTCGATGGTGTGCGCACCGTGGTTGATGAAGCCCTCCGATTGGTACAGATCCGCCCCGCCGACCTGGACACTGCCTCCTTCAGTCTGGCGGCCATCGCTCTGCTCTCGGTCATCCTGGGGCGACGCTTTCTACCGCGCTGGCCGATCCCCTTGCTGGTATTGCTGATCAGTACCGCTCTGGTCTGGTTCTCACCCTTCGAGTTCGTGGACCGGTGGATCACTCTGGAACAAACCACGGTGATCGAAGACGGCTGGCCGCAACTGGCCTCCGCCCTGCCAAACTGGGCCATGATACAGGCGTTGATTGTGCCCGGCTTCGCCGTGGCCTTTATCGGCTCGCTTGAATTGATCATCACCTTGCGCAACCGCCAGGAACAGCGTTGGCTGCGGGCCGAACTGGGCAGCCAGGGCGTGGCCAATCTGGCTGGCAGTCTGGTTGGCGCTTTCCCCGCCAGCACCTCCCTGACCCGCTCCGTATTGCTGGATATTGGCGGCGCCTGCACGCGCTGGGCGCCTTTTATCGCGGCGTTGGTTTTGTTGCCCATCATCTTTTACGGGGCCGACCTCATTCGCGTGATTCCCCAAGCGGTAATCGCCGGGCTTCTGGTAGCCACCGCCCTATCGATGTTGAAACCCGGCCAAATCCGCAATGTCCTTAAAGCAAACCCTCAGACACGAACACTTTTTATTGTGACGGTGGTCAGCACGCTCATACTCACCTTCCATGAAGCCATTCTGCTTGGCGCTGCCCTGGGTGTGGTGATCTTTCTGTTACAAGCCAGCGTGCCTCAACTGCATCTCTATCAGGTGGGATCGGAAGGGTGGCTGACGGACGAGATCCCCGGTGACACCGACCACTACGCCATCCAGATCTCCGGCAGCCTCTACTTCGCGGCCGCCCGTCAATTGCCGGAACGGCTGGACCCACTGATTCCCGAAAACACCCAACGCCTGACATTGGACCTGAGTCATGCCCATCAGGCCCGCATTGCCGCCCTCCAGGCGTTATTGAGGTTCATTGAAGGCTGCACGCACCGGGATATAAAGGTGGATATTTGCGGTTATCCACCCGCTTTGAAACAAATGGCCGATACCATGGGAATCCGGTTGCCCTGGTGTCAGGCGCGACTCGAGCAACGGCTGAAACCCGATACCCCCATAGCAGGGCAACTGGAATGACCGCCTACTACACCGCCCCCAACATATCGCCAAAAAATTATGGAGGCCTCCTGACCGTCGCTCCAATCATGCAGGAGTTCATGGCCCAGGCCGAACGCGTGGCGCGCACCAATGCGTCCATTCTGGTCAGAGGCCAGACCGGCAGCGGCAAGGAATTGGTGGCACGCTACATTCACAACCATTCGCGCCGCGCGGGAGAAACCTTCAGCGCGATCAATTGTGCGGCGCTTTCGCGCGAACTGATGGCATCGGAACTGTTCGGCCATAAACGGGGTGCTTTTACCGGTGCCACGCACGACCGTACCGGCCTGCTGCAACTGACCGACGGCGGCACGCTGTTTCTCGATGAAATCGCGGAAATGCCGCTGGATATTCAGGCGGGCTTGTTACGGGTGCTGCAGGACCGCTGCTTCACGCCTCTGGGCTCCAGCGAGGTGGTTCATACCGATATTCGGCTGGTGTCGGCTACCCACACCTCTCTTCGCAATCAGGTCGCCAAACGGGAGTTCCGTGAAGATCTGATGTACCGGGTCAGAGTCGTTCCCCTTTATTTACCGCCGCTTAAAGCCCGCATCGGCGATGTCGAAATGCTGACCTGGCAGGTTATCGACCGGTTGAACCGCGAGAACGAACGGACCATCAACTCGATCAGCAGCGATGCCTATCAAGCCCTTCTGTCTTATAGTTGGCCGGGCAATATTCGTGAATTGAACAACGTCATCACTTACAGCCACGCCATCGGCACCGGTGAAGCCATTGAACTGAACCACCTGCCCCCCGAGCTGCGTGGCGAGGCTCCGCCGGATGAAACCGAAAGCACGCTGGAACAAAGCGAACGCGACCGCATCCTGGAGCTGCTCCAACGCCACCGTGGCCACAAACAGGCCGTCGCCGACGAACTGGGCATCTCCCGAGCAACGCTATGGCGGAAGATGAAGACCCTGCAGTTGATGTAGCCTTCGGGCCCTGGTTAGTTTGTGCCTTAACCCGCACCGGCTACCGGGTAGGCGCCTGCAGGGTCGTGCGGTATGCCGCCCACTCAACCCTTCCATGGAGCCTGGACCGCAGGATATGAATCCCATCCATGGGATTCACCTTTCAGGCTCGCTCCGCTCATGCAAAAACGCTCCTGGTGTTTTTGTCCCTGCTGCGGACCACCCTGCAGGCGCCTACCGGACCGCCGGTGCTAGCCTATCGTGCCAATACCGACACGGATCCAACCTACCAAAGCGCTATAAACCCGTTACACTTAGCTCACATTTCTTCAAACCACTGTTCAATGACTCCCGATCACAATGATCTATGGTTCCTGCCGCTTGGCGGTTGCGGCGAAATCGGCATGAACCTGAACCTCTACGGCCACGACGGCCAATGGCTGATGGTCGACTGCGGTGTCACCTTCGCTGACCCGGGCCAGACCCATCAACCTCATGTTCAAATGCCCGACCCGGATTTTATCGAGCAACAGGCCGACAAACTGGCCGGTATTGTCATCACTCACGCTCATGAGGATCATGTCGGCGCCCTGCCGTATCTGTGGCGTCGTTTTCAGGTGCCGGTTTATACCACGCCGTTCACGGCGGAAATCCTGCGACGCAAACTGACGGAGTTTGGTTTGGTTGGGAAAATGCCGATCAATATCGTCAAGGCGGGCGACCGGTGCCAGATTGGGCCGTTCAATGTGGAGTGGCTGCATATTACGCACTCCATTCCCGAGCCCAATGCCATCATGATCCGTACGTCCGTCGGGTCGGTTTTTCATACTGCGGACTGGAAACTCGACCCGGACCCGGTCCTCGGCGAGCGTTATCAGGCCAGCCTGTTTCAGCAGTTGGCGGAGGAGCAGCCCAAAGCCATGGTGTGCGATTCGACCAATGCCTTGGTCGACGGCCATTCTGTATCGGAAGCGACTTTATATGAAGGCTTACGGCAGGTGGTTCGGGAAGCCCGGGGCCGGGTGGTGGTCAGTTGTTTTGCCAGCAATGTGGCCCGTCTGAAGACGCTGATGCGGGTGGCGGACGATACCGATCGTCGTGTAGCCATTCTCGGCCGTTCGTTGAAAAACATGGTGTCGGCAGCCAAGGCAACGGGCTATTGGCAACAGCAGGCGGCGTTTATCGACCCTTATGATCTGGGCTATTTTCCCAAGCCGCATTTCCTGGCGATTGCCACCGGCAGTCAGGGTGAGCCGCGCGCCGCGCTGCACCGGCTGGCTCGGGATCAGCACCCGGATCTGACCTTGGATGAGGGCGATACCGTTGTGTTCAGTGCGCGGGTGATACCTGGTAATGAACTGCTGGTGGAAAACCTGATCAAGTTGTTCAAAAGACGCGGTATTCAGGTCATTACGGCCGAAGAATGGGGTCTGCCAATCCACGCGTCGGGCCACCCGGCCAAGGAGGAATTACAGCAGATGTACCGGTGGGTTCAGCCTCAGTTGTCGATTCCCGTTCATGGGGAAGCCGAGCACATGGCGGCGAATGCGGCCATTGCCAAAGCCACGGGTGTGCCCCGGCAACTGACGGGGCAGAACGGTGATATGTTTTATATCGCACCGGTGCCCGGCGTTCGTCGCCAGGCCGTCAAGACCGGTCGGCTGGGGTGGGATAGGGATGCGCTCATTCCCGTGGTGGATAAAAGCGCAAAATCCCAGTACTGAAGGCGCCTATTCTTCAGCCTCTGTCAGGCGTGCACCTTCCAGTTTTCTCAGAGCTTCCAACAAGGCGTCGTCCGGCGCCACTTTCTTTTGAGTGTTGTAATCCAACAGCACGATTCGTCCACTGCCTTCGGTAGTGACGGCATCCTGAGCGGTGCTGTAGATCCCATAGTGCTGCATGAAACCATAGGGCTGAATTTCATCGATGCGTGCGCCCACGCGAATGGTGTCCGGGTAGGTGAGCGGGCGCCGGTACTGGCACTCGGTGGCGGCCAGAATAGGCCCGATGCGGGCGGCTTTCATGGTATCCATTAAACCGGCTTGATCGAAATAGGCGATGCGGGCGCTTTCGAAATACCGAAAATACACCACATTGTTGATGTGGTTGAAAGCGTCCATTTCGCCCCATTGAAGAGGTAAGTCGATGATCACCGGGTAGTCGCGCTCGAAAGCTTTTTGAGTGTCGCTCATGGCGTTTGAACCTGTAATGTTTTCAAAGTGTGAGTGTGCCGATTCAATGGTTCAATTGCTAGGGACAGCTTGGTTCCCGCAGGCGGAAAAAAGAGCTTGCCAGGCATCCACCTGACGACGAATTCGATCACGGTACATCCGGTGCCATGCCTCGAGCTCCGCCACGAAATGCGTCATGGGTTCATTCTCGATCGGCAACGCGGTTCGCATGTTCATCAAAGGTTCAAAACCCGCAAGAAAGCGTTTGTCCACCATTACCAGCCAGGGTTGAACTTCTTTGGTGAAAACATTCACCATGACGTTGCGGGCATACCCCAGTTCTTTCAGCGCAGGGCCCATTGGGCACAATCGCCGGTCTTGGGCGGCTTGTCGCAACAGATCCTCAGCCTGGTCCAGCCTCTGCATCGCCAACCGCATGGATTGCAAGCTGTGTCCTCCCATGGGGTATTGGGTCACCCGTTCCAGTGTGCCCAACCAGGCATCGAGATTGCTTTCCATCGGGGCCGCCACCAGCTGCGCCAGCCTTTGCTGGGCCGCGCTGTATCCTTCTGCGTCCACGTTGTCCACAACGGCGAAGGGGTCTGACCCGCCGCTCCAATACTGTTGATAATCCGGATTGGCCAAGGAGGCGTTCCAGACATGCACAGGGAAGGTGTCACGCTTGGCCTCCAGCACGGCTTCCAGTTCTATGCGTAGCTCTTCGTCCAGTTCCGTCCCGCTTTCCAGACAACGTGGCAATAGCGTCAACAGTCTTCTCTCGTAGTCCAGTCGGGTGGCCGGGCGGGCCACTTTACCCAGAATCGAATTGCGTTCCCCCACCAGGGTAAACACTTCGCAGCCGCGAAGCGCCCAGGCATCCAACAGGTCGATACGAATGTCAGGCAACGGCTGAACGATGGTGCGATGTCGTGGGTAGCTGGGTAAAGCCATGGCCGTTGCCTCGGCCGGGGCGGCATCCAGAACATTGGCGACGCGGCTGACGTAGTCTTCCATCAGCCCCTCCGCCGACCGATCACAGCCTGCGAGTATCAGTAATGAAATCAATGTCGCAAGCTGAAACACAGGTTGCAACACATTGGAATACTTGAAGCGAAAAATGATTGATTTTCCTTATTAAACAATGAGTTACATTTTGGCACGCCTCTTGATAACCGTACCTCAACGAATAGAAACAGGAGGACACAATGGCTCATTCCATGGTGTGGCTGTCCACTGAAGAAATCATAAATAAAGTTCCCTGTACCTGCATCGACGGACGGACTCCGGGGATGAGATACAGCGTGGCCGGAGGCAGCTTCGGTCTGGCTTTGCATACGCTGGCCGCCATAGAAACCCGTCTGAGTCGCAACCTCTCGGAAACCGAAGTGGCGCGTTATCTGCGTCTGTTCGCCGACCGGGTAGGGCCACTGTATTTGCACAGCGACCAACACAAGTTGGATTGCATTTATGCCCGCATGGGGGTCGACCCCGATACCCGGCTGAAGGACCTTACTCCAAGCCAGCGTCGTTCGTTTTGCGAACTCGCCATCGAGCCGGACCTCCAAGGCTGTGGCCATCTGCATTTAATGATGATGCATGTAGCCGATTATGGAGTACCGGTTTTATTGATCCAGCACGGTATCAAAGCCTTTCTCCAGATGTATTTTAATCATCATGAGCGAGTGATGTTCGATGTACTGTCGGGTCGTCACCAGGAAGAGCGCGTGCTACTGCTGGACGTGGAACCGCTGGGCAACAGCCATCGGGAATCCGCCCTGTTTCTGGAGGCACCCCAGGATGAAAGCAGTTTTTTCTGCCATCGTCCGCTGAAAAAGACATTGGCGCACACCTTTCTGGAGCAGATCGAGCAGGCTGGGTTGCCCGGCCTACCGAAGCAACATTGGGATGAGTTGATCATTTCCCATAACCGCTGCGCCGAACGCACCCTGAAACGACTGGCGCCTGAATTGCCCGTTGAACACCTTCGCCTGTAACCGAGGAGTATCCTATGAATTCAACCGCCACCCTGCCCCGCCTGAGTCGTTGGGTTCCGGCCGTTGACTGGCTGCAACATTATCAACGGCGAGATCTGCGCGGTGATTTAATCGCTGGCATCACGGTCGCCATGATGCTGATCCCGCAGGCCATGTCCTACGCCTTATTGGCTGGTTTGCCGCCCTACATTGGTCTTTATGCCTCGGTATTGCCGTTGGTCGTCTATGCGGTGTTTGGTACTTCTCGCCAGTTGGCGGTCGGCCCTGTTGCCATGGTGGCGCTGCTGGTGTCCAGCGGCGTAGGCACCATGGCGGACATTGGGTCCGAACGTTACATCGCGCTCGCCATCCTGCTTTCACTTATGGTCGGCGCCATTCAGTTTGGCATGGGGGCCTTTCGTCTGGGTTTTCTGACCAATTTCATGTCCCATCCGGTCATTTCCGGTTTCACCAGCGCAGCGGCGTTGATCATTGGTTTCAGTCAGCTGAAACACCTTGTCGGCCTGCCGTTGCCGCGCACGGAGAATATCGCCGAAACACTCTGGCAGACGCTCAGCCAGTTGGGGGATATCAACCCCGCCACCTTCGCCATCGGTGCAGGCGGCATTGTTCTGCTGTTGGTTTTGAAGCGCATCAGCCCACTCTTGCCGGGTGCCATGATTGCCGTGGTCGCCTCGACTCTGGTGGTTTGGTTGTTCGACCTGAACACTCTGGCAGGCGTATCCGTGGTCGGTTCGGTTCCGGCCGGATTTCCCGAGTTTTCCGTTCCAGCCATCAGCTTCACCGACATGAAAGAGCTGCTGCCAATCGCCCTCACCATTTCCATCGTCGGGTTTTTGGAGAGCATCGCTGTTGCCAAAAAAATCGCTAGCCAAAAACACTATGACATCGACGCCAACAAAGAACTGATTGGCCTGGGTCTGGCCAACCTGGCGGGGGCGTTTTTCAAAGCCATGCCGGTCACCGGTGGGTTCAGCCGGACAGCGGTCAATAATAATGCTGGCGCGAATACGGGCCTGGCGGCGATCGTCACCGCCGTGCTCATCGCCATCGCATTGTTGTTCCTGACCCCTCTGTTCTACTACATCCCGAAAGCCATTTTGGGGTCGGTCATCATGGTCGCGGTGTTTGGCTTGATCGACATTCAGGAAGTGAAGCATCTGTGGAAGGTTAAGAAAGACGATCTGGCGTTACTGGCGTTCACCTTCCTCGCCACGCTGACACTGGGAGTGGAAACCGGCATCTTCCTGTCGGTAGGACTCTCGATGCTGTGGTTTGTGATCAAAACCACTCGTCCCCACTACGCGGTTCTGGGCCGTCTGCCGGGCACCGATGTATACCGCAATGTGAAGCGCCACAGCGAAGCCACGACCGAAGATCAGGTTCTCGCCATTCGCTTCGATGCCCAGTTCTATTATGGCAATGTGAGCTTTCTGAAGGAAACCATCAAGCGGGCCGAAGCGGAAATGAAAACTCCATTGAAAGCCGTGGTGCTGGACGCCTGCTCAATCAACCAGTTGGACTCCTCCGCCGATACGGCTCTCCATGAGTTACTTAGGGATTATCGGATGCGCGGAATCGACCTCTTTCTCGCCAATGTCAAAGGCCCGGTCATGGATGTTATGCAACGCAGCGGTTTTACCGAAGCTCTGGGGGAAGACCACTTTTTTCTGACCCTACACGAAGCGATGACGACGGCGAAGGGTTACATAGAGCGTTCTGGATCGGCTAGACCGCAACATGAAACAACCGTTGCAACACCTTAAAACATTCGACCGGGACTGGATTCAAAAACACCTATAAATCAATGACTTAGTAATTGGCACAGACATTGTTACATCGAATACAAAGGCCTGGAAACGTACTGGGTCCATATTGAATGATGCGGAGATACCGATATGAAACAGCAAATTGAAACCTTCTACGATCCGAACACCTTCACACTCACTTACCTCCTGTATGACGCTGACAGTCGCGATGCCGTGGTGATTGACCCAGTTCTGGATTACAACCCGATCGGCAGCAAAATCTCCGATGAGTCATACCAAAAAGTGGTCGACTTTATCGAGGAACATAAACTGAAGTTGCATTTTGTCCTGGAAACTCACGCCCATGCGGATCACCTGAGCTCCAGCCAGTTGTTTCGCGATGAATTCCCGGAGGTGAAAGTCGCCATCAGCGAGCGCATTCGTCATGTGCAGGAAGTGTTCAAAGGGGTCTATAACCTGCCGGATACCTTTGTCACCGATGGTCGACAGTTCGACCGCCTGCTGAAAGACAACGAAAAGTTCAGTGCGGGCACACTGACGATCAAAGCCTTGCCCACACCCGGGCATACCCCGGCCTGTGTGTCCTACCTGATCGGAGACGCTGTCTTCACCGGGGATGCTCTGTTCATGCCGGACTATGGCACCGGACGCTGCGATTTCCCGGCCGGTGACGCTGCCACCCTGTATAAGGGCGTGACCCAAAACCTGTACAGCCTGCCGGACAACACCCGTGTCTTTACCGGGCACGACTATCAACCCGGCGGACGTGACGTGGCCTGGGAAAGCACCATCGGCGAACAGAAAGCCAAGAATATTCAATTAAACGGCCGGACCAGTGAAGCGGAGTTCGTCGAATTCCGCGAACGTAAAGACGCCACCCTTCAGGCTCCCAAACTGATTTACCAGAGCATTCTGGTCAATATCGAAGCCGGACACCTGCCCAAGGCCGAGAGTAATGGGAAACGTTACCTGAAGATTCCGCTGAACATCCAAACAGACCGGGCAAGATAACCAAAGTGGTGAAGGTCAGACCAAAACGGTCTGACCTTCAAAGCACAGAAGCATTGAAATAACGGCTTCAAGCCGTATTCTCGGATCATTAATATTAGACAACTCTAAATTAGAGTTTCATATCTTTGAGGTGCCTATGACACTGGTAAATTTCACTCCCCTTCCAGCCTTTATCGGCGGCGCACTGATCGGCTTGTCGGCGGCACTGTTGCTGCTGATGAAGGGTCGCATCGCCGGGATATCCGGTATCGCAGGAGGCGTTATTTTTCCTGAAAAGGGTGACATGGACTGGCGCATATTGTTCATCGTCGGCTTGGTGATCGGTGGGTTTCTATATCAATGGATAGGCGTGGGTGCCGGTGTGGCACACATTGAGGCGCCGTCCAGCATTCCGTTGCTGATTGCCGCCGGTCTTCTGGTGGGTGTCGGCACCACCATCGGCACAGGCTGTACCAGTGGCCACGGCATCTGCGGTCTCGCCCGACGCAGTCCTCGCTCGCTGGTCGCGACGCTCAGTTTCATGGCGTCCGCGTTCGTCACCGTTTTCATCGTGCGTCACATTCTGGGAGCATGACTATGAACAAAACACTGAACCTGCTCACCGCTTTGGTGGCCGGTATTCTGTTCGGCCTTGGGCTCTCAATCGCGCAAATGATCGACCCGGCCAAAGTCGTCAACTTTCTCGACCTGTTTGGCACCTGGGATCCCTCCCTGGCGTTTGTTATGGGTGGTGGGCTCCTTGTCACCTTCGTGACCACGCCTCTTATTATGAAACGGCCCAGCCCACTGTTGACCGAGTACTTCCGGGTCCCTGCGAAAACTGAAGTGGACGGTCGTATCGTAATCGGTGGCATTCTGTTCGGTATCGGCTGGGGGTTGGCCGGTTACTGCCCAGGACCGATGCTGACCTCCCTGAGCTTCGCAGACAGTCAGATTTTGACGATTGTCGCCGCCTACGTGGTCGGTACCTTTATCACCAAATGGGGGCTGGCCCGTTGGGAGCATTACAAACATCTGCGCCATCAGAAAAACGAAGCTTGTGTAGGTTAATACCCGTCACTTAGCGGGAACACGCCAAACGCGTTCCCGCCACCTCCTTCCCCGCGCGCCTTTGCGGTGAGCAATCAGGCCTGTCGCTCACCGGTCGAACGCCGTTTTTGTCCTAGCCCGACGCCCGTGCTTTAATGCCTCTTAATCTGTCGCTTCAGCACGGAAAAGAGGTTTATGACCCGAAAGCCTTTAAGCTCTCTCAACGAACCCTCCCTAGCGCGTGGGCTGCTGGTGATCGCCGCTTTGGTAATCATTCTGGCCGGTATGAAAATCGCCCAGCCTATCCTGGTTCCCTTTCTTATGGCGGCTTTTCTCGCCGTGTTGACCTCTCCGGCCGTGCGTTGGCTGGTGGAGCACAAAGTACCCGCCAGCGTGGCCATCGGCGGTGTCGTTTTCCTGGTATTTGGCGTGATGTATGGCATCGGCTCTCTGGTGGCCGCCTCGGCCGATGAACTGCTACAGCGCTTGCCCGAATATGAACGACAATTGGATGAATGGGTGGGTCAGTTTCGAGCCCGGGCCCCCTGGCTGGCGGACGACGTGCGAAACAGCCTGCAATCACTGACCCTGCCGGACAGTTTCATCAGTTTCGCAGGCAAGTTGTTCTCCGGGTTGGGCAGCATTTTGCTGGCCACGGTACTGACACTGTTTATTCTGGTTTTCATGCTGTTTGAAGCCCAGGGCGTACAACGCAAACTGCACCGCGCCCTGGGCGATAACCACAGCGTGGAATACGCCCATCGTTTTACCCGTTCGGTACAGCGTTACCTGGTGATCAAATCACTCGTCAGCGCGTTGACGGGTATCATCGTATGGGGGTTTCTGAAAGTCATGAAGGTCGACTACCCCATTCTTTGGGGGACCTTCGCCTTCCTGATGAATTTCATACCCAATGTCGGCTCGTTGATTGCTGCCATTCCGGCCATCGCACTCGCCACTTTCCAGCAGGGTGTTCCAGGCCTCGTCATCAGCACCGCCGGTTATTCTGTTATCAACGCTGTTATCGGTAATCTGCTGGAGCCGAGACTGATGGGTCGCACACTGGACCTTTCCACTCTGGTGGTGTTCGTCTCATTGATTTTTTGGGGATGGATACTGGGGCCGGTCGGCACACTGCTGGCCGTTCCATTGACGGTGGTGGTTAAAATCGGCCTGGAGGTTTACCCGAAAACACGTTGGATCGCGATATTGTTGAGCCAGTGACCGGGCACTGGCTCATTGCCGGTTATACGCAGCTTTTAACCGACTAATAACCGACTAAGCCATCATTCGACCCCATACTTTTTCAGTAATTCAGCCATCTTTCCATTTTCCCGGATAGCCGCGAGCCCCCGATTAAAAGCCGCGATAATTTCCTCGCTGCGTGCATTGGCAATACCACTGCTCACATGAAGATTGTTCACCGACAGGGCATTGTTGGTGAACTCAAACGCACTGGGATCAATGCCTTCGTTTTTCATGGTCGACAGCGCAACAATCTGATCCTCCAACGTTAAATCAATGCGTCCGGATTCCAACTTGAGCAGGTTCGAGGCAATGTTATTGGTTTCCGGTCGGGTGAAGTTCGGGGCATTGGAAAATTCATCCCCATAACCATAATCCCGTACCACACCGACAGTTTTACCCGTCAAACTTTCAAGCCCGTTGAATTCGAAATCATCCCCTACCCGCTTGATGAATTTCACCTAATTCTGGATATAGGGTTCACTGTATCGCAGGAAAGCTGTTCGTTCTTCGGTATACCAGGTAGCGACCAACACATCGACGTTGCCATCCTTCACCTGATCGAGAGCCCGCGCCCAGGGCATGATGGTCATTTTCAGTTCATATCCTTCATGCTCGAGCGCCGCCCGAACCAGATCGACTGAGAGGCCCGGGTCGCCCTGTGCCTGCACAAATGGCGGCCAAGGGTCTTGAGCGGCGGTAATGGTATCAGCCTGGGCGAAGCCCAATAGCAAAGTAAAAAGAAGGGGGAGCGAGAAAGATAAACGGAACATCTGGATCACCTCTTACCACGGGTTGATCAGTGTCCATGTCCTAAGGACTATTCGAATGAATATCTGATTGTTAACGGCCTGTGCCATCCTGCTGTTAACTTTAGTCTAGGGTTTTATTTCTCACCAGGGGAAAATTCATTCAAGAGTTGTTAAGGTCGCAATTGATTCGAAACAAGTCGGGCATGAACCCAAACGCCGCCGTCAGGTCCATGCCATTGGAGTCGGTCGACTCAGGCGCGGGACATGAATTTGCGGCTTTCGGTATTGACCTTGATACGCTCGCCCTGTTCGATGTATTCCGGCACCTGAACGGTAATTCCGCCTTCGAGTATGGCCGGTTTGGTACGCGCCGAAGCGGAAGCACCTTTGATGCCGGGCGCGGTTTCCACGATGGTTTTTACGACGGATTGGGGCAGCTCAATGGCCACCAACACATCGTTGACCACCAGGCCGGTCAGGCCTTCCATACCTTCATGCAGCCAGCCCAGTTGCTCACCGAGATCCTCACTGGACAACATGTGCTGAGCGTAGTCTTCGCTGTCCATAAAAGTATGCATGTCACCATCGGCGAACAGGTATTGCAGTGTCCGGGACTGGAAGTCCGCCAGGGTCAGCAGGTCATCACCCTTGAACGCTTCCTCGCGCTTACGCTTGGTTACCAACTCAGCCAACGTCATTTTATACAAGGTGGCTGCACCCCGGGCGCTGGGGCTGTGGACATCCACCTTGCGGACCGCGTATTGGGCGCCGTCCAGTTCTATGATGTGACCGGGTTTGATCTCAGGGGCTTTAGGCATGATGACCTCGGAATGATAGAGAAGGCGCGCATTTTAGCCGGAACCTGGGCGCTTGGGTACGGGGTTCACTCCCTTCTTCAGTCGATAAGCCAATTGCGCCCGCGTCAAGCCAACGTACCGCGCCGCTTCGGCGAGGTTACCTCCGGCCCGCTCGACCGCTTCCCGTAACAGACGTTGTTCCACTTCATCGAAAGACAGTGGCTGGTCACTGCCACTTAGTCTGACCAAGTGTTCAAGCAGCGTTTCCTCTTCCTGCCGGTCAGTCTCGCCGCTGGTCAGGTTCCCAGTCGCGGTGACCGAGTAAAGCAGTTCTCGCGGTACGTGCTCGTTGTGAAACAGATGCGGCAGGTCCACCGGTTCGCCTTCCTCAGCGGCGATGACGCCCCGCTCTATCAGGTTTTGCAGCTCGCGGATGTTGCCTGGAAAGCCGTAATTCAGCAGCGCCTGTGTCGCTTTGCCGGTCATGCCATTGACAGGTCGGCCATGCAGCTGGCCGTAGTGATTGAGGAAGTGGTTGATCAACAAGGGGATGTCATCGCGACGTTCACGCAGCGGCGGCAGTGTGATTGGGAACACATTCAGGCGGTAGAAGAGGTCCTCGCGAAAGTCACCCCGGGCCACAGCGTCGCGCAGGTCGACATTGGTGGCGGCCACCAGCCCGACGTCCACTGGGATAGCTCGACTACCGCCCACTCGTTCCACTTCGCGTTCCTGCAACGCGCGCAGCAGCTTACTCTGACCCGCAAGGCTCAGCGTCGCGATTTCATCCAAGAAAAGGGTGCCGACCTGGGCTCGTTCAAAGCGCCCGGCCCGGCTGTGATTGGCACCGGTGAAAGCGCCGCGTTCCACACCAAACAATTCGGACTCCATCAGGCTTTCCGGTATGGCGGCACAGTTAAAGGCAACAAAGGGACCGGCATTCCGGTCACTCATCTGGTGCAAGTGTGTGGCGAACAATTCCTTGCCTACGCCGGACTCCCCGGTCAGCAGCACAGTCGCTCGGGTATTGGCCACCCGTTTGAGCGCATGACTGGCCGCCGTGAACGCCGCCGAAGCACCAATCATTTTCGCGTCTTCAGAGAGTGCCCCCATCGATACTTCTGGCAAGGCCACCGATGTTGCCTTGGTCGAACGGGCTGCCGTCTTGCTGGATGCGTTCAAGTAACGCAAATCGTCTTCGATATCCTCCCATCGGTCCGCCGACTTCCCAATCACCCGACACTTGGAGTGTCCCATGGCCCGGCATTCGACCTCGCGAAATATCACCAGAGACCCGATAAGACCACTGACATAGCCCATGGCGTAGCCTAACTCCATCCAGCACACCGGATCGGTTCCAATACCGTAGGCCGCGACATGCTCTTCATCTTCACTGCTGTGATGCCAGAAGAACTCGCCTTCGTAGATGCCTTTTTCGGTGTCGAACTCAAAATGCACCGGTTCGACCTTGACCAACCCTTCCAGACCATGAAGCTGGGTTCCGGCACCAAATATGGAAGCCGGGTCGGCATTGGGCCAACGCTGGCGTACCAGCTCGGCGTCCCGCGTGCCGGAGACATAGCCGGTGCGGGTCAATAAACCACGGGTCCGATCAATGCCCAGGGTATCGATCATTTCACGACGGAAAACACCGAAAGAAGAGGCGTGAAGCATCAGCATGCGCTGATCGTTCAGCCAGATGCGGCCGTCGCCCGGCGAGAAACTGAGGCATTCGGTCAGTTCCTCCAGCGTTGGCGAATGCTGGAAATCCAGTTCTTTGGAATTACCGCGCAACAATACGCGGTCACTGTCGCGGGACATCGCCGCCAGGGAAATTCGTTCGGGCGCCTTCATGATGGTTGAACCTGTGTCTTGTTGTTATGGAGGGCTCTTAGACCACCTTCGACTATAGTCTTGCTGATTTAATCAACTCAACCACTGTCACACCTTCCGTCTTCATCATTTGATCAAACGCAGCGTCCCACTCCTGGGCCGAAACGCCGCTCCCGTAACACATCACTCGCCTTTTATTGGCGTCAAAACAATGAGTTACACCCTCCGAACCGCTGTAAAGGGCAACCGGGCACAGCGCTTGCTCAAGGGCTTATCGCCCGGCACTCACCGGGCTTCGATTCACCGACGGAGAACAACAATGACAAACACCGCCCTACTCGACACAGCCCCCTGGCGGGGCACGCTCTTCACCGGCGAGTGGACCGCCACGTCCCGCCTGAACGAGGTAGTGGAACCGGCCACCGGAGGCATTCTGACCACCACCGGTGAAGCCTCGGCTGGCGACGTTCAAATCGCCACCGCCAGCGCCGCCATCGCCCAGAAAGCCTGGGTCCGGATGCCGGTACGGGAACGCGCCGCCATCTTCCTGAAAGCCGCCGATTACCTGCAAAACAACGCCGAAGAACTGGCATTGATCATCGCACGGGAGACCGGAGGCATTCTTCCCAAGGCGGAACATGAAATCCGCGAGGCGGTCACTCTGCTGCAACTGGCCTCATCCATGGTTTTGCAACCCACCGGGCTAACCCTGGCTTCAACCCCAGACCGACAATCCTACGCGAAACGCGTTCCGCTGGGCGTGGTGGGGGTGATTTCCCCGTTCAATTTCCCGCTGATTCTATCGCTTCGTTCAATCGCCCCCGCCTTGGCGGCGGGTAACGCCGTCGTTACCAAACCAGACCCCCAAACACCGGTGTCCGGCGGCTACATCATGGCCCTGGCGTTCGAAGCCGCAGGTCTGCCAAAGGGTCTTTATCAGGTATTACCCGGTGGTATAGAGGCTGGCGAAGCTCTGTGTTCGGCGCCGGAGATCGGCATGGTGGCCTTTACCGGTTCGACCCAGGCCGGTCGCAAGGTCGGCGAGCTGTGCGGTCGACACTTGAAAAAAGTATCTCTGGAACTCGGCGGCAACAGCAGTTTGATTGTCCTCGACGATGCCGACCTGGATCTTGCCGCCAGTAACATCGCATGGGGGGCTTACCTGCATCAGGGGCAGATCTGTATGGCGTCCAGCCGCATTCTGGTGCATGAAAAAATCGCCGCTGAACTGACGGCCAAAGTGGTCGAAAAAGCCCGTCATCTACCAGTGGGAGACCCGGCCAGTGGTCAGGTCGCCATCGGCCCGCTGATCAACGAACGTCAGTTACAACGCGCCCATGCCATTGTTCAGGACAGCATCGCCGCCGGCGCCATTTTGGAAACCGGCGGACAATACGATGGCCTGTTCTACTCACCCACCGTCTTGTCGGGTGTCAAACCCGGTATGCGCGCCTTCGATGAGGAAGTGTTCGCGCCGGTCGCCAACCTGATCACCTTCGGCAGCGACGACGAAGCCGTTGCACTTGCCAACCGTACCGAATACGGCCTGGCCGGAGCGGTGATTTCCAATAATGTCGGTCGCGCCACCGCCATCGGCCAGCAATTGCACGTGGGCTTGCTGCACATCAACGACCAGACCGTAAACGATGAATGCATCAATCCCTTTGGGGGTTTTGGTCAATCGGGCAATGGCAGCGCTGTGGGTGGTCCCTCCGACTGGGAAAACTACACCCATTGGCAATGGGTCACGGTGAAAGACACGGCACCTCAGTATCCCTTCTAATTCACAAGAAACCATAACAAAAGGACACCACCATGAAACTGCAAGACAAAACTCTGGTCGTGACCGGCGTTTCCTCCGGCATTGGCGCCGAAGTCGCCCGTTTTGCACGCCTGCAAGGGGCGCGTGTCATAGGAGTGGATCGCAATGAACCCGCTTTGACGCTCACCGCTATCCATCAGGCGGATCTGGGTGATACGGCCGCCATTGACCGCCTGGTGGACCAACTGCCAAACGGCATCGACGCCCTGTGCAACATCGCGGGCGTGCCCGGCACCGCCGACGTGGATCTGGTGGGGCGAGTGAACTACCTGGGTCTGCGCCACCTGAGTGAACAACTTCTTGGCAAAATGAAGGCAGGAGGCTCCATTGTGAACGTGGCTTCGATTCTCGGCCGGGACTGGCCCGAGCGCCTGGAACAACACAAATCCCTCGCCGCCACTTCAAGCTTTGCCGAGGGGACAGCCTGGTTGACGAAAAACCCGGTGCCTCAGGAAACCTGTTACCAATATTTCAAGGAAGCCCTGATTGTTTGGACCACCACCCATGCGCCGCTCTGGTTTAAACAACGGGATGTGCGCATGAACTGTGTCGCCCCCGGGCCGGTATTCACACCTATCCTGGGAGATTTCGTCACCATGCTGGGTGAAGAACGGGTCGCGAATGACGCGGATCGAATGAAACGACCCGCCTTCGCCGATGAAATAGCGGACGTGATTGCCTTTCTCTGCGCCGACGAATCCCGCTGGATCTGCGGCGCCAATATCCCCATCGATGGAGGACTGGCGGCGACTTACTTGTGACCAACCGCCCCGCCGGACACCGGCGGGGATTTTCTAAAACCCGGTAGCGGTTCCGCGCCCGCCAGATGAGATGGTTAACCCACAGGTTCCGTTTTTCTGACATCAACCACCCTGTCTTCCCATAGCCTTCGGGCAATTTCCACCACTGTCGTAATGGGCGTGCGAGCCAAACGATCACGACGCACCACCAGGTTGAGGCTGGTTTTGGAGGATACCTCTTCGATGATGCGCACACTGCCACGACCCGCCCAGTGCTGTGCCAGCTCTTTTTCAACCACGCCGTAACCCAAGCCTGCACGAACCATGGTCAGCGTTACGTGTTCATCTTCCGCGCTCGATAGCACTCTGACTTGTTCCCGATCAAAGCCGACAATGCCGGGCATCATCTGTGACAACGGGCAGTTACAGGAAGGCCAGATCCAGGGTAAGGCTCGGCGTTCTTCCGGGTGGCTCGGTAATGCCTGCAATTTACAGTCGGAGGGGCCAACGACGCAGAACCCAATGTCAGCCAGGCGGATGGGCTCTATCGAATCCCGAGTCGGATCGCCGTACATGAACCCGAGGTCCATCTTGCTTTCATGCACTTGGTCGACAACTAGTTTGGAACTGCTGGTCACCAATTCCACCTTCACTTCAGGCAGCTCCTGAGCCGTCAGGCGCAACAATTGATCGACCTTTAGATACTCCGGCGGTGCGTTCAAGCCAAGGACCAGGGTGGTCGGGGTTTCACAACGCAATGAGCGGGCAATTTCGTCCAACTCGGCGATCTGCATCAGCGCCTGACGGGCCGGAGGCAGCAACTTTCGACCTTCCGGAGTGAGTTCCATACCACGGCTGGAGCGTGCGAACAGAGGCAGACCAAACTGATCTTCGAGCTGGCGCAGATGTTCGCTGACGGCCGAGGGCGTGGTGTGACGTCGCTTGGCGGCCCGGGTCAGGTTGCCTTCATCGGCCACCAGCACGAATGAACGCAGCTTATCCAACTTGATGTTCATGCTTTACGAACGCCCCCTTCATTAAAGACTGATGGATTCAGTCATTCTAGAGCAGTTTAATAGCAATGACAGGCCCGATCTCATTCATCTTTTATGGAGGCCAATGCCATGACCACTGCATCGGAACATCACTATAGAACCTTCCAGGATTGCGTTGAATGTCACCCCGAAACCATCGATTCGTGGCGGCGGGTTAAGACGACCCTCAAAGTCTGGTTTTGGCGCCACAAAGTCCGTTCACAACTGCGTGCGGAGTTACCGCTAATGGACATCGCCCGTGTCGAGAAAGACACCGGACTGCCCACCGGGGCGCTGCGTCAGGAGGCCGCCAAGCCGTTCTGGAAAGCCTAATCCAACCTCATTGAGCGGGCACCGGCTGCGTTGCCTCCCGCTCAATCACTTTCATGCCACCAAACTGGCTGCGGTAGTGCTCCATTGTCATACCCAGCTCCCGTTTGAACAGGCGCCGGAAATTACTCTCATCCTGATAACCGACTTCCAGTGCGATACGGGCCGAGGTCAAGCGGCTGTTTTCCAACAGCTGGCATGCGCGTTTCAGACGTTCCTTTTGCAAATATTTGAGCGGTGACAGGCCGGTGGCCTGACGGAAACGGCGGATCAATTGCCGATCGCTGATGTTCAAGCCATCCGCCAATTGCTCGACACTGACCTGACGGTGCAGATTTTCGCGGAACCGGGCCTGGACAATACGGACTTTCTCGTCGTTGTGGCCTGGGTCTTCCCGGGTGGCGCCATACACCACCGGTGGCGTTGGGTGACGATCAACCTGCAGCATCTTGGCCAAGGCCATGGCCAGGCCATCGCTGTGATACTTCTCGACCAGATGGATCACCAATTGATGACAACTTTGGGCACCTCCGGTGGTACAGATGATGCGACCGTAATCGACCAGCGGCGAGCGGGTGTCGATTTTCAGGTGAGGGAACAGCTGTTTGAAGTTTAGTTCGCTGCGCCAGTGCATCAGGGCGGGATAGTGATCCAGCACCCCGGCTGCCGCGAGCAGAAAGGAACCGGTGCAGCAGCTGGCCAATTGACCGCCGCGCCGGTAGTGATCGCTCACTAGACTGATCATCGGTTTCAGTTGTTGCAGGGCGTCGGTGATCTTGGTTTGGCGTGAGACGGCATCGTAAATGGACGGCACTATCCAGATCTGGTCTTCGATGGCCGTACTGTCGTCACGGTACAGATCCTCTATGGAACAATCCGGTGTCAGCGGTATACCGTTGAACGGCATCACCGGCTTACCATCGACCGAGGTGAGCACCCACTCAAACAGCGGGTTTTCAGCACCGGCTTTGATATGGCAGTAGTTGGCGGTAATCAACGCATCCACCAGACTCACCGCCAGGGAGCCGGCACACCGATCGGTGAGGAGAATGACCACTTTCATCGCGACGACCCTTTTCGCCAGTAAGATGTCAAATATGACACTTATGAACCGAATCAACAAGGAGCAGACTGCGAGGCGTTATTCAACACACCAAAGGAAGCCCGCCATGACGCTTCACCAAACCTCATCCACCGGCCGTATCGCCAAGACCACGCCTCAGGCACGTCCGATGCCGAAGCGCTATCGGGTATTGGGGAAGAGTTTGAACGGCCTGGGGTTGGTCTCTCCCACTGCAGCGGGAGCCTTGCTGAACCGCATGTGGTTCACGCCGGTTCACAGCCGCCCGGGTAAACGCACCCAGGCATTCTGGAACAGTGCGGACCGGCGGTTGCTGCTGCATTTTGGTCCGGAAGGGATCGACCTGTACTGCTGGGGCTCGCCGACAGCACCGCTTATCTTCGGGGTGCATGGCTGGCGCGGCAGTGGCAGCCAGTTCCGCAGCCTGGTGGCCCCTTTGGTCGAATCCGGATACCAGGTGTGCCTGTTCGATCTGCCCGGACACGGCTTGAACCCGACCCGCCAGACCAATCTCTATGAGTTTGTTCAGGTATTGCTGGCCATTCAGGATCTGCTGGGGCAGCCCGCCGGAGTTATCGCTCACTCCATTGGTTGCCAGACGGTGGTGCAGGCACTGGAACAGGGGTTACAGCCGGGCTATCTGTCGTTGATCTCACCCGGGCTGAATATCGAGGCCATGGTGGATACGTTTTGTGGATTCATCGGCGTGTCCGACCGGGTGAAAGCCGCTTTTAAACACAAACTTGGCGATTACTCGGTCGAAATCGGGGAGCGGCATTTGGGAATCTCCGAGCCCATTTGGGATCGGCTATGCCATGACTTCGCCGCCCAACAACTCAACACCCCCGGATTGATGGTCGCCGACAGGAACGATGAAGAGGTTCATTGGGACGATTTTGAACGGACGGCGAGTTACTGGACCCAGGCCGAAACCTTGTTTACCCGAGGGTTGGGGCACTATCGGATACTGAAGGACGCACAAGTGAAGCAGCGGATAACCGACTATTTCTCCGAACGTATTTGAAGATTGCCCGGCAGGGCGGAAATTCGAAACTCGAGCGCTGAGAATCGACGCCAAAAGCGCCGAACCCCATCTGCCCCGCCAGGTCTACTTAAGCCTTGGCCTTTTGGCGATAGGCGTGCAATAACGGCTCAGTATAACCGTTCGGTTGACGCAGGCCTTCCAGTACCAAGGCTTTCGCGGCCTGAAACGCCACACTGTCGTCATAGTTGGGCGTCATGGCTTTATACTCAGGGTCACCGGCGTTTTGCTGGTCGACGACTTTGGCCATGCGCTGCAGGGTTTCCATCACCTGCTCCTCTGAACAGAGCCCATGATGCAGCCAGTTCGCCATGTGCTGGCTGGAGATCCGCAGGGTGGCGCGATCTTCCATCAAACCGACGTTATTGATATCCGGCACTTTGGAGCAACCGATTCCCTGCTCCACCCAGCGAACCACATAACCGAGGATACCCTGGGCGTTGTTATCCAGCTCTTTCTGGATGGCTTCGGGCGAGAGACGCGACGGATCGGTCAGCAATGGAATGGTGAGAATATCATCCAGACTGGCACGTTCACGACGCCGCAACTCTTGCTGACGTTCCGCAACGCTGATCTGATGGTAATGCACGCTGTGCAGGGCGGCCGCGTTCGGCGACGGAACCCAGGCGGTGTTGGCGCCGGACAACGGATGGCCTTTCTTTTGTTCCAGCATGGCCGCCATTTCATCCGGCATGGCCCACATGCCTTTACCGATTTGAGCCTTACCGGGCAGCCCGGCGATTAAACCAACATCGACATTGTTGTCTTCGTAGGCTGCGATCCAGGCACTCTGCTTCATCTCGGCTTTCGGGATCATCGGCCCGGCCAGCATAGAGGTGTGAATCTCGTCACCAGTGCGGTCGAGGAAGCCGGTGTTAATGAACACGGTGCGCTCCCTGGCGGCACGAATGCATTCTTTCAGATTGACGGTGGTCCGACGCTCTTCATCCATGATGCCGATTTTCAGGGTGTTTTTCGCCAGGCCCAACGCCTGTTCGATGCGCTCGAACAGAGTGACGGAGAAGGCCACTTCGTCCGGTCCGTGCATTTTGGGTTTGACGATATAGACGCTGCCGGTACGGCTGTTACGCAGTTCGCCGTTGCCTTTCAGGTCGTGCAGTGCGGCCAGCACCGTTACCATGCCATCCAGAATGCCTTCGGGGATTTCGCGGCCGTCTTTATCGAGAATGGCCGGTGTGGTCATCAAATGGCCGACGTTGCGAACGAACATCAGACTGCGACCATGCAGGGTCACAGTTTCTCCGTTTGGCGCAGTGTATTGGCGGTCTTTGTTCAGCCGCCGGGTGAGCATCCGGCCGCCTTTTTCAAAGGTGTCCTGCAGGTCGCCCTTCATCAAACCCAGCCAGTTGCGGTAAACCTCGACTTTGTCGTCGGCATCCACCGCCGCTACGGAATCCTCACAATCCATGATGGTGGTCAGAGCGGCCTCGACCAGCAGATCTTTCACCCCGGCAGCATCGGTTTTGCCGACAGGGCTGGTCGGATCGATCTGAATCTCGATGTGCAGGCCGTTGTTCTTCAGCAGTACGGCATAGGGGGATTCCGCTTCACCCTGATAGCCCACCAATTGCTCCGGCCTGGCCAGGCCGCTTTCACTGCCATCGGCCAGTTCAACCGCCAATAGGCCATTGCGAATGCGATAGGCACGGGCATCGGCATGAGAGCCATCGGCCAATGGCATAGCCTGATCAAGATGGGCACGCGCGAAAGCGATGACCTTGGCGCCCCGCACGGGATTGTAGCCGGTGCCTTTTTCGGCGCCGTCAGTCTCTGGAATCGCATCGGTGCCATATAGGGCATCGTAGAGGCTGCCCCAGCGGGCATTGGCGGCATTCAACGCGAAGCGTGCGTTCTTAACCGGCACCACCAATTGGGGCCCCGCCTGTTCGGCAATCTCGGTGTCGACATTGTCGGTCGTGATTTCAAAGTCGGCACCTTCCGGAACCAGATAACCAATCTCTTCAAGAAAGGCTTTGTAGGCCACAGGGTCGTGAACCTCACCGGAGCGTTCGGCATGCCACTGATCGATTTTCGCTTGTAGGGCGTCGCGATAACGCAGTAATTCTTCGTTACGGGGAGCCAGATCGGTCAATATGCTTTCTAGCTGCTGCCAGAAATGGGAAGGCGCAATGCCTGTACCCGGGGCAATCTCGTTCGCGATGAGTTGATGCAGGGAAGTGGCGATCTGCAGGCCGCCTTCTTGGGTCCGTTCAGTCATGTGATAGGCCTCTTCGGTTCGGCAGGGCAAGGACGCGGAAAAGGCGCCTCAAGCCTCGTTATTCTTGTCGGGTCCGAGTTTAGGGACTTGAATACAATTTCGCTAATTTATCGTTGTGATATTCACTATTCAGCAGGTGAATACTTTAATAAAGAATTTTCCTGACCGTTAGATCAGAAAAAGAAAGAGTATCTCATAACTGCACGGCGGAAAGTAAGCCGCTGATTCACCGCGCGACTGGGCGTTTTGAATCAAACAGAGTGCTGTTGACACGGTAAGCGGCATTCAGGCTACGCCAGTTGGCATCGGTCACGCTGTCGCGCCATATAACCAGATCATGACGCAATGATTCGTCATTGAGCAGTTCCAATCGGATATAGAGGCGGTTGCGTCGGCCCCGGCCGTTCCACTGATAACGGTGGGAGGAGCCAGTCAGGCTCGGCTCATCGAATAGCCGCAGTTGGTCGCCCTGCCAACGAAGGTAGGCGGGCGCTTGCTCCTGCCGGTGCGTCTGCCACAGCACGTACAGGGTAACGGCGAGTGCTGGCAACAACCAGAGCAGTGCCACCCCGGCCTGCCAACCGAACAAAGCCATCAATAAAACGGGACCGACAATCAGCCCCTGAGATAGACGGGAAGGTTTAAGGCTGCATTCAATCGGGCTGAACACGATCGAGAATTTTGCGAACCATATACGCCAGTTCCGGGTCTTCCGGTTTGGCCTTTTCTAAGAACCAGTTGAACAGGTCCTGATCTTCACTGTCGATCAAACGCTTGTAGATTCGTTGATCGTCTTCGCTGAGCGTCGGATACACCTTCTCGGTATAAGGCACCAGCAAGACATCCAGCTCCAGCATCCCGCGGCGGCTATGCCACCAGAGACGACGTTGCTCAAGCTCTTGTTGCTCTGTTAATTCCACGTTATTCAGTCCACACTCAGCCAATGGAGGTATCGGTCGAACAGGCCGCCTTGAAGCGGTTCCCGTCGGCCGCATAGTGTAACAGTTAGTGCCTATCCAGAAATACCATTTCTGGATAGGCACTAACGCGGTACAAGGATGTACCGACAAAATCGAGCACTTAAGTGCTTGATTTTGCGAGCCGGGAAAAACCGCGTTTTTTCCGAGCGACTCCGCGAAACGCCAGGGAAGGCGTTTCAGGACAGAAACCAGTTAGCACGGAACAAACCGAAACCTTATGAACAACACTACATTCTTCCCGCTGGAACATCTTTCCATTCTGGGCATATCCGGCAGCGATGCCCTGACGTTTCTCCAGGGCCAGGGAACCCAGGATTACAACCGTCTGGTTGAGACCGGCCCCAAACCTGGGGCGTTCTGCAATGCCAAAGGTCGGGTGGTCGCCAATGTCTGGAATGTCGCCCTGGCAACCGACCCGGCCGATGTGAAGCTCGTCATCCATGCCTCAGCGGCCGAAGGGCTCCACCGTCATTTAAAGAAATACATTCCCTTCTTTCGCGGCTCACGCATGGCCGACGAACGCCTGAACTACCATGGGTTGGGTATTGTGTCTCCGAACAGCGGAGAGTTGCTGGACGAATGGTTCGGCCCGGCAAAGCAGGGAGTGTGGCAGCGTGGCGGTCATTTCGCATTCCAGTTACCGGATGGACGCGCCCTGCTCTGGTTGAATGCCCAGGCGGAGGATTATGAAACCCGGCTCGAACGAATCGAAGGGTTTCCAGTCCGGCCAACCGAAGATTGGCAACGTCTGGATATCGAAGCCGGTTACGCCTGGGTAACGGCCGAGCATCAGGAGCGTTTCGTACCCCAAATGCTGGGGCTGGATCACCTTGACGGCATTTCCTTTAAAAAAGGCTGTTACACCGGCCAGGAGGTGGTGGCCCGCCTCCACTACAAAGGCCAGAGCAAGCGTGGACTCAGTCGCCTGGCATGGGCCGAGGCCGAGCAGCCGGACAGCCCGAACCTCTATACCGAGACCGGCAATGGCGGCGAATGGGTCAACTGGCTGGTAACCAACGGAGAAGGCTTTGGTCTGGCTGTGATCAAAGATACCGAGCACCCGCCTCGCCTCTTTCTCGATGAAGGCCGACGTCTTGAGCTCAAGCTGCTAGAATGATTCGGAGTTCGGCGATTCCGAACGGAGGGTGAGCCCCCGAGAGCTCACCAAGGGAACCGGTGCTGTCACGATATCGGGTCGCAAACCTGAGTAGACAAGCCGGTCAGCCCGACGCACAGCGTGCGTTTGCCTGGATGATATTAGGAAGCCTTTGTACCCATGAGCACACTGGTCGAGACCGTCAAACAAGACATCGTCGATGCCCTCAACAGCGATCAGCTGGTTCTACCCAGCCTGCCCGAAGTGGCATTGCAGGTGAGGGAAACCGCGGAAGATCCCAATGCCACCATCGCCGATCTGACTCAAATCATCAGCCGCGACGGCGCTCTGAGTGCCCGCATCATCCGGGTCGTTAACAGCCCTTTGCTGCGCGCGCCTCAGGAAGTTCGGGATCTGGCGATGGCCGTCAGCCGTCTGGGGATGAACTATACCTCCAACCTCGCCATTGGCCTTGCCATGGAGCAGATGTTCCAGGCCACCTCCGACATGATCGACAAGCGCTTGCGTCAACTGTGGCGCCTCACCGGCCAGGTATCAGCCATGGCTTCGGTTCTGGCCCGTCACAGCGGTGTCGCCAAACCCGATGAGGCCATTCTGGCCGCCTTGGTTCACCGCCTCGGTGCTCTGCCCATCCTGACCTATGCCGAAGAACGCGATGACCTGATACAGGACAACATCACTTTGGGGCAGGTGATCGACCAATTACACGGCGCCCTGGGCGGCATTATTCTGGAACGTTGGGACTTCCCCACCAATATCAGCCAGGTGCCGAGAGAATATCGAAAATTCGAGCGCGAGCCGGATGGCGCTGATTTAACCGATCTGGTCACCGTCGCCAATTTGATCGTTCTGGCCGAGAGCACCAGCGGCTGGGCAAGGAAAGACTGGGAAGAGGTCACGGCCTTCAGCCGTCTGCATTTACCGGCAGACCGGGAAGACCCGATCTTCGCCGAACTCAATGAAAAAGCGGCCGGGGCGCAGGCTGCGTTTATTTGACAGGACTGGACCATTCCTCCAGATCGGTAAGAATACGCAATGCCTCGGTTCGGTCGGCACCGCAATAGTCCGGTTCAGCCTGGAATTGACCACAGGCCTTGGGCCGTTCGGGCTTACCGAACAAAGCACAGCGATAGTCCGCCATTAAATGGATGCAACGCACTCCGGCGGGCTTGCCGTTCGGCATACCGGCATAGGGAGTGTTAATGGACGGAGCGATGCAACAGGCACCGCACCCACTACGGCATTCCATGATATCTCCACGGACCAGACCGGTCACAGCCTTGAAAAGCGAAGCGCCCACCTTACTTAAAGCTACGCCCAATACAAGAGACAACTACCGAATGTTACACAGCGAGACCCTGGGCTCCGGCCCCGACCTGATTATTCTGCATGGACTTTTCGGCAGTGGCGATAACTGGCGCACCATCGCCAAGGGCCTGTCCGAGCAGTACCGCGTGCACCTACTGGACCTGCCCAACCACGGGCGGTCACCCTGGATAGACAACCAAAGCTACCCGGTCTTTGCAGACGAAGTGGCAAAGTGGGCGCAAAGCCAAGGCATCGACCATTACCATTTGATGGGCCACTCCATGGGCGGCAAAGTAGCCATGCAAATGGCATTGGGAAAACAGGCGACGGCCATCGATCGACTGGTCATCGTCGACATCGCCCCGCGCCGTTATCCGCCCCACCATCAGGATATTTTCGATGCCCTGAACCGAACCGACCTCAGTCAACACAAAGACAGGCGCAGCGTGGACGACGCTCTGAAAGACGGCATTGAAACCACAGGGGTCCGCCAGTTTATTCTCAAGAGCCTTTATCGAAACGACGACGACCAACTGGCCTGGCGTTTTAATCTGAAAGCATTGCAACATCAATACGAAGACATCGCCATCGAACCGGAATTCAAAACCCCCTTCTCCGGTCCGACCCTGTTTATAAAAGGCATGAACAGCAACTACATCACTGCCGATGACCAACCGGCCATCCAGGAACGCTTTCCGAACGCCCAGGCCAAACTTATCGAGGGGGCGGGACATTGGCCGCATGCCGAAAAACCTGCGGCTTTTTTAAGGATCACCGAAAGGTTTCTGGCGGATTGATTCTTGCAGATCAGCGGCGGGCATACCGGCTCAGAACATGCTGCAGCTCAAAATAACGAATGGGTTTGATCAAACATTCATTCATTCCCGCCCGCTGACAGGAAGACAGATAATCCGATGTTATATTGGCGCTGAGCGCCAGTATGGGCAGTTTCTGCGGATCGTAAGTTTCCCTTAACCTGCGCGTGGCTTCCATGCCATCCATCACGGGCATCATGATGTCCATCAGAACCAGGTCGTAGTGGCCAACAGCCACTTTATCCAGCGCGTCCTGACCGTTTTGCGCCACCTCCACCCGATGACCGGCCTTCTCGATCTGTTTGACGATAATTTTCTGATTAACCTGGTTGTCTTCCACTAACAAAATATTCATTGCCCTGGGGGGCGGATCATCCGGTCCGGGCAGCGTCGTTTTTTCCGGAGGCGGATCGGCTTTTGCCAACGGGAGCTTAACGGCGAAAGTCGTCCCCTCATTGAGTCGACTCTTTAATTCAATGGTGCCATCCATTTTCCTGATCAGCTTCTCAATGATGGCCAGCCCCAAACCCGTTCCCTGATGCTTCCTGGTCAGGTCGTTTTCCGCTTGATAAAACTCTTTGAACACCAGTGTCTGAGCCTCTTCAGCGATACCGATACCGGTGTCGGAAACCTTGATCTCCGCCACCCCGGTCGATTCGTCCCAAGAGCTTTCCAGGCTGACACGCCCCTGATCACAAAACTTGATGGCATTGGAGACCAGGTTAAGCATGATTTGCCGCAATTTAACGGCATCACCCAGAAAAAAATCACCGGCATTAATGGTGGATACCGAATCGAAGACAAGGTTCTTTTTCTTTGCCATCGGTTTGAAGGTGCAGGCAATTTCCTGCTGAAGTTCAGAGAAGTTGAACGAAGAAACGCTGATCTTGAAATCCTCGGATTCTATTTTCGATACATCCAGAATGTCGCTAAGGATACCGAGCAGAGAGTATGCGGAATGGCTGGCCATATCCAGATAGGTGGTGTCACTGTGGCCACGACGTTCCTCCATTTCCAGGTCGATCGCGCCGATGATGCCATTCAATGGAGTTCGAAGCTCATGTGACATTTTTGAGAGAAATTCGGATTTCGCCTTGGAAGCGTCTTCGGCTTGTTTAATAGCGTTTCGTAACTGCCCTTGCATTTCGGTCAGATGACGGTTCTCCCTGTTCAGGGCTATGTTTTTCTTATGAATTTCCGCATGTGCGATCCGCAGGTAACTGACGGCCCGCACCGTGGTGTAAGGCCAACTGATCCAACGGCGTAACCTTGTACGAATGGAAGATAAAACGCCGCCGGTTTGGGGACACGAAAAACGGTAAATACAGTGATCGCCGAGATAATCGATGTCCACATCGATCATATTCAGACCATAAGCCAGAGGAAAAATCTTAATCACCCCCAGGCTCGTCCAATAAAACTGCCATATGGGTGGGTAGGATTCATGGGTGCTCAGGGTGATGACAAAGTTATTGTTTTCATCATAACTCACATCACTCGACATACAGGAAACAGATTGGGTAACCGGACTGTCATGCTCGGCACTGTGCAGCCACACATAAAACTCGGGAAGCGTGAAAAACGAGCGGGCGATCAGGCTCAACACCTTGAACATGGTGGTGTCCTTCAACATGATGCCCAGATTAACCAAGTCTTCTTTCGAGTAATTCAACCGACCTGTCAGATTCTCCATGATAGCGGCATGCTGAGCCCAACTAATGCGATTACCCGTATTACTGACGTAGGCCTCATCCAAACCGGTACCGAATAAAAGATCTTCCACACTGTAGTTCCGTCTACGTATATCCTTCAATACCTGAGGCATCACCTTACAGGAAACTTCTTTTCCTTTTAATGAATCGTCTTCATACCTCATGAGTCAACCACTTGTTAAGCAATCCAGCGCTTCAACCTGATAACTGTTGATAAGCCTGACCAACGCGACAGTCGGGATATTTCGCGCTCCCATTCTTCGCTTCTCCAGCGATGCGGTTATGCCAAAGTACACCGCTTTCATTTCCAGATCCCTCGCCAGGTTTGCCGTGTGGTAAAGGCATGCCCGGTATAGCCCAAGAGACTTGTAGGCAGGATCCATCCCCAGAACCAAAGGATACATGCGGTCTCCATCGACCAATATGAAGCAACCGGCGACCCATTGATCACCCTTTTTAACCCCGTAACACAACCATCCGGGCTCATTTACTATTGCCTCAAAAAAAGAAAAAGGCAATGGAAAACTGGAAATTTCAAGGGCGTTTTCCTGCACCTTGAGATACTGATCATAGAAAGTTTTCAGCTGTTTTCCGTCCGGGTTATGCACCTGTTCCAACACAAATTCGGAAAGAATGGGCAATACGCTTTTTCGCCAATGGTATTTGTGGCTCTTGCTGAGAGAGGCAATGAACGCACCAGTACCAAAGACCGAGATATTTTCCTCGCTAATGATATGAGTGTCTGGAACCTTCTTAACCAGGAAACCTTCATCCGACATGACTCTGACCTTCCAGTCATCGACGGAAAAATCCCGAAGCGTCAGCATTTCCGCCTCGTATTCAAGTTGCATGGACTTTACCGATCGCAGAAACTCTTTAAGAACTTGATTCCGGCTTTCCGGCGCAGCATCAATATAAAGGTGAACGCCCTCCGTGACAGGGGTACCCAACATCAGTGTCCGGCTGATAAACAATGAAGGGTCCTTTTGCCGCTGTTCCTCGGCGACAGAGGAGACCTCCGGAGTGGAGAACATGTCTGTTTTAATATCGCAAAGACTCAGAATCCCTATAGCCACCATCCGCCCGGCGGTGTCGTAGATAACAGAATACAGAAACAGCCAATGGTTATGGTCAACCTGGTCTTCCGAGTCAGCCGCAAACACCCGCTCAAGGAGTTTCAGATTGGAGACATTAAGCGTACCACGAAAGTCCGGCACCTTTACCCACAGCGACTCGACTTCCGTTATCGAGCGATAAACTTTCGTTTCATAGTGCCGGGTGGATATGGAAGGATAACGCGCGATATAACCTTGCCGCAGAGAGTTGTTGAGTTTAAAGGCATTCGCCACCTCGATACTGCTCACATTTTCCTCCGCCAAGGCCAGCGGATAATGGTGAGCGAGGCGATCGATCAACCTGGAAATATCGTCTTTCGTGACATGGTTGGTAATGGTGAACCGAACGCCCATGTTGTGGATGGGAACCGCTGGAAATATCCCGGCGTTCACATAATACCCTTCGAGATGAAGCCGATGAATCAGGTTGATACCGGCATTGATTTCACCGGCACCGATAAAGAACACCGGGGATTCGGACTCGGCGACATCGGGCAGGTCCGCGGCTTTGATCTCATTCCGGCAATGGCGAATTTTCTCCATCAAAGATTGTTGCAACTGCTCCACCTCGCCCGATATATGGATGTGCGCGGATGCGATGGCCGCCCCCAGCATCGGCGGCTGGATTGGCCCGGAAAACACCAAGGGTCCGCCACAGGTACGAACCCTTTGCTTCATTTCCAGAGTGGGAAACACCAATAGCCCACCGGCACAACCAAACGCCTTGTTCAAACTGACCGCCAGCACCAGTTGGGGGTGGTGAGCACGAAAGCCTCGAACCGTACCACGGCCTTTTTCGCCGCACCAACTCATGCCATGGGCGTCGTCCGCATACAGGTAGAGCTCCGGGTAACGATCCATCAACGCATAGAGCTCATCCATGGGCGCCAGATCGCCGTACATGCTATAAACGCCGTCTATGCAGTACCAAACCCGTGTCTGTTTTTGTCGATGCTCTCTGATCAGGCTTTCGAGCCGGTCGAGGTCATTATGGCGAATCATTTCGATTGCCTCACCCTGGGCTTTAAGAAGTCGGCTGGCCTGAAAGACGGAAGCATGGACCTGATGGTCCAGAATGACCAGATCACCCTGGCGAACCAGGGCGGGTAGCGCCGCCAGATGCCCAAGCGAGGTTGTCGGGGTTACCAGACAGGGCGACGCAAAAAGTTGTGTGAATAACGCTTCGAGCTCCAAATACTGCGAAGTCGACATATAGGCCCGGGAGGATGAAAACTGAGTGCCATAGCGTTGTGCCGCCAGCGCACAGGCGTCGATCACACGGGGCTCCCGCTCAAGGCCCAGATAGGAGCATGATCCGAAGTTGATCAACTCGGAGTTGTTCACTTCGATCATCCGCCCATCCAGCGTCTGGTTTTGTGTATAAAGATGCATGATTCCCTTATGGGTGGCATAACTTAACACCTGATCGGCCAGATCTATTGCTCGTTGCTTTGACATAAGTAGCCCTTCCTACAGCTCTGATGGTCGTGGCACAACACCTGTCAGGGAGCTTTGTATATTGCCTCAAGGTCCCTTTGAAAGAGTCTAGTCGCTCTATTCGTTTTTTCCCGGTCGTAATGGGGTGGGCGGTTCAGATACAGGGCCAGTGGCGATAGACGGACAATAAGGGAAGGCAGGGCGGATATAGACAAGGATGGGAAGGAAGGAAAGTTAAGCTAGAAGGTGCGAGAGCCACCCTGCTCAAGCTGGCTTATCTTATGCCGCAAACGAATCTGCCCGGCTTCATTCAGCCGGGCTTTGTTGTGCCGGGGGCGCAAACCGTACTGCTCATACATCCGGATACATTCCTGGCGCAGGGCTTCCAGATCCGGATCGTGACGGATCGGCATGTCGAGAAAAAACTGCCATTCCTGCTCGCCTGCCTCGCCTTCCAGTAACCGGGTCATCAGGTTCTGAATCGACTCTTCGGTGGGCCGGTACACCGGCGCCTTGCCAAACACCATAGCCAGGGCGACGCCCAGCACCACCAGAAAAGTAACGACGAAGACGACCAGGAATTCGGCCATCACCCCACCCAGACGCGGGCGTTGCGGAACATACGCATCCAGGCACCATCCTCCACCCAATGATCCGGGTGCCAGGAGTTGGTGACCGCGCGGAATACCCGCTCGGGGTGCGGCATCATCACAGTCACCCGACCGTCGGCACTGGTGAAGCCGGTCATGCCCGCTGGCGATCCATTGGGGTTCTGCGGATAGCGCTCCGTTACCTGACCGTGGTTATCCACATACCGCAACGCCACCAAGCCGCTGTTCAGCGCGCTGTCCAAATGCGCGTCATCGCGGAATTCGGCGAGGCCTTCGCCATGAGCGACCGGTATGGGCATGCGCGAGCCTGCCATACCGGCGAAGAAGATCGACGGGCTATCAGGCACCTCGACCATCACCGTCCGGGCTTCGAACTGTTCGGATTGGTTGCGGACAAAATGCGGCCAGTGCTCGGTGCCCGGAATCAGGTCACGCAGATTGGAGAGCATCTGGCAGCCGTTGCACACACCCAATGCAAAAGTGGTCGGGTCCGCGAAGAAAGCCCGGAAGGCTTCCCGAACTTTCTCATTGAAGCGAACGGTTTTCGCCCAGCCTTCGCCCGCACCGAGGACGTCACCGTAGGAGAAACCACCACAGGCGACCAGGCCCCGGAAGTCGTTGAGCTGAATGCGCCCACTCAACAGGTCACTCATGTGAACGTCAACGGCATCAAAACCGGCTCGATCAAAGGCGGCGCCCATTTCAACTTGCCCATTCACCCCCTGCTCACGCAGGATGGCTACCTTGGGTCGCACCCCAGCAGTGATAACGACCGACTCGGTGATGTCTTTATTCTCATCGTAACTAAGGTCGACGTGCAGACCCGGATCATTGGCATCCAACCAGTGGTCGTATTCCTGGCGCGCGCAGTCTTCGTTATCGCGCAGCGCCTGCATGCGATAACTGGTTTCGCTCCAGACGCGCAGCAGGTCGGTGCGGGGCTTCACATAGACTTCTTCGCCATCGTCTACGAATCGTACGAAATCGTCATCGTTGCACTGCCCGATCACAGCACTGCAATCGCCCAGGCCCGCAGCGGTAAGTTGCTGCAACACCTCAGTTGTCTCCAGGCGGCGCACCTGGATAACAGCCCCCAATTCCTCGGCGAACAATGCGGCTGCGAGGTCTTCGTTCTTGAAGCGATCGACCTGGATGTCGATACCGGTCCGCCCGGCGAATGCCATTTCGCAAAGGGTGGCAAAAAGGCCGCCATCGGAGCGGTCGTGATAGGCGAGCAGTTTGTCGTCGGCCACCAGCCCCTGCATGACAGCCCAGAAGGCTTTCAAGTCTTCGGCGTCGTCCAAATCGGCCGGAACATCGCCCACCTTTCGGTAAACCTGCGCCAGGGCGGAGCCGCCCAGGCGATTTTGCCCACGACCCAAATCAATCAGGATGAGGTCGGTGTCGTCTTTATCGGTACGCAATTGAGGCGTTACCGTTTTGCGCACGTCCAATACGGGAGCGGCACCGGAAACAATCAGACTCAGTGGCGCCGTTACCGCTTTGGTTTTGCCGTTGTCTTCCCAGGTGGTGCGCATGGACATGGAATCCTTGCCGACGGGAATGGTCAATCCCAGTTCGGGGCACAGCTCCAGGCCCACGGCTTTAACGGTGTCGTACAGTGCCTGGTCTTCGCCCGGGTGACCGGCGGCGGCCATCCAGTTGGCGGAAAGGCGAACCTGCCCGATTTCACCAATCGATACGGACGCCAGGTTGGTCAACACCTCGGCCACCGCGAGGCGGCCCGATGCCGGTGCGTTCAACAAAGCCACCGGGGTACGCTCACCCATGGCCATGGCTTCGCCGGTGTAGCCCTGAAAACCCGTGGTGGTCACGGCGGCGTTGGCGACCGGAATCTGCCAGGGGCCAACCATTTGATCGCGCGCGACCATGCCGGTGATGGAGCGGTCGCCGATGGTAATCAGGAAGCTCTTGCTCGCAACGGAAGGCAGGCGCAATACACGCTCGGCAGCGTCGGCCAGATCGAGGCCTTTGGTGCTGAAGGTTTCGCGCTCGAAATCGGTGCGGTCGAAAGCACGATCCATGCGTGGCGGCTTGCCCAATAGAACATCCAGCGGCAGATCGACCGCCTGGTTACCAAAGTGGCGATCATTCAGTATCAGGCGACGGTCGTCGGTAGCCTCGCCGATGACGGCGAACGGGCAGCGCTCGCGGTCGCAAATGGCTTCGAATCGCGCCAGGTTTTCCGGCGTGACAGCCATGACATAGCGTTCCTGGCTCTCGTTGGACCAGACAGCCAGCGGCGACATGCCGGGTTCATCGTTGGGAATATCGCGCAGCTCAAAATGCCCGCCCCCGCCACCATCGTTCACCAGCTCCGGAAAGGCATTCGACAGACCACCGGCACCGACGTCGTGAATAAAGGCGATGGGGTTATCCGCACCCAGCTGCCAGCAGCGGTCGATCACTTCCTGGCAGCGCCGTTCCATTTCAGGGTTGCCCCGTTGAACGGAGGCGAAATCGAGATCCTCGTTACCTTCCGCGCTGTCCATCGAAGAGGCGGCACCGCCACCGAGACCGATCTGCATGGCCGGGCCGCCAAGAACAATCAGTTTGGCGCCAACAGGAATGGCATCCCAGGCTTTTTCGACGTGATCTTCGCGGATATTGCCGTAACCACCTGCAATCATGATGGGTTTGTGGTAACCGCGAACCTCCGTGCCGTTAACGCCTGGAGCGGACATTTCAAAGGTGCGGAAATAACCCACCAGATTCGGACGACCGAATTCGTTGTTGAAAGCGGCCGCACCCAAGGGACCGTCGATCATGATATCCAGCGCGGACACAATGCGTCCGGGCTTGCCGTACTGGCTTTCCCAAGGCTGGGTAAAGCCGGGAATGTTCAGGTCGGACACAGTAAAACCGGCCAACCCCGCCTTCGGCTTGCCACCGGTGCCGGTTGCGCCTTCATCCCGGATCTCACCACCCGCACCTGTTGCCGCACCAGCAAAGGGAGCAATGGCCGTGGGATGATTGTGGGTTTCCACCTTGAACAGGATATGGACATTTTCGGCGTGGTAACGGTAATGCTGGTCCGCATCGGGATAGAACCGGCCGGTTTTGAAGCCTTCCATCACCGAGGCATTGTCTTTATAAGCGGACAACACACCGGTGCTGTTGTGTTCATAGGTGTTCTTGATCATCTTGAACAGCGACCAGGGTTGCGGCTCACCATCGATGGTCCAGCTGGCGTTGAAAATCTTGTGTCGGCAATGCTCCGAGTTGGCCTGGGCAAACATCATCAACTCGACATCCGTCGGGTCACGATCCAGCCCCTGATAGGCCTCGACCAGATAGTCGATTTCATCGTCCGCCAGTGCCAGACCCAGAGTTTTGTTGGCTTCGGCCAGAGCGGCACGGCCGCCGGAGAGTACCGGCACTCGGGTCAGTTCGGCGGGGGACTGCCGCGAGAACAGGCTGTCAGAGCTGGGTTCGGCCAGCAACAGGGATTCCGTCATCCGATCATACAGCGCGGCGCCAATCTGCTTGAGTTGGTCGGCGCCCAATGATGACTCGGACCGGATCCAGTAACGAATGCCCCGCTCCACCCGACGAACATGGTTCAAGCCGCTGTTGTGGACGATGTCCGTCGCCTTGGAAGACCAGGGGGAAATGGTGCCCAAGCGGGGCACCACCCAGATGCTGACGCCGTCTTCGGCTTCCGCCGTCGCTTTTGGACCGTAATGAAGCAACTGCTCCAGGACGGACCGGTCGGCGTCTGTCAGGGTTGATTCAGCATCGACAAAATGAACGAACTCGGCATACAGGTCGGTCACCTGCCCGGCAAGGGCGGTTCCGACCTGGGCGCGCAGGCGGTTCATAAGACGTTGGCGACGAAAAGACGAAAGTGCAGGATTTCCACGGAGAGTCAGCATGACGGAATGGCCTGTTCCTGAGAGCGGGAAAAAATCGGCGCGTATGGTAGCCGAAAACCCGGTAAAATGGCACCGTCACAATCCGTTAATGATGTCTTTGGAGTAAGTGTTTGTACTGGCAGAGAGCCTTTTATACCGGACTCAAAATTCTCATCGGGCTATTCCTGCTGGCCGGTCTCGGGCTGGTCGTCGCCCAGGGTTTCCACTGGCACAGCCAATGGGAACGAGTGAGCGCGCGCGGTACTTTGAGAGTCGCCATTCGGGAAAGCGAGGGGGTTTACTGGCCGACCGACCAGCAATACAGCGGGCTTGAGCTTGAACTGCTGCAAACTCTCGGCAAACGGCTTGATCTCGAAATCCAGTTGTTTTCGGTCACCGAAATGGAAGACCTGTACCGGGCTCTGGCAACAGGGGCCGTCGACATGGCACTGCCCGGCACCACAGTGGATTTCACCCAGACCGGTTTTATGACCGGCCTGCCCTATCTCATGTCTGATGTCGGCCTGGTCCGAGTCATGGCTCCGCGCACTCCGGAGTTGGAAAACCAACGCATTGCCCTGCTCGACCCCGTCAGCCATGGCTGGCTCGCGGACCGTCTGACCGGCCAGCATCCAGGGTTGACCCTGGATGGCTTGACCGGCGCACCCACTGCGGAATTGATGACCCGTATCGAACTCAAAGAACTGGACATGGCGTTGATGGACGAGCGGGACTTTCGGGTGCAACGGCCTTTTTTTCCCAATCAGCGTTTCGATGCCCTCACCGAACAGCCCCGCCCGATCAGCCCCCTGTTTCGCCAACAGCGGGACAGAACCCTGCTTGACCAGGTCAACCGTGTGTTGCGCCAACTAAAAGACTCCGGACAACTGGAGCGCCTGAGAGATCGACACCTGGGCCACACCAGCGATTTCGACTATGTAGGCACCCTGACCTTCGAACGCCACATGGAGAGCCGATTGCCCGAGTTCCTGCCGCTTTTCAAAGCCGAGGCTGAGGCCACGGGCATGGATTGGCGACTGTTGGCGGCCGTTGCCTATCAGGAAAGTCATTGGCGGCCGCGCGCGGTATCACCCACCGGGGTGAAGGGCATCATGATGGTCACGCTGACCACAGCGAGGGAAATGGGTATCGATAATCGGCTCGACCCGGCCCAAAGTATCCGTGCTGGCAGCCAGTACCTGAGTGAATTAAGGGGCCGTGTGCCCGACCGCATTCCGGAGCCGGACCGAACCTGGATGGCTCTGGCTGCTTATAACGTCGGTGCGGGTCACCTTGAAGACGCCCGCATCATTACCGAAACGCAGGGAGACGACCCCGACGCCTGGATCGACGTTCGCACCCACCTGCCCAAGCTCGCTCTCAAGGCCTGGTACCCCTGGACCAAACACGGTTATGCCCGTGGCCACGAACCGGTGGTTTACGTCGCCAACATCCGCCGTTACTACAATCTATTGCGCAAAACCTTTCCGGAAGACGGCAGTGACACCCGCACAGGCGAGACGTTGGACAATCTGCCCTTTCCCAGCCTACCGGTAATGCCGGGGCTTTGATTGTGGGGCTTGATGCTGGACGGGAGACGGGAGACGCCGAGTGCTGCGAGCGTCTTCCGTCTCCCGTTCATCTCTAGCATTCAAAATTGCAGCCTGAACCCCGTCTCCCAGGTCCAATCGTCGCTCTCGGGTAGCCAACGAAGCTCGGAATAGTTCCGGATGGACTGGCTGAAACGCTGGTCGATACCCAATGCCCAATAATCGAGGTCGGCGACCGAATCCTTGCCATACATTAACTTGGTGACGACGGTGCCCTGAGTATATTGAGTCAGCAGGTCCCAGGCTTGGGTTTCCTCCCGATAGAGATAGGTACCTCCCATCGCCCAGGGACCGGTCACCCACAGAACACTGGTGCCCCACAGGCCGTATTCCTGACCGTCGTCGCGATAGGTTATGGAAGCCTGGCCTTCGGGTGTATCCAAACCGGTGGAAACGGCCCATTGTTCGATGGTCTTATCGCTGTCCTCGTCGCCGATCTGCCATTCGGCGGAAATATAGGCCAGTTCTCCGTTGGTAGCGTCCAGTTGGAGGGTTCTGGGCAGAAAGTCGGGCGCATATGCCGAGCTTGCCAAGCCCGCATCCCCGGCGCCGTTCATCACCGCCAGACGATCTATCAGGTAACGTTGCTCCAGCGTGGCCAACTTGCCGCCCCTCACCTGATAGAGACTCTGCTGCCATTCCAGGTACATCTGACGGGTGTTACCGCCCGGTTCCTCGGCCAATGGGTCGAGGCCGAACTGCACCACACCCCGGTAACGACTGTTGCCACGAGGCTCGATCACATCGACACCCAGCCAGGTGTGAGGGGTTTGGAGAGTCCAGCGGTTATCCCCGCTTTCAAGGGTTTGGTAGGTACCCTGCACCTGCAGATTACCGGTCACCCGGGATTCCGCCGCCCAGGTCGGCATTGCCATCGCAACGCTCAAACCGACCATACCGGTCACAGCACTCAACTTACGCATCAGTTAAACACCACTGTTTTATTGCCATGGACCAGCACTCTATCTTCCAAATGCCAACGCAGACCACGGGCCAATACTGTCCGTTCGCAATCTTTACCCAAACGCACCATGTCCTCGATCTGGTCGCGATGGGAGATTCGGATCACGTCCTGATCAATGATGGGCCCAGCGTCCAGATCGGAAGTCACATAATGACAGGTCGCACCAATCAGCTTCACGCCACGTTCATGCGCCTGGTGATACGGGCGGGCACCGACAAAGGACGGCAGAAAACTGTGGTGAATGTTGATAATCCGAAACGGCCAACGCTCACACACCGCCGGGGGCAGTATCTGCATGTAACGGGCGAGAACGATGGTGTCGGCCTGATGCTCGTCGATCAGACGCTCAACCTCTGCGAAGTGAGGCTGTTTGTCGGCCGAGTCGACCGGTACGTGGAAAAACGGAATCCCGTGCCATTCCACCAGACTGCGGAGATCGTCATGGTTGGATATCACACAGGGAATATCACAGTGCAGATCGCCACTGTGCCAACGGTTCAGAATGTCCGCCAGACAATGATTATCGCGGCTGGCCATCAGGACCACGCGCGGCTTGCGCCCGGTATCGGTGACGCGCCACTCCATGTTCAGATCCTGGGCGATGGGTGCAAACACTTCGGCCAGTTTTTCAGCGCCGAAGGGCAGCGAACTGGCTTTAATCTCGTTACGCATGAAAAACCAACCCTGCTCCAGATCGGCATGATGATTGGCTTCCATGATGCTGCCATTGTACTGAGCCAGAAAACTGCTGACACGGGCGACGATCCCGACTCTGTCCGGACAGGACATGACCAGGCGATAGACGCGTTCCATTAAGCGCTACTCCAAGGGCTTGAATTTGCAGAAAAAAAGCTATTTTAACCGGATGGGGGATGATATATGATGTGCCCTCTTTTGACGATACTGGTTACGATTTGACCACGTCGCCGGGTATTGCCTCGCTGCCCTTTCCAACATTGCACAACCTCAGGGTTCGGCTACTTTAAGGGTTCGAAGTAGATTTAAGAGTTCGAGGTAGAACTCATCGCCGAATAAACGAGCGACGAAACAGCACAGGAATCGCGATATGCTGACTGAAGAACAGTTGTTGGCAGCTCCTGAAGAGGAGTACATGAACGATGAACAACTGGAATTTTTTCGGGACTTACTGAAACAACAGGCCGACGAAGTGCGTGCCTCCCTGAAAGAAGCCCGTGAAACGCTGACAACGTTCGAAAACGAACCGGACGAGCTGGATAAAGCCAGCATCGAAGAAGAACGCCGTATGAACCTGCGTTTTCTGGATCGTCAGACCAAACTGCTGCCGAAAATCGAGGACGCACTCAAGCGCATCGACTCCGGCGACTTCGGTTATTGTGAAGTGACTGGCGAGCCCATTGGTGTCCGCCGTCTGCTGCTTCGCCCGACGGCCACCTTGTGTGCCGAAGAAAAGCAACGCCAGGAACGTCAGGAGCGCAATTTCCGCGACGCCTGATCCTACGGCCACAAGACTCAACTGAAAGAAGCGCCTTAACAGGCGCTTTTTTTGTGTCCGCTCAACTGTGCATAGGCCTCACCCGCTGGCACAGAGATTGCGATAGCTTCGCTGACTTCCTCAATCTCAGAAGCGGAAACTTCCGATGAGCATTCAACTGGCCGGACTGGAGCGTTATCAGGCACACCAACAGCTGGGACAGACCGAACACAGCCAGCACAGCGAAAAAGCCGCTACGGCCGGCACCAAGCACCCTCTGCCCGACCTTGCTGAAGACGACGTATCACTGAGCGACGCCCTGGTCGTCATGGAATGGATCGCAGAACGGACCCCTGATTTGCAAGCCCCCTCGGCCAATGCACCGGCAAGCCTTGGCCGGTTGTCGGATCAATTACTCCGCTTCGACCTGATCACCTTGCCGGAAGCCGGACGCTTGATGAGCCTGGCGGAAGGCTATTCGGAAGAAACAGCGAACACTCCCTTATTCAACCGCATCGACGAAAGTCTTGAGCACAGCGACAGCTATCAACAGAAACGGGAATGGCAAAAGCTTGGGCGGTTGGTCAGCAACCTGTCTGCCGCTCAGGGTCGAGCATGGCAGTAGGAGAGAATACTCCGGCAGCTTAAACGCCGCCGGAGTAAAAGACGTTCTTTCAGGGGAGTAGTTTATCGATGGTTTTCATCAGCTCGGCTTCATCAACCGGTTTCACCAGGAAACCTTTGGCGCCCTGACGCTCGCCCCATACTTTATCGGTAGGTTGGTCCTTGGTGGTGACCATAATGATGGGAATGTGCTTGGTTTCCGGATCGTTGGTCAGCTTGCGGGTTGCCTGAAAGCCGTTCAGCTCCGGCATGACCACATCCATCAGAATCAGGTCCGGCATCGATTTCTTGGCTTCGGCGACGCCTGCAGCGCCATCTTCAGCAAAAATCGGGTCATGACCGTGTTTTTCCAGCATTTTCTTAAACTGAGTCACCTGGCTGGGTGAATCGTCAATCACCAATATGGTTGCCATCTAAGCTTCCTCATAGGTTTCCGGGGTTGGCGCACCCCTTTTCATTACAGAATCTCTACATTATAGCCGGGATTGTACCGACTCGGATACCAAGCTTGGAACCAGGGATTCCAACTTGGAGACGATTTCCTTGCTCTAAAACCCGTATCCGGGGCGTGAAAGACCCGTTTACAAAACAACACGAACTCAAACTTAGCAGCCTGCCCAAACCACTGCTAGATTTAGAACGCTGTTTACTCGGAAGTGATCGACTTATGATCAAGAAAGAGAGCATTTTGGAATCCGCACGGAAAGTGCTTTCGGAGCAGGGCATCGGCAAGCTCTCACTGCGGAAGATTGCAGCAGAGACCGGCTGTGCAGCCCCCTCCATCTACTACTACTTCCGCAACAAACAGGAAATTGTTGCAGGCCTTTGGGAAGCCATAGCCCCGGATTTGCTAAGGCAACTTGAATCCGCCATGGATAAGGACCAAGCCTATAAAGACTTCTGGCTGGCCCGCCCGGATGATTTCAAGCTATTCATCACTCACTCGGAATACTACCCTTACGTATCCCAAACCCCGGCCTATAACAATTTGAGGTCGGCACTCGGTGACCGCTTGCACACCCTGAACGGCCGTTTGATGGATCAAGTCTTCACACAGGCCTAGGGGAGCCTCTGAACACTTCCCGTGGGGCTCTGGCTTTCCGAGGGACGGTGCCGCAAGGCGGACTCATGCCGGAATGTCTAGACCTTTCAAATGAGTCCAACGCAGTGGCACCGTTCCTCGGAAAGCCCCTTCGGGCGGGGCCAAAACGCTCTGCCCCGTCGTTGGACTTCTTGACAAGGGCCAGCCATTGCGCTGCGAAGTCCGCCTAGTCGCAAAGCGTTTTGGCTCCCGCAGAGCCTCACGGGAAGTGTTCAGAGGCTCCCCAGGGTTGCTCTTTCACCGGTAGCTCGAAGAGGGAGAGCTGCCGGTCGGCACCGCCTTCGCTGAATCGTACACCCAGCCCCAACAGCCGTACCGGCTCGCTCTGCCGTGCCCAGGCTTCCTCCGCCAACCTTCGATATGAAGCCAACGACAATGGCAACGCTCGCTCCACCGTAGTCTGGCTGAAGTCCCGAAATCGCATTTTCAAAAACACACGCTGGATGGACGTCACCTTCGATTGCTTCGAGAGGCGGCGCTCAAGTTCTTCGAATAGGCGGACCAAATGCTCCTCGCAGGCCGACAACCCTGACAAATCAACATCAAAGGTATGCTCGACACTGAGCGATTTCCGCTCCCGCTCGACTTTCACCGGCCGGTCGTCAATACCACGCGACAACTGATGAAGCCTGGGCCCGAACCGGCCAAACCGGTCGATCAATTCGGCCAGAGGGGCCGCCTGCAAATCACCACAGGTACGGTACCCCAGGGAATGAAGGCGCTCAGCCGTCTTTTTCCCCACGCCAAAGAGGCGATTGACCGGAAGCTCCCGGACAAAGGCGTCCACCCGGGTTGGCGGTATGACACAGAGGCCGTCGGGCTTGTTCCAGTCGGACGCGATCTTGGCGAGATATTTATTCGGCGCCACGCCCGCCGAGACGGTAATCCCGACTTCACGAAAAATCTCGGCGCGAAGATGCTCGGCCAACCGGGTGGCACTGCCTTGGGCAAACTCCGATTCGGAGACATCGAGGAAAGCTTCATCCAACGACAAGGGTTCTATCTGGTCCGTATAGCGGGCAAACACTTCTCTGATCTGCTGAGAGACAGACCGGTAAACATCAAACCGGGAAGCCTGAATAATGAGGTTCGGACACAGACTCAGCGCCCGGCGGGTCGGCATGGCGGACCGTACACCAAAAGCGCGGGCTTCGTAATTACAGGTTGACAGTACGCCTCTGGGACCGCGCCCTCCCACCGCCACCGGCAAGCCCCGCAAATGCGGGAAATCGCGCATTTCCAGCGCCGCGTAGTAGCAATCGCAATCGATGTGAATAATCTTACGGACCGTCATACAGCGGCTGCCGGGTCAAAACACACCGGAGTGCGGATTCCCGACGAAAATGGATGTCACATAAAAATACTGGACATCCAAACAGTCTTCAAGAGGAGCCCGCCCCTTCCACCCGCAAACGGCTTGTCATGGGAGCTTCCCGACCCAAACAACGGGCTTCAATACCCCAGCAGAATGCCAGACTGCACAGAAGGGCTATACTGCGAATTAAGAGGTCACCGGTGCTGGGGTTCATGGAATCCAAGCCATGGAAAAACAGCAGCGTGAACAAGGTGGCCTGTAGAAGACGTAGCACTGTATTCATTAGGGTTCCTGAAAATCGGGAACAAATATGGGATCTGGGATACGAAGGGAGCGACCCCGAAAATGCTCGCCTCAAACGAGGCGAGTAAGGGGACGGGAAGACATTCCTTCAACGGCCGCGCTCTCGCTCTGACTACCGGTCACCTCCGTCGGAGGTGGGTAAGCCTCGCCTTGGCTTAAACCGAAACCCGATGTGGGCAGTCAGCGAAGAGACAGCAAAGAGGTATCACATCCCTGTGAAAGCGCCAGAACTCCCTTCAGCGCGCAGGATTATTCTGCAGGGATGCTGGATAATGATACAGTCATAAAGGTAACCAAATTGAGCCGGGAAATCGTCATGTTTGTACCTCATCCCTCTCCTACGGAGGTGTTCAGCAGTCAGGAGGATACGACACCGGACTTCAACGCCATCGAGGCGGGTCTGGGAGAGCAGGTCGGACAAAATTTACGGGTTGTGCGCAGCCAGTTGGGTCTCAGCCAGCAACTGTTGGCCGAACGCATCGGCGTGTCGCTCAGTCAATACCGAAAGTATGAGGCCGGAAAGGACTTGCCCAGGCTTCACTCGGCGCTGCTCTGGTCCATCGAAACCGGCATACCGACCCATTGGCTGTTCAGTGCCACGGGCTACCAGCGCTGGCTGAACGTGCCCTTCAAGCCCGCCTGGATTCCCATCCTGTCCTTCGCCAATGACGCCCCTGACTGGGCTCTGCATTCGGTGCAGGCGGCTCTTACAGGCATGCTGGGGTGCTTTGATGAAGCCGAACCCCTGCAAAGCCTGCAATGGGATCGCCAACAGATCAGCCGTCATATATTTCAGGAGGATTATTATCGGGCTGTCTCGGAGAAACTGCGCAAATTCAGAGTCAGGTTGGGGATGTCACAGGACGACGCCGCACGGGTGATGGGTATATCCACCGAAGCCTACAGAAAGTATGAAACGCCCACCAAGTGCACTCACTTCAGCATCAACCTGATCATGCGTTTCTGGGTGGCCACGGGCACCAACCCGATTGAGCTGTCGAGCGAAACGCCTGTCTTCAAGTACCGCCTGAAGCAACGGCGCAATTTCGGTGTACTGCTGCCCTTGCTGGAACAGATGAACAAAGACCAACTGAGCCGGTTAAATACTCTTTTGGAGGTTGTCATGAATATGCAACCTCCGAAGAGCCATGCCAGGCAGCACCTGAACTGATTAGTTTTCATCCTGAAATGGCATCCTGCCATTGGTTCACGCCATCCCTGGCGTGCACCCTGGCGGGCCGCCAAGGTGGCGTCAAAAATCGTTCCTGACGATTTTTTCGCGGAGTCGCTCGGCAAAAACGTAGTTTTTCCCGGCTCACAAAATCAAGCACGTAGGTGCTCGATTTTGGCGGTGCATCCCTGCACCGCGTTAGCCCAAGCCGACGTTGTTTTTCTCCAATACCTGCTCGGCACGATAGCTGGAGCGTACGAAAGCCCCCGAAACTACTTCCATGAAGCCTTTTTCAAGACCCCAGTCGCGGTACTTGCGGAATTCTTCAGGCGTCACATAGCGTTCGACGGGAAGGTGATTGATCGAAGGCTGCAGATACTGGCCGAAGGTCAGGATGTCGACACCCGCTTCCCGCAAATCATCCATGGCTTCTACTATTTCATCTTCTGTTTCACCCAGCCCCAGCATGATACTGGTTTTGGTCAATACTTCGGGCTTATAGCGCTTGGCATGAGCCAGTACGGCCAGAGTCTGTTCGTACGTGGCGCGGGGGTCGCGCACCGGATGGGTCAACCGTTTTACGGTTTCGACGTTTTGGGCGAACACCTCGATACCGGAGTCGATCACCACTTCGACATCTTCCAGCTTACCCTGAAAGTCCGGTGTCAGTGCTTCAACGGCGGTATCCGGGTTCACTTCTTTCACCCGTTTTACGGTGGCGGCATAGTGGGCGGCACCGCCGTCCTCCAGATCATCGCGGTTCACGGAGGTCAGCACCAGATACTTCAACCCCATCAACTCTACGGAGCGGGCCGTGTTTTCAGCCTCTTCTTCATCGAGCCAACCCTTTGGGTTACCGGTATTAACCGCACAGAAACGGCAGGCACGGGTACAGACATCGCCCATCAACATGATAGTGGCGGTGCCTGCGCTCCAGCATTCGCCAATGTTGGGACACATGGCCTCCTCACAGACGGTGCTCAGACGGTGCTCATGCACGATGCCTTTCACTTTCTCGTATTCCGGCCCACTGGAGAGCTTGATACGCAGCCAGTCCGGCTTGCGCTCGGTGTTGCGCCGGGCACCCTTGTGGGCTTTCACACCGTTCTTGATCGCGGTAAAGCCTTTGTCGGTGACGTACTTGGAACCGCTGTCGACCTGTACGACAGGAATACGATTGGATTCACTCATATTGGCAGGCCATCGTTGTGCAGAAATTGCGGCAATGATACCAAGGCGAAGGGCAGTAAGCGAACCAAGCGCTCTTCAGATCAAGCGGCGCCTTCCATAGGGGCGCTTGTCCATACGGGTTCCAGAGCCAAGGGCTCACAGAAATGATCGACCCATTTGCGCTTCAACTCGGCAAAATCCACCGGGCCAACCTGGTCAACCACTTGAGTCATCTGCATTCCCTGGTATCCGCAGGGGTTGATACGCCCAAAAGGCTCCAGGTCCATATCGACATTCAGCGCCAGGCCGTGATAACTGCAACCGCGTTTGATACGCAGCCCAAGCGAACAGATCTTCTGGCTGCCGACATAGACACCGGGCGCATCGGGGCGGGGGGCGGAAGCCAATCCATAGTCGGCTAGAAGGGCGACGATGCTGTTTTCAATACTGGAAACAAATTTGCGCACGTCGCTGCCGACGCGGCGGATGTCGACCATGACGTAGGCGACCAGTTGGCCGGGGCCATGGTAGGTGACCTGCCCTCCCCGGTCGACCTGCACTACCGGGATATCTCCCGGGCTGAGCAGATGTTCGGGCTTGCCCGCCTGGCCCTGGGTGAACACAGGATCGTGCTCGACCAACCAGATCTCATCGCCCGAATCACCATCACGGTTTTGGGTATAGGCCTGCATGGCCTGCCAGGTGCTTTGATAATCCACCCGGCCCAAGTCTCGCACAGTCACCTGGTGGGACACTACAGCACCATGCGAATGCGGTCATCCGCTTTCAGTTCCTGGAACAGATCGGTGAGATGCTCTTCCCGTTCGATACGAAGGCTGACCGTCAAGCTCTCGAAACGGCCATTGCGGCTGGGGGTTACACGATAGGACTCAATCGTCAGAGTGGCATCGTACTGAACCAACACCGAATGAACGAAGCCCTGGAAACCGGGATGGGCATCCCCGACCACCTTGATGACGTAGTCATCGCAGGGAAAGAGAATTTTTGGGGGTTCTTGCTCCGCCACTGTCATTAACTGCCATTAAAAAGGTTGAAGAAGAACAGCAGGATATAATCCCAGATCCGCTTGAAAAAGCCGGCCTGCTCTATCGGTTCGAGGGCCAGCAATGGCCGTTTGGCGACCTCCTCGCCACCCTGGCGTACCACCAGCTCGCCGAGCACCTGCCCTTCCTGAATGGGGGCTTTAATGACAGGTTCAATGTTCAGAACAGTGCTCAAATCCCCTTCCGCCCCCCGGGCAATGGTCAACTTCAGGTCCTCTTCCAGACCCAACGCCACTTCCTTGCCCGTTCCAGCCCAAACGCGGGCGGTATAAAGAGGCTCGTCGCCGTTGTGCACCTTGGCGGTCTGAAAATAACGAAAGCCATAAGTCAGAAGCTTTTGGGTTTCCTGGGCTCTGGCTTCTTCGGAGCTGGTCCCCATGACCACACTGATCAATCTCATGCCATCCTGTTTGGCCGAAGCCACCAGACAATAGCCCGCCGCTTCAGTATGGCCGGTTTTCAGCCCGTCCACCGCCGGATTACGCCCAAGCAGGGAGTTGCGGTTCGCCTGGGTGATGCCGTTGTAGGTAAAACTGCGTTCGGCATAAATGGGATAGAATTCAGAGTTGTCCTGAATGATGTGACGCGCCAGGATGGCGAGGTCCTCCGCCGAGGAATAATGGTCGTCCGCAGGCAGGCCTGTGGCATTCATATAATGGGTATTTTCCATGCCCAGCCGCTCGGCGTAGGTGTTCATCATTTGCGCGAACATGTCTTCACTGCCGGCTATGTGCTCGGCCATGGCAACGGAGGCGTCATTCCCGGATTGAATGATAATGCCTTTAAGCAAATCCTCTATGCTGACCATCCGGCCTTCCTGGATGAACATCCGGGAACCGCCGGTTTTCCAGGCATTCACACTGATCAGCGTTTCGTCCTGCAGTTGGACCCGCCCTTCGAGCACTTCACGCTCAGCGATATAACTGGTCATCAATTTTGTCAGGCTGGCGGGGGGCAAACGCTCATCGGCGTTTTCCGAAACCAACACCTGTCCGGTTTCGGCATCCATCAGGATATAGGAGGAGGCGGCCAATTGCGGGGCAGCTGGAATAATAGGCTCCGCCATCGACCCTTGCGAGACCACAGCCAACAAGGCGGCGGAGAAGACAACCAAGGTAGCGCGAATAGATTTGAAACGATGCTTCAACACAACAAGATACCCTTAAACAGACAGAAACCGGCCACGCCGGTTTGTTATCATTATTAAACCATTCGATAGGCGGGGACGGCCGCATGAGGGCGACATTGTACCAAGGCTTCGTAAAATATCACCCGTACGGCCTAATAGCCGATGTAAGCAAACCGAAAGCAACTGAGCCGGTTAGTTCGAGACCACCAATAACGGTTTTCCTAGCTCCCGGGTGGTCAGCGCCTGCTGCAGTTCAATAGCTCTGTCATACTGCACCGGTCCAATCCTCACCCGGTAATAGTCGCCACGATCGATTTTGACGTCTTCAGAAATCTGGGCGACGATTTGGTCACGAAGCGCTTCGGCACTTTGTCGCTGGCTGAACGCACCCAACTGAACAAAATAAACCGGTTGGTCCAACTCCTGACCGGCCAGCGCCTCAACCCGCACGCGTGCCGTCCCTTTGTGTACGAAATCCAGCTTGACCGCCGCCGCATACGACAAATCGATCACCCGTCCTGGATGAAAAGGCCCCCGGTCATTCACCCGGGCGACAATACTCAGGCCATTCTCCAGATTCGTCACCCGAACCCAGGTGGGCAATGGCAGGGACTTGTGAGCGGCGCTGATTTTATACATGTCGAACACTTCCCCGTTCGAAGTCGTGTGACCATGGAATTTGGCCCCATACCAGGACGCCAGACCTTCTTCCCGATAACGGTCCGCACTTGCCAGGATATGATATTCCTTGCCATTGACGGTATAGGGGCTTGAATTGCCGTGCGCGCTCAAGGGCTCCTTGCGAGGCGTCAGCTCGTCCACCTCAGTGGCGGATATGTGCTCATCCGGCCCTCTGTCCTGGGAAATGCTGTAACGCCCGGCGTTGGCCACCCCGGAATCGCCCGTATCGTGGGCGACGTACTGACTTGAGCAGGCACTGAGCCATAGCAAAGGCAACAGCAGATACAGAGCGCGGTACTGACGGATCATCCAGCGTCCTCTTGCAGGGATAAACGGAGTTCTTCGGCGAGTTGATACACCGCCATACTGTAGGCAATCGACCGATTGTACCGGGAAATGACCCAGAAGTTACGATAGCCCAACCAATACTCAGCGCCCAGATCGCCATCCAGACGGATGGGGTGCACCTCGGCATCGGGTGCCATGTCAATTAAAGGATCCCACCCCTTGAGGCGAACATCCGCGAGTGTTTGATCCCGGTCGAGGCTGTTGAGTTTAACAGCCTGATAATCCCCGTTAACATGCGCCCGCGTCGCTATGGGTTCTTCCTGCCGCCAGCCATGCTCGCCCAAATAGTTGGCGACCGACCCTATGGCATCCACCGGATCGTTCCAGATATCAATATCACCGTCTTCGTCCAGATCGACCGCGTAAGCCAGGTAGCTGCTCGGCATAAACTGGGGATGCCCCATGGCGCCTGCGTACGACCCCTTCACCGTCAAGGGCCCAAACCCCTGGTCACGACTGATCAGAAGAAAATTGATCAATTCACGCTGAAAATAATCCGCCCGCCGCCCTTCGGTCAAAGCCAGGGTGCCGAGAGCGTCGAAGGTGCGATGCTTGCCGAGATAACCGCCAAAATGCGTTTCCACGCCCATGATAGCCGCGACTACCGAACCCGGAACACCCGTAGCCGATTCAGCCTTGGCCAACCACTGAGCCTGCTCTCTGATAAAACGCTTACCATTGGCGATGGTTTGTTCCGAAACAAACATCGGGCGGTATTCACGATAGGTTTTGGTTGTTTCCGCGGGTTTAGCCAGATTTTCGACATTGCGTGCAATGTATTCACCCTGGGAAAAGAGCGTTTCCATTTCAGCACGCTCAAAGTGATGTTCGGTAACAAGTGTATCAATAACGCCCTGGGCCAACGGATACTCCAACAAAGACTCTGCCTGGATGGCGGGGCTAATCATTAACCCGGCCAGACAAAGCCGACCTACATAATTCAACATCGATACTCCTGATTATTGTTCACTGTTTCCCCGGTTAATCAGGTGCGGGGATGAGTACTGATGGACATAAGAATGCCAAAGCTGGTCAGCAGGGTAACGATGGAAGTACCGCCATAACTGACCAAAGGTAAGGGTACACCGACGACTGGCAGGATTCCGCTGACCATGCCCACATTTACAAAGACATAAATAAAGAAGGTGAGAGTCAGACTACCCGCCAACAAACGGCAAAAATTGTCCCGACCACGCACAGCGATCAGCATTCCGCGCAAGACAATCAGCGCATAGACGGCCAACAGCACGATAGCACCGACAAAGCCAAACTCCTCACCCAGAACAGCGATAATAAAGTCCGTATGGCTTTCGGGCAGAAAGTCGAGCTGACTCTGTGTGCCCTGCATGTATCCCTTACCCTGTAATCCGCCGGAGCCAATCGCCGTCATAGACTGAATAATATTCCAGCCAGCACCCAAGGGATCGGAACTGGGATCGAACAAGGTTAATACCCGTTGCCTTTGGTAATCGTGCATGACGAAAATCCACATCAACGGCAACATCGAGACCGCCATAAAGGAAAAACTGACAATCAACTTCCAACTCAACCCGGCGAGAAAAATAACGAAGATGCCCGAGGCGGCAATCAACAGGGCTGTCCCGAGATCCGGTTGTTGAATAATCAGCACGACGGGCATGGCCAACAATACCGCCGATACAGCCAGGTGACGGTAAAGAGGGGGCACCCCGTAACGGGAAAGGTACCAGGCAAGCATGATGGGCACGGCCAGTTTCATGATTTCGGATGGCTGAAAACGGAACAACCCTGGAATATCCAGCCAACGCTGAGCCCCTTTGGCGTCCGTACCGGTCAACAGTACCGCCACCAACAAGCCGATGCCCGCGATAAATACAGCTCCACCCCACTGCTGGAAAAACCGGGGATCGAACTGGGCAACAATGATCATCGCCAAAAATCCGATCCCAAAACGAATGATTTGGCGATACACCGCGCCCCAGTCGCCACTGGAGGCGCTGTATAACACGACCAGGCCGCCAGCGCTTACAGCCAGGAGGGCCAGCAACAGGTAAGGGTCAATGTGGATACGCATCCAAATACTTTTGGGTCTTCCCATACCGCTTTCAGGTAGCTGGCGGACATATTCGGTGAACTTCATGGACTTTCCCCGCGCAACAGATATTCATCCATCAGGGCTCGGGCGATGGGAGCACCGACACCACTGCCACCGCCGCCGTTTTCCACCAGTACGGCAACGGCGATTTTAGGATTTTGCAGGGGGGCAAAGGACATAAACCAAGCGTGATCCTTGTATTTGTCCGGTACATCCTCTATCGGCTCCCCATTTTCATCCCGCTCAATGGCGATCACCTGAGCCGTACCTGACTTACCAGCGAACTCATAAGGGGCATCCAGGCCGGAACCGCGTGCGGTGCCTCTGTTGCTCTGCACCACCTCATGCATGGCGTTGTGCATGCGGTCCCAGTTACGGTCGTTGTTGAGATGCACATCCGGCGGGGGCTCAGGTATCGATTCAAGCAGTTTTTCGTTATTGCTGTGCATGAGCAGACGAGGGGTAATCCATTCACCGCGATTGGCCATGACGGCAGTTGCTATGGCCAACTGCATGGGCGTCGCCAAAAAATAGCCCTGCCCAATGCTGAGATTGATGGTGTCGCCAGCGTACCAGGAGAAGCCGTGGCGATCTTTTTTCCATTCACGACTGGGGTTAATACCCGGCGAAGAGTTGTAGACATCCGCCGTAGTGATCTTGCCGAAACCGAATTGGTCCAGAATGTCGTGGATAGCCTCCAGCTTCATTTTATAAGCCAATTCGTAAAAGTAGACATCGCAGGACTCAGCCACAGCCGTGGTCATGTTAACCCGACCATGGCCGCCTCGCTTCCAGTCGTTGTAGACGCGGTCATCTGTCGGCAGTTGGTACCACCCATAATCCCGAATGCTGTAATCCCAGGTGACATACCCCTGATCGACCCCCGCCAATCCAATAAAGGGCTTAACGGTGGAAGCCGCCGGGTATTGCCCTCGGGTGGCGCGGTTCAGAAAGGGATTGTCTTCCGAATCCCTTAGTTCGTTATAGAGACTCGAGGGGAAACCGGACACATAGAGGTTGGGATCGAAACCAGGCTGACTGACCATGGCCAGGATTCCACCGGTTTCAGGCTCGATGGCCACCACCGCGCCTCGATGATCCCCCAACAATTCCACCGCTTTTTCCTGCAGACGACGGTCGAGGTAGAGATGCAGGTTAGCACCCGGTTGAGGAGGCTGCTTTTCGATCACCCGTAGAATGCGGCCACGGGCGTTGGTCTCCACCCGCTGAAAACCGGGCTGCCCCAATAAAGCGTCTTCGTATTCCCGCTCGATACCCTGCTTGCCGATAAAACGCGTCCCCGCGTATCGGCCTTGATCCAATTCTCTTAATTCCTGTTCATTGATTCGACCGACATAGCCCAGGGCATGAGCAAAGGCTTCACCATAAGGATACTGGCGGATCAATTCAGCCTCGACCTGAACCCCTTCCAAAAAAACCCGATTGGCCGCTAGGACGGCTATTTCCTCTTCACTGAGCTTCAACTTAAGCGGAATAGGTTCGAACGGACGCCGATAGTTCGACAAGCGCTGAAAAAAGCGTTCTTTCTGCTCATCGGTCAGTTCAATCAGCTGACTGATCTCCTGCACCAGGGTTTCTATTTCCCCGGCACGCTCGGCAACAATGCTCAAGGTATAGCTCGGCTGATTACGTGCCAATAATTCGCCGTTACGGTCGTATATCAACCCGCGAATGGGAGGAATCGGCAAGACCTCAAGACGGTTTTTCTCGGACTGGGCTTCATGACGCTCGTTTTCCAGCACCTGCAGAAAGAACAAACGGGTCACCAGAAGCGCCAACATGATGAACATGACAATAAAGGCCGCCGTCATCCGACTTAAGAACAAGCGGCGTTCCTGTTCCCGGTTATCGAGCGAGCTGTTTAGCATGAAAACATACGACTCATTGCACAGTGAGCAGAGGAAAACACAACTCCGCCTTGAGAAGCAGGGGTGTTTACCGTTTCAATACGATTGGCCGAATTGACGCGAGGCTGCGATAACAAAGCAAGAAACCTGCCTATTTGTGATAAGGGTGATTCTGAGTAATCGTCCAGGCTCGATACAACTGCTCGGCCAACAACACTCTCACCAGGGGATGGGGCAAGGTCAAATTGGACAAACACCAACGCTGCTCGGCTCGAGCCAGACAGCGCGCATCCAGCCCGTCCGGACCGCCGATCAGAAAACACAGATCGCGTGCAGCCAAGCGCCACTCTTCCAGTTGGTGGGCCAGATCGGGCGTCGACCAGGCCTTACCCGAAAGATCCAGAGCCACCACCTGGTCAGTGGGGCGGATGGAAGCCAACATGGCGTCTCCCTCCCGTTGAATGGCTCTTTCGGTATCCGCATTTTTTCCCCGCGTTCCCAATGGCAAAGGCACGAACTCCAACGCCAGGTCCCGAGGCATGCGTTTGGCGTATTCCGCCACGGCCGAATCCACCCATGCAGGCATTTTGGGGCCGATGGCCAGCACTTTCAGCTTCACAATGGCTGACTCTACTCGGAAGATTCCGCCGCGCCTGGAGAAGCACCGGACCACAAGCGTTCAAGATCGTAATAGGCTCGGGTCTCGGGCAACATGACGTGCAGCACCAGGTCGGTGAAATCCAACAGCACCCAGTCGGAACCACCCTCACCTTCCTGGGCGCGGACCTGAAACCCCTGTTTTTTCAGATCCTCATAGACCGAGTTCACCACGGCTGAGACATGACGGGTCGAGGTGCCCGAGGCAACCACAAGGGTATCCATCAGGCTGGTTTTGTCGCGTACGTCGATGATTTGAATATCCTGGGCTTTGATATCTTCAAGAGCCTTCACGACGGCTTCGACCAGACCTTCAGGCTGCGCATTGGGAAGTGCTTTATCTGTCATTCGTTCGGTTTCCGGGGCTGTTTCCGTCATCGGGTGAGCGGTAAAGCCCATGTTGTTGAATATAGTGGTAAATAACGGGTGGCAGGCTGGCCCGCCAATCCGCACGTTGGTTTCGTAATGTGCTGGACGCGAGATCCGACTGACTGTCGGCCCCCCGGAACCAGAGACCCGAGCGCTGATTTCCCAGATCCGTCAGTTGCGCCACTTCGGTTATCGGCAGATCAGGAATACGGACGCCATCCCGCCCCCGGCCGAACACCCAGAAATGAGTCTCCCGAAGCAGGTCGTTGACTCCCTCCCAGCGTGGCAAAGAGGCAAAGGCATCGCCACCCAGGACAAAAACAAAGCGCCAGTCCGGGTAATCCCTACGGAGTGATTTAATGGTATCAACGGTAAAACTCGGACCAGACCGGTCCAGCTCGCGACGATCAACCAGAAGACGGTCTGCCTGCCCCTGCTCGCTTACCCAGGCCTGAAGCATCTCGACTCTGTTTTCGGCCGGAGCCTGGGCGGCGCCCTTCAGAGCGGGGATCTGACAGGGTATCAGCCGCAACTGATCTATTTCCGGGTGTGCCAACACCTCGTGGCACACCCAGGCATGAGTGCGATGAAACGGATCGAAAGTACCCCCAAACAGGGCCATGAGTGGCTGTTGATCACTCACGAATCTGGCCGTCTCCCAACACGATGTATTTCTGCGAGGTCAAACCTTCAAGGCCCACCGGACCGCGGGCATGGATTTTATCGGTCGAAATACCGATCTCGGCACCCAATCCATACTCAAAGCCATCCGCGAAGCGGGTTGAAGCATTGATCATGACCGAGGCCGAATCCACCTCGGTGAGGAAGCGGCGGCCCAGGGTGTAATTCTCGGTTACGATGCTATCGGTGTGCTGGCTGCTGTATTTATTGATGTGCTCAATGGCCTGATCCAGCCCCGCCACCACTTTGACCGCCAATATGGGACCGAGATATTCGGTTGACCAATCGTCTTCACTGGCGGGTTTGCAATCAATCAAGGCCTGGGTTTTCTCACAGCCACGCAGTTCGACATCTAGATTGCCGTAGGCATCGGCCAGGCGCGGCAGCAATTCCGCAGCTCGGGATTCGGCGATCAACAGGGTTTCCATCGCATTACAGACCCCATAGCGGTGGGTCTTGGAGTTGATCGCGATCGCCTGGGCTTTGTCGGCGTCGGCATGGTCGTCAATATAAACATGGCAAATGCCATCCAGATGCTTGATCACCGGCACTCGGGCTTCCCGACTGATTCGCTCAATCAGGCTCTTGCCCCCACGGGGAACGATGACATCCACATAATCCGGCATGGTGATGAGGGCGCCAACGGCCTCCCGGTCGGTTGTTTCCACCACCTGGACCACCGCCTCGGGCAAGCCGGCCTGAGAGAGGCCGGTGCGAATACAGGTCGCCAACGCCTGATTGGAATGAATCGCTTCACTGCCACCGCGTAATATCACCGCATTACCGGATTTCAGGCAGAGGCTGGCGGCTTCGATAGTCACATTGGGACGGGACTCGTAAATAATGCCAATGACACCCAGAGGGACGCGCATCTTGCCCACCTGAATCCCGCTCGGGCGGAAATTCAAATCAGTAATACCACCCACCGGATCGGCCAGGGCGGCCACCTGGTGCAGCCCCTCGATCATGGTGTCTATACGGGCATCGGTCAGTTCAAGGCGGTCCAGCATGGCGGCTTCAAGCCCTTTGGCACGCCCGGCTTCGAGATCCTGGCTGTTAGCCTGCTTCAGGGCATCCCGACTGGCTTCAATGGCCTCGGCCGTCGCCAGCAAAGCCTGGTTTTTTGCGCCGGTATTGGCGCGGGCAAGCTGCGAGGATGCCGCGCGAGCGGCCTGGCCCAGGCTTTTCATATATTCGGTGACATTCATCCGGGAAGTTCTCTTTGGTCTGAACTCTATGTAATCCGCGATTATAGCGACTTGGGGCGTTTGAAACCATGGAAGAGCGGCCATATTCCCCTGTAATATCGCCCCTTTTCTGAATCGGACTTAAGGAATCGGCATGCCTCCCTGGCTGGAAAGTCATCCATTGGCAACCCTCGCGGCCATTAGTTTGGTGGCGTTTATCGAATCCTTCGCACTGATTGGTATTGTGGTGCCGGGTGTCGTCCTGCTGTTCAGCCTGGCGGCTTTGGCCAGCCAGCTCTCCATCGGCCTGCCTTGGGTGCTGACCGCCGCCGCCCTCGGCGCCTGTGCCGGGGATCTGACCAGTTTTTTCATCGGCCGATGGCTGCAGCACCGGGTCGACCACCTCCCATGGTTTCGCTATCACCAACGCTGGCTGGAACAAGGGGAATGGTTCTTTCGTCGCTGGGGCTGGTTGAGTGTGATCATTGGCCGTTTTGTAGGCCCGATCCGCCCGGTAGTGCCCCTGGTGGCAGGCACACTCAACATGCCACGCAAGCTGTTTATCGGGCTCAACCTGGTGTCGGTTACCGCCTGGGCGCCCGCCTATATGCTACCCGGCTATTTTACCGGTGAAATGGCTCACCTGATGGAAGCACAACCCCAGGCCGAACGCCTGTTGCTGGTGGCTGCCGTCACTGCAAGCTGTCTGCTGTTGGTGGTATTGACCATCAACCATCACATTCATCCGGAACATCCGAGAACAGCCCGTTGGTTGCCTTTTCTGGCCCAAATACCACCCCGCTTTCCATTTTCCGCGCTGACTCTGGCATTGGTCTGCGGGGCATGCCTGGTTTGGCTGACCATGGCCCGGCCGTTGGCTTGGGATGTGTTACTCTCGGATCAAGTGCCTGCTTGGCGGGCGACCCTGGCAGACGATTTCTTCATTGGCTTTACCATGCTGGGCGATCCCACCATCCTCACTCTGACCGGACTGATGATCACCCTCTGGTTTTGCCTCAAAGGATACTACTGGCTCACCCTACACCTACTCGGCACCATTGCCCTCGCCCTGTGGGGGCTGTTTGAGCTCAAGGCCTTGTTTGGTGTCGTCCGTCCGGACTGGGTGACCACTCAGCCTCTTGGGGATGCGTTTCCCTCTGGTCACGCGGCAGGTTTTGCCCTGTTCGTGGGATTATTGGCCGCCTTCATCAATGAATCCCGCCCGGCATTGGTTCGTTGGCAGGTATACCTGCCTGCGGGGGTGCTCATGGTGCTGATGGCTTTCAGCCGGGTATGGCTGGGAGTGCATTGGCTCTCGGACGTGACAGCCGGTGTATTGTTGGCCCTGTTGTTCTCGGCTCTGGCCCGTCTCAGCTATACCAGCCTGACCGCAAAACGCTTTAACCCGAGACACTCATTGGCTTTTTGGGTGTTGGTCAGTTTGGTCTTCGCAGCCTATATAAGAGTCAATTGGGAGCATGCTCACTTGGCCTACACGCTGAAAATGATCACCGACGCACACTGATGTTTTTAACAGACGACTAAGCGGTTTCGTCGAGCAGCACAAAAGACAAAAACGTCAGAAAGAGTACCGCCACAACGGCAAAGGGCGGAGAAGGCACCAGCCAGACAACGACCGCTCCGCCCAACCACAGCCGACGCACCCATTCCACCTTCACCTGATGCTTGGCCGTTTCAACACGCTTTGAAGAAGCGGTTTCAGGCATACGCCAAAACTGCCACCACCGCAATAACCACAGGGAACACCAAAAAGCCACAATGACACTCCCGCTAATGTGAGGGGTTATGTTAACAAGCCTAGACCATAGCCCCACCCTCAGTGTTAAGAAATGTCATACAAGGATTGATGCGGATCAATAGGCCAACCCTCCTCGGAGAGCACACTAGGGCTCTATCACTTTGGAGGTAACGCCATGAACGACTCGATACTTGACCACTCCTTCGAACGGCTGCTGCCGATCATCGTGGTATTGTTTGTGATCACTTTGATTCCCTTGGCGGCTGGCTTGGTTTGGGTTCTCACCCAGTAGCGACCACCACGGCCAGGCCTCAGGCGTTGAAGCGCGCCCGTTCCTGAGAGGCAATCGCTTCCGCGCCTTCAGCCGCGCGACGTATCCAGTCCGACACCGGGGGTTGGTTTTGCACGAGACTTTCCGGCAACAAGTACCATTTTTCGTATAAACGGCCATGGGCAACCCAATGCCGTTTGCCACACGCCTCGAGCAACTCCGCCTCCAGTCCGGCGTCAGTCGCGCGGATGCCCACTTCCCCATCCAGGGTAACGACCACACAGAGCTGACCACTGACACGCACGACGTGCTCCCCAAAATAAACGCCCACCTGAGGCTGCAATGCACTGGGAATAAACTGGAGAAGATAATGAATATGGCGGGAACGATTGAGCTTATCCATTCACCTGTCCTTGAGGAATGAAAGAATCGGAATGCACAGCCTTGTCCGATCGATGGTAGAAAACGGCCAACCAAGCCTCAATAAAATAGACCTTGAGCCAGCGCTAATGTCAAAAAGTGTAACAAAGGGGCGCAAACAAGAACAGACTGGAAATCGATAAGTTTGCATAAACTTTTTTTAAGTCCGCCTCCCCCGTTTATCAACTCATCACCCTCAGCTGACACTGAGCCCATCAGCGAATTTTCAGTTTGAGCGTAATTTCGCTATATTCTTTTCCTCTTCTACAAGTCACGAGACACCCGCCCCTCCTCCGGTCGGTCGATTGTCTTGTGTCGACTGCATCACTAGAATGCGTGAACTATTTCGCTAGTGGCGAACGGATGGTGTATGGAAATCAATAGCGAGAGCCTGAGATTCATTCTCGGCATCAAGGTAAAACAGTACCGGCACCAAGCGGGATTGTCGCTCAAACAGCTGGCTGAACGCACGCAGTTGTCGATCTCCTATCTGAGTGAAATCGAGAAAGGCAAGAAATACCCGAAGCCGGAAAAGATCATCCAATTGGCCCATGGGCTGGACAAATCTTTCGACGACCTCGTTTCACTGCAACTGGATGACGAGCTCAACCCCATCACCGCTTTGCTCAACTCGCCTTTGTTCAAGGAGTTCCCGCTCCAACAGTTCGGTATCGGTCTGCCGGACTTGTTCGATCTGGTGACCGACTCGCCCAGCAAAGCCGGCGCTTTCGTTCGAACCTTGCTGGAAATCAGCCGGGGTTATGACATGCAGGTCGAGCATTTCCTGCTGGCTTCCCTGCGTTCCTATCAAAAAATGCACTTGAACTATTTCGAACAACTGGAAGATCGGGCCCAGGCGTTTCGCGATGAGTTTCATCTCGCCACCGACAGCAGTGTCAGCCTCGAATGGCTGGAAACCCTACTCAGCGAGCAGTACCGTTGCAAGGTCACCTACGACGATTTCGATCAGATGGAAGACCTTCAGCCCTTGCGTTCCATATGCGTGTCCCCACGCAAGCTGGCTGTCAACTCCAGGCTTATGCCGCAACAGAAGAAGTTCGTGCTGGCCAAGGAAATCGGGTATCGGTACCTCGCGCTGGCGGAGCGGGCTTTGACTTCTTCCTGGATCAAGGTCGAGTCATTCGAGCAGGTCTACAACAACTTCAAAGCCTCCTATTTCGCGGGCGCCCTGCTGATTCCCGAACCTAGCCTGATACAAGACCTCAAGGGGTGGCTCTCACACGCCACCTTCGAAGGGGACCGGCTGGCGGATATGATGGATCAGTACGACGCCACACCGGAAATGTTTGTCTACCGCATGTCCCAATTGATGCCACACCATTTTGGACTGCACAAGATGCACTACATGAGGCTCCACAACGAAGTGGGCGTCGACAAATACGAAATCGCCAAGGAGCTGAACACCACCACCGTGTTTATTCCGCGCGGGATTGGACCGAGCGAGCACCATTGCCGCCGTTGGGTCTCCATCAGTTTATTGAAAGAGGTCGGCAAGCGCCAAACCGCCGGAGAAACGCCCCTGGTGGCCATTGCCGCTCAGCGCAGTCGTTTCATTTCACAGGACCAGACATTCTTCAATATTGCCGTTGTCCGCCCTCTGTCTCTGGGTCAAAACAGCAATACCGGTATGACGCTTGGCTTCCTGGTGGACGATCATTTCAAGCAAACGGCCGCCTTCTGGAACGACCCGGCGGTGCCGCAGATGGACGTTCACGAGACCTGCGAACGCTGCCCCTTGACCGACTGCCAGAGCCGGGTCGCGGAGCCAACATTGCATCAGGCCCGGCAAAGACAGCACAATCGCGAAAAAGCCCTACAACGCTACTTAGACAATCACAACTGGGATAGCCATCAATGACGGACCCCCAACCCTTGACAGTGCGCGCCCGGATGCTGCCGGTTCAGCGCCTGATCATAGAAGACAAGGATCTCGACCGCTTCACTCAACGCCTGAATGCGACGCTCGCCCAGGCCCCGGCGCTCTTTAACCGAGCCCCCGTCGCCCTGGACCTTACGCCGATACTGGAAGACCTCTCCGGAGACTTACTGGCTCAGTTGCTCATCCGAGCCCGGGAATCCAGGGTTGTCGTATTCGCCCTCGCCGGTCCCAAAGAAGCTCTGACTCCTTGGTGCGACGAATTCAACCTTGCCTGGATGGACGGTCGCGACCGCGTCGCCCGTGCGAAAACAACTCAGGACACGCCCGCACTTGAAACCCAGGTCGTCACCCAACCCGTCCGGTCCGGCCAACAGATTTATGCCCGGGGCGCCAACCTGCTGATCATGAACCAGGTCAGCGCCGGCGCCGAAGTCATCGCCGACGGCAGTATTCACATATTCGGAGCTCTGCGCGGCCGCGCCATGGCCGGTGTACAAGGCATGGAAAATGCCGACATCGTCTGCCAACAGATGGATGCCGACCTGGTGGCGATCGCCGGTACCTACCGGGTTAGAGACGACATGCCGGACCACAACAACAGCGCCGCCCGCATCCACTTGAAAGATGAACAGCTGTTGATCGACCATTTTTGAGTCAGCCTTGGCTTTTGCGACACTCGCCCTTGGTGAGTGAGCGTAAAAAGGGGATAATCCCGCTTCGGTAGACCGGTGGTATCCGTTAAACGAATGAATGACTGAAAGGAAGGTACATCTTGGCTAAGATCGTCGTCATCACTTCCGGCAAGGGGGGTGTGGGTAAAACCACCTCCAGCGCCGCCATCAGCATGGGCCTGGCTCTGCGTGGCCACAAAACCGTGGTTATCGATTTCGACATCGGCCTGCGCAACCTCGACATCATCATGAATTGCGAACGCCGGGTCGTATTCGACTTCGTCAATGTCATCCAGGGCGAAGCCACCCTCAACCAGGCTCTGATCAAAGACAAACGCAGCGAAAACCTTTACATCCTGCCCGCATCCCAAACCCGGGATAAAGACGCCTTGACCAAAGAAGGCGTCAAAAAAATTCTGGATGAACTGGCCGAACAGTTCGAATACATCATCTGCGACTCCCCCGCCGGTATCGAACAAGGCGCTCAAATGGCGCTGTACTATGCCGATGAAGCCGTCGTCGTCACAAATCCGGAAGTCTCCTCAGTACGGGATTCGGATCGGATACTGGGCATCCTGCAAAGCAAGAGCCATCGTGCCGAAACCGGACAACCGCCGGTGAAGGAACACCTGATGATCACCCGCTTCGACCCGACCCGGGTAGCCAGGGGCGATATGCTGAACATCAGCGATATCGAAGAAATTCTCGCCATTCCGCTGCTGGGCGTCATCCCCGAAAGCCAATCGGTACTGAACGCCTCCAACAAAGGCATGCCGGTGGTTCTCGATGAGAAGAGCGATGCCGGTCAGGCCTATATGGACGCTGTCGCCCGTTTTATGGGTGAAGACAAACCTCATCGTTTCCTGGAAGCTCAGCGTCGCGGCTTCCTGAAGCGAGTGTTCGGAGGATGAAAGCCATGTCACTGTTCAATCTGTTCAAAGACAAAGGACCTCGTTCCGCCGATGTCGCCAGAGAGCGATTGAAAGTGATCGTTGCGCACGAACGCAACCAGCGTAATGCACCGGACTACCTACCGGCGCTGCAGCGCGACATCATGGCGGTGATACGAAAATACGTCGAGATCGACCAGGATCAACTCCAGGTCGATCTGAATGAGGAAGGCAACTATTCCATTTTGGAAGTCAACGTCAACTTACCGAAGTGACTCCTATACCCCCCCCCTCTCCCGCCGGAGGGGGACGGGTCGGGGGAGAGGGTAACCCCCTCCCTATCCAACACTTACTTCTGAGTCCGTTTCAACTCGTCCAAATATTTCTCGGCATCCAGAGCCGCCATACAGCCGGTCCCAGCTGAGGTGATTGCCTGACGATAGACATGATCCATCACATCCCCGGCGGCAAAGACACCAGGAACACTGGTCGCGGTGGCATTGCCCTCAAGGCCTGATTTCACCTTAATGTAACCGCCTGCCATGTCTATTTGCCCCTCGAAGATCTGAGTGTTGGGGGAATGACCAATGGCGATGAATACGCCGTCCAGAGTCAATTCCTCGGTGGAATCATCCTGGGTGCTCTTGATACGAACGCCCGTAACGCCCATTGCATCACCCAGCACCTCATCCAGTGTACGGTGCCAATGAAGCTCCACCTTACCTTCTTCTACCTTCTCGAACAGGCGATCAGCCAGGATCTTCTCGGAGCGGAAGCTGTCACGGCGGTGAATCACATGCACCTTACTCGCGATATTGGCCAAATAGAGCGCTTCTTCGACGGCCGTGTTGCCACCGCCCACCACACACACTTCTTTATTACGGTAAAAGAAGCCGTCACAGGTGGCACAGGCCGATACACCCTTGCCCTTGAACGCTTCTTCGCTTTCCAACCCCAAATAACGCGCACTGGCACCGGTGGAGATGATCAGCGCATCGCAGGTGTAAGTGCCTTGATCCCCAGTCAAACTGTAAGGTGGCTTGCTCAGATCGGTGGTGTGGATGTGATCAAAAATCACTTCCGTATTAAACCGCTCGGCATGCTCTTTCATCTGCTCCATCAATTCCGGGCCCTGCAGCTCAGCGTGACCGCCCGGCCAATTCTCGACTTCCGTCGTGGTGGTCAGCTGCCCACCCATCTGCATACCGGTGATCAAAACCGGTTTCAAATTGGCCCGCGCCGCATAAACCGCCGCTGTATAGCCCGCAGGGCCGGAGCCGAGAATGATCAATTCGTGGTGTTGAGTACTCATAGGTGCTTTTCCATCCAATTCAAAAGAAAGAATAGGTTGCGCATAGAATGGCGTTTTTATTGATTGAATCAACCCTGGTTTAGCTATGGTATCGATTATTTCACTCAATCGACTCACTCTCTTCCCGGTGACCTCCACCAGACACTCCTAAAAGGCATAACATGCACCGTTACCAAGCAAAAATTGTCACCAAAGCCAACCCAACCAACCAGAGAACCTGGGCTCGCCGCATCAGCAACAACAAGTCTTCAGGCTGCTGTACGCCGGGCTCTCCCGGCAAAGCCGCCCGCACGGAGGATGCCAGGAGGTTTAAATCCGTATGTTCGAAATCCCGTACCCGTCGCAACCAAATGGCGAAACTCTGGGAGAAGTCCCCCACCAGCGCTAGAGACAAAGTCAACAGACGTATCGGAATCCAGTTAATCGCATGGCGCAGTTGCACCGCCAAAGGCCCTCCGGCTTCAAGCCGAAAAACCGGCTGAACCATCGATAACATGCCTGCCATAACAGCGCCCGGAGCACCAAAGGCAACGAACCAGAAGAAGGTGACAAAAAAACGCAGAAACATCTGATAGGCCAAACCGTGCTTGATAGCCTGATCCATCTCGTGGGGACCGCCCTCATAGAGCCCTTCGGGCATCCCCAGTGCGTCCACAGCAACGCGGTAGGCACGTTCATCGTCCCCATCCGCCCGGCATTGTCGATACAACTTAAGTTGATCCGCCTGGTCGCCAGGCCCAAAAGCTGCCAACAACACGCCAAAACCGGCAAGAAACGACATAAACCAAGTGTCCAGCCAAGCCAAAATCACCCCCAAGACCAAAGCGGGAATGAAAATAATAGCCAAAAGCACCCAGCTACCGCCCCCCAACCGGGACACGATTTTACGGATGACAGCCTGAACCGGGTCCGCCCCCGGCCACCGTTCCACGGTGACGCTGAGCGACACCAACCAAGCCAGCAATACCGCCAGAAAGGTCATCGTCCTGCCTCCAAGTCAAATCGCCCCCCAGATTAACACCCACCCCCAGGAAATGCGAAACCTGCCCAACCCCCTTGGACTGGCCAGCCGCCACCTCTATAATCCGGCTTCTCACATTCTTGTTTTCCAGGTGCCGAATGTTCATAGCCGACGTCCCCTACGCTGAAACCCTCCGCAATCACATGGTTCGTAGCGTGGAGTTTGCCCTTGAGGAGGATATTGGTACCGGGGATATCACTGCCGAGTTGATACCGGCCGATAAGATGGCTAAAGCCGAGGTTATTACCCGGGAAGCTGGCGTTTTATGCGGTCGGGAATGGTTCGATGAGGTGTTTCGGCAGGTGGATGAGAGTGTTCAGCTGGTTTGGCACAAGGAAGATGGGGATTTGTTGGAACCGAATGATAAGCTGGTGAGCATTGAGGGGAAGGCACGGTCTATTTTAACGGCTGAGCGGACTGGGTTGAATTATTTGCAGACGTTGTCTGGGACGGCTACAACCTCCCATGAATACTCAAAAATCGTTGACACCAAAAATGTTACGATTCTGGATACCCGAAAGACAATACCAGGGCTTCGATTAGCTCAGAAATATGCCGCACTGGCCGGCGGTGGTAAAAACCACAGACTTGGGTTGTATGACCAGTTTTTGATCAAGGAAAATCATATATTCAGTTGTGGAGGAGTAACTGAAGCCATTTTGGCAGCACGCTCGCTATACCCAAGCAAATCCATTGAGGTGGAAGTTGAGACCTTGAAACAACTGGAGGAAGCGATCTCCGCTAACGCGGACATTGTGATGCTCGACAATTTCAACGAAGAAAACACCAGAACTGCGATTGCTCAGGCGTCTGGAAAAGCCTTGTTAGAAAGCTCTGGCAACTTTGATAAAGAAAATATTGCTCGTTTAAAACAGGATGCGCTGCCTGACTTTATATCCGTTGGCGCAATTACCAAGCATTTGAAAGCGTTAGATCTTAGCTTAAAGCTTTGGTGAGACTGTTCCAAACCCATATTTCAAGTACCCGCAAACCAGCTTCGGCTCGCGCTGCCACTTTGACCTCGCTACACATCGAATCGCACCATTTCACGTCGCTGATCGACGCCGTCTCGCAGCTCGACTCGGAGAACATCTTTCTGGCGAGTCTCTTTTTGGGGCCCGTTTTATCTTTACAGTTCTAAAAGGTTGTAGTCGGACAATCCTAAACAACACCCTGTTCACTTCACATGAGCACTGAGTCTCAGTTTTTTTTCAAAGTGAAACCACTTAATGGTTGGGGCATATTCGACCACAGCTTCCGTGCAGGTACCAGGCGCAGGAGACATACGACTTCTCACCCCCTGCGACCGACTAGTATGCGGAACCAATTTGTAAGGTTAGTGATTGCCTTCGACTTCCTTCACATCCACTTCGTGGGGGCGGAATAGCGCCAGTCAATGCCTGGCGCGCAAAAATGCCCTGAAGCTGCCTTCAGGGCTTAATGCCTTTACGACTTCAGGCTATATTAACTTTTAAACACCCGCACCATCTTGACACTGAGCATCAGTCACATTCGTTGCGGTAGTATTAGCTGCAGCACTATAACCCAAACTACCATCAGCAGCAATTGATGCAGTCACAGTACACTTCCCATTGTCGAAGGTCAGAGTCATCGCTGAATCCTGAGCTACAGTACCTGTTGAAGACAACTCACCCACTGCAGTAACATCAGCAGTGACTGAGGCGCAACCAATGCCAGTATTGACGCAAGTTTGTGCCTTAGTTACGTACGGACCAAGCCCCTTCATAGCGGCACCACCTTCTGCGGTGGCCGTGTAATCATTGTAAGCAGGAATCGCGACTGCAGCCAAAATACCAATGATTGCAACAACGATCATAAGTTCGATCAATGTAAAGCCTTGCTGCTTGTTCATGGTTATCATCTCCTCGGTTAAACCATTGACTTCGCCCCAGTGACAGCTCTTGCGCCACTCGTACATTTGGAGATGCAGACATCGTGCCAACTCGAAAGAAGCGGTGTAGCAACGTATTGCGACCAACAAGAAGTGGTACCTCACACCTTAACGAACACTCAGCAGCAAGAACTGACCAAAATTGTCACATAGGCCATGCTTTATCTACGCAGTATGGAATGTGACTCGAACAAATGGTTAACTATCTCTAAACTACTTCCATCTTACCTATCCGAACAGGCAGAGACAGCTAATGGCAGTATCACTAGGAGGCTTGACCAAACGCCTTATCAAAGAAGAGCTCCTCAATGAAGAGGAGGCTTTGGCCGCTACTCAAGATGCCGTGAAGGAAAAGAAGAATATCGTTGCCTATATGGTTGAAAACGACCTAATTGCACCTAGCAAACTAGCCCAGATAGCCGCTGATGAATTCGGCACCCCCATATTCGATCTTGAAAGCTTTGATATAGAAACCGCTCCTAAGGATTTAATTTCTAACAACCTACTCCAAGTCCACCACGTTATTCCCTTAGTAAGAAGGGGCAACCGACTGTTTATTGGGGTTTCTGACCCAACTAACCTTCTGGCAATTGATGAAATTAAATTCCACACCGGCTTAAGTGTTGAGGCTGTTCTGGTAGAAGAGGACAAACTTGTATCCGCTTTGGAGCACCTCTTGGATGATTCAGCTGACACTTTCAGCGAATTAGGGGACGACGATGACGGATTGGATGACCTTGATGTTGTTGACACAAAAAAAGCGGAGCAGGAGGCAAATGTAACAGATGGTGCTGATGACGCCCCTGTAGTCCGGTTCGTTAATCAGATGCTATTGTCTGCCATCAAGAAAGGAGCTTCAGACCTTCACTTTGAACCTTATGAAAAAGTGTATAGAGTTCGCTTCCGAATTGACGGCGTACTTCAGAACATAGCAAAACCACCACATGTATTGGGGCCGAAGCTTGCAGCTCGGCTAAAGATCATGTCAAATTTAGACATTTCTGAGCGAAGAATTCCCCAAGACGGCCGCATAAAACTGAAAATATCAAAGTCAAAAGCTATCGACTTCAGGGTTAACACACTTCCTACACTGTTCGGTGAGAAAATTGTACTACGAATACTCGACCCCTCTTCCGCCAAAATGGGTATAGATGCATTAGGCTATGAAAACGACCAAAAGGACCTTTATATGGCCGCGCTGGATCGTCCTCAGGGGATGATACTAGTTACCGGTCCTACTGGGAGCGGTAAAACGGTTTCCCTCTACACCGGCTTGAATATTCTGAATAAAGAAGGAACGAATATTTCTACTGCTGAAGACCCTGTTGAAATTAATCTGGAAGGTATTAATCAGGTTAACGTAAACACAAAAGTAGGCTTGGATTTCGCAACTGCATTGCGCTCTTTCCTTCGTCAAGATCCGGATATTATCATGGTTGGGGAGATTCGAGATTTAGAAACCGCTTCTATTGCTATTAAAGCAGCACAAACCGGGCATATGGTGATGTCAACTCTCCACACTAACAGTGCTGCAGAAACGCTCACCCGTATGATGAATATGGGGGTTCCGTCTTTTAACCTAGCAACGACAGTAAATTTAATAGTCGCCCAGCGCCTAGCAAGAAGACTATGCAATAACTGCAAAACGGCCGCAGACATCCCAAAAGAAGTGCTGTTAAAAGAAGGTTTCACAGAGCAAGTCTTAGCCGACGCCTCGATATACTCTCCTATTGGCTGTAACCAGTGCACCAACGGTTATAAAGGTCGTGTCGGTATTTATGAAGTAGTTCGAATTACTCCTGCCATTTCCAGAATTATTATGGAGGAAGGTAACTCAATAGAACTGAGCGAAGCATTTGAGCAGGAAGGCTTTAATAGCTTGCGCAAGTCTGGGCTTGTCAAAGTTGCAAAAGGCATAACCAGTCTTGAAGAAATTAACCGCGTGACGGCTGAATGAGGATAGAGGTTTATGGCTACTAAAGCGCAAAAAATGTTAATCTTTACCTATGAAGGAAAAGACCGCACGGGGCGTATCCAAAAAGGAGAGATATCAGGAGTGAACCCTGCCCTAGTGAAAGCAGACTTACGTCGAAGAGGCATTGTTCACATCAAGAAACTGACCAAGAAACGACCGGAGCTAAAGTTATCTTTAAGTAAGAGTATAAAAACAGAAGATATCGCCGTATTTACGCGTCAAATGGCAACTATGATGAAGGCTGGCGTACCATTGATGCGTGCCTTTGAGATAGTGGCTGAAGGTCTTCAAAACCCGAAAATGGCCGAACTCGTAATCCAGATGAAAAACAACGTTGCCAGCGGAGGATCTTTCGGTGCGGCTCTTCGTGAACACCCTCGATATTTTGACGACCTTTATTGTTCGTTAGTTGAGTCTGGTGAACAAGCAGGCGCATTGGAAACAATGCTAGATCGTGTTGCACTGTACAAAGAGAAATCTGAAAGTGTTCGCAAAAAAGTAAAAAGCGCTATGAAATACCCAATTTCCGTACTAGTTGTTGCAGCGCTTGTAACCATCATACTTCTCGTAAAGGTGGTGCCTGTTTTTGCAGAAATGTTTTCGGGGTTTGGAGCTGATTTACCCATTCCTACTCAAGTCGTGGTTAGCATGTCAGACTGGGTAACTGAGAATGGCATTCTATTAGGGTTAGGAGTATTTGGGGCGATTATTTTTTTCCAGCAAGCAAATAGAAGATCAAAAAAGTTCCACCATGGATGGCAACGAATAACGGTCAAGTTTCCAATATTTGGGTCAATCTTATTTCAATCAGCTATGGCAAGATATGCTCGCACTTTATCCACTACATTCGCAGCTGGTGTACCTCTTGTTAATGCTCTTGAGTCAGCAGCTGGCGCTTCAGGCAACATCATATATGAGAATGCCATTCGCGAGGTAAAAAAAGAAGTAGAAACAGGAAACGAACTAGCTATAGCAATGAGAAATCAAAATGTTTTTCCTCCCATGCTTATCCAGATGGTTTCCATTGGTGAGCAGTCGGGTGCTTTAGATGATATGCTAGGTAAAGCTGCCACAGTATACGAAGAAGAAGTAGATGCAATGGTCGATGGTCTTACTTCTATGATGGAACCTTTAATTATGGCTATTCTGGGCGTTGTTGTAGGCGGCCTTGTTGTCTCGATGTATCTTCCAATTTTCCAAATGGGGAAAATTGTTTAATGAGCATATTCCAACCATTTATTGTTAGCCCCGTATTCTTCATCTTATCAACCGCAATACTGGGCCTACTAACCGGCAGTTTCTTAAATGTTGTCATATATAGACTACCTGTCATGTTAAGAAACACTTGGTCAATTGAAGCAGCAGAATTTACCAAACTTCCCGCTCCAACACTCAAACCATTCAACTTGATCACCCCACAATCAACCTGCCCTCATTGTGGCCATAAAATCCGTCCTTGGGAGAATATCCCAATCCTTAGTTACTTGGCTTTAAGAGGCAAGTGCTCTAATTGCAAGTCAAAAATATCATCGCGATATCCTCTAATTGAAGGCTTTACAGCACTCATTTCAGCCAGTGTTGCTTGGGAATTTGGCATCACCCTAGAAACTGCATCACTATTGCTGTTCTTTTGGTGCCTGATAGCACTAACGATGATCGACCTGGATCATCAATTATTACCAGATGCTCTTACTTTAAGCTTATTATGGGCCGGACTAATTATTAATTTATTTGAAGTTTTCACTTCTCTTGAACATGCGGTCGTTGGCGCTGTAGCAGGCTACCTCTCACTATGGTGTGTGTTCTGGACCTTTAAACTGATCACAGGCAAAGAAGGAATGGGCTATGGCGACTTTAAGTTGTTCGCTGCCTTTGGCGCATGGTTTGGTTGGGCGGCACTGCCCTTAATTATTCTTCTTTCTTCTCTGGTAGGGGCTGTTGTCGGCATTACCATGATTGTTGTTATGGGGAGGGATAAACAAATTCCCATCCCATTTGGCCCTTACCTCTGTGGGGCCGCGCTGGTCTATGTTTTTTGGGGTGAGGCAATAACGCAATGGTACCTTGGTAGCTTCGTATGATAGTCGGTCTGACGGGAGGCATAGGTTCGGGCAAATCGTCAGCTATGTCTATTTTCCAACAACTTGGGGTTGGGTGTGTGGATGCGGACATCGTTGCCAGAGAAGTGGTCGAACCTGGTCAGCCAGCGCTCGAGTCCATTAAAAGCCATTTTGGGCAAGGCATTTTAACTACCGGAGGGCTACTCAATCGCACCGCACTGCGCGAAATAATTTTTAAAAACCCCGAAGAAAAGCATTGGCTTGAACAACTTCTTCACCCTCTTATACGAAAAGAGCTGTTGTCTCAATTAGCTTCCCAACATTCGGCTTATGCGGTGCTGGTCGCTCCTTTACTGTTCGAAAATGGTCTTGACCAGCAATGTGACACTACCGTTCTAATTGATGTACCGGAAACTACCCAGGTCGAACGAATATTAGCGCGAGACGGAGGCACTGAAGACCAAGCCAAAGCGATCATCCGCAGCCAAATGGCACGAGCAGAGAAGTTAGCACGTGCCGATCATGTAATAGCCAATACCGGCTCGCTGAAAGAACTGGATGCAAAACTGGTTGCATTGCACCACCAGCTTATGGCACAAACCACACTGTAATATGTTCAGTTACTTTCTCAAGGCCCTCTCATGACCAGCATCATACCCTGCCCTACCTGCAAGCAGAATACACCTTATTCCAAGAAAAACCCTTATCGACCCTTCTGCTCTGAGCGTTGCAAGCTGATCGACTTGGGAGAGTGGGCTAGTGAAGGCCATAAAATTCCTGGGAAACCGGCGGAGGAGGAATTGTTGAGTGAGGATCTGTCAAATAAAGTGGAAGGCCGCGAAGAATAAACTTCAAACAATCTGATGTGCTTAAACTGATGCAGACTATAAATCTATTCCGGGGAACCACAACCAATATTAGAGGTATTGGTGATGGCTGGACGCAAGTCTACCCAGGCGAAGCCTTTCTGTCATACCCGGCAACTGAAGGTCACCGCCGGATTTCATGAGTATCAACCCAAGCAAGCCCCGCAGGAACGAACGACTATCGGGCAGATAGTGCTCAAGGGGAACTGGTTGGTGAAGGCCGGCTTTCCGGTCGATAGCCCGGTTAAGGTCCGGGTGATGGAGGGGTGTTTGGTGGTGACGGCTGAGCCGGGGGTGGAGAGCGGTTAAGGGGGGGGGAAGCCCCGGTTTTTAGGCTGGGGCTTCCTAAAATTCATCTGTTACTTATTTTTGAGTTTCATTTAACACAAAAATTTCTTCTAATCTCGGATCAATTTTCGTCCCCTGGTTTGCACTTCGGATTTTAATAAAGTAATAAACCTTGGAGACCAAAGTTGCATTTCTATTCTTCTCCACCCACCAATTAATAATTGGTAGGATCTCGTTATTTGGAAACTTTGACAGAAAATCTGCAAGCGATAATACAACCATCCCATTATCTTTATTGAAATCACAGCCAATAAGGCGTTGCAGAAAGATTTTTCTGCCACTTTCAGAAAAACACCCAAACTCTGTTACCAGTATCTGAATAATATTGCCTAGATAATCTTGCTTTCGAGATAATGGATTGGATATAAAATCTGCTAGTAACGAAACTGTCGCAGCATCCATGGTCTTGCCATAGATGCTTAAAAAAGCCTCATCAAATTCTAGACATAAACGTTTTCTCTCACTTTTTGTTGATGATGAGAGGAGCTGATGGATGATAGTTTGGAAGCACATTACTAGATACCTACATTGAAGGTGCTGACATCAATGCGCCAGCTCCTGCAATAGCACATACCTCTGGAAATGCTAAACATGCCGCACCACCAACAATAATGGTACCAACTCCTATTTGTGCCATAGTGTCAGGGTTAATTGACGGCCCACCATTTGACTCATCTTCAAATTCAGATTGAGGACAGTATTGTGGCATTTGGGGTGGCCAGTCGTCGTCATCGCATTCATCCGCATAACGATCTTCCCAGTATTTGAGACGATTAAATTGTTGGTTTATTAGAGTCTCATGGCCTCGAATCGTTTCACTTAACAACTCTCCTGGGCCAATAGAATAAGGCAGGGAATTTGGGTTGCTAGACAGGTCTGGAAATCGTTTATCAAAAATATCTTTCCAAATATTACTAATTTTGCTTCTAATTGCTTTGCAGTGAGCACTATCTTTAGGCCTCTTTATGAGACCGCTGGGGTCAGTATAGTTAATTGGGTTCCCACCAACATAAGCGTAAGTATTCAACCCGGCAGCTAGGCCCAACGGATCACTGGTGATGTATCTTCCGGTACTCGGATCATAGTACCGATGCCAGTTGTAGTGTA
>CBFGUW010000016.1:0-102434 GCA_965652395.1 uncultured Saccharospirillum sp. | reverse complement strand
CTTTGAGAACCGCGGCCTTGCAAACGGGGAGGGGACCATATATGGGTTCATGCCGGCCCTGTATAAGCCCTACCAGGCACCCGGTGCGGGTTCTTGGCAAAGTAATTGGCTATAGAGGTTGGCCACATTTAGGGCTATCCTGCAGTGGGATGTTTGAAACAGAGTTCTGATGTCGGAAAAGAACCCCACTTTCGAGTCACTTCAGCTAATGCCCGGGCAACCCCTGCAGCTGGAACTGGACGGTTATACCAACGATCGGGATCGGAGCATTCTGGTTGGTTATCGGCCGGGTAAGTCCATTATTGTGACCACTCCCGTTGTCAACGGCCATCCCATCACCGTGAAGCTGGAAACCGGCGTTAATGTCCGGCTCTTCGCCAACAAGATCAACGGCGCCTGTGCCTTTCGGACTCAGATTATCCACGTCTCGATGGCACCTTTTCCCCATCTGCACCTCGCCATGCCCACTCAGCTGTTCCTTGGGGAAGTCCGCAAAGCCGTTCGCGCCAAAGTGAACATCCAGGCCACGCTCGTGTTCGAAGGAGAGCGCAGCAACGCCGAAATCATCGATCTCAGCACCGACGGTGGACGGGTCCGCACTCGAGCCCAGGCTTTCGAGGCAGGTGAGCAAATCTCCGTCATCACCAAACTCAACCTGGGCAGTGTCGAAAAAGTCATGCGCCTGCAGGCGATCATCCGCTCCTTCGTCCTCGATGAAGATCGTGGCACCTGCACCATAGGCCTGCAATGGCACAAACTCGACGAAAACGACACCATCGCCCTCCAGGCCTACGTCCTCAGCCGACTCCACACCAACCCGCATTGAAAACTCGCCTCCGCCATACCGATTATTGACCATCCCACACCAAGACAAGACCCGTTTCCCGTTTTACACTGACCGAACACAAAAAAATACGCATCACAGGGAGGCACTTATGACCGTCCACACCACCGCCTGGATGGGGCTCGCCCTGGCCGCGCTGGCCACATCCCCAAGCCACGCCGCCGACCCGGTCGAGGCCGACTGGCTCTATCTCACCGGCCAGGGCGCCTGGATTCAGCGCTCCACCGAATTACGACAGGCCTCCAGCGCATTGCCACTCCCTGTGGATAACCTCCAATCCTCCCAGTTCTGGTGGCAGGCGGACGACCCCAACCTTACACTCACCTGGCAGACGCCAGAGCGGAAATGGTGGGTGAACAAAGACACTGTGGTTCAGGTGGACGGTTGGTCGGGGTCCTGGACGGTCTTTCATTCCAGTGACGACCTGTTGATATTGGCGCAGGCAGGCGAGCGCAAACCCTTGCCGAGAGACCAGTGGTATCGGCTCAGCTGGGTGGTGGGTCAAAGCGTGGATGACAACTTCGCCCTGCAGGTGCGGCAAAGCGAAGCGAAATCCAACGCCTTCCGCTATGCCTGGTTCGACACCGGTATTGCCGCCGAAGTCCGTTACAGCCTGAACCTCACCAGCGACCCCCAAATGCTCACCCAGCAACTGGTATTGCACAACCAGTCCCAATACAACATAAAAGCACCGGGCTATAGCTACGCACAAAGCCGGTCTCAGGGCGAAGTCATGATGACCCGCCAGACCATGGCCGTCGAAAGCGATGTTCGTGCCTCTGCTCCAAAGGCCGGTGACAGCAGCGGCCAGGCCACGCTTAAATCCGAAGACCCTATCCTCCTGCCCAGTGGCAGCCACGCCTGGCTGACTGTAGAGAACGCCAAACTCGAAGACGTGAGCCACCATTACCGGTTTGGCTGGAACACCCGCCAGACAGACACTGTATCGGGGCAGTGGTCATTGAATATCCGCGGGGAAGATGAGCTACCCGCCATCGCCGGACCGGTCCAGGTGGCGGTGTGGGATCAGGAAGTCGCCCTGCTCGAAACCCAATATCGCCCCCAGGAACGAGACCAAGCCGAGCTGGACCTCGGATCATCCGACCTCGTCACCCTCGCCACAGAGCGCCTGGGTGGCAACGAATGGTGGCTCACGCTCACCAACCGCAACTCCTTCCAGGTCGAGGCACAGGTCGAACTCAGCCACTGGGAAAACCAACGTAACGACCAGACCAGCATCACCCTGCCCGTCCCCGCCCAGTCCGAAGTGCGCCTGCGCGCCCGGCTCGGACCGGACCAACTGACCGTACGGCCGGAATAACCCCTACCAGGGAATTTCCGTCCTATCGTAATTGAAAAAGTGCCCGCTCTGCTCAGGCGTCGCCTCGGTGATCACCTTCAGCAGCCCCCGGGCACTGGTCTCCTCATCAATCAGCCCATTCGGCCCTCCCATGCGGGTCCGAACCCAGCCCGGATGCAGCGACAACACCACGAAACCATCATCGGCAAGATCCACCGACATACTCTTCATCACCTGATTCACCGCCGCCTTCGAGCTGCGGTACAGATAGCTGCCACCCGAGCCATTGTCCTCGATAGACCCCACTTTCGAGCTGATGATCGCAATCTTCCGATCCTTCCCCCGCCGCAACGCTGGCAACAAAGCCTGAGTCACCAACAAAGGCCCAATGGTATTGGTCCGAAACACCGTCACCCAGGGTTCCGGCTCCACCTCGCCCAACGGCAGGCCTCTCGGCCCGTAAGTTCCCGCGTTGTTGATGAGCACATCAACGGCTTCCTCTTCCAGCTCCTCTGCCAGCGCTAAAACCGACTTTGGCTCGGTCACATCCAATTGCACCCAACGAAGACGTTCCTGGGACGGGAGGCTGCGTTCCGCCTCTTCAGGGTCGCGGCAGGTGGCAATAACGCGGTCGCCCGCATCCAGTAGGTGTTGAGTCATTGCCAGACCAATGCCTCGGTTGGCACCGGTGATTAGGATGGTTTTCATGCATTACTCCTTAAATTGACATCACATTTTTTGATATGGGCTGCCAGCCCGGATATACAAGCATGGAGCGATTCGGAAGACTAGCGATGGTGGGGGAGTGTGGTTTCCGCAGGGGAGTCCGCAGCAGGGATGCTGCGGCCTAGTCCCGAAGCGTCGGACCGACATGGATGTATTCACGACGACCCGGAGGAAGCCACACTCCCCCACCATCGCGGGTTCTTGGCACGACTGGGAAACAATCAGGAGGGGAAGTAGAATTTGGGGCGGTGGGTGCCGCCTGACAGCATCAGGCAGCAGCCAGCCCATCCGCCCACTTTGGGGTTGCCCCCATCACAGGTGAAGCGAGGATTGCACATCCAGCAGCTTCATTATTTACCTTAGCCCAGAAGGCCGATTTTGAAAGTATCGATTACAAAAAACCACAGCTCGTTACCAAGCGCAAAACGCCACACCACGCCGCCTCCAGGCCAACCGGCATGACCGCCTACCATCTTTGGGGATGGGTCAGCTCCATCCTCTTCGGTCTCACCGTATACGGCCTATGGGCCCAGCTCGAAAAAATACTCGACCGCCGTCGCCGCAACCATATACCGGCTACCGACCGTCTCTCAGTAAACCAGTTTTTCTCCAGCTACTTCGCCTTCTACGGCAACTTCCTATTCGGCCTCGCCGTCCCCGTACTCAACCACTACCTCGTCTGGACCCGGCTCGCCGCCCTGGCACTCATCCTCAACATCCTCTTCTGGATCTGGTGGGAGCGCCGCTCGAAAGCCAGCCTGACCGCCTTACTCGTCGCCGAAGCCTGCCTGCTCGGCGGCTGTGTCGTCTTTTTCATCCGCCCCCTGCCCGGCCTGCTGCCCCTCACCAACACCCTGATTCTGATCATGACGCTCGTCCTGGTTCAGGGGACACTCCACCAAATGCTCGCCGTCTGGAAGGTAAAATCCGCCGGAGTCCTGTCACGCCGTATGCTCGCCTTTACACTCACCAAGGACGCCTCCACCCTCGCATTTGCGCTCACCATGCCTCTCAGCCAAAGTTGGCCCCTCCTGGTGCTCAATGGCGCCAGCATCCTGACCCGGGGCGCCCTGCTTATCCTGGTCGTGAAGTTCCACATTAACGAGAAAAACAACCATGCTGCCTCTTGAAACCGAACGCTGTGTTATTACCGACTATCGGGCTGAACGCGATCTCGAAGAGCACCGGGCAATCTACAAGTCACCCGCCGTTCGACAGTTTCTCAACTGGGAAGACATGCCCGAACGGGCCGTGATGGAATCGCTTTTCGTCGAACGGGCGGTGCGTTGGGAAGCGCATACGCCAGGCTCGGGTGCCTTCCCCATTCGCATGAAAGCCGATAACGCCTTCGCCGGTATAATCGTGCTCAAGGCCCTGCCGCTCGGTGACGGCCGTTTCTCCGAACATATCGAGATTGGCTGGCACCTGGCCGAGCCCTATTGGGGAAAGGGGCTGGCCACGGAAGCAGCCAAAGCCGTGCGGGATTATGGATTCCGGGAGCTCGGTCTCGAACGGATCTGGGCCACAGCCTATGCGGAGAACAAACCCTCACTGGCGGTGATGGAGCGCATTGGCATGGTCTTCCAGGAGAATACGGATCGTTACTATGGTGAGATGGGCGTGCTCTATCGGATAACTCGGGCGGATTGGGAGGCACTCAAGGATTGAATGCCCCGGCCAGGTTCAGTTCTGGCCGGACCCGCCATAGTGATGAGTCACATCGCCCACGTGCAGTACGGGGGCGGCGTCGATGTCCGACGCCTGCATCAGCTCAGCTAGCTTTTGCAGGGAAGACAATATCATCGTCTGCTCCCATTCCGGCAGCGTATCGAACTTTTCCACGAAGCTTTCCTGCAACGGGCTGGGGGCGTCCTCGACGATCTTCTGGCCTTCATCCGTTAGCTTGGCGTGTACCCGCCGACGATCCACTTCGCTTCGCACCCGCTGCACCAGCCCGCGTTTCTCAAGCCGGTCGAGAATGGTGGTCACAGTGGCCTGACTGAGGTTCACATCCTTGGCGACGGTCCCGATGGTGACATCCCCGAGTTTGTCGATCGCCATTAGGATCAATAACTGAGGTGATGTCAGACCGCTGTGCTTGCTCAGTTTCTTCGAATGAATATCGGTAGCGCGGATGATCCGGCGCAACGACACCAATACTTCATCCACTCGTTTCATCGTCTGATCCTTTACCAGCTGGGTGGTATCTCCCATGAGCGCCAGATTATATCGCATGACAAAAGGTTCGTCCTCTAATGAAACAATTTCGAAACCTAATCTAGAGTAGCCTCTCAATGCGGTGTATCGCAAGTGAAAATTTCGAAGGCTAAAGGTTTGATTGCCATGAAAAGCGCTCTTACTTGCAAAACGCACCAAAACCTGTGTTAAAATCTTTAGCCATCGAAAGATTAGATGAGGAACTAAGCGTGAGCCGGGTTTCTCATAACAGTTGCAAAATGAGGTGATGAGTAAAAAATGAACATCACACTGAGAACACCACATTCAGAAGACGGCCTGGCCGTTCACCAGTTGGTGGAGCAAAGCCCGCCGCTGGATACCAACTCCCTGTACTGCAATCTGTTGCAGGCCAGCCATTTCGCCAAGACGTCGATCGCGGCCGAGGCGGAAGGGGAATTGGTGGGGTTTGTATCGGGCTACCGCAAACCCAGCGCCGAGGACACCTATTTCCTGTGGCAGGTCGTGGTGGGTGAAAAAGCGCGGGGCCAGGGTCTGGCCAAGCGCATGATCCGAAGTTTGATGGAGCGTGATGCGCTCAGCGACATCTCCTACCTGGAGACCACCATCACGCCGGACAACGAGCCGTCTCAGCGGCTGTTCAAGTCGCTCGCACGAGAGTGGGAGACAGAGCTGGATGTTGATATTCTATTTGAGAAAGATAATCATTTCGGTGGTCGTCACGAATCCGAAGAGCTTTATCGAATTGGTCCCATCCCGCGGTAACCGGATCATTCACCTATAAATTCCGAGAGATTGGAGAACAGCATGGAAATTTTCGAACAGATTGAATCCCAGGTCCGCTCCTACTGCCGGTCCTTTCCGACGGTGTTTACCACCGCCAAGAACGCCCGATTGACAAACAAGGACGGCCAGACCTACATCGACTTTCTGGCCGGTGCCGGTACCCTGAACTACGGCCACAACAACGACCTGCTGAAACAGCCCCTGGTCGACTATATTCTGGCCGACGGCGTCACCCATGGTCTCGATATGTACACCGATGCCAAAGAGCGGTTCCTGACGGCGTTCAACAACATCATCATGAAGCCGCGCGGCATGAACTACAAAGTTCAGTTCACCGGCCCGACCGGCACCAACGCCGTGGAAGTGGCGCTGAAGATTGCCCGTAAGGCAAAGGGCCGCAGTGGCATTGTGTCTTTCACCAATGGCTATCACGGTTGCACCCTGGGCGCTCAGGCGGCTACCGGTAACAAAGGTCAGCGTGGCGGCGCCGGTGTTTCTTTGGGCGACATCACACGTATTCCTTATGATGGCTATGGTCAGGAAGGCGACGACTTCATGGGCCTGAAACTGTTGGACCAACTGCTGACCGACCCCGGCAGCGGCATTGAAGTGCCGGCCGGTGTCATCGTTGAAACCGTTCAGGGCGAAGGTGGTTTGAATGCCGCCCGCATGGACTGGCTGAAAGAGCTGGAAACCCTGTGCCGCAAGCATGACATTCTGTTGATCGTGGATGACATTCAGGCGGGCTGTGGCCGTACCGGTACTTTCTTCAGTTTTGAACCGGCCGGTATCAAGCCGGACATCGTTACGCTGTCCAAGTCCTTGAGTGGCTACGGTCTGCCGTTCGCGGTCACCTTGATGCGTCCGGAACTGGATCAGTGGAAGCCCGGTGAACATAACGGCACCTTCCGGGGCAACAACCTGGCCTTTGTAACCGCCCGTGTTGCCCTGGAAGAATATTGGAAAGACAAGACGTTCGAACAGGAGATCGCCAAGCGTGCCGATCTTATCGAGAAGCGCTTCAGCGACATCATCAAACGTTTTGGCGAAGACGTCCTGGTACTGAAAGGCCGTGGTATGATGCGCGGCATTGGCACCCCGGACGGCGAAACAGCGGAGAAAATTTGTAAGGAAGCTTTCGCCCATGGCCTGATTGTCGAAACCAGCGGCCCTTGGGATGAAGTGGTTAAATGCCTGTGCCCGCTGACCATTCCGGTTGAAGATCTCAACAAAGGCATCGATATTCTGGAAAACGCCTTTGCCAAGGTCATGCCCGAAGCCAAAGCCAAGGCCAGCTGAGCCCTAAATTGATTGTATGGCCTGCCCGAATGGGCAGGCTCTAGGAGGATTACTGAATGATTGTACGTACCCTGGACGAATGCCGGAATTCAGAGCGTCGCGTGGCGGGTGAGACCTGGGAAAGCGTTCGTATGTCGTTGAAGAACGACAACATGGGCTTTTCTTTCCATATCACCACCATCTTCGCCAACACCGAGACACCGATTCATTACAAGAATCACCTGGAGACGGTGTACTGCATTTCCGGCGAGGGGTCGATATTGGACAAGGGCACGGGCATTGAGCACGAGATCAAGCCAGGCACCATCTACATTCTGGATAAGAACGACGACCACATCCTGAAAGCCAAGTCCGAACTGCAACTGGCCTGCGCCTTCAATCCGCCGTTGAACGGCAAGGAAACGCATGGCCCGGACGGCGCTTATCCGCTCGAAGCCGATATCGTGGAATAATATGGAGCCACAGCAAATCACATACTAAGAACAGGCCTGATGCCACGCCGGTTTCGCCACCGGCGGTACAGCGCTCAGCGCCGAAGGAGGTCCACCCCCCATGGCGGAACATACAGTCGAGAAAATTGGCGGAACGTCAATGAGCGACTTTGCAGCCGTACGCGACAACATCGTGCAAACCAAGCGAGACCCGAAAGATCTGTATCAGCGTATATTTGTTGTCTCGGCTTACGGCGGCATCACCAACCTGCTGCTGGAGCACAAGAAAACCAAAGAGCCGGGCGTCTATGCCCTGTTCGCCAACAACGATTCCGACTGGCAGTGGAGCGAACGTCTCACCGATGCCGCCAAAGCCATGCGGGACGTGAACGCCGAAATGTTCGAGTTGCCCCATACCCGCAAGCAGGCCGACCAGTTCATCACCGAGCGTATGGAAGGCATTCGCAGTTGCCTGCTCGACCTGCAGCGTGTTTGTTCCTACGGTCACTTCCAGATCGAAGAGCACTTGGCCACTGTGCGTGAAATGCTGGCTGGAGTCGGTGAAGCCCACAGTGCGTTCAACACCGCCCTGTTGCTTCAGGCCGAAGGCATCAATGCCCGCTTCGTCGACCTGACCGGTTGGCGTGAACCGGACAACCTGATGATGGATGAAAAAATCCACCGTATCTTCAGCAAGTTCGATCTCGCCCAGGAAATGCCCATTGTCACCGGTTATACCCAGTGCAAAGAAGGCTTGATGAAAACCTTCGACCGGGGTTACAGCGAAATCACCTTCAGCAAAATCGCCGAGCTGACCGATGCACGTGAAGCCGTGATTCACAAGGAATACCACCTTTCCACGGCGGACCCGAAAGTGGTGGGTGCCGAGAAGGTTAAACCGATCGGTCGTACCAATTACGATGTAGCCGACCAGTTGTCCTTGATCGGGATGGAAGCCATTCACCCGAAAGCCGCCAAGGGTCTGCGCCAGAAGGGCATCGCCCTGCGGGTTAAGAACACCTTCGAGCCGCATCACGATGGCACCCTGATCACCAACGACTACCTCAGTGAAAAGCCGAGCGTCGAGATCGTGGCTGGCAAGCCGCACATTTTTGCCATCGACGTGTTCGATCAGGACATCGTCGGCGAGCCGAATCATTTCCTGGAAATCCAGAAGCTGGTGCAGGATTTCGACGTGCCTCTGCTCGCCAAGGAGCATAACGCCAACACCGTAACGCTCTATCTGGATACCGGCCTCAAGGTGATCAAGCGCATCAAGAGCCGTTTGGAACGTTATTATCCGGGGGCCGACATCTCCAGCCGCAAGATCGCCATGGTCTCCGCCATCGGCAGTGATATGAACGTGCCGGGTATTCTGGCGCGGTTGAGTTCCGCTCTGGCGGACAACAAAATCAGTGTATTGGCCATCCACCAAGGCATGCGTCAGGTTGACATCCGTGTTGTGGTTGAGGACGATCAGTATGAAGCAGCGATTCGAACGCTGCATCATGCGTTGATCGAACCTGCCACACAGGATAAAACCACATGCGTAGCCTGATTGGGCTGATGATGTTGCTGTTGCTTGCCCCGGCCTGGGGCGAGCAACCCGAAGAAAACCCAACAGCCGCCGAGGTGTACAGCGAGGACGAAGTCGCCGACACCATCGAAACGCTCGACGAACCCATGTACAACCCCTTCATCGAGCGCTACCTGCTTGATGAAGTTCGCTCCCTGCGGCAGGAAATGATGAATTTCCGCGTTGAGTATTCCGACAAACTCAACGCCAAACAGCTCGAACTCGCCACCCAGTCGGTCACCTACTCCATCGATACCGTGACCTACTTCTTCTACCTCATCGCTGGCGTGACCTCTCTGCTGGTCGTGGTTGGTTATGCCAACATTCGCGATATCAAGGAAAAAGCCCACACCTACGCCGACCGTGAAGTCTCCAAACTGGTATCCTCCTACGAGAAGCGATTGAAAGCGCTGGAGAGAAACCTCAAGGAAAAAACGGCCGTGATTGAGGAAAACCGGGAAGAGATCGAGAAAACCAACGAGATCCATTCCCTGTGGCTGCGTGCCAGCCAGGAAGCCAGCCCACAGAGCAAGATTCAGATATACGACCAGATCCTCACCCTGAGACCCTTCGATACCGAAGCGCTGACCTACAAAGCCGATGCCGCTTTGGAACTCGACGAAACCAAATGGGCGATCAACCTCAGCGAGCAGGCGCTTGCCATCGACCCCGAACACGGCCACGCCCATTACCAGATGGCATGTGCCTACGCCCAGCGGAACGAGCCTACCGCCGCGTTGGAATACCTGGAAAAAGCCATCGGCTTGGCTCCCTCCTATCGGGATGAAGCCAAAACCGACATCTCGTTCAAAGGGCTACGGTCTATGCCTGAATTTCAGGGGCTGACAGCGGAAAGCTGACCTACTCCACATCTTCGATGTCGCCGCAAACCTGATTGCGCCCGGCGTATTTCGCCATCGCCAGGCGCTGGTCCGTCTTGAACACCAACTGCTCCAGAGACAGACCCGGCTCCCATTGCATGACCCCCGCACTGAGCGACAGCGAACGACTGATGCCCTCGACCCGGCTCTCGGTAAAATGCTGACGCAGACGATTGATCGTCTGCACCGCCGCCTCGATACCGGTTTCCGGCAACAGCACCATGAACTCCTCCTCCCCATAGCGGGCCGTGATATCCGCGTCCCGCAGTTCTTCCTGAATCAATCCCGCCAGGCGCAGCAATACCTTATCGGCCACTTCATGGCCGTAGGTATCGTTAACGCTTTTAAAATGGTCCAGATCGATCAGAGCGATGGAAAAAGGCGTCCCGTAACGTTTGGCCTGGGCGTTCAGGTGATCCAACTCGTCCAAAATGTAACGGCGATTGTGCAGCCCGGTCAGTGAATCCCGCGTGCGCGCCTTGTCGAGCTGCTGCTGCTTGGCGAGTACGTCCGCCTGCAAGCGTTTCTCCGCCGACACATCCTGCAGCACCAGCAGAATCTGGCGGGACTCCAGCAGCGCCAGCGACAACGCCGTCATGCGGAGCCAGCAATGCTCACCATTACGGCGAACACTCACTTCCGCCTGGCAGGGCCGCTGCTCCCGAAGCGCTCGTTTGAGAATACACTCCTCATCCCGAGCATCGTCTTCCAGTTCAAACAAATCCCCCGGCCGCGGAATAGGCTCACCGTTGGCAGGCGTATGGCCCAGTAATTCATTGGCCAACTCATTGCTCGCCAAAACATTCAGCTTCTCATCCAGCAGGAGATAACCTGTTTCAGTAGCATTAAACAGTTCGGCATAATGCTGCACCAAAGCACTGAAAAAGACTTCACGCGTGTCGGTGTCCGGCAGTTGCCGATAGTGATGTATCCAAGCATCCATGATGTGTCAGTTCTGATAAGTGAACGACAAGGGAGACTGCGAAAAATCCCCGCGAGGCCGTCTAAGAACCCAAAAGGCTCCCAGTAAACTACAGGCGAATGTAACGATAATCGACCTGTGTCGCAGACAGGTCAAGACCTGGACCACTACACTGCGCCAATCTTTCACTCAGGAGGCATTATGAACAAAACAACGGTGTCGCTCTTTGTCACATTAGGCCTGGCAGCGTCCGCCAGCGCCAAAACCACAGTCTATGGCGTCGCCAACGGCATGGTATATGTTGAAAACACCGACCCGGGCATGAGCCTGGAACTGGATGCCGACGAAAGCCATTTTGGTTTTCGTGGCGACGCGCCCATCACCGACCAGGTCACCGGCCTATTCGACGCCCGTTTTTACGCCGATATCGTCGACCTGAACAACAGTTCCTACGCCTTCGCCTTGCAGGGGCACGTCGGTGCCCAGGGGGATTTCGGCACGCTGAGACTGTTTGGCGGCCCCACACCGGTATCGAAGACACAGCGTTACCTCGACCCTGAATTTGACGGCCCCATTCGTCACCACCTGATCCTCGGTGGCGGCATCCTCACACCAGACCGCTTCCTGCCGACCGGCACCCAATATGGAACCGGGCTTAACTTCACCAGCAACGACCTGCAAGGCGGCCTCAGTTTCGACGGCGCCGTTCTTCCGGCTCAAGACCCCGAAGGCGATACCGGCTTCTCTCTCGCCATCAACCTAGACCAACCAACGTTCAGAGCGAGTGCCGGTTTCGAAGTGAACGGCGCAGCCGACAACACTCAGGTATTCCGTCTTGTGGGCGAATACGACCTCGGCACACTCACGCTCGGCGGCTTGCTGCAGATGGCCGGAAATTCCGACCAGGACCTGAATGGCACCAGCTTCCTGGCGTTCGGCAAAATGCCGGTAAACGTCACCCGTTGGCCCACCCGCCTGATGATCTCCGGGGGCTATGCCAGCCAGGAGGACGATGCCGACGTGGTCAACGAGACCCAGACGTTCTTCTCCGCCCTGCACGAGATCCAGTACAACCCGCAAGTCAGCACTTACACCTTTGGCGAAGTGTTCCTGCCGGAAGAAAGCGAAGGGAATGCCACCCGAGTGGGCGGTGGGATGAAGATCAAGTTTTAAGGGGATGATTAGGTAGGAATCAGCCGCTAAAGCGAGCGTCCGGGGACCGGTGGTGCTCCTAGAGGGAAGTCCGAAACAGGGATGTTTCGGTCTAGCCCCCATGGACGGGTTTATGGCGGCCCTCCAGGAGCACCATCGGTTCCCGGACGCGGACCAATGCCACGAAACCTCAGTCTTTGCGGAAGACGGCCTGGATGAGAACGCCCCATTGGGGTTTCCAGTCGTCCGTCGGCTTGCGTTTGAACTCGCTGCGCACGAACTGATTGATGCGCCCCTCGGCCGCCGCCAGCAACAGGTTCGCCGCCTGAGTCGACGTCACCGTCGTCCGCAGCCCCTCCCGGATTTCCGCCTCCCGGATAATCTGCTTGATCTGCGTCTCCAGCCTATCGAACACCTGCGCCACCCGCGAACGCAACCGCTCCACCTCGCCCGCCAACGCATCCCCGATCAAAATCCGACACATTCCCGGATTACGCTCAGCAAACGCCAACAGCAACGTCAGAATCGCCTCACAACGAGGCGTCGCATTCTGCTCCTCCTGCAGAATCCGGTTCACCCGCGAAAACAGCGTATCCTCGATAAACTCAATCAGCCCCTCGAACATCTTCGCCTTGCTGGGAAAATGACGATACAGAGCCGCCTCGGAAACGCCCACCGCCTTCGCCAGACGAGCCGTTGTTATCGTTTGCCCAGGACTGTTCTCCAGCATGTGGGCAAGCGCCTGCAGAATCTGGTCACGGCGGGACAACGTCGCCGTGGGAGTGCTTTCGGTCATAGTACTTCCGTCTGGTTACTGATCAGGGTGCCGACCCCTTCGTCCGAGAAAATTTCCAGCAAAGTCGCGTGAGCAACCCGACCGTCGATAATGTGCGCACTGGTCACGCCATTGTGAATGGCATCCAGCGCACACTGGATCTTCGGCAGCATCCCGCCGTAAATAGTGCCGTCCTCGATCAACGCATTTACCTGTGCGGTCGTCAGGCCGGTCAACACCTGGCCTTCCTTATCCTGCAGGCCGCTGATATTGGTCAGCAGAATCAATTTTTCCGCACCCAGCACCTCGGCCAGTTTACCGGCCACCAGATCCGCATTGATATTATAGGAAGCGCCGTCCGAACCCACGCCGATCGGCGCCACAACCGGAATGTAACCACCCTCGGCCATCAAACGAATCAGACGGGTATCGACTTTCTCGACCTCGCCCACATGGCCGATATCGATAATCTCGGACTTCGCCAGATCCGGCGTCTTCTGGGTGACCTTCAGCTTCTTGGCCTGAATGGTATGGCCATCCTTACCGGTAATGCCGAATGCCTGACCGCCCGCCTGGTTGATCAGGTTGACGATCTCCTTGTTGACCAGGCCGCCCAGCACCATCTCCACCACATCCATCGTTTCACTGGTGGTCACGCGCATACCGTTAACAAAACGGCTTTCAATGTTCAGCTTGGTCAGCAGTTCGCCAATCTGAGGGCCACCGCCATGCACCACGACCGGATTGATGCCCACGGTTTTCAGCAGCACGATGTCGCGGGCAAAACTGGCTTTCAGTGTCTCGTCGACCATGGCATTGCCGCCGTACTTGATCACCACGGTGGCACCCTGGAAGCGCTGCAAATAGGGCAGCGCCTCGTGCAGCACGTTGACGAAGTTCAAAGCGGTCTTGCGGTCGAGAGGCATGATTGGTTCCTTGGTTCTGGAAGACGCTTGTATCGCGGGAGACGCGGAATGCTAAACGGAAAACGCTGGCTGGTAATCCTACTCCATGCCGAGGAAGCCGCTTCAAACCAGCGTCTACCGTCAAGCGTCTCCCATTCAGCGTTCCGTGTCCCTCATCACAAATTCAGGCGCCGGGATTAAAAGGGAATCTGCAGTTGGCTGTCAACGGCTTGAAGCTGCGAACGGAACTGCGCCTGAATACGGGTCAAGGCCTGATCCGTATCCGCCTCGAAGCGGCACACCAGTTTGGGTGTGGTGTTGGACGCCCGCACCAGCCCCCAGCCGTCCGGAAAGTCCACACGCAGCCCGTCGATATCGGTGATTTTCCCGCCTTCGAAAATCGCCCGGCGTTGCAACTGCTCAATAATGTCGAATTTGCGTTTTTCCGGAGCGGCAATACTGATCTCAGGAGTCGCCAAATCTTCCGGGAAGCTGCCGAACAGGGCATCCAGGCTGTCGCTCTTGGCAGAGACGATTTCCAGCAATCGCGCGGCTGTATAGAGCGCATCATCAAAACCGTACCAGCGCTCCTTGTAAAAAACATGACCGCTCATTTCGCCTGCCAGCAGGGCGCCGGATTCCTTCATCTTGCGCTTGATGTGGGAATGGCCCGTTTTCCACATGATCGGTTTACCGCCGTAACCCACAATCAAACCGTGCAGGCGGCGGCTGCATTTCACATCGTAGAGCACGGCCGCGCCGGGGTTCCGGGTGATCATGTCTTTTGCCAGCAGCATCAACAGCCGGTCGGCGTGAATGATTTTGCCGCTGTTGGTGACCAGGCCGATCCGGTCGCCGTCGCCGTCGAAGGCGATGCCGATGTCGGCCCGGGTTTCCACGACGGTACGCGCCAGATCCTGAAGGTTCTTTTCATCACCTGGATCAGGGTGGTGATTCGGGAAATTACCGTCGATATCGCAATACAGTGGCAGCACGTGGCAGCCCAGCGACTTGATCAGTTTGGGGGCGATATTGCCAGCCACACCGTTGCCACAGTCGACCACCACTTTCATCGGTCGGGTGACTTTGACATCCTCCACCACTCGGTTGATGTAGTTTGGGGCAATCTCGTTGCTGGTAATGCCACCGTTGCCGCTGAGGAAGTTTTCCTCTTCGATGCGCTGATGAAGCGCTTGAATCTCGTCTCCAGTGAGGGCGTTGCCAGCGAGCACCACTTTAAAGCCATTGTAGTTGCCCGGATTGTGGCTGCCGGTAACCATCACGCAGGAGGTGGCACCCAGCGTGTGTGTAGCGTAATAAGCCAGCGGGGTCGGCACTACGCCAATGTCGATGACATCGCACCCGCTTTCCGTCAAACCCGATATCAACGCTTTGGTCAGTTCCGGACTGGAGAGACGACCATCGCGCCCGACTACCACGGACTGATCGCCCCGATCGTAAGCTTCGCTGCCGATGGCCAGACCAATCTGCCGGGCGATTCCGGCATCCAGGGTGTCGCCCATCACACCGCGGATGTCATAGGCACGGAAAATCTCGGCGGGTACGCTTTGGGTGCGGGCCTGGACGGGTGGCGGCGGCGTTGAATCCATCCCCAGAAGGTCGCTGTCGCTTTCCATCATGGAAACATCGAAGTCGTCCATCACAGTGTCGGCTTGTTCCTGCTCAGGTTCCATACCGGCTTCCACCAGCGGAGTCTCCTGAGCGCCGATTGCGACCGACGCGGACTTGGGCTGGGCCTTGCCCATCCGCATCCGAGTCAGGCTTTTTGCCACGCTGTTGAATATGGCCAGTGAATAAGCCTCGGTGGATGGCTGACCACCCCCGATAACCTTTTGCACATGGCGGGCCAGAAGGTTGCCATCGTGACGTAGGGCAGCCTGTAACCGATTCGCGGCCAATATCAAAGAGCCCAAACCAACCAGAAGAATAAGCCCGAACGCGGACCAAAGGCTGGTAGCGGCGAACACTGTGGATTGGGCCAGTTCATCGGAGGGTTGAAACGTCAGCGTCCAATTTGGATTGTCCGAACGCAGGGAAATGACTTCATTGCTGTTCTTGGCGCCATAAGTGAGCAACGTCTGGCGGGGACCGCCCTGGAATTGTTGTTGCACCAAAACATTCCCCTGGCTGCCGTCAATTCCGGCCAGTTCCTGGCGAAGGTAATCCAGGTTCTGGCTGACACTCAAGGTACCCACCAGATTGCCCTCGGTGTTGCGCACGGCGGTAACGGCATGCAGATAGGCCTGGCCGTCGGCCTGATGAGCTTCCCAGGCCAGAGTCTGCCCCTGTTCCGTACGCCGGATCATATCAAGCCCGGCGAATCCGAGCGGTGGGTTGGCGTCGGGTTGAGTGACTGCCTGGCCTTGAGGGAAGAGATGCACAGCCAGACCATGAGGCACCTGGCTGACGATGCGTTGTTCGGCCTCGTCCAGGGTGTCCAGGTCACCCTCGCTCAACAGGGTGATGATGTCCTCGCTATTGGCAAGGCGGCTCATCAGTGCCTTGTGCTGGGCCAGGACATTATTGAAATAGGCTTCGTACTGGTTCGCCATTTGAGTGACCAGCACCGTCTGGTGGTTTTGGTTGACCGGGCCGATGGTTTGGTTGATCACCCACCAGGCGGCAGCACCAACCGATGCCGCCAACGCCAATACGGGGATCAGCATAAAGCTGAAAACCCCTCGGTTGGCCGATAAGTTGGATTTGGTCTTGGCCGACGAATCGCCGGGCGCCTTGTTCTTTTTATTAGCAGCCTTTTTTAACGTAGGAAATGCCACGGACTCTTCCTTTATTGTCGGTCAAGAATACAGGAGGGCTGAGCGAACTAGTTTTCATCCTGAACCGCCCTCCCTGGCGTTTCGCGGAATCGCTCAGGAAAAACGCGGTTTTTCCTGGCTCGCAAAATCAAGCACTAAGGTGCTCGATTTTGACGGTGCATCCCTGCACCGCGATAGTGCCCACCCAGAAATGGTATTTCTGGGTGGGCACAAACTAGTCAGTCAGCAGCCACTCACTGGGTTACTTTAGCCCAAGGCTGTGAAAGCGTTAAGCCTCCTTTTGGCCAATGACCGATCAGTGGCGACCGGTATGACCAAAACCGCCCTCGCCACGGACAGAATCCTCGAAACTTTCGACCCATTCGAAATCCGCCTGCACCACCGGTACCAAAACCAATTGCGCCAGGCGTTCGCCCGGTTCGATGGTGAACGTTTCAATGCCACGGTTCCAACAGGAAATCATCAGCTCGCCCTGGTAATCGGAATCGATCAGACCCACCAGGTTGCCCAGCACCACGCCGTGTTTGTGACCAAGACCGGAACGCGGAAGAATCATGGCCGCATAGGCCGGGTCTTCGATGTGAATGGCCAGCCCCGTGCCGATCAGTTTGGTCTGGCCGGGTTCCAACACTTCCGCCGCGTCCAGGCAGGCGCGTAAATCGAGACCGGCGGAGCCCTCGGTGCCATAGCTGGGCAGCGGAATGGTGTCACCCAGGCGGGCATCCAGCTTTTTAATTTTCAGCGTTTTTTTCATTGGGAATCCTTAGAGGGGGGAGATGCGGAATGGGAGACGGAAGACGCTGAGAGGCTGCTGGTGGCTTGCGTTTCATGTTTCCCATTCAGCGTTTTTGCCAGCGTTTCAATCAAAAAATGAGCAACCTGTTGTTTGCCGGCCGGTCCAAAAGCCTGGCTGTTGTCGCGGCTGACCAGAAGTATTTCGTTTTGTTCGCTGCCGAAACCGATATCGGACCGTGAAACGTCGTTGGCGACCACCCAATCGACCCCTTTCTTGTCCAATTTGGTGCGTGCGTAGCTTTTCAGGTTTTGGGTTTCGGCGGCGAAGGCCACTACGCAGGTCGGACGATTCCCGGCCTTGGCGACGTCGGCGATGATGTCGGGGTTTTCAACCAGTTGCAGAGTCATTTCATTTTGCCCTGGCTGCTTCTTGAGTTTCTGTTCATGCGGAACCTTGGGCCGGAAATCCGCTACGGCGGCGGTGCCGATAAAGAGGTCTGTGCCATCCAGTTGTTCGAGCGAGGCCTTGTGCATGTCCCTTGCCGAGATCACATCGACACGAGTCACCCGGTCTGGCGTGGGCAGCGTGACCGGGCCCGCGATCAGCACCACATCGGCCCCGGCGTCGGCGGCGGCCTGGGCCAGGGCAAACCCCATTTTGCCACTGCTGTGGTTGCTCAGATAACGGACCGGATCGATGGCCTCCCGGGTGGGCCCGGCGGTAATCACCACCCGGCGACCGGTCAGCGTACCGGTGTCAAAACATCCCGCCGCCAGCTCAGCCAGCCCCAGAGGTTCCAGCATGCGGCCCGGCCCGATGTCGCCGCAGGCCTGTTGCCCGGCATCGGGGCCGAACCAGCGCATATCCGGGTAAGCATCGCGCAGACGCTTAACATTGGCTTGAGTCGTGGCGTTCAGCCACATTTTCTCATTCATGGCCGGCGCAAGCGCAATGGGCGCCTTGGTGGCCAGGCATAGAGTGGTCAACAGATCGTTGCCCATCCCGGCGGCCAGGCGGGCGATGAAGTCCGCCGAGGCCGGGGCGACCAGCAGCAGGTCGGCCCAGCGGGCGAGCTCTATGTGCCCCATGCCCATTTCGGCTTCTTCATCCAACAGGCTGTGGTGAACGGGTTTGCCACTCAGGGCCTGCAACGTAAGGGGTGTTATGAATTCCTTGGCGGCGTCGGTCATGACCACCCGCACCTCGGCGCCAGCGCGCATCAGCTCGCGTACCAGTTCCGCCGCCTTGTAAGCGGCGATGCCGCCGGTAATACCGACGATGATGCGTTTGCGGACCAGTGTTTGCATTGTCGCGCCCCGGGCAGTACAAATAGGCCCGCAAGAATACCACAGGGGGTGGTATTCCTCACCGGCGCGATGAAGCGCGCCATCAACACAAGGACCGAAAGGGACCATGACGATAAAGGACTGGCCGGAAACAGACCGGCCAAGGGAAAAACTACTCACCATGGGCGCGAACGCCCTGACCGATGCCGAACTGTTGGCGATCTTTCTTCGAACCGGACTGCCCGGCCTGACCGCCGTTGATCTGTCGCGACAACTGCTGGTCGACTACGGTGGACTCACCCCGCTGCTCGCGGCGGATGAAGCTCAGTTTTGTGCAGGAAAAGGGCTGGGTAAGGCCAAATACGTACAGCTCCAGGCGGTGCTGGAAATGGGTCGGCGTTTTCTGATGGATGAGCTGCAATCCGGCCCGTCGCTCACCTCCCCGGCCGATACCCGCCGTTTTTTGCTGGCGCAGATGCGGGGCCTGAAGCACGAGGTGTTCTCGGCGATCTGGCTGGATAACCAACATCGGGTCTTGGCTTATGAGCCCCTATTCAAGGGGACCATCGACGGTGCGGCGGTCTATCCAAGAGAAGTAGTCCGCACAGCGCTGAAGCACAATGCCGCCGCCGCGATTCTGGCACACAACCACCCGAGCGGTGTGGCGGAGCCCAGCCAGGCGGACCGCCACATTACGGAGCGGCTGGTGGATTCGCTGTCGGCCATCGATGTGCGGGTGCTGGATCATATGGTGGTTGGAGCGGGTGTGGTGGTGAGCTTCGCTGAGCGGGGCTGGTTGTAGTTTGCTGGCCGGGAGATGCTGCACGGGAGACGCAAGGGCATGATTGGGTGCTGGCGTTCAGCGTCTCCCATCAAGCATCTCCCGTACAGCGCCCCACCACTCGCTTAATTTTTCACCATTTCTGCTTGAGATGGGGCGCGTGTTCTGGTATAAATCGCGCCTCATTTTATCCGGGCCCCGGATCGACAGGGCGGATCGGGGGCTAATGGCGACCGAACCCATTCACCATCGGGGGGTCGATCCGTTTGTTGAAACGTCGGTGTCACCGAAGAATCGGAGGCGATTACAATGTCTAGAATTTGCCAAGTTACGGGTAAGCGTCCTGTAACCGGGAACAACGTTTCCCACTCACATCGCAAAACCAAGCGTCGGTTCCTGCCGAACCTGCACACTCACCGTTTCTGGGTTGAGGGTGAAAAGCGTTTTGTGAAACTGCGTGTTTCCTCTAAGGGCATGCGCATCATCGATAAGAAGGGCATTGAGACGGTTTTGACCGACATTCGTGCCCGTGGTGAGAAAATCTAAGGAGCCTGGTCATGCGTGATAAGATCAAATTGGTGTCCAGCGCCGGTACCGGCTACTTCTACACCACAGACAAGAACAAGCGTAACACTCCGGACAAACTGGAATTCAAAAAGTTCGATCCAGTTGTTCGCAAGCACGTGATGTTCAAAGAAGCCAAGATCAAGTAATCTCGGTTTCAGTAAAAAACCCGGCCAGTCCGGGTTTTTTTGTGCCCGCAATATATTGCCCCTGCCAGCCAATGCCTCCTTGAGGTAGGCGCGAGGCCTGGGGGTGATCCCATCCGGGGTCGCTGTGAATACGTCCTTGTACGCTTGGCCTCGGCGTCCTGCCTCGGACATCCCCGGAGGGGATCACCCCCAGGCCTCGCTCTCGCTCCCCGGTTGCCGACTATTAATGTCCGGCGACTATGCCTTACATCTCGGCTCCCTATTAAGGGGGCTGTCCATGGCTGGAATCCCCTGGGTGCTATGCGATAATCCCCGCGATTCATTGCGAGGCCCACCATGCCTGAATTACCCGAAGTTGAAACAACCCGACGTGGCATCGAACCTCATATTCTGGGACGCCGGATCAGCCGTTTGACGGTGCGCGATGGCCGTCTGCGGTGGCCGGTCCCGCCTGAGCTGCCCGAGCAGGTGCAGGATCAGAAGATTCTCGCGACCCATCGGCGCTCCAAGTACCTGCTGATCGAGCTGGAGCGCGGCATGCTGATTGTGCATCTGGGCATGTCCGGCAGTGTGCGGGTCCTGTTGGACGACCCGACGCCCGGGAAGCACGATCATATTGACGTTGAACTCGATAACGGTGTTCGTCTTAGATACAACGACCCCCGGCGGTTCGGTGCCTGGTTGTATACTGAAGCGCCTATCGAAGAGCATGAACTGATCGCCCATTTGGGGCCTGAACCCCTGACGGACGATTTCAGTGCCGACTATTTGTTCCAGAAAAGCCGCAAACGTAAGACCAAGATCAAAACTTTTTTAATGGATGCCCGTATCGTGGTGGGCGTGGGGAACATCTATGCCAACGAAGCCCTCTTTATGAGTGGCATCTACCCGCATAAACCGACCGGACGGCTTACGCGTAAAGAAAGCGAGCGGTTGGTGGCGAATGTGAAGCAGGTGTTGGCCTTGGCGATTAATGAAGGCGGCACGACACTGCGGGATTTCGTCGGCGGTGATGGCAAGCCTGGGTATTTTGCCCAGTCGCTGAATGTGTATGGTCGCACTGGCCTTCCCTGCCGACGCTGCGAGACTCCGGTTCGGGAGTTTCGCACCAGTAACAGAGGCACCTTTTTTTGCCCATCCTGTCAGCCGCGCTAGGCTGATTCGACAGGCGCTTTGATCGAGGATTTACCGTGAAGCTGGACGATATTCGACGTGATTATTTAAAAGGCGGATTGAACCGCGACGATTTGGCCGACTCCCCGTTCGAACAGTTCGAACGCTGGATGCAGCAGGCGATAGATGCCGAGTTGACGGCGGACCCTACCGCCATGGTGCTGGCGACAGTGGATGCCAGTGGCCGCCCCAGTCAGCGGGTGGTGTTGTTGAAAGGGTTGAACAAAGACGGCTTTGTATTCTTCACCAATTACGACAGCCAGAAAGGCCGCGATATTGCGGGGAACGCCCAGGTATCGCTGCATTTTGCCTGGTTGCCGATTGAACGGCAGGTTTTCATTCAGGGCGAGGCGGAGCGGCTGAGTGCACATGAAACCGACCTGTATTTTCAGTCCCGCCCGCGCGCCAGCCAGATTGGCGCCTGGACGAGCCATCAAAGCCGGTCGATTGAGTCCCGCCGCGCGCTGGAGGATGCTTTTAAAGCAACTGAGGAACGCTTTGGCAACGGGCCGATCCCCACTCCTGAGTTTTGGGGCGGGTATCGGGTAAAACCCGAGTCGATCGAGTTTTGGCAGGGCCGGGCCAGTCGGCTGCATGATCGGTTTGTTTATCGCCGCGAAGGCGAGGGCTGGCGGGTTGAACGGCTGCAACCTTAATCGTTTTGACGCCGTTGTGGCGAGCGGTAACGAATCGGTTGTACGGTGTAAAGCAATCAGGTCGCGGTAACACTTTTCTTCCGGATGGGGAGTGGTTGCCAACCTGCCGCCTGGGCGGCATGTTATGGATTGTCTCCAGCAATCCATAATGAAAAGATGATGCTCACCTATTCCGAATACCTAAAGGTCGACGAGCTGATCGACCTTCAACTTCCCCGCAGTGAACCAGAAGAGCACGATGAACTGCTGTTTATTGTGATCCATCAAACCTACGAGCTTTGGTTCAAGCAATTGCGTCATGAACTGGCCTTCCTGATGGAACGGCTCGATCAGGATGACGCGCCGCGTGGCTACCACACCCTGAAGCGCGTTCTCAAAATCTTCAAAACCCTGGTATCGCAAATCGATATTCTTGAGACCATGACTCCTCTGGAGTTCGAGAGTTTTCGTAGCCGGTTGGATACCGCCAGTGGTTTCCAAAGTTACCAGTTTCGAGTTGTCGAATTTATGCTGGGACACAAGCGCCCGCAACCGATGACCTTTCAACCGGAAGGCTCCAAAGGCCGCCGTTTGCTGGAAGCTGCCTACCACGCCCCCTCTCTCTGGCAGGTGTTCCTTAGTTTTCTGCAACGTGCCGGTTACGAGGTGCCTGCCGACGTATTCGAAGCCGATGTAACAGCACCCACCGAACCGAACGAGACGGTTCAAAACAGCCTGCTTAAAGTCTATGAAAGCAATCATCAATTGTCTGAGCTTTGCGAACTGTTGGTCGACCTTGATGAAGGCTTGCAGGAGTGGCGTTATCGCCATGTGAAAATGGTGCAGCGCACCATTGGAACCAAAGGCGGCAGTGGTGGTTCGTCCGGCGCGGAATATTTGATGAAAACCCTATTCAAACCGGTCTTTCCCGACTTGTGGGATATTCGTGCCCGCATTGGAGTGCCGACATGAGAGTTAATCGAGATTGGCAGGAGCGCGCTCAACATCTGCAAAAACACTATCGTCGATTCGCCGTCGCGGATCGGATCCTGCTGACCGGTCATTCGCATCAGGCGTGGCCGGATGTCGCCTTTGAAGGACAAATGCAAGCGATAGAAGACGCGGCTCAGTTCGTGGATGATAAATGGGATAAAGCATTCGAAAAGGCGCATGCCGTTCGCGCTGGCTATGCTCGATTACTCGGCGACACGAGTGGAGACTATGTACTGGGCACCAACACCCAGGAACTGTTGGTTCGCTGGTTATCCGCTCTGCCGCTTGATAAAAAACCCCGCTTGATAACCACCGACGGCGAGTTCCACTCCATGCGCCGCCTGTTGGACCGCTTGAACGAAACTTCGATCGAAGTGGTGAAGGTTTCCGTAGACCCGGTCAACACTTTGGTGGAACGGATCGTGGAAGAGCTGAACGACCAAACCGCCGCCGTCATGATCTCCGCCGTATTATTTCAAACCGGGAGGGTCGTACCCTATCTCAATAAATTGGAAGAGGCGACGAACGACTGGGGCATTCCGTTACTGGTCGATGCCTACCATGCGGTCAACGTTTTTCCCTGGTATTTGCCGGAGTTGGGGCTTGAACAAGCTTTCATTGTCGGCGGCGGTTATAAATATTGCCAACTGGGCGAAGGTAATTGTTTTCTGCGGGTGCCAAAGGATTGTGACTGGCGCCCGTTGGTGACCGGTTGGTACGCCGAGTTTGCCACGCTACACAATACGCCGGGGTCTCAGGTGCAATACGGTCGCGGCCGTTGGGCGTTCGAAGGTTCAACCTACGATCCGACCAGCCACTATCGTGCCGCTTCGGTGTTTGAGTTCTTTGAACAACAGAAGCTGACCCCGGAAGTGTTGTACGCGCACTACAAAGGTCAGCAGCAACATTTGTTAACCCTGTTGCACGAAAAAGACTGGCCGGACCACATTGCGCTTCCTGAAGATGAACTCGATACGATAGGTGGCTTTCTGGTTATAAAAACCAGACAAGCGGCCGATATCGTTCACGGTCTTCGCCGGCACCAGGTGTGGACGGATAGCCGGGGTGATTCCCTCAGGCTTGGTCCGGCGCCTTATGTCACGGCCGGGCAATTAAAACTTGCTGTGGAGTTGTTGCATCGGGTGGTGATGGGTTAGAACATCATCGCCAACCAAAGCATAACAACTGCCACCAGGGTAACCATGCCCAATACCCAAAACGGATGGCGTTGGCGATAGAGTGCCTTGAGCATCCGCCAGGATGAAATGCGCTCTGCATTGTGCAGCCGGGGTTCTATCCAGCGTTTCATCTCTTCGTGCTGGAAAAAGCTTTGTCGCCCACGCCCGATAGGGATGATTTGATCCTCGACCATCAGAAACCCCGGCGCTTTTTTTATTTCCGGGCCCACCCCCGCGACTGTTTTGCCTTTGTGCCGAATGAGCACCATATCCAGCTCGATGCCGAGGTCGGTCTGATCCCAATATCGACGCATGAGCACGCTGGGTGCTATGGCGATGACAATAACGGTGAGCATCATAGGCGCTTCCTTCCAGCCCTCCGGCATGAAGAGAAGCATCATGATCAGCACCAGAATGAGTGCGCCTGCGGCATAGGGGACTTGTCTGAGTAATTTCACCTTTTTGGGGTCTTTGGGAATCCAATATTCCTTGGGGTGCCCCAGGGGCATCAGTCTCGCGATTTGTTCGATGGTCATGCCCTCAGTTTCCGGAGGTATGCTCTGAGCATGACGTTTTTCCAGATAGAGACCCAGTCCGAGGCCCCCAATTAGGAAGACGGAAAAAACACCGATGGTTGACCACATGGCGATGCGGTAAACACGTTGGTCATGGCGTGCTTCTGTTAGTAATTCTGTGAATTCCGGAGGCAGAAATTCCTCTGACCCCCCATCGGCAGGGTTTAGTCGGCTAATCCGTAACCCCTTGATATCGCTGATATAAAGTTGGCTTCCTAGCGTCAGCAACGATACCGCATCCGACCCTTCAGGCAGTGCCATGTCTCCCTTTGGGTTCCACTCCCGGTCGAAAACCAGCAGGCGACCTTGTGAAAGACTGGGATTTTTCACCAGTACCCACCAGTCGTTTTCCAATTGTGCGAAGGCAGTGGGAAAGCGGTGCTGGCTTCCAGCCTTCAGCTCGGGTGAGCTTTGAGACGGAGACAAGCCTTGTTGGGTAAAGCTATCCAATCGGTGAATATTGGTATTGGCCACCCAGAGTCGGTCGTTATCCCAGGTTATTTGATTTGGGAATCTAAGACCCTTGTTAAGGCGGTGCTGCAGTCTGCCCTGCCCGTCGAATAGATAAATCCTGTGATGGGTTGTATCCGATATCGCGATATGGCCACTGGGGTGAACAGCAAATCTGAGCAGCCTGCCCGGGTTGTCCCACAGTTTGGTAAAGGGTTGGCAGGTTTTGGTGTCGAGGTGGCAGCGGTAGAGGCCAAGCTCCGACTCGGTTCCGGTATCTATGGTTTGCTCCAATCTCAAAAAGGATTGAAGGTTTTCCCATAGAGAGTCAGGTCGGGTGTCCCGGTAGATCAGCACTTCGCTCGGGGAAAGCAAGGCGACATCGCTACTGTCAGTGGCGTTATAATCATTGAGATCGATCCTTCTGATCACTTCTCCTTGGGCATCCACTTCAAGCACCAAACTTTGCACGCGAATCAGTCCGGTATTCCAGTCGGTCGGTTGCATCAACCCCGGAGAAGGTACCGAAATCATGCGCGCGTGAAACCAGAGGCCAAGGCCGATAAGGCACAGAGCAAATGCGATGATGGCTGTTGCCACGGGGAGAGAGACGTTTCGGTTCATTCTTGGTATCGTCCTTGAGGCTGTTCGGATCATTCGGTGAGGCATTGCAGCGCGATCTATCCTCCATGGTCGCACGTGGTGAGTCAATGGAGGCTGAAGTAACCCGCCGGAAACTCCGGCGGGGGTTCAGGCTTTCCTTGCCGAGGGTTGAGGCGTCAGCTTCACCATATCCATCACCCCTTCGAGGCCGTTGTAGACGCTGATGGAGCTGATCTTCTCAGTGATGCGTTCCAGGGCTTCCAGTTCCTTCAATCGCATCAACACCGGGTTGTTTTCCATCACTTTGGCGGTGTTCTGCAGCGACCGCATCGCCTGAGTTTCCTCACGGCGTTTCACGATGTTGGCTTCGGCCTGTTTCTCCGCTTCCACCACCTGGTTAAGGATGTGTTTCATATCGCCCGGCAGGATGATGTCCTTTACGCCCACGCCGACCAGCCGGATACCGTAGGTTTCCAATTGGGTTTTCGCCTCATCGGCGATGGCGATGTTCAGCGCATCCTTATCGCGCAACAGTTCATCCAGCAGGCGGGTGCCGACGGACTGCCGCAGCAACAGTTGCAGCTCACGGTACACCAGATCTTCAACATCTTTCACGGCCTGGATCGCCTTGTCGATATCCACCACTTTGTAAGTGGCGCTCAGGTTCAACCTCAGGCTGACGCGGTCCTTGGTGAGGATTTCCTGTCCGCTAACGTCCATGGTTTGCAAGCGCAGGTCCACGAGATTGATTCTGATGTTACGACGATATTTCCAGTAGCCATAGCTGCCCGGCTCCAGCCGATCCGCCAGTTTCCCGTTCAGGTACAGCAGGCCAAGGTGTTGGTCCGGCACTTCCATATACATGACCGCCTGGGCTAGAGTGCGGACCAAGGTCGGATTGGCACCCCGACCGAGTGCGGCCAGCAAGGCATCGTCCTCAATGGCCAGTGTATCGGTCACATTGATTCGTTTGACCTCAACCGCTTCCACGCCTTTCCAGTAGGCGCGAAATGATCCGGGCAGCAACAGGTCGGTCAGTCGACCGTCGCGGTATTCCAGCCCCAATTCATCGTCGGTTAGCTCGACGGTTTCGATGTCGTTTGCCAGGGCTTGTGAATACTGATGCATCAGCCATTTGGCCTGAGGGTAGTCAAAGACCACTTGTGTCAGGTCGAAGCGCTCCACACGGAGGTCCTGATTCAGGCTCCAGAGATGGTAACGACCGGACGATAGAATTTGGTCGAACTGTTTGTTTTTGAACACCAATGCGCGTTCGTTGTCGGCTACATCAATGGTGGTCCATCCCAACATGATGATTCTCCTTTTTATATGTAGTTGAAGACAGCCCTCACCGGAGGCCGGGCGGCTCGATGATTAAGTCAGACCAGGGCGGAAGGGCAGCGGGCTAATAAACAACCAAAAGGTCCGTCGGTAAGACCCATCCGTGGGTGTGTTTATTTGCCTTGCTCTGCCGCCGTGGACCGCCGCCTCACCGGGCGGCCGGGTCTCCGGTACCCTGGCCGATACGGCTGGCCGGTGCGCGAGGGCTGGGTATTGCTATCAAATGGGGAGTCGAACCCCAGGCTTTCGCCTTTACCGTTTTGCCTTAACAGGGCAAGAGTTGCTTGGGCCGGAGTCGAACCGGCGACAACTTGATTATGAGTCAAGGGCTCTACCAACTGAGCTACAAAGCATCTGTTCAAGGTGTCCTCGATCGGTACACAGCACGGCAGTGCCGCCTGTGCCAGGTCGGCGATTGAACCGACTCCGCTGATGGTTGGACTGTTCCCTTAAACCTGGTCGGGGCTTTCCGTATTTTTTCGAAAAGCCCGCATTCGTTTGCGACTGCGTTTACCCTTTTACGCAGACCACCTGTTTTAAAATGTGCACCACATCCACCAGGTCGCTCTGTGCGGCGATGACGGCGTCGATGTCCTTATAGGCGTGCGGTATTTCATCGATCACACCGCTGTCCTTTCGGCATTCCACCCCTTCGGTGGCCGCCACTTGGTCGCTCTCGGTGAAGCGTTTGCGTGCCTGGGTGCGGGACATCACACGGCCTGCGCCATGCGAGCAGCTGCAGAAGGATTCCGCGTTGCCCTTACCGCGAACGATGTAGGAGCGTGCGCCCATGCTGCCGGGAATAATTCCCAGCTGCCCCGCCTGTGCACTGACCGCACCTTTGCGGGTTACGATCAGATCTTCACCGAAGTGATGCTCCCGCGAGATGTAGTTGTGATGGCAGTTCACCGCCATCTGCCGGGCTTCGAAGTCGATACCCAGTATCTTTTTCATCGCCGCCAGTGCATGGGTCATCATGATGTCGCGGTTCAATCGCGCGAAATCCTGAGCCCATTCGACGGCGGTCACGTAATCGTCGAAATAGGTTGTCCCTTCGGACAAATACGCCAGATCCTTATCCGGCAGGTCCACCCCGGCTTTGGCCATGTCTTTTTTTGCCAACTCAATGAAGTAGGTGCCTATTCGGTTACCCACTCCGCGTGAGCCTGAGTGGAGCATCACCCAGACGGCGTTGTTTTCATCCAGGCACAGTTCCACAAAGTGGTTACCGGTACCGAGTGTGCCCAGGTGGTGCAGGTTGTTGCTGTTTTTAATCGCCGGGTGGCGCTCGACAATGTCGTTAAAACGCGGCAACAAACCAGCCCAAGCTGTGCCTACCCTATCCGGAATGTCATGCCATGCGCCTCGATCGCTTCCCCGTCGCCCGCTGGTACGACCGTGCGGCACGGCGGCTTCGATGGCGCTGCGCAGGGCGAACAAATTGTCCGGCAATTGGTTGGCTGTGAGGGACGTCTTCACCGCCTGCATCCCGCACCCGAGGTCCACTCCCACGGCCGCCGGTATGACGGCTCCTTTGCAGGGGATCACACTGCCGATGGTGGCGCCCTTACCCAGATGGACGTCCGGCATCACCGCAATGTGTTTGTGAATGAACGGCAATTGCGCGATGTTGTTAAGCTGTTGCCGCGCCTGGTCTTCAAATACGACGCCTTTTACCCAGGCTTTGATGGGCATACGCCCTTCTTGGGTGATTTCGAGGTATTGGGTTTCCATGGCTTCTTCCTTTCCTGTGTTCGGTTTTGCTTCTCTGTTGTTGATTAACCTATATCAAGGTGTGTGCCAGAATGTGCGTATAACATAGGAGTTACGATAACTTGTTGATTTTAAAGGATTATTTTTATGGTTATCGAATATTTTTGAAAGTTTTGGGAAAACCGGTGTTATCTGAAAAGATAGATATATGTCATTATGGATAGAAATGAGTGAATTCAGAACAAGTTCTTTATGCCTTCAAAACGGAAAAATATCGCCTTTGGGTTCTTGGGCACCCAAATGGATTACGCACCCAGAGGGCGAAAGCGCTGGGACAAATGGCGGCCAACGATCTCCCTCTGCTGGCAAAACGGTTTGCAGATCGACCAGTTGCATCTGATTCACGACCGGCGGGCCGGTAACCTGGCCAACACCATCACCAAGGACATATTCGACATCTCACCGGGTACCCAGGTGGTGCCTCATTTGGTGGAGCTCAGCGACCCCTGGGATTTGGAAGAGGTCTACGCCAAGCTGTTCGATCTGCTTAACAATGAAACCTTCGACACCGACGCCTGTCGCTATTTGGCACACATCACCACCGGGACACACATTGCTCAAATCTGCTGGTTTCTTCTGACCGAGAGTCGGCATTTCCCAGGCGAGATTATCCAAACGTCGCCGGGTCGTCACGAAAACAAGCCCAAGGGACGTCATCAGATCATTGACTTGGACTTGTCGCGCTACGATCAGGTGGCCTCCCGTTTTCGACAACAACGGCTCGAAGGTGAAAGTTTTCTGAAGAAAGGTATTGTCACCCGCAACAAGGTGTTCAATGCCATGATCCAGCAGATCGAGACCGTGGCTGTCCGCAGTAAGGCACCTATTCTTCTGACCGGGCCGACGGGTGCCGGTAAAACGCAGCTGGCTTCACGCATCTACGCCTTAAAAAAACAGCGTGAATTAATCAAGGGAGCCTTTGTTTCCGTGAATTGCGCGACGCTTCGGGGTGAAGGAGCCATGTCGGCCTTGTTTGGCCATGTTAAAGGTGCCTTCACAGGGGCTCAGTCCAATCGCCAGGGTTTTTTGAAACAATCCGATGGCGGTATGTTGTTTTTGGACGAGATCGGCGAGCTTGGGCTGGATGAGCAAGCCATGCTGCTGCACGCTCTGGAAAGCGGCGAATTCTATCCCGTTGGGGCGGACGCCACTGTATCCAGCCGGTTTCAATTGATCGCGGGGACTAATCGGGACTTGGCGGAGTCCGTTGCAAAAGGCGTATTTCGGGAAGACCTTTTGGCGCGTATCAATCTTTGGACCTACCGGTTACCCAGTCTGGCGGAGCGGAGGGAGGACATCGAAGCCAATCTCGATTACGAATTGCACCAGTTTTCGGAAAACGAAGGCCACCGGGTGGAGTTCAACCGCGAAGCTCGAACGCAGTATCTGAATTTTGCGCTTTCCCCTCGTGCCCTGTGGTCGGGCAACTTCCGTGACCTGAATGCGTCCGTCATCAGAATGGCCACGCTGTGTGATGGCAGCCGGATAGGCAACAACCTGGTGAATGCGGAGATAGCGCGACTGGAAAGTGGCTGGCGGTCCGTCGGGGATCAGACACAGGAGCTGGACCTTGCCGATTACTTACCCAAGGAAGTACTGTCCGGCCTGGATCTTTTTGATGCGTTGCAATTGCGGCAGGTGCTGGCGGTTTGTCGAAGGCATACTAGTTTTGCCAGTGCGGGCCGCGAATTGTTTGATAAAAGTCGGCTTGCCAAAACATCCAGTAATGACACGGCACGCTTGCAGCGTTATCTGGCTAAGTTTGGTTTGAACTCAGAGCGTGTTCTGATAAGGCGATAGAGGTCGCGATGTCGAGCGTGGATAGGTTCATTCCTTTGTAACCTGATTTTCTCGCCTGAGATATAAATTGTGATTTTGGTCACAAAATAAAAAACTCCTCCTTGTCATATCTGTTCCACCGAGCTTATGTTGGCGACCGTTTTCGGTTGTGTCACAAAAGGAATGTGAATCATGTCAAGACGGATTGCCTTCTGCGCTGCTGTCGCCGTACTACTTTCCTCCCGAATCGCTGCCGGGCCTATTTCTTTCGAGGAATATGGTCTCTTTCTTAACAGCGATGATTTAACAACCTCCCTATATGATCAATACCTCTATGCTCCGGGTTCAAATTTAGCCGGTGATGGGTGGTTATTGGGTACCGTCGACAATTTGGACGCCGACAATCTCGGTAGTTTCACTTGGACGGTGACAAATGCCGGTACAGCGGTATCGGGATTGAACCTGTCTGTGTATCTGGATGCCTCTATCGACGAGTCGGTGAATACTTACTTCAATGAGTCGGCCGAATACGTCGGCGGCACTTCGGCTGTTTCCTGGGAGGCTGATGAGCCAGGCTGGACCTTCGGCGACATCTACACCAATGCCACCTATGGAACCTTGGATAACATCAACACGGTGGGTCTTGGCTGGGAAGATGACCCCGCTCTCGCGTTGGGATTCTATTTAAATGAATTTAATCTCGGCGATACGTTCGAGCTTACCTTCACCACCAGCACGGACAATATTGGCGGATTGTACCAATATGACTCCGACTCCAACTTTGGGTTCTATTTCAATGCGGAGTTGACATTCATCCCCGGAACGGTGCCCGTTCCTGAACCTGCGTCTCTGGCATTGCTGGGTATAGGGGTGGTCGGGCTGTTCGGAGCTCGGTATCGAAGATTCGGCACCCGCGCATAATTCGATTTCCATTCGCAATACCGGGGTGTCCGGCACCCCTCGTTAAACAGGCAACACCGGTGTATTACAGCCCATCGATGGCTGGTTCCGGGGCCAGAATTCAATTTCAGACCTCATAAGAGCCTCGCCATGAAAAGGATCTTTCGAACTGCCCTAATCTCCTGTATGCCCACCGGCCTGCTGTTAGCCGCTGGACATGCGACTGCCAATGCTCCGATCGCGGCCGATGTCATTGTGGTGATCGATGAATCCGGCTCAATGTCCGGAGAGCAAAATTGGATCGCCGAAAGTATTCCTCTGCTAGAGGAGAATCTTAAGCTGTATGGCATCGGTAGCGAATCACAAGCAAACGAATACGGTTTGGTCGGCTTTGGCAATTCGCAAGTGGTCCCGCGCACGCTTCAGGTTGATGGCGACTATTTGGGAACATCCGAAGGGTTTGTCAGTGCCGCTGGCAATCTCGTCGTGAATGGCGGTACGGAAGACGGTTGGCGGGGCATTGAATATGCCTTGGATGAGTACCCTCGTCGTAATGGTGCGGCGGTGAATATCATCCTCGCGACAGACGAAGACCGGGACAATACAAAAAGCTCGATTACCTACAGCACGGTATTACAGAAACTCGATGATAATCGAGCGTTGTTGAATGCCGTGATTAACGCCCGAATCCGGTGTGGCGACGGCTCTCCGGCTCTGGGTGTGGACAGCCAGGGCACCGGTTATGTGGCCGATGGTTCAGGCGGGTTTACCACCTGTGAAGGTGCTTATGCCACTCAAGGGTACGGCGGAACAGTCAGTCACTATGTCGATTTGGCGATGCAGAACGGTGGCGCGGCTTGGGATCTTCAGTTTCTGCGCTCAGGCGGTACCAATGCCCAATCCTTTACCCGCGCGTTTTTAGACATCAAGGTTGACGAGATTCTCAGTCAGCGCCCTGTGGGCGATTTGGTCGCCGTGGCTCAAGCCACACCCAACCCCGCCGTCGCCGGTCAAAGTGTGCAGTTGGATGGTGCAGGCTCATATCATCAAAAAACCGACCGGGAAATCGTTTCCTGGGAATGGGATCTGGACAACGACGGCACCTACGACGCCAGCGGCCCGGTTATCGGCACCAGCTTCCCGGCGCTCGGGGAGTATCCTGTCACATTGCGGATCACAGACGATAGTGATACCCCTCTGAGTGCCACAACAACGGTCGTGGTTAACGTGAACACCCCTCCGTTGACTCCCACGGCGGACGCCGGTGGACCTTATCTATTCTGCCCTCAGTCACAGCCCTGGTTCATGGATGGCAGTGATTCGGTCAACCCGGACGACGGTCTCAGTGAACCCGGACAGCCGGTGGATTCTCTCACGGCGCTTGAGTGGGATCTGGACGATGATCTGGCATTCGACGATGCACAAGGTGCGTTAATCGATGTCACTCAGCATTTTACCGGCCTTGGAGTCGGCGATTATCTGGTGCGATTGCGGGCGACCGATAACACCGCCAATGCCTTCCCAAGCAGCGGTCAACCCAACCTGAGCGATACAGCCTTTGCCCAGGTTCGAGTGCGTGACGCCGCAGACAGTCAGTGTAACTGTCTGACCGACCTTGCCGCCCGGACCAAGATGACCAAGGTGCAGCTCACCTGGGGCGACAGCGGTGCTTATGAATACGCCATTTATCGCAGCCTGCAGCAAGGCGGTCCCTACGAGCGGATCGCCGTGACCGATAGTCGTTATTCCACTTATCTGGACCTTGGCCTGGAGCAGGACACCACTTACTACTATGTCGTCAGTGAGTTGGCCCGCAGTGGCCAGGAAGTTTGTCGTTCCCAGGAGATCAATGTCACCCCGACCGTGCGTCGTCCCAATCCCGGTAACCGGGCTCCGGTTATCGACTCAACGCCGATCACCTCAGCCACTGAAGGTCAACTGTACCAATATGACGTGGACGCCAGCGACCCGGACCCACGCGAGCGCCTGACTTACACGCTCAAACTTGCGCCAACCGGTATGACCATCAATGCCGACACCGGTTTGGTCGAGTGGACACCCGTCAACGCCCAGGTTGGCACTCAAACAGTGATTGTTCAGGTGGCGGATAATCAGGGCGCGGTGGATGAGCAGTCTTTTGAAGTTCAGGTAGCCAATGTGAATCAGCCACCGGTCATTACCAGTACGCCGGTGACAGCCGCTGTTGAATTACAGGCCTACGCCTATGCACTGGTGACGCTCGACCCAGACCTGAGCGATGCATTGACTTACAGCCTCTCAGCCGCTCCTTCGGGCATGGTGATTGATACCGGCACCGGTCTCATTGAATGGACGCCCGCAGAAGGGCAGGCCGGGGCGCACTCAGTGACAGTCACCGTAACCGACAGTGCAGGATTGGGTGATCAGCAAAGCTTCACTATTGATGTTGAGGAACGCAACCACCTACCGGTAATCGGCAGCATCCCACCGACATCAGCGACAGCGAACAGTCTGTATCAGTATGACGTCGATGCCACCGATGCCAATGTCGGCGACCCGCTGACCTATGCACTGGGCACCTTCCCTGAAGGCATGACGATTGATCCGGCCTCCGGTCTTATCAACTGGACACCCACCGATACTCAAGTCGGTGTGCACGATACCAGTGTGGTGGTCTCCGATGATCGGGGTGGTTCAACTTCCCAGACTTTCCAGATTACCGTGGAAGAGGAAAACCTGGCGCCGGTGTTCTCGACGACTTCGTTGCCAGACGCCACCGAGGATTTATCCTACAGCGCCACTCTGACCGCGACCGACCCGAACAGCGGCGATACTCTAACGTTCAGCCTGGAAGACGGCCCGGCCAATTTGTCGGTGGATGCGCAAACCGGTGAATTGACTTGGCTGCCGGTCAATGCGCAGGTCGGCTCGAACAGCATCACCGTTCGAGTGACAGATGCCGATGGTCTTTTTAATGAAGCAACACTCTCCATCGTCGTTCAGAACGTTAACGACTCGCCCACTTTCAGCAGTCAGCCGCCGTTAACCGCCACCGAAGGTGTCGAATATCAGTATGCCGCCCAGGCGGAAGATCCGGATGCCGGTGACAGCCTGACCTACGCCCTCGTCGCTGCGCCCGAGGGTATGGCGATTGACGCTACCTCGGGTTGGGTGACTTGGATACCGACCTCCAACCAAGGCGGAAGCCATGCCGTCACTGTGCGGGCCATCGACACCGCCGGTGCCGCCGTGGAGCAAAGCTTCAGCGTGTCGGTTCAGATTCTGAACCAACCGCCTGTAATTACGTCGTCCGCGCCCACCGCTGCGTTCGCGGACCAAACCTACCAATATCCGGTCACGGCAACTGACCCCGAGAACGACTCATTGACCTTTATACTGACCCAGTCGCCCACCGGAATGACCGTCGCCGCTGCGACCGGGTTGATTGAATGGCAGCCCACCCTCGCGCAATTGGGGGATCATGAGGTTGCGGTTCAGGTCACGGACATCCAGGGCGGTACGGATATTCAGAGTTACACCCTGACCGTGACCGACCCCAATCAACCGCCGGTGATCCAGTCCTCTCCCGTGGTGCAGGCAACGGCAACCCAGGCCTACGTTTATAACGTGGTCGCCGTTGATCCCGACGGAGGGCCGATAAGCTACTCGCTGGATACCGCTCCGGCGGGTATGACGTTGGACGCCTCAACCGGTGAACTGAATTGGACGCCGACTGAAGGTCAGGTGGGTACCCATGTTATCCGCATCGTTGCTACGGATGAAAACGGGGCTCAAGCGACTCAGGAATTCAGCCTGGAGGTTCTGCCTAAACCGAATACGGCCCCGGTCATTCAGAGCCAGCCGTTTACCTCGGCCAAGGTCGATGCGGTTTATCAATACTCGGTTAGTGCTACCGATGCGGATAACGATCCACTCGCGTTCAGTTTGGACGAAGCTCCTGCCGGTATGAGCATTGAACCGGCGGGTGGCGTCATCAGTTGGACGCCGACATCGGCACAGTTGGGTGCTCAATCCGTGGTCGTGCGTGTGAGCGACGGACAAGGCGGTTCGGCGACGCAGAGCTTCAGCATCCAGGTGGCGGAGGATAACGCCGCACCCTCGATCACCTCAACCCCCCTGGTTCAGGCCGAAGTGGGAACGGCGTACAGCTACGACGTTGAAGCCATCGATCCGGAAATGGACGCTCTGACGTTTTCGCTGATCGTTGCCCCGTCCGGCATGGTAATTGACGCAGCCAGCGGTGTGATCAACTGGATACCGCAAAGTGCACACATCGGTGATGTCGACGTTACCGTCTCGGTTGATGATGGCAAAGGTGGCAGTGCCTCTCAGAGTTATACCATTACGGTCATATCCGGAAATGAGGCGCCTGTCATCACATCAACGCCATTGACCCAGGCGACCGTAGGCGTTCTATACGGCTACGACGTGAATGCCACCGATGCCGACGGCGATGCCTTGACCTATGACTTGGCCAATGCCCCATCGGGCATGATGATCGATAATGCCTCCGGCATGATCGAGTGGACTCCGGGCACCGCGCAGACCGGTAGTCATAGTGTATCTGTTGAGGTATCCGATGCTGAGTTCACGATAACCCAACTGTTTAACGTGGAAGTGTCGGAACCCGCTGAACTGAGTGTCAGCATGACACTGTCTGCCACGATCGTGAATCCAAACGACGTAGTGACTGTCTCTGTTGAGGCGTTGAATGCGACCAACCCGACCTATCAATTAACCGTCGACGGCCAGAGCCTGCCCATCGATTCATTGGGCTCCGCGACCTATAGCAATGCAACGCCCGGCATTTATCACCTGGTTGCCGAGGTTCAGGACGCAAGTGGCACATCGGGTACCGCGACAGCGATACTCAGGGTGCGTGACGCTGCTGATAATCAGCCTCCGGTCGTATCGATTACAACACCGACCGATGGCACTGAACTATTGGATGCCGTGGATGTGCTGGGCAGTGTAACGGACGATAATCTGTATCGCTATCAAATCCACATGGTCGACCCCGGCAACACAAACCAAGTGCTGATGGCCGATGGCAGCGTCCCGGTGAATAACGGAGTGCTTGGCAGTGTAGACCCGGCGATGCTGGAGAACGGTCTTTATCGATTGGTGCTGACAGCTGAAGATCTGAACGGCCTGATAAGCCAGGACATTGTCGATGTACGGGTGGAAGGCGCGCTGAAACCCGGTGTCGTGCAACTCAGTTTTGTCGATATGACGGTGCCCGTTGCGGGCATTCCCGTTGTGATCGAACGTCAATACGACAGCCGCATCAAGAATAAGCGCGACTTCGGTGTTGGTTGGAGCTTGAGCGTTCGCCAGGGTGAGTACGAGAACAACCGTGAGCCTGGAGAGGGCTGGGCGGTTCAATCATCGGGCGGGTTCTTCAATATCCCCTGTTACTCGGCCACCGAACAGGTATATCACCTGACGGATATTCGCCTGGCCGAAAACGAGTCCTATCAATTCCGCCCGACCATTCAGTTAAACGGCTTTGGCAGCATTATTTCCGGTGGCTGCCTGGGCCAGGCCTCCTTCGTTCAGATGGGGGGAGCGCCGGGTGCGACGCTGCAGCCCATCGGTAATAACAATGTGTTCTATTCGAACGGCAGTGGTGTCTTTACCTATGACCTGGGTGATACCCGCTTTGGTGACCCTTGGGTGCCAGAGAACGTGCGGCTGACCACGCCGGATGGCCGCGTGTTCGATCTGAACATCGAGAATGGTATTTCCCGGCTGGAGAATACAAGCGGTGACCAGCTGTTTATTTCCAATTCCGGCGTTGTGAATGCCAGCGGCCGGGGTGTGAGCTTCAGTCGCGACTCGGAAGGCCGTATTGAATCGATCCAGGATCCCCTGGGCAACACGGTTCAATACCAATATGGTGCCTATGGCAACTTGACGGTTTTTATCAATCAGCTGAGTCAGTCGACAACCTATCAATACCACCCGGAACCCTTTGAGAACCATCTCAAATCCATAACGCTGCCGGATGGTACAGTTCTGAGCAGTCTTGAGTACGATCAGGACGGCCGACTCTCCGAAGCGTGTGATGAAGACGGCTGCACCCGCGCCGAATACGATCTGGTGGGGCGTACTCAGACCACCTTCGATGCGATGAATCGTGCGACCACCTACGTTTATGATGCCGAAGGTAATGTGATTTCCGAGACCGATGCGCTGGGAAATACGCACACCTACGCCTATGATGCGAACGGCAACCTGACAGAGCACACCGATCCGGAAGGTAATGTCACTTTGCAGGAGTGGGATGCCCAGGGGAATCTGCTTTCGGTTGTTGAGCCTCACGAAACGGGAGCCGACCCGGCGGACTACACCACCACCTACAGTTACGACAGTCAGGGTAATCTACTCACGGCTCAAGGCCCGGGTGGTATCGTCCTGCAGCAGAGCTATGATGCTTCCGGCAATCTCACCTCCATGACCGACGAAAATGGTTTTGTGCTGGCCGAGCGTACCTATGACACCAACGGTCGGCCGCTAACGGAAACCGATCCCTTCGGTACGCTATCCTATGCTTACGGCAGTAATGGTTTGTTGACCTCGTTGACCGATGATCAGGGCACGACCAGCTTCGGTCATGACGCAGCAGGCAACATAACGTCCTACACCCGTGACGGTGTGACGGCAACCTTTGACTATGATGCTATGGGGCGGGAAACCACTCTGGATCTGTCAAACGGTATCAGCTTCTCATACGACTATCAGTTGGGTGGTGATTGGAGCAGTGCCGAAGGCACCACTATTCCCCGAGTTGAGCGGACCTTTACAGCGAAAGGTGCCCCCGAATCGATTGAACAGGCCGATGGTTCGACGGTCGAATGGGAATACGACGCCTCAGGGTTGGTGACAGCCGAAACCGATGCCGCAGGCAGCCGTACAGAGTATTACTACGATGCGGCGGGTCGCTTGGCGAGTGAACGTGATCCCCTGGGCCATCTGACACACTATGAACGCGACGGTAATGGTCGGGTGACCGCCATCATTGACGCCGAAGGGAGCCGAGTTGAGTTCAGTTACTACCCCGATGGCCGTCAGAAAACGATGACCGACGCGGAAGGTGGAACCTGGAGCTATGTTTACACGCCCAAGGAAGTATCGGTCACCGATCCGTTGAATCGGACGATGACGACCGAGAGCAACGGCCATGGCCTGGTTACCCGAATTGTGAATGCGGATGGGACCGATCGTTCCTGGACGTACCTGGTGCCCACCGAACAGTTGGATGGTGGCGACCTGCCGACTTCTTTCACCGATGAAGCCGGTCGCACCCGTCAGTTTGGTTATGACGCCAGCGGTCGTCTGACCTCCGCTGGCGATTTCGCGGGAGCGGAAACCACTTACGCCTATGGCGACGACGGTATCAGTCAGATTGAAGATCCGCTGCAGCAAATCATCGACTTCACCTACGACGCCTTTGGCGAAGTATCGGCCGTCACCTTTGCGGACGGAACCCAGAAGCAGATTGGCTTCGATGCCGCTCGCAATGTTGCCACTGTTTCGTTGTCCTCGGGTGATGTTAAAACCTTCACCTACGACGACCAGAACCGGGTAACGAACGACAGCCGGTCCAGCGGCGTTTCTTACTCCTATGGCTGGGGCCCGGGTGGCAACCTGCTGACGTCGACGGATGAATTGGGAACGGCCCAATACGATTACGATTCCGCGGGTAGAATCACCCAATACACAAGCAGCACCGGTGAAAGCATAGTCTACGTCTACGATCAGGTCGGTCGGATCACCGGCCAGACCATCACCAACGCCGATGGCTCCCAGCAACAAACCATCGGATATCAGTACGATGGCACCGGCCGCCTGACCACACTGGTCGACCCCAACGGTCAGGAGACCACCTTTGTTTACGACGAAGCCGGGCGCCTCACCGACAAGACTCTGCCAAATGGCGTGTCCACGGAATACCAATACGATACGCGTGACCAAGTTACGGCTGTTATTCACCGCTCGGCGGGTGGCAGCGTGATCAGCTCTGTGCAATATCAGCGCGCGGTCGGGGGCGAGCCTACCCGAATCAGTTGGCAGGACGGTAGCTATGTCGATTTGACTTACGACGCGGCACTGCGCATCAGTGATGAACGTTTTTACACCGCTGGCGGCGTGCTCACTCATCACCTGACCTATGAGTACGATGCTGTGGGTAACCGTACCGCGCGTATTGTCGATGGCGAGCGTATGGACTACACCTATCAGGCTGGTAATCGCTTGGTATCCGCATCCGATAGCCTGGAGAATCAGACTTATGGCTATGATGCGAATGGACGTGTCGATCAAATTGACCGGAACGGTCTGGACGCGGGCCTGACGTATAACTTTGATGGTCAGATCCGCAGCGCCACCGTTGGCGGTACTACAACCACCTATCGTTACGATGGTTCGGGACGCCGAATTGAAGCATCCACTTCCGATGGTGCGGTGCGCCGCTTCCTCAAGGCCGCTTCTCCAAACGGCGTATATGAAAACCCGCAGGCCATAGTCGATGATCAGTCAAACATTGTGCAGACCTATGTGTATGCCGGCGATCAACCGGTACAGAGGCTGGCAGGCGGAGACACCTACTACTACCTGACCGATGGTATGGGGTCGGTTATCGGCATCACTGATCAGGCTGGAAACCTGGTTGGCTCCGTCAAGTACGATGCTTTTGGTCGCGAACTTGACCTGAGTGGCAATATGTCTCTACCCGGCTCTGCTGGGGGTGACTTCCGTTTCCACGGTCAGTGGAAGGAAGCCGCCACGGGGCTCTACGATCTGCGTGCCCGCGACTACGATCCCGAAACGGGTCGTTTCCTCGCGGCGGATCCGGCTGAGCCGGATTATTACGAACCGGAAAGCCTGAACCGTTATCTGTTTGCGAACGCCAACCCCTACGTGAACTCGGATCCGTCTGGGCGGTTCACCCTGGTCAGCGTCAATATCAGCATTAACATTCAGGCCACATTGCGCTCCATCGCAGTGAACATCGCCAAGGATTATCTGATCGACAAAGCGCGAAGCGTGGTCGGATCACTCGTTGCCAGCCAGTTGAAAAACTTCACGGCGCTGTCGTCCTTTAATCCTTGGGGCTTTATCGGAGTGGATAACCCTGGCAAGGCGGGCCAGATTTGGGAGCAGAAGGTTCAGAACCTGATCTGTTCTGTTGTTCCGGATGTCATGCGGGACGTGGTGTGGTTTGAGCCCGCCATTAGTGGTGGCTATGCCTTCAACAATGGCTACGGCTGCCCGGGTGGTGGCGGCAACTTTGCGCCTCCAGGGTACAAAAAGCCAGACTTTATTCTTTCCAAAACCGAGCCCAAGGACCTTGGTAAGAAAGGGCACGAGCGTATAAAGGCCTACTTGATTGGTGAAACCAAACTCTCATTGAAGACGTTCTACAATGCTTACGTGAAAAATGGGGGGTATAACCGAGAGCAGTTTGACGAGATAATTCAATTCGCTGATGATCGGGTTTATACGAAGACGGCTATATTTCTTGCTCTCTATGCAGGGAAAGGCAGCCACCAGGCCAGCTTGAGTAAGCTGTTGAATGCCAAGGCTGTAAGCAAAGGTGTTATACCAATTATGGTAAGTGGGTTTTAAGGTAAATATGAAGAGAAAATCTAGTAATAGCCTCGAAATTGAAAAGAAATTTTTCAATCGTCTATTCAAGGAAAAGGAAGTGTCGATGGTCGATTTCATGGATGAAATCGGTGCTCTTCACAGGCGTTATGGAACTTCCTACCTGGACGCATTGATCGGATTGTGGAGCATCGGTGGTAATCTTATACAAGCTCGAGAAGAAAAAACGGGGGAGGTATATGATCAGTTCTCAAAGGCCATTGAATCTCCGAAAGACTATTGCTTAATAATTCAGGACGTTGAGGCGGCTGAAGATAAGCGCGCTGAAACTTCAGATTGGAAGGCGGTGCCTGGCAGTGAGACGGTCATCGACGAAGGGCTGGTTAACTATGATGTCCGAGCTCAAAAAGATGTGTTAGTCATTGGTGACCTTGAAAAAGGAATGCTGATGTATGAGCGTATTCGTGCTTTTACTCAGTTTATCGCGACAAGGCTATTTAACCGTGACTTTACCTGTGTCCAGGAGTATTTTCACTCGTCTTGGACAAGCAAAGCTGGCACAGCAGGGTTGCAGGAAAGATACATGAGCTTGGAGGAAGAGCATGGCGGCTTCGAGCTGTTTGACGAAGTAAAGGTACTTTCCGTCTATGCCGGTGAAGGCAGTGACCGAAAAGTATTTGAAGAGATTAAGCTACCTAAGGGCTTAAAACGAGCGCAAAGGCGCGGCTCCAGTATATTCAAGCTGATCAGCCGCGTTACTCCAAACGGGATGCCACTGCTCCATGCGGATGTTTTTATGGAAATCATCTCGGAAGACGGTGCTTTTAAAATAGTAAATATTGAATTTCGGTCGAACTTATAACGGGATGAGTTCTGCCAGGTGTTAATGTACCGGGGGGTTCAATAATGACTAATTGGCACTCCGAGTTATTAAGCAAGGGCCATCCCAGCACGGTCATCCAAGCTCTTGATCGTTGGCACTCACTCTATGAGCTGGAGGCTGTCACCGATATCGGGCCCGATGGGTTTAGGGTTCGGTTTAAACGGTTGTCTGAGCCGCTCGAAGACTTGGTATACGAAATAGCGGAACTCTGCCCCGATATTGTCTACCAGGGCTATGGCGTTATCGATGAGATGGTGGAAAGCTATGAGGAAATGGGGCAAGCCCTACCGGAACGATATGCCAGTTTGGTGAAGGGTGTAGACCTGACAGCTGAAAACTATTGGGTTGAACTGATGAAACGTGATCTGAAACACTCAAAGGAAATGGTCTTTTGGTGGGACTAAAGCCTCATCATCAACAATCAACCACTGAACTCTGTATTCGAATAAGCGGCGCGTCGAGGTCCGCCCGGGCCGACAGCTGACCCACTGCCCGGCTGTCCGGTAGTAACCGGCTCAAACTATCCCACTCCTTTGAAGGCAAGGCAATTAACAGCCCCCCGGAGGTCTGAGGGTCCAGCGTCAGTTTGAGAAGGTTCCGGTCTACTCCTTCATCCACTGCGCAGTTCAATAAATAAGGCTCAAGGTGCGGCGCGAGGGAAGATTGCCAGCCTTTTTCAAGCAACTGTTCAGCATAGGGAAGCGATGGCACGGACGAGGCATTCAACTCGGCTTGCAGTCCGCCTTCCGCCAGCATTTCCAACAAATGTCCGATCAGCCCGAAACCCGTCACATCCGTAACAGCATTGGGTTGAACTTCACGCAGTGCGTTATAAGCACCGCGGTTCGATGTCAGCATCGTTGCCCAGGCCGCTTCCAATGCCTCGGCCGGAGCTTGAGCCGCCATGTCGGCGGCGAGTATCACCCCCGTTCCCAGTGGCTTGGTCAGCACCAATAAATCACCGGACTGGCCGCCGGTTTTTCGCCAGGCTGTGTTGGGTTCCAATTCACCGTTGGCGACCAGCGCTAGGTGAGTTTCCTGGCCTTCTGTGCTGTGGCCGCCGGTAAGACTGACCTTCTGATCATGCAATGCCTGGGCGACGCCCGCCATCAGGCGTTGGTAATCCCGTTTCTGCAGCCGGGGGTGATTGAAAGCGAGGTTCACCCAGACCTGGGCGCTGATCGGTTCCGCCCCCATGGCGTAAATATCACTCAGAGCATGGTTCACGCTGACTTGGCCGAAGCGATAGAGGTCGTCGGAAAAGGCCCGAAAACCATCCATGCTTTGCACTTGGGTTTTGCCGGGTGTCGGTTGCCATTGGCTGGCGTCTTCGGCGTTGCCGAGCGCCGGGGTGATGCCTGTGCGTTCGAAGAGGGGCAGTTGGTCGAGTGTGTCTTTCAGCAGTGCGGGTCCCAGCTTGCTGCCGCAGCCAGCGCAGCGCATGGTTTCGGGCATGGCGGGTGCCATGGCCATGGGCTCTCCCAGGTCCGTCAGCTTCGCCATAAAGGTACGGTCGATGTGGTCTTTCCAGCGCCAAACCCAATCGCCACGAACGACGAAAGCCCCTTTGTGACCTACGGCCGTTTTGCCGCCGAGGCTGAGCAGCGATAAAAACCGGCGCTGTAACTTAACGGGTTTAAGCGGGTCACCAGCGAAAGCGCGTTTTAAATTCTCGTATAAAAAAGGTGCCTGGCGAACGGCGTAGACGCCAGCTTTGGGGCGTGGGTCGAAGACCATTTCCGCGACATCCCCGGCGGCGAACACATCGGGATGGGAGGTGCTTTGCAGGTGGGCGTTTACGGCAATGAATCCCTTACCGGCGGTGTCGAGTCCGCTTTTTGCAGGCCAGTCCGGTGCGGCGGCCGAGGTGCACCAGATGGTTTTATCCAGGGTCAGGGCGTTGCCGTTGATGGCGACAAGACCGTTTTTCTTGACCGCACTCACCTTAAAATTGGGATGGCATTCGATGCCATGCTTTATCAACGCTTTTTGGGCGGCGCGAACCACCTGGCGCGGATACCCGGGCAATACATCGTCGCCGGAATAGATCAGATGAAGCCGGATCGAACGGTTCGCAGTTAACCGATGCGCCATCGCGAGCGCCAACTCGACGCCCCCGGCGCCAGCACCAACAATGCCCCACTGCCGCTCAGTTCCTTTGTCCGACTCAAGCAATAACGCCTGCCATTGTTGATAAAAATGGCTCACCGGCTTTACGCCGACGGCAAAGCTTCGTGCGCCCGCTATGGATAAATCGGGCGTTGAGCCGGTGTCGAAAGACACTTTGTCATAGACCAGGGGTGGCTGTTGGTCGATGAGGAGTCGGCGCCCCTCGGCATCCAGCCCTGTTACCCGTCCGCGAATAAAGCGCACGCCAGCCCAACGGCAGAGTCGGTTCAAATCAATATGAACCTCGTCGCTGCGATAATGACCTGCCACCAACCCGGGCAGCATACCAGAGTAGGGCGTCAGGCCGGATTCGGATACCAAGGTGACACGCACGCCGGGCAATGGCTTCATTGCCAGCATGCGAATCACCAGTGCGTGGGCGTGGCCGCCGCCCACCAATACCAGGTCGCGTTCACTCATGAGGGTTGGGTGGCCAGCCAGTGGAGAATTTCTTCGTGGGTGCCACGGTATCTGACCAGACTTTCGCGACTTTTCATCTGATAGGCGTACATGGGGTCGTAATAGTCAGTTAGCAGGGTTCGGATGACGTCATCGAAACCGCTCCAGTCCTGATACAGCTGCAACTGAAGGACAGCCTGGCTAGTTTTATCCAACAGCTGGTGGTATTGAAGCCCGCCCAAGCGTTTTCGAATTCTATAAAGGCTGTGACGGGTGTAGTCGGCTAGTTCGGCCCAGGGGTCTTGGCTTCCGGTTGCCTGATGGTGTTCGAGGGTATAGGCGAAATAGTCCTGTCGAATACGCCGAATGCGGTCTTCCAGGGGCGACTCCAGGGCGAGAATGGGCGATTGTTGCAGTTTTTCCAGTAATTCGGGGAAGACATTGATGCGACCGATCAATCGGGACTCATCCTCCACCAGGAGGGTGCGTGTTCCGATGGGGTCCCGTTGCAGCCAGTCGATGGCGATTTGGTTTTCCCAATCGATCTGGCTCGGTTGTTCGGTGAAGGTTCGGCCAAAGGCGCTGCCCCGGTGATGGGCACGTTTTTCCAAATCAAGGCTGTGAGGCCATTGTTGTATCACTTCCGTTTTTCCGCTACCGGTGGGCCCGGCGATAACTCGAAGGGCGTGTTCCTGAACCCGGCGATGCAATTCACTCAACAGCAGTCTGCGAAGTGCCTTGTATCCACCTCGAATCAAGGGGTAGCGAATCCCCGCGTCCTGCAACCACTGCTGAACGGTGTTGGAGCGAAGCCCACCCCGGAAACAATAGAGATAGCCTTCAGGGTGGTGGTCTGCGAAGGCTTTCCAGGCCGCCACTCGTTGCGCTTTGAGGTCGCCTTTGATCAGTTCATGCCCAAGCTCGATCGCGGCATCCTGACCGGCTTCCTTGTAGCGGATGCCAATGGCTTCCCGCTGAGCATCATCCAGCAAAGGGAGATTAGTGGCATTCGGGAAGGCGCCCTGATGGAATTCCACGGGTGCGCGGACGTCCATCAATGGAACATTGTGGCGAAACAAATCGAGATGGGCGTCGGTATCGGGGCGCACGAACAGGCTCTGTCGGGAATGTGCGCCGATTATGAAGCGTGGTGGGTGTATCAGGCAACCGAGGTCTTCAGGGCTGTGTTTTGGGAATGTCACTCCAGGGGCGTGCCGGGCCAACACAGTGCCCCTGAATAAAGTCGACACCACAACGGTGTGCAGTTTCCATCACTTCCAGGGTCTCCACAAATTCCGCGACGGTTTTCTTACCGAGTGAATGGGCGATTTGGGTGATGGCAAGCACCACATGGCGGTCCATGGGATCGCTGACCAGGCCCTGAATAAAAAGACCGTCGATCTTGATGTAGTCGACTTCCAAATGTTTGAGCTGCCCAAAAGAACTAAAACCGCTGCCGAAATCGTCCAGTGCGAAAGTGCAGCCCAAACCACTGAGTTGGGAGATCAGTTTCTGGGCGGCATCCAGGTTGGTGATGGCCGTGGTTTCGGTGATTTCGAACGACAGCCGCGACGGGTCTACGCCGTAATCCAGAATCATACGTGTGATGTCGTCCACCAGGCCCGGGTCGATCAGGGTTTGAGCCGAGAGATTGATGGCGATGTTTTTTATCGGCGGTTCGGGCTCACCCGCCAGCAGCGCGATCACTTTCTCGGTAACCAGCCGGTCGATGGCGGGCATCAGGCTGAACCGTTCCGCCGCATTGAGGAACGCCCCGGGAAGAATCAGTTCATTTCGCTCGCCGGGTAGGCGAAGCAGGGCTTCGTATTGCAGTTCCTGTGGCGAGGCTAGGCGGTGCAGCTCATCCCAGCAGGCATCCGGCGACATCTCGGCGGCCCCGCTTAAGCTCAGTGAAGCGGGGAAAACCGGCTGAAAAACCAGCTCGAATTCATTGTTTTCTATGGCGGTGCGCAGCCGGTTCGACCAGCCGAGGTCTCGGTCCATCAAACGGCGATGACCGTTTTCATGAGAGTAGAGATGCGTCTGGTTGCGCCCTTTTTCTTTGGCGATGTGCACGGCGACATCCGCATGGGCCAGCACTTCGCCGGGAGAATCCGTGTCGCTGTCGATCATGGCGATGCCGATGGAGCCGTTGATGTTGTAGTGCATATCACCATACGAGAACGTATGGTTGGCGAGCATTAATCGGAAGGCTTCGGCGGCGTTCTGTATCTGGGCGCGATCGAGGTTACGCAGGATCAGGGCGAACTCGTCGCCACCCAGCCGGGCCAATGTATCCTGGCTGCGCAGTCGATTGCTCAGCCGGTGGCTGACCTGAATCAGTAATTGGTCTCCGGCGGTATGGCCGGCGGTGTCGTTGATGTATTTGAACTGGTCGAGATCGATCAGCAACAGCGCGCTGCAGCTCTTGGTGCGCGCCACCCGCTGCACTTCTTTTTGCAGTTCCTCTTCGAAGTAATGGCGGTTAAGCAGTTTGGTTAACGAGTCATGGTTGGCCTGCCAGCGCAGTTCTTCCTCCATCAGGTGTCGTGCTGTCACATCGCGAAAGGCCACCACCGAACCCTGGCGTTCGTTTTCAATGTGGACTGGGTAAACGGTGCCTTCTACGGGAAAACTGTTGCCTTCCTGAGTCCAGAACAGAGTGTTCCAATCAGAAAGACGCTCGCCGGTCTGATAAGCCTGGTACAGAAAGCATCGGTTGGGTGGCTTGGCGGTGCCGTCACTCAGCGAGTGATGAAAGAGGCTGTGCGGGTCTTTGCCGATGACGGTGTCGTCTTTCTTGAAGCCCAGCAGCGAGCGCGCGAGCGGGTTCATGAAGGTGATGCGTCCACGGTTATCAACACCATAAACCCCGTCACCCACCGAATTGAGCAGGCCTTCCAAGTGCTTGCTCTCGCGTTCGATCACGCGTCGGTCCAATACCGACCGGCTCATGGCTTCGACCCGTGCCAGAAACAGCGCCTGGGCTTCGTTCTTGAACATGCACTCCACCGCACCGGCGCTCAATGAGGCCTGGATAACGTTATCCATGTAAGTACCGGTAAGGATCGAGGTGGTAATGCTGGCGGTGCGTTTGTCCTCGCGGAGCAATTGGCAGAGACGATCACCGGTCTGATCGGGCATGAAATAGTCGATAATGGCGAGGTCGAACTGGTTATCCACCGCTTTCTGGTAGCCTTCCTGCACCGACGCCGCCGTCTCCACCTTGTAACCCTGGCTGGTCAGCAACTTATTGTAGGTAACGCGCACGGTGGGAGAGTCATCGACGAAGAGGATCTTGATGCTTTGTCGGTCGATGGTGGAGGTGGGCGCACTTTGCAGGGCATGGAGTTTATTCAGCGCTTTGATGCACTCTGGAATCTCTTCGATATGGTCCCACAGCAACAGCGCTGCCCTCGGCCGCCGAGTCACCCAGCTTTTACGCGCCGGGTCCTGCTCCTCGCACATCACAATGACAACGATATGGTGAAAGCTGGGGTGTTCCAACAAAACCAGCAAGTCATCCACCGCGTTGCTGGTATTGCGTGGCCAGCCGAGCACCACCGTCGAAAACGGTTGGGCATCGTTCTTCAATAACGTATGAGCTTCGGTGAAGTTATCCAGAGCGTCGGGATTAAACCCCGTGTTTTTGAGCCGCTTGACCAGCGAGTATCGCATGGTGGGCGATTGCTCCACTACGAGAATACGTGACATTGAGGCCCCCGGAGCTGCATCGAATAGCAGTATAGTTCAGATTGGAACGGGTGATGGGGGCAACAGAGTGCCACGCAGTCGGGTGGGATGAAACCTCGGGAATCCCCCTCTTGTGCTTTTCTCAGTAAATCAAGCGGTTAGCTCAAGGTTTTCGGCCTTGAAATAGCCTTGGCTTTGGCTAATGATGCGCTTTTCTTTTTTTCAGTATCGAGCCCTTAACGTTATGAGCAGCATCGAACACCGTATTGCCCAGGAATTGAATGTTGGCGACGCTCAGGTCATCGCCGCCGTTGCCCTATTGGATGAAGGTGCCACCGTCCCCTTCATCAGCCGATATCGTAAAGAAGTCACCGGCGGGCTGGATGACACCCAGTTGCGGAACCTTGAAGAACGGCTGCGCTATCTGCGTGAATTGGAAGACCGCCGCGCCGCCATTCTCAGCAGCATCGAAGAACAGGGCAAGTTGACTGATGAACTGGCAAAATCCATCCATTCGGCCGACACCAAGACCGAACTGGAAGACCTCTATCTGCCTTACAAGCCAAAACGCCGCACCAAAGGGCAGATTGCCATTGAAGCTGGCATCGAACCCCTGGCGGACGCGCTATTCAACGACCCCACCCTGGACCCGGCACAGCAGGCCGAGGCCTATTTGAATCCCGACCAGGGCTTTGCCGATACCAAAGCCGTGCTCGACGGTGCCCGCGCCATTTTGATGGAGCGCTTCGCCGAAGACGCCGGTTTGATTGGCAAGCTGCGCGAACACCTGTGGCAGCACGGGGAAATGCAGGCCCGTCTGGTGGATGGCAAAGAGCAGGAAGGCGCCAAGTTCCGCGATTATTTCGAACACAATGAACCCATCAAGAAGGTGCCCAGCCACCGCGCACTCGCCATGTTCCGTGGGCGCAACGAAGGCATACTGCAACTCTCGCTGGTGCTGCCGGGTGAAGAACCGCGTGGCGGCAGCGAAGGCGAGGTGCTGGTCGCCGAACATTTCGGTCTGGAAGATCAGGGCCGCGCGGCTGACAACTGGCTGAGCGAAGTGGTGCGCTGGACCTGGCGCGTCAAGCTGCTGACCCACATCGAGACCGATCTGTTCAACCGGGTGCGTGAAGCCGCCGAGCAGGCGGCCATAGATGTGTTCGCGACGAACCTGAAAGACCTGTTGCTGGCCGCACCGGCCGGACCCAAGGCTACGATCGGGCTTGACCCGGGTCTACGTACCGGCGTGAAGGTGGCCGTGGTCGATGCCACCGGCAAGGTGGTGGACCATGGTGCCATCTTCCCCACCCCGCCGCAGAACAAGATACGGGAAGCCACTCAGGTGCTCGTTGCCCTTTGTGCCAAGCACAACGTGGAATTGATCGCCATTGGCAACGGCACCGCCAGCCGCGAAACCGAACGTTTTGTTAAAGACGTGCTGAAGGCTCACCCTGAAATCAAAGCCCAGGCGGTGATGGTCAACGAATCCGGTGCTTCCGTCTATTCGGCGTCCGAATTCGCCGCCCGTGAGTTTCCGGATCTGGACGTCACCATTCGTGGCGCCATTTCCATTGCCCGTCGCCTGCAGGACCCCTTGGCGGAATTGGTGAAGATCGATCCGAAATCCATCGGGGTCGGCCAGTACCAGCACGACGTCTCCCAGGTTGCTCTGGCGCGTCAGCTGGATGCGGTGGTCGAGGACTGCGTGAACAGCGTCGGCGTGGATTTGAACACCGCCTCCGCGCCCCTGCTGACGCGCGTCTCCGGTTTGAACCAGACCATAGCGGGCAACATAGTCGCGTTCCGCGATGCCAATGGCGCATTCCGCAGCCGCCAGCAGTTGAAAGAGGTCTCCCGCCTTGGTCCCAAGGCCTTTGAACAGGCGGCGGGCTTCCTCAAGGTCGTCGGCGGGGATAACCCGTTGGATGCTTCCGCCGTGCACCCCGAGTCCTACACCGTGGTTGAACGCATCGTCAGCACGACGCAGCGCGCCGTCAACGATTTGATCGGCGACAGCCGCTACCTGCGCGGCCTCAAGGCCGAGGACTTCACTGACGAAAAATTCGGCGTGCCCACCGTCACCGACATTCTGCGCGAATTGGAAAAGCCCGGTCGTGACCCGCGGCCGGAATTCAAAACCGCCGAGTTCCAGGAAGGGGTGGAAACCCTGACCGATCTGCGGCCGAACATGATACTGGAAGGCGTGGTCACCAACGTCACCCACTTTGGCGCCTTCGTCGATGTCGGCGTGCATCAGGACGGCCTGGTGCATATCTCCGCGATGAGTCATCAGTTCATCGACGACCCGTCCAAGGTCGCCAAAGCGGGCGATATCGTTAAAGTGAAGGTCATGGAAGTGGATGTGCCGCGTAAACGCATCTCCCTTTCCATGCGGCTCGATGACGAAGCCGGTGCCGAAACCAAAACCCAGGCCGGTCAGGGGGCGTCACGCCCTGGCAGTAGTCGCCCGCGCGGTGGCAACCGTCAACCCCAGGCCGAGCAGCCCACCGCTATGGCAGCCCTGTTGAAAGAAGCCATGAAGAAAAAGGGCGGGCGGCTCTGACCGCTCTTTCCCGGCATTTCTGTTTGCGACGTCAGGCTGCCAATTCAGCCTGACGGCCTTTTCAGAGAGCTTGAAGTTCAATAGCCTGCCCCCAATTCGGCTCGCAGAATGAAATGAGGATGTCCCTTTGCCGACCCTGACCCGCCTGGGCCAACTGGCCGATCTCAACCCCCTGTGGCTGCAGTTCAACCGTGGCATCGAGCGGGAAACCTTGCGCGTTGATTCCAATGGCTGGATTGCCCAAACGCCTCACCCACCTGGCTTGGGCTCGGCACTGACGCACGACTCCATCACCACCGACTATTCCGAAGCCCTGTTGGAATTCATTACCGGCGTTCACAACAGCGCGGAAGGCACCTTGACCGAGTTGGGCCAACTGCATCGATACACCTATCGAATGCTCTCTCAGGAGCGCTTGTGGCCGGCCAGTATGCCGTCCGCACTACCGGAAGAAGAACGCATTCCCATTGCCCAATATGGCAACAGCCACATCGGTCGGTTGAAAACCATTTATCGCAACGGGCTCTGGCATCGTTATGGTCGGGTCATGCAGACCATTGCCGGAGTGCATTACAACTGGTCGCTACCGGACGCCTTCTGGGCCGACTGGGCGCAAAGAGTCGGTTGGCAGGGCGACCTGCAAGACTTTATCAACCAGGAATACTTTTCACTGATTCGCGGTTTTCGTCGTCATTCCTGGTTGTTGTTATATCTGTTCGGCGCATCGCCAGCAGCCGACGTCACTTTTCTGCAGCACGATCATTTTGAGTTGGAGCGGCTGTCGGAAGATACCGTTTTCCAACGCTATGCCACTACGCTACGCATGAGTGACATGGGCTATTCCAACAACGCCCAGGACAATCTGTTCGTCTGCTTCAACACCCTGCGCAGCTACACGGAAACACTGACGGAAGCGATACACACCCCCTACCCGGCTTACGAAAAAATCGGCCTCAAGGTGGGTGATGACTATCGTCAGCTGAGCAGTAATATTCTTCAGATCGAGAACGAGTATTACAGCGATTTGCGTCCCAAGCGGGTGGCCCGCAGTGGTGAGAAACCGGTGCGTGCGCTGAACGAACGGGGAGTGGAATACATCGAAGTCCGGTGTCTGGATGTCGATCCTTTCGTGCCTTTTGGCATCGACGAAGAGCGTATGCATTTTGTCGATCTCTTCCTGTTCTGGTGCCTGGTTCAGGACAACGCCATGATCGCCCGAACCGAATGTTTTGGACTGCGCGAGAATAACCAGCAGGTGGCCGCCCGGGGGCGTGATCCTGAGCTTCGGCTGATGGTTGAAGGCGAGCCGCGCTCAATCTACGATCAGGGCAGCCGGGTACTGGATTCTCTCGCCACCCTGGCTCAGGAAATGGACAGTTTTACCGGCAACAGCCGTTACAGTCAGGCCGTGGAGCTACAGCGTGCCAAGATCACCGATGTCTCCACCACTCCTTCGGCGCGTTTCCTCGAATTGATTCGCGATCAAGGCTCTTTCCGCCAGGCGGCGCTGCATCTCGCGGACCGTCATTACCACCAGATGATGCAAACGGAAAACGACAGCGCCCTGTTTGAACGGATGACCCAGGCCGCCCTGGACAGCCTGCAGGAACAACAGCGAATGGAAGCCGCCTCCGTTGGAGATTTTGACGCCTATTTGGAGCAATATCTTCGCCAATAAATTGGCGCAACAATTAGTAATCGGTTACATAAAATTGCGTTCGGATTGCAAAAGTGTGACCTGGTTCGCTTTTATTCATTTTGATCGCCGGAAATGTGATCAAATTGACTGCATTGGTATGACAATCGGATATGATTTACATCAGGATGTTGACGGAGTTAAGCCAGGATGGAAACCACGCATTGGACGCTGGAAACGCTGAATAAAGCCTACCAACAAGGCTACATGACAGGGTTGACCGGCCGTGGGGCGGAAGAATGCCGCTATCAGAACGATGTACTCATTGCTGCATGGGAGGCGGGATGGGACGACGGCTATCAACAACGCCAAAGGGCCTTGAAAAAAGACCGCTACCAACAGATAACTCCGGGCTCATGCTCTGCCTGAGCCCTTCCGGCATCACCCCTGAAGGATCATATCGGTAATATACACCTGCTCGACGAGCGGCTTACCAGTCTCCCGCTCAAGCACTTCCCTTAACCGATCCCTAAGCTCTTCTTTCAAATGCTCGCGCCCGTCGTGGGATTTGAAAGTCGAGTCGGTTTTCGAACTCACCAGCATGATGACCTCATGTCGAATCGCATCCGAATGGGCGTTCACTTCCAGTGCAGCGGTGCTGTCGGCGACCACCAGGGAAAGGGCCAGCGTCATGTAACGCAACCGTCCTCCCTGCTGGTAGTTGATGGTGAACCGAGGCTCCAGTTGCACATAGGTGGCGGTAGACGGGGTTGCGTCTTCACTCTCTTCTTCCTGGGTTTCGGCGGCCTCCTCATGGGTGACGGCTTCCTCCTCCGCACGAAGTCCGGTTGAGAACATGAGTGTCAATGCCAAACCCAGCAACCAGACCGGCCACTTGCCGGGCGCTCGCCCTTTATTCGGTGAGAACATGAAGATGTCTCGCTCATTCTGATCAATCCGCCTCTAGTGTAGCAGGCAGCGGGTGTGTACAGAATTTCCATTGCTCCCGACACGCTTGCAGAAAGCGTTCTCAACGGCTCAAGGTATATTTCTTTTACTTAAAGACCAGTTGTTCAGCGATGCACGCTGGCCTATAGTGAATAGTCCTTGAATCACATCAACATCGGTCGCTCGACCGGTGCACACGGGTTGTTCGTGTATCGGGAAAGACACCGGTATGGACAGGCAAACGGGGCTACATCTATGTTGGAAAATTGCAAGACAGCGCAGGAACGTTGGGGGGGAACCCATCAAATCATCGACCGTTGGCTCGGCGCGCGCCAAAAGACCCTGGTCGCATTTTTCGACATTTCCACCGAAACGGCCGCCGACCAGCAAAGTGACCAGCTTCAGCTCTTTTGCGGACTGCTGATGGACTATGTGTCGGCCGGACATTTCGAGGTATACGAACAACTGGTCCGTGAAGCCAAAGAGTTCGATGACGGCGGTCTTGATCTCGCCAACCAACTCTACCCCCGCCTGGAAAGCTCCACGCAGATCATTCTCGATTTCAACGATAAATACGACACCCGCGAACACACCGCGCAGCATGTCGACGACCTCCCCGGCGACCTTTCCCGTCTGGGCGAATGCATGACCGAGCGTTTTGAGATGGAAGATCAATTGATCGAGCGGCTGCATAACATTCATCGTGAACAGGTCGCCTGACGACCGCTAGCGGCGATGCATCACGCATCGCCACCTCCGGGATGCGTTGGTCATGATGTCCAGTCACCCTTCCTGGCTACTTCTACTCATTTCTTTAAGCGCCCTGTTGCTCGGGGGCTGCGGCGGTCGAGACTATGAAGAACGTTGGGAGGTCGCCGTCAAAGGGGCTTATCAGGGCTCTTTAAGTCACAACGGTCGCAGCCTGGTGGTAGGTTCCATTCATCACGGCGCCAGCCTCTGGCAAACCTCCCCCCTCGCAAGGCAATTCGACTGGAATCACCAACCCGACAGCTACAGCGAAATCCTCTACACCGCTTTTTCTCCCGATGATCGTTTCGCCCTGACAGCGGATTACCACACCCTGGCCCTGTGGAATGTGCGCACTGGCGAATCGGTATGGTACTGGTCGGCGCCAGCACGCATTCAGGCGATTGATCTCTCCGCCGAGGGCCGCTTTGCCTTGGTGGGGCTCAGCAGTAACCGGGCGCTGTTGTTCGATGCGATCAACGGTGGGGTGGTCCGGGAATTTCAGCACAACGGACCGGTCATCAGTGTTGCCCTGGACGCCGAGGCGACCCGAGCGTTGACAGGATCGGAAGACCTGAGCGCCGCCCTGTGGGATATCCGGTCCGGCCGCCGTATACGGTCATTCTCGCTCTCCAATCAGGTAACGCTGGTCGCGATGAGTGACGATGGCCGCCAGGCTTTGTTGGCCCCGGCGAGAGAGGATGCCGAATTGTGGAATCTGGTGGATCAGACCCTCCAAGCCAAACTTGCGGTGGCAGATCACCGTCTTTTCAGCGCCCGGTTCACCAATCAGAATGGGCTCTTACTGGGCACCACCCATCGTCGCCTGTTTCAATTCGATACAGACTCGGGGCAGCGAACCGGCCAATGGCAACTGGGTGATTTCTGGCAAAATACCTATCAATCCACAACAGTACTTGATATGACATGGTCGAATGACCGACTATGGGCCATCGGATCCGATGGTTATCTGTATCGCTTCCAATAACATTGATGTATCAGCGCGGTCGACTCGGTCAACACCCTCAAGGTTGGCGGGGCTTCGCGGCGAGGACGTAAACCTTGAGTAGTTGGGTGTTGTTTGTCTCTCAGTCTTGGTCTGAAAATCCTATATACGGCGACAACGTCTATACTGCTGACCACAGTGTATTGAGCACAGGTTGGGAATAAGCGGATGTCAGCCTTTTCTTCGGATGAATCCAAAACCACGACCCGCGTCATAGCGGCGCCGCAACCCAAGCGTTTGCTGATCGCCAATGCCAAAGGCGGCAGTGGAAAAACGACCATTGCCACTAACCTGTCCAGCCTGTTCGCCAACCGCAACGAAACCGCCGTATTGATCGATTACGACCCTCAAGGCTCGGCCAGCCAGTGGCTGCAGTCCCGGCAGTCCGAGCGGAAAACCATTCATGGGGTGGCCGCCTATCGTCAGTCCACCACCCAGGTTACTCGTTCCTGGCATCTGCGAAATATTCCGGCCGATACGTCCAAGGTCATTATCGACACCCCTTCCGGTTTGAGCGGCTCCTTGTTGAACGAGTTGGTGCGCGAGTGTGATATCGTGCTTATCCCGGTCACACCATCGCCCATCGATATAAGAGCAACCACTTTCTTCATCAAAGATCTGTTGCTTTGTCCTGCCTATCGAACCCAGCCCAAACGAGTGGCGGTGGTGGCCAATCGTGTGCGGAAGAATACACTGGTGTATTCCAAGCTCGAGCTCTTCCTGAACAGCCTGAATATTCCTTTTATCGCTACTTTTCGCGATACCCAATATTATGTTCGTGCATCGGAATATGGACTTGGGCTTCACGATCTGGACAATGCGCAGCGCAACGATCTGGCAGACTGGCAAAAACTCATCGACTGGATTGATCAAAATTGAGGATCAAAGGCACCCACGGCCTATAAAATCCATACCGTTAGAGTAAGAAGCCGATTAAACTGTCTCTACGACTATTTTTTATCAAAAAACCGAGCGAATTTATTACTCATCGCTTGAATTTTTTTGTCGCCCTGACAATAGTACAGGGCACTAGGCAAAGACTGAGGGGATAGACTCATGGCAGCCGCCAAAAAGAAAGCTGTACGCAAGAAAGCTCCAACCCGGAAAACCGCCGCGAAACGTGGGCTCGCCGCCGGCAAAAAAGCCGCTGCGCAACCGGTCGCATCATCGCCGGTTGAGTTATTGAAAACCGAGCTCTCCAAACTGGAACAGGAATTGGAGAAGGCCCGCGATAAAGCAGTCACCGACTCCGGGAAATTACAGGACCAGCTGACTAAGCGCATGGCCGCCGCCAAGAAAACCCTGTCGGCCGCCCAAACCAAAAAGCAGGCCGCTGCCAAACGGGCTAAAACCAGCAATACCAAAACGGCTCAGAACCAGCTGGCCAAGGCTGAAGCGACTCTGGAAGCGGCCAAGGCGGCTGTTGGTGCCCTGAAGCCCGAACTGGATGCCGCCAAAGAAGCGTTCCAAGCCGCCAAAGAAGAGAAGCAGGCGGCGGACGCTTTGAACAAAGCGCTGGATAAAGTACGCAAAGCCGAAGCCAAGAAAGCGGCTGCCAATGCGAAGAAAGCAGAAGCCAAAGCCAAGAAAGCCGCCAAGGCTAAAGCTAAGAAAGAAAAAGCCAAGGCCAAAGCTTCAGCCGCCAAGAAAACCACGGCCAAAAAGACGACAGCCAAGAAAGCGGCAACCAAGAAAGCCGCTGCCAAGAAGACCAGCACCAAAGCGGCCGCCAAGCCGACTGCGGCGAAGAAAACTGCTGTGAAAAAGAAAGCCGCAACGAAGAAGACTACGGCCAAGAAAGCAGCCACGAAGACGGCCGCCAAGAAAACAGCCACCAAAAAAGCACCCGCCAAGAAAACCGCAGCCAAGAAGGCTGCTGCCGCCAGTACGGATGCTACAGCTCCGGTGAAGAAGGCCACAGCAAAAAAAGCGGCCACCAAGAAAGCGCCCGCCAAGAAAGCCGCTGCGAAAAAGACAGCTGCCAAGGCCGCACCGAAAAAAGCAGCACCTAAGAAAGCCGCCGCTAAGAAACCGGCCGTAGCCAAAGCCGCTAAAGCTGGCGGATCGGAAGCACCCGCCAAGGTCGCACCGAAAGCCGCTGCTACCGAACCAATGAAGGACAGCGCCACTGAGCAGCCTTCTCCGGCTCCCAAGGCACCTCAACCGAAAGCACCGGCACCCAAGCCGGAGCCGTCCAAACCGGCGACCGATAAGGCTGAGGAAAAACCGGCCAATGGCGATAAAAAAGAAAACGGCGACAAGCCGCTGGTGAACACCGTCCCCTCCGGTGATGGCCGCAGCCTGTTCGACCCCAAGAAAGACGCCTGATCGATACTGATCGGAATAGTTAAACGATAGGGAGCCCGGCCTCCCTATCGTTCTTCAATAAGTTCTGCCAGCCACGCCACTTTCTTTTCCACCGCCTTACTGTCCATACCCCATTGCGTTGCCAGCAACTGGTAAAGATCGGAATTGAACAATTTCGAGGGGATCACGCAGTCATTCAATGCCGCCAAATCCCATTGTTCCAGCATGAGTTCCCATTTCAGCGCCAGAGGCCTGGCCGAATGGTCGCGAGGCAATGAATAACGAAGTTGTCGAACCCGGCGTAGCAGGCGGCGATATCGGCTCCGTTCGAGCCGTTGCCAAGTTGGAATCGCTACACCCTGGTTCCGGTGTTTTACGTAAGTCGCCCAGAGAAGGTCGTTCACATGAATGCCCTCTTCGTCCTGCCATTTCAGCAGGGTGGCTTGAGCATTGGGATAAAGCCGCAAGGCAAAGTGCCAAAGGGGGTTGTCTTCCAGCGTGGGCATTGCTTTCAGCTCAGTCTGCTTTTTACTGTGGACGAATGGGGTTTTAGAGACAGTATCACAGAGCATTGGTAAACTCCGCGCCATGATCAAATTATCCAACATCAGCATTCAGCGGGGCGGAAAGCCTCTGCTTGAACATGCATCGGCCACCTTGCACACCGGCGAGCGTATCGCCGTGATTGGCCCCAATGGCAGTGGCAAGTCGACCCTGTTCCAGGTGCTGCAAGGCGATATGGGGCTGGATGCCGGGGAAGCCCGGGTTCCGGCCAACTGGCAAATCGCACACATGGCCCAGGAAGTCGACGCCGTCGATCGTCTCGCACTCGACTTCGTACTCGATGGCGATACTCGTTTGCGGGCGTTGGAGGCTGAACTCAGCACGGCGGAAACTCAGGGTGACGATGACCGCATGGCTCACGCCCTGGGTGCGTTGGACAGTTACCAGGCCTTCCAGAAAAGCAGCCAGGCGGAACAGCTGTTGATGGGGCTGGGTTTCCAGGTCACGGATTTTAAACGCCCGGTATCGGACTTTTCCGGTGGCTGGCGGGTCCGACTGAATCTCGCCCGGGCACTGATGGCGCCCGCCGACTTGTTGCTGCTCGATGAGCCCACCAACCATCTGGATCTTCACACCTGCTACTGGCTTGAACGCTGGTTGCAACGTTACCCCGGCACCCTGTTGTTCATTTCCCACGACCGGGATTTTATGGACGGCGTGGCCACTCAGGTGCTCAGCCTGGAGCAGGGAAGTCTGAACCTCTACCGGGGCAACTACACCCAATACGAACGCCAACGCACCGAACGGCTGCGCCTGCAACAGGCAGAGTATGAGAAGCAGCAGGCGCGTATCGCTGAGATCCAATCCTTTGTCGATCGTTTCAAGGCCAAGGCCACCAAGGCGAAGCAGGCTCAAAGCCGAGTGAAAATGCTGGAGCGGATGACACTGACCGCCCCCGCCCATGTGGATAACGGCTACAATCTCAGCATTCCCTGTTATGAGAAGGTGTCCGACCCACTCATCAGCCTGAGCGAAGTTACTCTGGGTTACGGCGAGCGGGCGGTGATTAAAGACGTGAAGCTCACACTGCATCCTGGAATGCGGGTAGGCTTGTTGGGGGTGAATGGCGCGGGTAAATCCACCCTGGTGAAAGCCCTGGCGGGCACCTTGGCACCACTGGCGGGAGACCTGACCCGAGGGCAGCATCTGCGCATTGGCTATTTCGCCCAGCATCAGTTGGAATCGTTGGACAGCCAGGCCAGCGCCATGGAACACCTGCGTCGGCTCGACCCAGGCGTACGCGACCAAGAGTACCGGAACTTTATCGGTCGTTACGGCTTTTCCGGTGAACGTGCCGATGAGCCCGTGGGCCAGTTCTCCGGCGGCGAAAAAGCCCGGGTGGCGCTGGCGTTGATCGCCTGGCAAAAACCCAATGTGCTGTTGTTGGACGAGCCCACCAACCACCTCGATCTGGAAGTCAGGGACTCCCTGAATTTCGCGCTTCAAAGTTACGACGGAGCCGTGGTTCTGGTGTCTCATGATCGATATCTGCTGAATAACACGGCCGATACCTTCTGGTGGGTGCACGATGGCCAGGTGACGGAATACACCGGCGACTTGAACGACTATTTTCAAATGCTGCTGAAACAACCCGAGCAATTGAAAAAACGTGAAACAGAAACCGAGGTGGCGGCGCCCACGGTGGATAAGAAAACATTACGCCAGCAAAAAGCTGCCGAGCGGGAACGGTTAAAACCCCTGATGCGCAAGCTGAAGAAAGTGGAAAGCGACCTCGATACGGCTCAGAAGCGCCTGGCGGAAGTAGAAGCCCGGTTGGCTGATACGGCGCTCTACGAGGAGAGCCAGAAAGCCAAGCTTCAGCAGCACCTCAAGGAGCAGGGGGAGTGGCGCGATAAAGTGGATGAACTGGAGCAGGAATGGCTGATGCTTTCGGAAGAATTGGAGGCGGCCGAGGCATCCACATAATCTGTGGATAAGTTGTTGGATAAGCTTTGCGCACCGTGCCAAAGCCCAGGCATATCGGGGCGTCGCCGAGATTGATGTAAAAATAAACGATGCCAAAAAAGGCTTTAAATCAATAACTTAACGGTTGACTTTAATTAACAGCCTGAGGAATGCCACCCTAAGTGACCATTCCCGGAAATTGTGTATAAACTCATTTGTCAAGCCTGATGTTCAGCAGGGAACGGCACAAATGCCACCGGCTGAGGGCCCTTTTACCGACAGGAGAACTCAATGACAGAAGAAGCCAAGATCGACCCCGTAGGTGACCGTTTGGTCACCGGCCGCAAGATTCTGATTTGCGAAGAGATCAATCAGAAGATGGCGAAAAAAGTACTAGGTGAATTACTGGCGATGGACCAGGAATCACACGACGACATTACCCTTTTTATCAACAGCCAGGGTGGTCATGTGGAAGCCGGCGACAGTATCCACGACATGATTCAGTATGTGGATTCCCGGGTGAAGGTGGTCGGCACCGGTTACGTCGCCAGCGCCGGCACCCACATCTTTCTGGCTGCCAACAAGGAAGACCGCTACTGCCTGCCCAACACCCGCTTTCTGATCCACCAGCCTTCCGGTGGCGTCGGCGGCCAAGCGAGCGACATTGCCATTCAGGCGGAGCAGATCATCCGCATGCGCGAGCGTCTGGCCCGCATCATCAGCGAAGCGACCGGTCAGAGCATCGAGCAGGTGCGGCAGGACATCGAACGGGACCGCTGGATGACCACCGACGAAGCGATCGAATACGGCATTGTCAAAAAGGTGATCCGGTCCGCGAAAGAAATGGACTGAGTATTACTGTAAGCTCCGCGCCGGACATGACTCAGACGGTCCGGTGCGGGGCTTGTTCCTTAAAGATGCCCCAACCTCGGCTGGCCGTCTTTCAGCACCTGCGCAAACATCCTGGAGTTCATCGCCCGCGTAAGCCGGGCCGGGACCAGTGCCAGTATCCAACGCATCAGCCGCCCGGTCTGGATCAGGTTTTTGTTGCGCTTAAACGCCATCAGGCCTTCCGCAACACAATCCGCCACTGGCGCGGGCTTCATGGGCAGCTTAACCTGATCCAAGCCGAACTTCCCGATCACCTCGGTTTCTGTCGGGCCGGGCATCACCACCGTGGTGTGGACTCCAAACGCCTTGAACTCCTCGTGTAAGCCCTGCCCAAGGCTGGTGACATAAGCCTTGGTCGCCGCATCGTTCGCCATAAAGGGAATCCCATCCAGCGCGCCCATGGCTGAAACCAGGATAACGCCACCCTTCCTTCTCTCTTTAAGCCGCTTGCCAAAATGATGGATGAGCCGCAAGTGAGAAATCGAATTCAGATTAACGATGTTCAGCAGATGATGCTCGGGAATGGACAGAAACGGCCCCGGTATGCCCGTTCCCGCGTTGGACACCACCAGGCCGATATCCAACCCTTCGACTTGAGCGGTTAATGAGTCGATAAAAGCCGGATCGGCTAGGTCGAGCACAAGCACACGGTAATCAATACCGTGTTCACGTTTCAGGCGCTCGCCCAACTGAGCCATTGGCGCTTCACGGCGCGCCACCATCACCAGGTTCAGGCCGCTTTCAGCCAGCTGTCGTGCAAACTCCGCCCCGATTCCGGAAGACGCCCCGGTCACCAGCGCCCAGGGGCCGAACCGATCTTTATCAATTCTGACAGTTTTCATAACGCATCCTCTTCGAATGAACAGTGTCTCTTCCAGGGTCAACGCCTTGTGCTGACAGCGATGAACTCAGAAATGATGTTATAAACCTATAACATGTCTGTTGAATTTAGTTATAGAGCTATCACTTGTCAAGCGTTACACTGGCATCGTTTGAGAGAGCCTTTCTGAGAAATCCGGAGGAGAGTTTGACCAGGCAGCCCAAGGCCGACCGCAAAATCCAGGTATATGAAACCATCACCCAGATCATTGCCGAAGAAGGCATCGGCGCTGTATCGACCAGCACCGTGGCGAAAGCACTGAAAGTCAGTCAGCCGGCTCTGTATCGGTATTTCGCCAACCGGGATGAGATGCTATTGGGTTACCTGGACCATCTTTCCGGTATGTTGATGGGGATGCTGGAGATTATTCGTCAACAACCCACTTGTCGGGCACGAATAGAAAGTTTTTATCGGGCTCAGTTTGAAATAATTGAACGCACCCGGATCTTGCCGAAGATATTGTTTTTTGAGGAATTTCATTTGGATCGCGGATTGAAAAAAGCGCGATTGCGGAAAATGGTTGAGGATTATGAAGAAGGGATATTGGGAGTTATTGAAGAGGGAATGGATAGTGGGGAGATGAAAAGATTGGATCCCCGGGTGACGATGCAGTTTATAAAAGGAGCGGTTTTGACGGTTTATTTGGAGTGGGTTTTGGGTGGGGAAACCAGGCCTTTGGTTGATGAGGTTGAGGGGTTGATGGGGTTTTTGGATGGGGTGGTTTTTTTGGGATAGGGTCGAGCCAGCCCTATCCACCCTGGAAATCGCAGATGTACGGACTAGCCACCGGCGAGACCGGGCGCCGGGGCCGGCAGCGCCTGGGTGCTGATTGCCAGCACCTCGGCGAAGGGCGCATCGGCTAGAGCCCCGAAGTGTCGATGTTTACCCAAACGTGCTCGGCCTGCCTTGGGGCTGGTGATGCCGCAGAGAAAGCGGGCCAGTGCTCTGGGTGTATTCAGCGCCTCATGTGCTTCGGCTATGACGGCTTCCACCATGTTCGTCTCCGGGGCGATCTGTCGCCGTGCGGGTAGGACAGCGGTGTGTCCCTGGCAGCCACTGCATTGCCCACAGGGGGTGCTCAGAGGTTCGCCGAAGTAGGCCATCAACGGCTGCTGCAAACACCCGTTAGTCTCCGCCCAATCGCAAATGGCTCGCAGGCGGTCGATATCTCTTGCCTCCCGGTCTGAGAACAGTTGTGCCATGCGCTCGATTCGCTTCGGTAGGGCGAGTTCCGATGAGGTTTTGCGATAACCTTGGCGTACCCCGGCCACCCTCAGTTCGATCAAGCCTTGCTGTTCCAGATAATTCAGCGCCTTAATGATTCGTTGTTTGTCTTCGGCGAGCTGGCGCGCAGCATCTTCGGGCTTCAATGTCAGCCAGGTCCGGCCGTTCTTGCCGGTATTGAACAGACGGCTCAGAAAATCAGCCCGCTCGGAATCGAAGTGATCGAGAACAGCCGAGCGCGGTTCGTTGAAAGACACTTTGTACTCGGTATAAAACGGCGCCGTTGTTCGCAATAGGCCGTCGAGCTCCAAATAGGTCAACAAAGTATTGAGCACCAGCGGGCGTACATCGAAGTGATGTGATACCTCAAGGACCGATAGATCGAATATTTCAGGTTGGCGGTCCAGCCACTGCATCAAAGCGGTCAGGGCCGTGGTATCCGGTGTATCGCCGTAAGTGAAATTCTCCAATACGGTTAGGTCGTCACGACAGGCTAACAGCTCGCATCGGGACGGCAGGCCGTCGCGACCGGCGCGGCCGATTTCCTGCATGTAATTTTCCAGTGATTTCGGCAGATTGTAGTGATAGATCGCACGAATATCCGACTTATCGATGCCCATGCCAAAGGCGATGGTCGCTACCACCACGGGTGACTCACCGGCCATGAAAGCATCCTGGATGCGGTGTCGATCCTCATCTTTCAGACCGGCGTGATAGGGTTCCGCCCGAATCCCATTTTCCCGCAGGTAAGCGGCCACCTTCACGGCTGTTTTTTGCAAAGTGACATAGACGATCGTGGACTGGATGGGGCCCTGTCTCAAGTGTTGCAGTAAGGCCGCCTGCTTATCGGAGGTTGCGCAGGGAGACACACCAATGTGCAGGTTGGGGCGATAAAAACCCGTTTGAACATGGTCGATAGGATCGATGCCGAAACTGTAGCAGATCTGCTCGGCCACTTTGGGTGTGGCGGTCGCCGTTAATGCGAGTATCCGGTCGATTTTTAGTGTTCGGGCCAACCCCGCCAGCTTCAAGTAATCCGGCCGAAAGTTATGACCCCACTCCGACACACAATGTGCCTCGTCCACCGCCATCAGGCTGATGCTCAAACGGGACAACCGAGCCAGAAAACGTTCGTTCGCCAGGCGTTCCGGCGCGATGTAAAGCAACTTGATGCGGCCCTTTTCCAAACTGTCGTACAGTGCATGCACTTCGTCGGTCCCCAGGCTGGAGTCCAGTCGGGCAGCCGGGATATTCAAAGCGTTGAGCCGATCAACTTGATCCTTCATCAGCGCGATCAACGGTGACACCACGATTGTCAGACCGTCCAGCAGCAGCGCTGGCAACTGATAGCACAGGCTCTTACCTCCTCCGGTAGGGAAGATGGCGAGGGCGGAACGGCCCTCCAGTAGGGTTTTAATCACGGCTTTCTGGCCGGGACGGAAGTCTTTCAGATGGAAGGTTGTGTTGAGTAATCGTTGGGTCTGATCCACGGTTTCGAGTCCTTGCGTGTGTGTGGCTTTGTTTTATAGCTGTTTAAGGTGAGAGTAAAAGTAACAGTTTGTTAATTGTGATGGACTACTGACTGTACAGTTTATTTTCTTGCTGGAGGTCTAAGGTCGTGATAAAAGTCGCGCCGTTTTATCTGCCGCCTATAGGTACAACCCCAGCCTATAAGAAAGCTGACTAAACGATTGGAAATTTGCTAAAAATGCCCCCTAGCTATAGCACCTATCATGCAGGCGGGACAAATATTTTGGTTACGGAATAAGTACCTCAAAGGACGAAACGACATTGAAACCTGTCATGCCCTTTAAAACCCTCGTTGCAATTGCATCAGCATTAACCTTGTCTATCGCTTATGGCTGTCTGGATACTTCAAAGGAAAGAAATATTTCCGATTCGCCAGCGGTAACCGAGTCTAATCAACCTGAAACGGAAACAGCACGGCTTGATATCGCACCGGAGCTTAAACCGGCGCATTCCTATCTGACCAACCTCAGCCTGCTTACCGATACGATGGAAGAGGCCTATGGTTTGATAGGCAAGCATTTGGATGATTATCCTAATGAAACCGATGTTCGAATGCGAACCTACGGCACCTGGGACTTGCGCGCTTTGACACCGGATGAGCTGGAAGACTACCTTCCCCACGGAATATTTCGGCATCGGCTTTCGGTATCGACTCGAAGTGGTGAGCCATCACTGACACTGGAAGAAGAGCTTGACCAACTGGCGGAAGAATACAAACAGCAAATGATCGAGAACGCGCCGGATACCACCCTGGCGACTACGCTCGATAATGTACTGCCGGCAGAAAACGGTGTGATTGTCGACGGTGATCAGTTTATCGATGCCACTACCATTCAAGGTGCACTAGAAATTGAGATGCTTAATGCCGTGGCGCAGGGAATTGAGATTGGATCCGCCTTGAACTCTATTCAGGAGCTCAGTTCGGATTTCGAATTTGAGTTTGAGGAAGACGATCAATCCGAGGTGATTGAATCGAGATATCTCTACAAAACGGATCTTCGCAGATGGCCAAATGGCGAAATCGTCTACCATTACGGACACCTGACTGAAGCTCATAAATCCGCGCTGAGAACAGCCATGAGTGAATGGCAGATCAGGACGAGTGGCGCTGTCCGGTTTACCCGCTATGCGGACAAAAGCGGCTGGTATAAATTCCAGGCTAAGCTGGGGTTGAAGGGAATGGTTACCTATGAATCGACCGATATCCTTTTTTCTGATGTCCCCGGGGCTTATACCGGGGTGGCGGGTTGGTCGAGAGCGGGGTCTTATGGATGGGATCGTGTTTTGATGAATAAAAATAGAGGTTGGGATGAGTACGAGAGTGTTCTTAGAACAGCAAGGCATGAGCTCGGACATGTTATCGGCCTTAAGCATGAGCACCAGCATTGGGATCGAGATAATTGGGTTGAAGTACCTAGTCTGGGGTGGGGTAACGCGGCAAACTATGCATTGAACTATACAAAGATCGATCAATACCAAAATGTCCTCCAGAAAATTTGGAAGCCAAGAAAAGTTCGTATCAAGCGAGGCTGGTTCCGCTTTACTATTTGGGTGCCTTGGTGGGTTAATGTGTTTACTAAAGTAGACAATGCCTATAGTGGCGGTTTTGATTGCCAATCTGTGATGTTATATCGGTTAAAAGCTAAGAGGGCTTGTCCTCCATTTACGGTTGGGGAGTACATCGAAAACCAGGAAATCAGCCAAGGAGATGTGGCTGGTGCAATGAGAATATACTGAGGCTTGTCTTATATGCTTAAAAAAGTGTGTTTATTACTTAGCCTCTCCAGCGTATTGACTGGATGTATTCCACTTGAAGACTCATGTTTTGATGGCTTATTTGTAAATCTTACAGTCGAAAACAATTCAGAAAGGGTGATTCAGGTCTATAGCTATGGTCAGACGAATGGAAAATATATTAGCATCACCACAAATGAGCAGGATGATCAATTGGCGGAGATAATGGGTTTAACAGCCCGGCCACTATTCAGTGAGAATAACGAGGAAGAGAAAATCCATATGGGAAGTTTAAAAAAAGGATTGGTGTCCTCTTTCCTTGTGGAAGTGAAATTCGATGATGGAAGAAGTACGAAATTTGCCGGTTGGCCTCAGAAATATCAAACTCTGCCTGATATTGCTCAATATGGGTTGGGGTATGTCAGGAGTTCTAAGAATGTACTTGTTAGCAGCTTTCCTCAGAAGGGAGCGGAGGTGTGCATGATGGATATGGATATTGTCGTGGATACCGATGAGTCTGTTGAAATTAGAAAAGGCTAGCGTTCGTATGAGTAGCTGGGTATTAATGTAAAAACTTCTGGCGGCTGGGACGTTATTCTATCGTGGTAGCCACATCTCCGTGTATGGTCCAACCCCAGTGTGCCAGCCGTAAATGCCCCTTTTAAAGCCCCGTTAAGGGGCTTTGGTGCAACCACTTTTCTATCGTGGGAGTGACATCCCTGTTATATGGTCCAGTCCCGGTGTGCCGGCCCAGGGCATCCATGCCGGCCGTAAAAACCCTTTTAAAGCCCCGTTAAGGGGCTTTAAATGCGCTGCTTGCAGCGCACCGGGTTTTTACCCCTTCATCGATTTGAAGAATTCGTCGTTGGTTTTGGTTTGCTTGAGCTTGTTGATCAGGAAGTCGACGGCGGCGACGTCTTCCATTTCGGCGAGCAGCTTGCGCAAAATCCACAGACGTTGCAGTTCTTCCTGGCTGGTCAGCAGCTCTTCACGGCGGGTGCCGGAACGGCGGACGTTGATGGCGGGGAAGATGCGTTTTTCGGAGATCTTACGGTCGAGGTGGACTTCCATGTTACCGGTGCCCTTGAACTCTTCGTAGATCACTTCGTCCATTTTGGAGCCGGTGTCGATCAGGGCGGTGGCCATAATGGTCAACGAGCCGCCTTCCTCGACGTTACGCGCGGCGCCGAAGAAACGCTTGGGGCGTTCCAGGGCGTGGGCGTCGACACCACCGGTCAGTACCTTGCCGGAGCTGGGTACGATGGTGTTGTAGGCGCGCGCCAGACGGGTGATGGAGTCGAGCAGGATGACAACGTCCTGCTTGTGTTCGACCAGGCGCTTGGCCTTTTCGATCACCATTTCGGCGACCTGAACGTGACGTGCCGGGGGTTCGTCGAACGTGGAGGCAATGACCTCGCCGCGCACGGAGCGCTGCATGTCGGTGACTTCCTCGGGGCGTTCGTCGATAAGCAGTACGATCAGGTGGGTTTCGGGGTTGTTCTTGGTAATAGCCTGGGCAACGTGCTGAAGCATCAGCGTTTTACCGGCCTTCGGCGGAGATACGATCAGGCCGCGCTGGCCTTTGCCGATGGGCGATACCAGGTCGAGAATGCGCCCGGACAAATCTTCGGTGGAGCCGTTGCCGGATTCGAGTACCAGACGGTCCTGCGGGAACAGGGGCGTCAGGTTTTCGAACAGAATCTTGTTGCGCGTGCTTTCCAGGGGCTCGAAGTTGATCTTGTCGACTTTGAGCAGGGCAAAGTAACGCTCGCCCTCTTTGGGTGGCCGGATCTTGCCGGACACCGTATCGCCGGTGCGCAGGTTAAAACGGCGAATCTGACTCGGGGAGACGTAGATGTCGTCCGGTCCGGCCAAGTAGGAGGCCGTCGCCGATCTCAGGAAGCCGAAACCGTCCTGCAGAATCTCCAAGACACCATCACCCCAGATATCCTCGCCACTTTTGGCGTGTTTTTTGAGGACGGTGAAAATCAGATCCTGTTTGCGTGAGCGGTTCAGGTTGTCTAGGCCCATATCCTTGGCTATTTCCAAGAGTTCGGGCACAGGTTTTGTTTTTAGGTCACTAAGGTTCATAGGGTTTGAGGTTTGTTTTGTCTTGGGATGATGATCGGGCAGGCCGCCCGGAGATGTGGTTGGAAAGCGTTGTGCTGATTAAATGATTTCAGAGAATCTTCGACACTATAGGCGGTGATACCGGAGGTGTCCAGAAAAGTTTCGGGCCGATTTCCCGGCCCGAAACCCGCCTGTCAGAGGTTACCCTGAATAAACTCGATCAATTGGGTTTTCGACAGTGCGCCGACCTTGGTGGCAACCACTTCGCCGCCTTTGAACATCATCAGGGTCGGGATACCACGAATGCCGTATTTCGGCGGAGTATTCTGGTTCTCGTCGATGTTCAGTTTGGCAACGGACATCTTGTCGGAATACTCGTCGGCCACTTCTTCCAGGACCGGGGCGATCATTTTGCAGGGGCCACACCATTCGGCCCAGTAGTCGACCAGCACGGGCTTTTCACTGCCCAATACGTCGGTTTCAAAGCTGTCGTCGGTTACGTTCTTAATATGTTCGCTCATCAGGTCCTGTACCGTTCGTTCCTGGTTAAGAAGATTTTGAGGCTCATAACATGACCTCACCGCCGATGGTTTTCAAGTCCCAATAGGTCTTATTGGTCGTTTTTTGCCAAGTGGCGTGCAGCATCGACGGCGAAATACGTCAGGATGCCGTCCGCCCCGGCGCGTTTGAACGCCAGTAGGCTCTCCATCATCACTTTATCGAGGTCGAGCCAGCCGTTCTGCGCGGCGGCTTGGTGCATGGCATATTCGCCGCTGACTTGGTAGGCGAAGGTGGGCACGCGGAACTCGTCTTTGACCCGGCGGACGATGTCGAGATAGGGCATGCCGGGTTTGACCATGACCATATCCGCGCCTTCCTGCAGATCGAGCATGATCTCGTGCAGAGCTTCGTCGCTGTTGCCGGGGTCCATCTGGTAGGTGGCCTTGTTGCCTTTGCCCAGGTTACCTGCCGAGCCGACGGCATCGCGAAAGGGGCCGTAGTAGCTTGAGGCGTATTTGGCGGAATAGGCCATGATCTGGGTGTTGATATAGGCCTGGTCCTCCAGTGCCTCGCGTATGGCGCCGATGCGGCCGTCCATCATGTCACTGGGGGCGACCACGTCCGCCCCGGCTTCAGCCTGGGACAGTGCCTGGCGTACCAACGTCTCGACCGTGACGTCGTTCAGTACATAGCCGTTGTCGTCGATGATGCCGTCCTGGCCATGGGTGGTAAAGGGGTCCAGCGCCACGTCGGTCATGACGCCAAGCTGTGGATAAGCGGCTTTCAGGGCGCGAACGGCACGCTGGGCCAGGCCATCGGGGTTGTAAGCTTCCTCGGCATCCAGTGACTTGTCCTCGGCCGGTACCACCGGGAAGAGCGCCACCATGGGGATGCCCAACGCGACCCATTCCCTGGCCGCCTCGACCAGTAAGTCGATCGACATCCGTTCCACGCCGGGCATGGAGGGCACGGCTTCCCGCTGTTGTTCCCCTTCCAGTACGAACACCGGGTAAATCAGGTCATTCACGCTTAATTGATGCTCACGCACCAGTCGGCGGGAGAAGTCGTGGGCGCGCAGTCGGCGCAGTCGGGTGCGGGGAAAATCGCGCATGGAATGACTCCGGTCAATTTGATTGGCGCATAGACTAGCAACTCAGTCGCCCCCGGCCAACGAAGTCGCTACAATGCGGCCACTCATTTTCAGCGACCGGCCTTTACCCATGTCAGATAAAGACACCACCCATTTTGGTTACCAGACGGTTCCGACCGGCGAGAAACAAAAAAAAGTGGCCGATGTGTTCCACTCGGTGGCGGCGAAATACGATGTCATGAACGACCTGATGTCCTTCGGCGTGCATCGCCTGTGGAAGAAGTACACCATCGAGATGTCCGGTGTGCGGCGTGGGCAGCGGGTGTTGGATATCGCCGGGGGCACGGGCGACCTGAGCTACGACTTCGCCCGCCGGGTGGGCTCTGAAGGCCAGGTTATTCTGGCGGACATCAACGATTCCATGCTCAAGGTCGGCCGGGACCGGCTGGCGGATCGTGGCATCGCCGGTAACCTGGAAACCGTTCAGGCCAATGCCGAAAGCCTACCTTTCCCCGACAATCGCTTCGATATCATCACCATTGCCTTTGGTCTGCGTAACGTGACCCACAAGGAAAAGGCATTGGCCGAGATGAATCGCGTACTGAAGCCCGGCGGTCGCCTGCTGGTGCTGGAATTCTCCAAACCGCGTAACGACCTATTGAGTAAGGCCTACGACCTTTACTCCTTCAAGGCATTGCCGTTGATGGGCCGGGCGGTGACCGGTGACCCGGACAGCTATCGCTATTTGGCGGAGTCGATCCGTATGCATCCGGACCAGGACACACTCAAAGCCATGATGGAAGACGCCGGTCTGGTGCAGGTGCGCTATCACAATCTGACCGGTGGCATCGTGGCGCTGCACCGTGGGGTCAAGGCATGAGCTTGCTGGCATTGCCGCTGCAAACGCTGATCAACCGGGCGCTGGAATACGATCCGGTCGCCCGGCGCAGGCTGACTGGCCTGATCGGTAAAAGCCTGGTGCTGGAAACCAGCGACCCCTCGCTGACCCTGGCTTTGAGCATTGACGGCGATGCCGAAAACATTCAGGTGTTGGTTGGTCTGGAGCGGCCCGATCAGGTGGACGCCCGGGTCGCGGGCCGTGCGACCGATCTGTTTGCCGTTCTGCGCGCGCATGACCGAACCCAGGCCATGATGGCCCATCAGATCGATATTCAGGGAGACACCCGAACCTTTTTCACCCTGCAGGAAATCCTGGCCGAGCTGAATATCGACTGGGAAATGGCTCTGGGCGACCGCCTGGGTGACCTGCCCGCCCATCTGCTGGCCGACGGTCTGCGGTTTTTCGGGGGCATGGTCAAAGCTCAGGGCCGCTCGTTCGACCGCACGCTGAAAAACTTTCTGCGCGAAGAAAGCGATTGGCTGGTGCCCCGCTCCCTGTGGCGCGCTCACAGCGAGTCGGTTCACGACGCCCGCCTGGCAACGGATCGTCTGGCCGCCCGGGTGGCCCGGCTCAACCAACGTTTGAATACCATTCTCGGAGACAGGGAAGCCACCCGGTGACATTCCTTCGACTGATTCGCATCGCCTGGATTCTCAGCCGCTACCGGCTCGATACTCTGTTGTTCCACCAGCAGGTGCCCTGGCCGATTCGCCTGGCGCTCTGGTTCTTTCCATTGCGTTGGATAATCCCCGCGCGCGGCAGCGATGGCCGACGTTTGCGCCTGGCGCTGGAAAACCTTGGTCCCGTCTTCGTTAAGTTCGGCCAGATTCTTTCCACCCGCCGCGATCTGATGCCGGCCGAAATGGCCGTGGAGCTGGCCTACCTGCAAGACAGAGTGCCCGCCTTCCCCGGTAAAAAAGCCCGCCGGGTGATCGAGGAGTCGCTGGGGGGCTCCATTGAAACGCTATTCTCCGAATTCAGCGAAGAACCCATGGCGTCAGCCTCCGTTGCCCAGGTGCATGCCGCCCGGCTGCCCAATGGGGAGTCAGTTGTTGTTAAAGTGATTCGTCCCGCCATCCGTCGCGTTATCCTCAAGGACATCCGCCTGATGGAGTTGATGGCGCAACTGGTCAACACCATTCCCGACGGGCGCCGCCTGCGCCCCATCGAAGTGATCGACGATTTCCGCAAAACCATCCTCGATGAGCTCGATCTGTTGCGTGAAGGTGCCAATATGGCCACGCTGCGCCGCAACTTCGAAGGGTCCGAACTGCTCTACGTGCCTTGGGTGCACTGGGATTACACCCGCCGCTCGGTGCTGACCATGGAACGCATCAGCGGTATTCCGGTGGCCAATGTCGAACAGCTGGCGGAGACCGGCATCAATATGAAGGCGCTGGCGGAACGGGGCGTCGAGATCTTCTTTACCCAGGTGTTCCGGGACTCCTTCTTTCACGCCGATATGCACCCCGGCAATATCTTCGTCAGCCGCGAACACCCCGAATCGCCCCAGTACATCGGCATTGACTGCGGCATCGTCGGCTCTCTGTCCCGGGAGGACCAAAGCTACCTGGCGCAAAACCTCCTCGCCTTTTTCAACCGGGATTATTACCGCGTCGCCGAGTTGCACGTCGAATCCGGCTGGGTGCCCGCCCACACCCGCGTCAACGAGTTCGAAGCCGCCATTCGCAGCGTTTGCGAGCCCATTTTTGAAAAGCCGCTGGCCGAAATTTCGTTCGGCCTGCTGCTGGTACGGCTGTTCCAGACTGCCCGCCGCTTCGATATGACCGTGCAGCCGCAGTTGGTGCTGCTGCAGAAAACCCTGCTCAACATCGAAGGTCTGGGCCGACAGCTTTATCCACAGCTTGACCTGTGGAAAACCGCCAAGCCCTTCCTGGAGAGCTGGGTGCGTGAACAGGTCGGCCCCAAGCGATTCTTAAAAGCCATCCAACAGCACGGCCCCGGCTGGATCGCCAAGGCGCCGCAAATGCCGGATCTGGTGCACGATACCCTGCTCAATCTGCGCAAGGTCGGCGGCGTCGAACAGCGCATTCAGGCGGAATTGAGCGAATTGCGGGCCGAACAACAGCGCGCCAACCGCAAACTCACGCGTCGGTTGGTCGCCACGGTGCTGTTGCTCTTTGTATTCTGGACCGGAGACCCGGGCGCCTGGCTGGCCAGCCTTTCCGCCAAGCAATGGGCGGGGTTGGGGCTTGGGGCGCTGTTGCTGCTGTGGCCTTGAATAGGCTGAACGGGAGACGCTTGACGGGAGATGCAGGGGCGGTTCCAGCGTCTTCCGTCTCCCATCCCGCGTCTCCCAAAAAAACACTGCAATAAATCGTTAAAGGTTGTGTCATATGCTCGATGTTTTGCAAGAATTGGCCGACACTTTGGAGGCGCGTAAAGGCGCTCCGGCCGATGAGTCCTATGTCGCTTCGCTCTATGCCAAGGGGCTGGACAAAATTCTGGAGAAAGTCGGCGAGGAAGCCACGGAGACCATTCTCGCGGCCAAGAACGCTCAGGCTGATGCCCAATTGAAGGATAAAGTGGTCTATGAAACCGCGGATCTGTGGTTTCACAGCCTGGTCATGCTGGCGGCGTTGGATTTGAAACCGGACGATGTTCTAAATGAACTGGCCCGTCGTTTTGGCCTGTCCGGTCTGGATGAAAAAGCCGCCCGAAGCCCCAAGAAATAGTATCAAGGCTCGTTTGGCGGGCTCCTACCTTGGTAGGATTGGCCGGTCGCATCGGCCCGTATGGTCGGGGCCGTCTTGTACAGGAATTAATCGGGGGTTGACGCCAGCCTCCGTCTGGCCGCAAATAGGCAGTGACGTACCGGTGGTAACGTTGTATAGAACCCCGGAAAACAAACCGAGAGGATAAGAAGATGGGTTTTGGTGGTATCTCAATTTGGCAATTGCTGATCGTTCTTGCCATCGTCATTCTGATTTTCGGCACCAAGCGCCTCAAGGGCCTGGGTGGTGACGTCGGTGGTGCGATCAAGAGCTTCAAGAAAGCCATGAACGAAGACGAAAAATCATCCGGCTCCGAAAAGACCGATTCAGCGGAAAAAGCGGCACTCGAGAAAAAAGACGCCCAATTTTCTGAAACCGAGACCAAACAGGAAACCGACAAGAGCGCCCACTAAGGCACTGAGAGCACCCTATGTTCGATATCGGTTTTACTGAGCTGCTGTTGCTGGCCATCATCGGTATGGTGGTCATCGGCCCGGAGCGTTTGCCCGGCGTGGCCCGCACCATTGGCCGCCAGATCGGCCAATTGCGTCGATTTATGAGTAATCTGCAAAATCAGCTCGAACAGGAAGTGAAGCTCGATGAGCTGAACAAGAAAATCATGGCCGAAACCGAGGGCCAGACCTTCCGCAACAACGACGAGCCGAAGCCGCACACTCACGGCAGCGAAGACGCCGAGGTGCCCTCCGTCCCGCCGGAGCCGCCCAAGGCGGAAGCGCCACAGCCTTCGGAAGAACCGGGCCAAAGGCCCCTGACCGAGACCGTCCACGAGAATTCCGATACCGATGAAGACCGAAAGTCCTGAAGAGTCCTCCATGCCGTTGGTCGCGCACCTCAAGGAGCTGCGCGACCGGCTGGTGAAGTCCCTGATCGTCGTTTTTGTGGTTTTCCTGGGCCTCTATTTTCTGGCCGGGGATCTCTACATGATCCTGGCCCGGCCGCTGGAAGTGTTGTTGCCGGAAGACGGTCGGCTCATTGCCACGGGTGTGGCGTCTCCCTTCTTTGTACCACTGAAACTGACCATAGTGTTGGCCATCTTTATCTCGGTGCCCTACCTGTTGCATCAGGTGTGGGGGTTTATCGCTCCGGCGCTGTACAAGCATGAGCGCATGGTGGCCATCCCGCTGTTTATTTCCAGCGTGTTGCTGTTTTATGCGGGCGTGGCGTTCGTTTATTTCGTCGTTTTGCCGTTGGTTTTTGGGTTTTTCACGACGGTGGGGCCTGAAAACATCAATTTGATGCCGGATATCGGCAATGTGTTGGATTTCTGCCTGAAGTTGTTTTTTGCCTTTGGGCTGGCGTTTGAGATTCCGATTGCGACCTTTTTGCTGGTGCGTGCGGGGATGGTGACCACCGAGACTTTGTCTTCCAAGCGGCCCTATATTTTCGTGGGTTGTTTTGTGATCGGCATGCTGGTGACACCGCCGGATGTGATTTCACAGTCGATCCTGGCGGTGCCGATGTGGCTGTTGTTTGAGCTGGGGTTGGTGATGAGCCGGCTGATTCCGAAGCGCAAGATCGAAGAGGCCGCTGAGGCGGAATAATCCCTGTCAGATGCGTATGGGCCGAATCGGTTCATACGCGATTTTCTTGGGCTCCAGGCTATTTGGAGCCTTTCTCGTCGTCCTTGTCCACCACTTCCCCTTCAATGACCCGTCCCCGGCCTGAGTTTCCGGGGTTACGCTGTTGGTAGCGGCGTTGCTGTTCTTCCCAGGCTTTTTGGAAGCGGTTGGCGAACAGGGGCCGGCCGGTGATTTTCATTTTGATGGCGTTGATGGCGGCGAGGCCGAGGCCGACGGCGATGAAGGCGAGGAAGACGAACATCCCGATCCAGAACAGGAAGACGAGTACGGCGAGGCCGAGGATGGCGGCCAATAAACGGGTGACGGGTGACATGGTTTGCAACCTTGATAGCAAAGTGAAGGGATGGGTCATGGTAACCTCACAATTTGATCCATATCGATCAATGCGGTTAACCCTGACACAATACAACCACATTGGCACCGCCATAGGTCACATTTTGCAGGCTGTTTACTTGGTGGTCGTGGGTCAAACGCCGGTAGAGGGCAGGCCCGCTTGGGGTCGCTGCAAGTACATCCATGTAAGCTCGACGGCCGCCATCCATGGCGGCCGACGCCCCCAAGCGGGCCTGCCCCCTACCGGCTCTGTGCCTGTCGCGCTCTAAAAGAAACGCATCCTGGGAGAGTTCATGTCATCTACCTCTGTTATCCGCTGGGGCATCCTCGGCGCGGGAAACATCGCTCACAAATTGGCGGACGCCGTTCGATCCAACCCGGGCAGCCAACTGATCGCCGTAGCCTCCCGAACGCCGGGCAAAGCTGAGAATTTTGCCTCTCAATACGGAATCGCCGCCCACGACAGTTATGAAGCGTTGTTGCAGCGGGACGATATCGATGTGGTGTACATCGCCACCACTCACAATTTTCACCATGAAAACGCAATGTTGGCTCTGTCACACGGTAAACACCTTCTTGTGGAAAAGGCGTTCACGGTGAATGCCCGGGAGGCGGATGAGTTGATTCGGGAGGCTCGGGCGCGGAATCTGTTTTTGATGGAGGCGATCTGGACTCGGTTTTTGCCTGCCCATCAGGCGCTGCGCGAGCAGTTGCGAAGTGGAACACTGGGTGAAGTGAAGCATCTGACGGCCAGTTTCGGTGGCTTTGCGCCACCTCATTATGCGCCCCGTATTAAGGACCCGAAGTTGGCGGGTGGGGTGACGTTGGATATGGGGGTTTACCCGATTTCGCTGTTTTGTTTTCTGCTGGGTGAAACACCGAGCGAGGTGCGGTCGATGTGCCGTTTCAGCGATTTGGGTGTGGATGAGATTGCGAGTTATCTGTTCCGGTTTCCCTCGGGGGTGACAGCGGTTATTTCGACCAGTTTCAACCTGAAAATGAAGACCGAGGCGATGATTTATGGCAGTGCGGGTTATGTCGAGTACCCCGCTTTCCAGGCGGGAGATGTGTTTACCCACCATCGGCATGACGGGAACAACCAGGTCCTCGAAAGTCTTCCTCACCGGTTCGAGCATCATGACAATGGTTTTGTCTATCAGGTGGATGAGGTGGTTCGGTGTCTGCAGGCGGGTGAAACTGAGAGCCCGGTCATTCGGTTGGATGAAAGCCGGGCGATTATGGCGGTGATGGATGAGATGCGGGCGCAGTGGGGGTTCAAGTATCCGTTCGAATAATAGGACTTGGACGGGCTGTCAGTCTCAACCCCCTGTTGTGGCCAATGGATGGGCTACAGCCCTTCCGCTGCCCGAATCTCGGCCAGTTTCTCGCTGGCGATCATCAACCCGCCTTCCTTTTTGTCGGCCTCGATCATGCCGTCTTCGTTTTCATCGATACCGTTAATCATGGCGTTGACCAGCCAGGCCATGGCTTCGAGGTCATCCCGGGCATCTTCCATGGAGTCGGCTTTCAATACGGCTTTGCCGCGACGAATGGCCTTTTTGGCTAGGGCTTCGGCGTTTTTGAGTGGGTTCCGTACGCTGAGGTTGTTGCCGATGATGTTGTCGGATGCGCCGGGTGACTGGGCGGCGTAGAGCATGTGTTTTTCAGCATTGTCGGCGCCTTCAACGACTCCGAAGCCCAAGCCCGGGCCGGTTTCCTGTTCCTCCGGGTCCAACGCGTGAAGAACATGCCCGACGTGGAGTTTCACCGCAGCAAGGTCATTGCCGGGGTTGGCGGCGAGGGTCATGTGGGTTTGGGCGATGTCGGCCTCACTCAGGGCGGTGGGTAGAAAGCCCTGTTTGTTGGGAGTTTCGGCCCATTCGATGGCGACGTGGTCGAGGTGCATATGGGCAACGTTCATCGATTCGGCCAGGGTGGTGCCGGCGAGGGCTGCAAAGACTAGGGTGGCAAGGGCTTTCATCCGTGGGTACTCCGTATTTTTTGGGCGGTCTTCGAATACGCTAGAGATACCCCTTTAGATGCGCGGGAACCAGAATTTTTTACCGAGGGTCTTGTCAAACCGAGTCCGGCTTCAGTACACTCCGAAAAGTTACCGGTAACATACATGGGTATGTTACCGGTAACTAATGCGATATACTCCGTACACAACAACAAACGAATCGCGCAGGAGACAGTGATGAACCCTTATCAATCCCTGCTGGCTGGTCTGGTCGGCGCTACCGTTGCACTGACCGCTCAGGCGGCGGACTACAACTTCAAATTTCAATCGTCCGACCCATCCGGGGTTAAGAACTTCGAAATCAAACAGGAATGGGCCGAGCGTGTGGAACGCATGAGCGGCGGCCGGGTCGAGATTGAGATTCTTCCGGTGGGTTCGGTGGTGAGCCATACCGAAACTTTGGATGCCATCGAGATGGGCGTGCTGGACGGCCATATTTCAGTGACCGGTTATTTCTCCGGTAAGGATCCGGCCTTTGGTCTGGTTGGCAATACGGTTGGTGCCTGGTCAAGCCCGGACCAACTGATCGATTTCATCTACTACGGCGGCGGTTACGAGTTGATGAATGAGTTGTATGAACCCTACGGCGTGAAATTCGTCGGCGGTGGCGCAACAGGCCTGGAGGCTTTTGTATCGAAAAAACCGCTCGACAGTGTTGCTGACCTGCAAGGTTTGAAATTACGCGCGCCGGAAGGTCTGGTGCAGTCGGTTTTCGCCGCTGCCGGTGCCGCGCCGGTGAACCTGCCCAGTTCGGAAGTCTACACAGCCTTGAGCAAAGGCGTGATCGATGCAGCCGACAATACCGTGTTTTCCACCAACCATACTTCAGGTTTGCATGATATTGCGCCCCATCCGGTCTACCCGGGTTTCCACTCCCTGCCTCTGCTGGAAGTCGTAATGACGCTTGATGAATGGAATGAACTGCCAGTGGACATTCAGGCTATTTTCACCGTTTCCGTTCGTGATTTCGCCAACGATATCAGCACCCAACTCGCCATGGCGGATGTGGATGCCGTGAAAGACGCCCGCGCCAATCCGGACATCACCATTCACGATTGGTCCGATGAAGAGCGCAAGAAATTCCGCGCCATCGCCAGAACCCAGTGGGAAAAATATGCCGAGCAATCACCGAATGCGCAGAAAGTGTATGACTCGGTGACGGCTTATTTGGAGTCGCAGGGGCTGTTGTGAGACGAGCGAGTTGACGCTCGTCGGGAGACGCGTTACGGGAGACGCTGAACGCCAAGAACGGCACGAGACTGGGCTCTAGCGTTTCCCGTCTCCCGATGAGCGTACAGTGGTGGGTCGCTGGACGCTTGATGGGAGACGCTGAACGCTAAAAATGGCAAGAGACCAAGCCTTAGCGTCTCCCGTCTCCCGATGAGCGTACAGCGGTGAATCGCTAGACGCATAACGGGAAACGCAGAACGCTAAAAATGGCAAGAGACCAAGCCTTAGCGTCTCCCGTCTCCCATACAGCATCCAGCCTTCAGCCTTCAGCACAAAGAGAGCTACAAAAATGACTGAACTCCAACACCAAGCACCTGAATCCGAGGTGGATTCGGAACGGGCGAGCAATTGGCTCGACCGGGGTATCGTTTGGCTGGGTGAAAAACTCAGTTGGATTTTTGCTTTGGTTGCCGTGGTTTCATGTTACGAAATCGCGCGGCGCTATTTGTTCGATGATCCGACTATTTGGGTGCATGAGACGGCCACTTTTTTTGGCGGCGCTCTTTTTGTTTTTGGTGGTCTCTATGCTCTGGCAACGGATCGGCATGTTCGGGTGGTGTTGGTTTATGACGCTGTGTCGGAAAAAACCAAAACCGCGCTGCGCATTGTGCATCACCTGTTTGGTCTGGCGTTTTGCGGCATGATGCTGTTTGCGAGTTGGACCATGGCGCGCAAAGCGGTGCTGGCGCCCTGGGGGGATTTTCGTTTGGAGACCTCGGGTTCGGCATGGAACCCGGCTTTTCCCGCCTATCTCAAAGTAATGATCCTGCTTGCCTTCGGTGTCATGACCATCCAGTTCGTGCTTCATCTGGTGCGGGATGTCCGCCTGTTGTTGGGGAAAAACTGATGTTTGAATTATCCTCATTGGGCATCGCTTACGGCAGCCTGTTAATGCTGGGGCTGATGATTCTGCTGTTGCTGACAGGCATGCAGCTGGCTTTTGTAACCGGCTTTGTTGCGTTGATTTTCGCTCTGGGATGGTTCGGCCCGAACGCACTCGGGATTGTCAGCAGTCGGCTATACAGTTTTATCGGCAGTTATGTTTTTCTGGCCGTGCCCATGTTTGTGCTCATGGCCGCGTTATTGGACCACTCGGGAATCGCCAGAGATTTATTCGATGCGATGAATCGCATCGGTCGCAAGCTTCGTGGCGGGGTTGCCATACAAACATTGATCGTGGCCGTCATTCTGGCCTCCATGTCGGGGGTGATTGGTGGTGAAACGGTGTTGCTTGGCATATTAGCGTTACCGCAAATGCTGCGCTTGGGTTACGACCGTCGCCTGGCGATCGGTACAACCTGTGCCGGTGGCGCTTTAGGCACCATGTTGCCGCCCAGTATCGTGCTGATTATTTACGGGCTGACCGCCAACGTTTCGATTGGTGAGCTGTTCAAAGGTGCGTTTTTACCGGCTTTGATATTGGCGGGTTTATACATGGGCTATGTGTTGCTGATGGCGCACTTGAAGCCACACCTTGCTCCACTGCCTTCCGATAATGCGGAGCAGGACAACACCCCGGCTCCTAATTTTTTCAAAGCCCTCTTTTTTCCAATACTGTCGGTCATGGTTGTACTGGGTAGTATCTATACCGGCATCGCTTCAGTTACAGAAGCTTCTGCATTGGGTGTGTTGGGCATTGCACTGAGTACCTTGATACGTGGCGAACTCAGTTTGGATATGATCCGCAAATCCTGTGTCACCACATTGCGCACCTGCGGCATGATTATTTGGATTGGCATCGGCGCAACGGCCCTGGTGGGTGTGTATAACCTGATGGGTGGTATCGAGTTCGTACGTGATACGGTATTTGCCGTCAGCGGCGGTAATGGACTGGCCACTATTCTGTTCATGATGGTGATTTTGCTGGTGTTGGGTATGTTTCTGGATTGGGTGGGCGTGGCCTTGCTGACCATGCCGATCTTCGTACCGATTATCAAAGAACTCGGCTACGACCCGATCTGGTTCGGCGTGGTGTTTTGCATGAACATGCAGGTCTCTTTTCTGTCACCGCCGTTCGGCCCGGCGGCGTTTTATCTCAAATCAGTCGCACCGAAAGACATTTCTTTGGGCGAGATATTCCGTTCATTGTTGCCGTTCATCGGTTTGCAGATTATAGCCCTCGGTCTACTGATCGCCTTTCCGCAACTGGCTCTATGGTGGCAATAAGATGACAAGGAACTGTATCGTGGTAATGGGTGTATCGGGCAGCGGGAAAAGCTCGATAGGCATTCGATTGGCGGAGCAGCTCGGCCTGCCTTTTTTCGATGCGGACGATTTTCACAGTGCCGAGAACGTGCACAAAATGGCTAACGGTATTCCGCTGTCCGATGATGACCGACGAGATTGGCTGGACGATCTGGCGGGGTTGATGAGAGATCATCCGAGGATTGTTCTGGCCTGCTCGGCCCTGCGAAAAACCTATCGGGATCGATTGCGTGAGGCTCGGCCCGATGTGACTTTTCTTTATCTGGATGGCGATATGGATACCATTTGGCAGCGGCACGCCAAGCGGGAGGACCACTACTTCAACGGCCGCACAATGTTGCAAAGCCAATTCGAACAACTGGAAGTACCACAAGCGACGGAAGCCATTCGTATCGACATCCGCCAATCACCCGACAAGGTATTGGCCAGCTGCATGAAGGCTCTGGAGGTCTCGTCTCCCACTTAGCATCTTCCGTCAAGCATCTAAGCATCCAACCAAGACTCCATGTATCATAACCGGCGGTAATCAGGCAGAAGCGAAGTGATGTGAAAAAAAGACGCCCCACCCTGCAGGACATCGCCGATCAGGTCGGCGCCACCAAAATGACCGTCAGCCGGTGCCTGCGGGACCCGGAAACGGTGTCCGAAGGTCTGCGCGAACGCATATTCGAGGTGGCTGAACAGCTGGGATATATCCCCAACCGGGGGCCGGACATTCTTTCCAAGTCAACCAGTCGTGCGATCGGTGTGCTACTGCCCTCGCTCACCAACCAAGTGTTTGCCGATGTCATCAAAGGCATCGAGCAGGTGACCGAGCCGCTGAACTATCACCTGATGCTCGCGCACTACGGCTACAGCCAGGAAATGGAAGAACGCAGCCTGGCCTCTTTGCTGAGTTACAACGTCGACGGCGTTATCCTGTCTGAAAGCCAGCACACCGAACGCACTCTGCGGATGTTGGAGACCGCCGGTATTCCCACAGTGGAGATCATGGACACCCACAGTCGCGCCATTCATCAGGCGGTGGGGTTCGATAACGTCCAGGCCGCGTATGACATGGTGCGCGCCATGATCGAACGCGGTCGCCGCCATATTCTGTATCTCGCGGTCCGCCTCGATGCGCGAACCCTGCAACGTCAGGAAGGCTATAACAGAGCCCTGCGGGAGGCCGGTTTTACTCCGCTCACACTTCGCTGTTCCGAACGGTCATCCTACAGCGTGGGAGCTGCCCTGATGGACCAGGTACTGGAACATCACCCCGAAACCGACGGTCTCTTTTGCACCAACGACGACGTTGCCGTCGGCGCCTATTTCGAATGCCTGAAACGCGGCATTAAAGTGCCCGAACAAATGGCCATAGCCGGGTTTCACGGCCACGACGTCGGCCAGGTGATGGCCCCGCGCCTGGCCAGTGTGATCACGCCGAGGGAAGCCATAGGGGAGCGCGCCGCACGGGAGTTGCTGCGGCGGATTCAGGGTGACGACAAGTCCGAAGCGGTAATCGATTTGGGTTATCGGATTGAAGTGGGGGGGACGGTTTAGTCTCTCCAATACTCCACCAACTTCTCCCCAATCATAATGCACGTCAAATTGGTCGGTACGCTGGGAATATCCGGCATGATGGAGGCGTCGGCGACGATGAGTTTATCGGCGCCATGAACAGCGCCGTATTGGTCGACCACGGCCATCGGGTCTTCGACCGGGCCCATGCGGGCGGTGCCGACGGGGTGCCAGGAGCCGCGCACGAAGGTGGCGAGGGTTTTTTCCAGCAGGTGGTCGGAATGGATGAGGGTGTCGTTCCAGATGAAGCCGCGCTGCACAAGGCTTTGCAGGGAGGGTTGTTGATAGAGCCGCCAGCCGGTGCGCAGGCCTTCCATCAGTCTGTGCCGATCCCGCTCTGCCGTACCGCAGTTGAGGTAGATGGCGGGGGGCTCTTCCGGGGCCGGTGAGACCAAATCGACTTGCCCGCGGGATTCGGGTTTGGCCAGCACCAGGGTGACGGACATGACCAGCGGTGAATTCAAGGCGGCCTGAAGCTCGGGGAAGCGTTGGGTTTCTACAGCGCCGGTCATCAACAGCTGCAAGTCGGGTCGGCCCCGGGCGGTGCTGGAAGCAAACCGGAGCATCAGTTGGTGAACCTCTTCCCGGCTGTGCCCGGCTCCCGGTTTGGGGGCGAACCAAAGGCCGATGGAAGGATGGTCAATCAGGTTTTGACCGACACCGGGGCGATGGATAACCGGTGTAATACCCAAGGGTGACAGCGACGCCGCATCGCCCACGCCGGAGCGCATCAAAATGGCGGGGCTGTTAATGGCGCCCGCGCAGAGAAAAATACGCTTGCCCTGCCACTCAACCAGGGTATCGCCCTGCCGGGCTGCGACGCCAACAGCCCGGTTGCCCTGCCACAGAATCCGATGCACCAGGGTATGGCTGCGTATATGCAGATTGGGTCTGGCCCGGGCCGGGTCGAGGTAGGCGATGGCGGTGGAGAGGCGTGTACCGTTGGCGACGTTGCGTGTCAGTCGTTCAAGGCCCACTGTTTCCGGGTGGGTGTTTTCCCGGTAACCCAAGGCGAGGCAGGCGTTCTGGAAGGCTTTTTGGGCCTGAGACAGGCGGTTGGCTGGTTCCCGCCGCAGGGACAGGTGCCCGGTTTCATACAGCCGCTCGAAAACCGGTGCGACCTCCTGCCAGCGCCAGGCGGGGTTGCCCTGAGCGGCCCAGTCTTCGAAGTCCTCGGCGGTGCCTGGCATGGCGATGGTGCCGTTAACCGCCGAGCAGCCACCCACGACCCGGCCGAGCGGATAGTCGAACCGGGTCAGTGCCGAGCGGCCATGGCGTTGAGACTGAATAGCTGCCCGAGCCATGGCCAAGCGGCTGGTGGTATCCCCCGCGGCGAAGGCGGTGCCGGCGTTTTTCAGGGTGGTCAGCCAGTCCGGTTCGCGCATCCAGGCCTTGAGGGGCCAGTTGTATCCTTGCAGCACGGGCGTGTTGGCGGCCAGCAGTTCAGCGGGCGTCTGTTGGGTTCCCGGGTAATCCGGCCCGGCTTCGATCAATAATACCCGCCGCTCCGGGCTTTCGCTGAGCCGGGCGGCGATAACGGCGCCGGTTGAACCCGCGCCTATTATGATGTCGTCGTATTCCATCGGTTTAAAAGCCTCTATTGGTTCAATGTCGACTCCGCCGCCAGTTTCTCCGCCATCATCAATAGGGTGAGATGGGGGGGCGCGCTGGGAAGACGAGGCAAAATCGAAGCATCTGCGATGTAAAGACGGTCCACACCAAAGACTTTGCCATCGGAATCGACCACGGCGCCCTGCTCCGGGGAACGACCCATGCGGGCTGATCCACCCAGGTGAGCGGCGGGCCGCACGAACTGGCGAATGGCTCCGGCCAATGCGGCGTCCGACTCAATCAGGGGGGCGGTCCAGGCCAGAATATGGCGGAACCCCGTTTTCAATGCCGGTTGTTGCAGCAGTTGCCAGCCAAGGCGGACGCCTTCGATCAAGGGCGTGAGGTCCCGGCTGTCGCCCAGGCAGTTGAGATTCGCATCGGGTAGTGCTTTGGCATCGGGAGTGGTCAGCCGGACATGGCCGCGCGAGAAGGATTGGTTCAGGCAGACGGTCAGACCGGCCAGACGGTCGGTGGCGCCCGTTCGGCCTGGGGAAACATCGGCCATCGTCATTCCGGCCATCAGCGCAAGATGAAGGTCGGGTTCGGCAAGCCGTGGGTTGGAGCGGGTGTTGAGCAACACCTGGCGCAGTGGCTCGCCGGGCTGACAGGCCTCCGGGCGAGGTTCGCCCCAAAGCCCGACGACCGGATGGTCCATCAGGTTCTCGCCGACACCGGGTAAGGCACTGTGTATGCGAAGGCCCAGACGGTTCAGCAAAGGTGGCGGGCCTATACCTGAGCGCTGCAACAACAGAGGCGTTTGAATCGCCCCGGCACAGAGAATTACTTTGCCTGCGCTAAAGCGGACCGGTCGACCTTCCAGCTCGGCCTCGACACCCTCGCAGCGTCCCGTGGAATCAATCAGCAGTCGGTGCACCCGTGCATGAGCCAGGAGGGTGAGATTGGCGCGATCCAAGGCCGGTTCGAGGTAGGCCTCGGCCGTGGAGATGCGCCGCCCGTTCACCACGTTCTTTGGGATCATCCCTAAGCCCTCGGCATCGGGGGCGTTGTGGTCCGCTGTTTCTTCGAAGCCGAGGTCCTGACAGGCCCGATATAACCCGGCCTGAAGAGGGCTCAATTCGGATGGTTTTTCGCGGCGGATAGGCAGCGGCCCGTCGCGGCCGTGCCACTCTTCCCTGCCCTCCGGATCGTTTTCCAAAAGGCGGAAATAGGGCAGCACTCTGTTCCACGACCAGGCTTCTCCGCACTCGCCCGCCCAAGATTCAAAATCCGAGGGCCTCGCGCGCAGCGCCTGGGTGGCGTTGATGGCGGAGGACCCGCCCAGGGCTTTACCGGCGTGGTACGTGAACCGGCCCGATGGCCCGGCCGCCTTGATGCCAATGGGTATGTCCCAGTTCAAGCCCGGCTTTACCGCCGGATGGCGCCCGTTCAGCAGCGCCCGGCGTAGGTCGGCGGGCTGGGTGTAAGGTGCCGCTTCGAGCACAAGCACCTGCCGCGACGGGTTCTCGCGCAGTCGGTTGGCGAGCACCGCTCCCGTGGAGCCCGCGCCGACGATCAGGACATCCACCTGAGTGGATGGCTCAAACATGCATGACATCCCGATCATTCTCGTGGACGCCCAGCGCGATCTGTCTTCCCACCCGTTGCCAATAGCTCTGTGGTGTTGATTGGTCGAGTGAACCCGTCAATGACCAGCGGTCGAAATTCGCGGTGGAGAAGTCGTGAGGCTCGAACATTTTTTCCAGCACCTGGCCGGTAAACAACCGTTTTGCGAGCGCCGCCCGTTCCGGCGGAAGTTGCGATGCTGCCTCAAGGCAACGGTGTTTCCAGATATCCATGGGAATCGGTGCGGGTTGGCGGTGGTCCGGCAGGTCGAGCAAACCGCGAATGGCTTCGGGCAGGCTGAGCGGGTGGCGGTTTTCGAGGTGAATCAATCCTTCATAATCCCGGGCGGTGAGGCCGTTCGCTACCATCAGGCGGCACAGCTGGTCGACCGGCAGACCACCGACACTGGAATTCGGCCAGTCGGGGACGGCTCCGGCCAAACATGCGGTTTCGAACAGGCACTGATAGCTGCTGTTGGTTTTGCCACGTCCTTGATGTGAAGGCAAGGCATGGGAAGTTCGGTAGAGCGTGACGGGCAGCCCACGTTCACGGGCATCCAACAACACCTGCTCCGCCGCCCATTTGGTTTGGGCATAGCCTGAACCCAGGCCCTGGGCGTCCGGCGGGCTCTGCTCTTCGCCGTACACCTTGCCGACCCTGCGGCAGACCGTCATGGGTGAGCAATACACCACTGGCTTCAGGCGGGCCGTGGTGGCGAAGCGCACCAGCTCGGCCAAAGCATGGACGTTCAGCGGTGCCAGGGTGGCGTAATCCGGCATCAGGTTGAGTGAGGCGCCGAAGTGGAACAGCCGGTCGCAATGGGCGGCGAGATCGTGCCATTGCGCATCGCTCAGGCCGAAAGCGGGGCGGGTCAGGTCGCCGAAAACGGGTTGAAGTCGGGCACGCCAGGCGGGGTTGACCGGTAGGTCGCTGTCGTAGAGCACAGCCATCAGGCGCTCGGTGGCGGCTTCAAGGGTCTCGTCCGGGTCGGACGGACGGAGCAGGCAGTACAGAGTGGCTTCGGTGGTCGCCAGCAGCTCGGCCACCAGATGGCGACCGATCCAGCCGCTGGCACCGGTGATGAAACAGGCGGTGGTGGTATCGACCGGTCGAGCGGGTGACTGAAAGTCGAAGGTGTCGAAACGGGTAATGGTCCGGTCGATGTCGGCCTGAATAAAGGACAAGTCCGGTTCGGCATTGTCGTTCATGGCGACGCTTTGGTTTACCTTGTGCTGGTACAGGTCGGCCAGCGCTTCGATGCTCATGGCCTCGAACAATTCATGAACCTCGAATGGAACCGGCAGAGCTTCGTTGACCTCTCGGATTAACAGCGTGGCCGAGAGGGAGTCGCCGCCCATTTCAAAAAAGTTGTCGGTTACACCCGGTTCGCCATCCGGCATGACCCGACGCCAGCAGGCAAGCAGAATGCGCTCGATCTCATTGCGTGGTGCGACCGGGCCTTCGCTGTCAGTGGCGACCAGATGGGTATGGAGCTGAGCCCGGTCCACCTTGCCGTTGGGTGACAGGGGGATGTGGTCAAGCGTGACCCACTGATGAGGCACCATGAAACGGGGCAGGCGTTCTTTCAGAAAGTGGTTGAGATCGGCTGGGTCGGGGCGGGCCATGTCCGCTGGAACCAGGAAGGCGACCAATTGATCGCGGCCATTGGCCAAGGTCACTTTATCGACCACTACCTGACGAATCGCCGGGTGGCGTGCCAATACGGACTCGATTTCGCCGAGTTCGATCCGGTGCCCCCGGAGTTTGATCTGATGGTCGTCCCGCCCGAGCATCAGGATGTTGCCGTCCGGCGCGTAGCAACCCAGATCGCCGGTGTCGTACAGGCGCTCGCCGCTGACCGGGTGGTGAATGAAACGCTCGGCGGTTTTCTCCGCATCGTCCCAATAACCGGTCGCCAGACCCCGCCCGCCGATGTAGATACGCCCTTTGACATGGTCCGGGCAGGGTTCCAGGGCATCGTTCAGCACCTGTACGCTTTGGTTGGTCAGCGCCTTGCCGTAAGGGATGCTGCGCCAATCAGGGTCGACCCGGTCGATCGGGTAGGCGATCGACCAGACTGCCGCTTCCGTCGCCCCGCCGAGGCTGACGATTTGAGCCTGCGGGCAGAACCGGTGGATGCGCTCCGGCAGGTCGAGCGGAATCCAATCGCCACTCAGCAGAACGGTTTTGAGCGTGGATATGGCTGTGTCGCCTGGAGAGAGGCTGTCCACCATGGCATTCATCAATTGCGGGGCGGAATTCCAGAGGGTCACGCTATGACGGGCGATCAGGTCGCGCCAGAGCAACGGATCCTGACCGATGCCCGCTTCCGGCATCACCAGGGTGCCACCGGCGGCCAGCAGCCCGAAGCCGTCGTAGACCGAAAGATCGAAACTCAGGGATGAAACCGCCAACACCCGGTCGTGCGGGCCAACATCGAAACGCCGGTTGATATCAGCCAGAGTGTTGGCGGCCGCTCCGTGACTCATCATTACGCCCTTGGGTGTACCGGTGGTGCCAGAGGTGAAGATGACATAAGCCAGGCGGTCCGGCTGGATAGCCACCGAATGGGCGTGACGGGAACGAAACGGTGTTCCCGCCCCGGCTTTCAACCGGTGGCATTCGTACTGGGCGGTCAGGTCGGCATCCAGATCGGTATCGGCCTGAGTAACCAGATGGCGCACCTTGCCGAGGCTGAGCAGCTCCTTCTGGCGCAACGGCGGGAGGGTGGCGCTGATCGGTAAATAGGCGGCGCCAGCCAACAGAATGCCGTAAACCGCAACCCATTGTTCCCACCCTTTGTGCATCAGGACAGCCACCAGACTGTTCGACTGTACGCCCCGCTGCAGCAACCGGTCCGCCAGTGCACAGGCTTCGCCGAGCAACTCGCCATAGGTCAGGGTCCGTTCCGGCGTGATCAGCGCTATAGGATGAGGGTTACGTTGAGCCTGTTGAACAAAACCCTGGTGCAGACAGGTGGGCGCGGGCAGATTGTAAGGCAGCGGCGTCGCCTGTCGTTGACGGAGCTGCTCCGGGGGGATGCCCACCCGCAGCGGCTGCGACCAGTCGATGTTTTCCGCCAGACTGTTCAACAGCGTGATGTAAGTGGTGAACATGGCGTCCGGTACGCCCTCGGGGAACTTTTCGTCGCACACATCCCAGCTGAGCACCAGGTCGCCTCTGTACTCGGAAACGAAATGGTCGAGCCAAACTTGGGAGGTCTGCCCGCAGTTAAACACTTTCTCGCCAAAGGTACTGAAGTCGTTTCCCAGCTCTTCGTCTTCCTTCCAGATCAGGCCGCTGGTGAACACCATCGGCATTAATGTCCTGGGGCCCGAGCCCTGTTGTCTGGTCAGCTCCCGCAGCACGGCGATACCGCTGAAACTCTTGTGCGCCAAGTCGCGCGCGAACTGGGCCTGAACGCCTCGCGCCCTGTCGGCGAGGCTGAGGCCGGGGTTTCTGAAATCCACCTCGTGCAGCAGTGTGGTGGTGAAATCCCCGTACAGGCGTTGCAAATCGGGATGCTCTTGCGGCCGGTCGCTCACCGTGATGTTCAAGCAAAAATGGGGGTGGCTGCTCCAGCGGGCCAACACGGCGGCATAGAGGGTGAGCAAAAGGGCGGACGGTGTCAGGCCCAGTTCCCGGGCGCTCTGTTTGAGCGGCGCCCAACGTTCTTTTTCGAGCCGGTGTTCGCGACGCCTGAACCGAGGCTGCGCAGAGGAGGCGCCGGTGGTTCGCAGCGGCAGTTCCGGTGCACCCGGCAGACTGTCCAGCCGGTTCATCCAGTAGGTGCGGGCCTGATCGTTGCGGCGGTTTTGTGCGGCGAGCACATAATCCCTGAAGGAGAGTGTCAGCTCCGGCAGAGGTGTATCGGGCGTTTGATAGAGTGTTTGCCAGTCGCGGAACAGCATCGACAGGCTCAGCGCGTCCAGAATCAACAGATCGAAACTGAGGTGCAGCCGCAGCCGGTCTTCCGGCAGGCGGGTGGCTCTGATCTCGAACAGCGGCCATTGGTCCGGCTCCCGAACCTGATGGGACAGGGCATCGCGCGTAGCGGCAAGCGATCGGCGTTGCTCATCCGGGGAGGCGTCGCTTAAGTCGGTCAATGCAATGGAGTAAGGCGGAACGTCGGGCAGAATTCGCTGGTGGCCGTCTTTGGTGACGATGGCGCGCAGCATGCCCTGGTGGCGAATCAATCGGTTCAGGGCGGCGTTCAAACGGTCCGGGTCCAGCCCCGTTCCTTCGGTTTCCAGATAGTAGTGCGTGGCGACCCGGCCCATGTCCAGGTTGTCGCCCCGACCGATCCAGTAGGCGTGCTGCAGGTCGGTCAGCGGGAAGGGTTGGTGCTGTTGTGACGGGTCGGCCGGGATCTCGAGCGCGTCCGTCTCGTCACCGGTCATCAACAGGGCTTTGATGGCTTCCTTATGACGTTGAATGCCGTTGCGGAGTTCTTCCGTCAAGGCGCCCGGCGGGGCGATCACCCGGAACTGTTGTGCCGTTACTTCGAACCGAATACCCGCGGCCCTGGCCGCTTGTAACAATGCTTGCATGATGCGGTGTCCTCAGTGTTCGGAACGGGAAAGGGTCCAGTGGTTGATCTGTCGAACCAGGCGGCTCAAAGCAGGCTCCGACAGCAGACCGTGGTGGTCCGCATCGAGCGATTCGCAGTGGATCTCCCCGTTAATCAGGCTCTGCCAGCCCCAGTCCGGCCGGTGTGCCAGAGGGTGAGCCGAAAACTCGCTGACCCGCCCCCGTTCGGCGCGCACGATCAAGGCGCGGCATTCAACCGGGCGGCCCTTGTGTTCACGACTCGCCCGTACAATGGTTCTGAACAGGCGGTAAATCGTCTGCAATTGGCCGGGGTCATCCCCCAGGCTGTGGCCACGTTGGCGCAGACGTTCGGCGACCCGGGTCAGGTATTGGCCGGTTTTATCCAACCGGGACAGTTCCCGTCGCAGCGGCTCCGGCAGGTTCAGATCCTCCAGGAACCAGTCGAGCAGCTGTGCTTCGCTGACCGGGTCATGAACTACGGGTGGCGGCGTGTCGATCAGAACCAGGCCGCCAATCTCGTGACCCCGGGCCTGAAGTTGAACCGCCATTTCCTGGGCGATCACACCCCCTGAAGACCAGCCGCCCAGCCAAATAGGCTCGTGCGGAGCATGGGTGGGCAGACGCTCGATGTAGGCCGTTGCCAGTTCGGTTAGACTCAGTTGCTCACGGGTTTCGGTCATCTGAAAGCCATAAACCGGTCGCGACAGCTGTCGCGCCAGGCTTTGATAGCAGAGCACCTGACCGCCCGCCGGATGGACCAGGTAAAGCGGTGCGCCATTGCCTGAATTGTCCAGAGACACCAGCGCGTCGGTATCCACCGGTCCATCACCTCCCCTTGATACCCGGTCGGCCAGTTGGGCGATGGTGCGGGCGCCCCAGATATCGGCTAGCGTCAGGCTCAACCGATAGCGCTCGTTCAGATGGGAGATCAGCCGGATGGCCTGATAGGACTGACCGCCAAGGTCAAAAAAGCTCTGGTGTACGCCAATCGCCTGCTGCTCGGGCAGGTCCAGCACCGTTCGCCACAGACTCAGGATATGACGCTCCAGTTCGGTCCGGGGGGCGATATGGAATGGGGGCGACTTATCGGACTGCGTCGCGTTTTCCACATAACCGGCCAGCAGAGCTTTACGGTCGAGCTTGCCGTTCGGCGTCAACGGCAGCCGATCCACCACCTGGATGGACCTCGGTGCGCGGTAGTCGGGGAGATGCCGTAGCAGATTCCGGAGCAGCCTTTCCGGGTTCGGCCGATGGTTTGGCGCCGGTGTCACGAAGGCCAGTATCGAGGTCGGTCGCTCCGCTTCGTTCAGTTCCACGGCGGCCGCGGCGCTGGCGACGGTTTCATCCTGCGCCAGCAGAGTCTCGATTTCACCGAGCTCGATGCGATGACCGTTCAGTTTGACTTGGTCATCCGCGCGACCGAGGAATTCGATCAGCCCGCCGGGCAAATAGCGCCCAAGGTCTCCGGTTTTATAGAGGCGCTCGCCGGTTTCGGGGTGGGCGATGAATCGCTCCGCCGTTTTGTGGTCGTCCCGCCAGTAACCCTGTGCCAGACCCAGACCGCCAATATGGAGTTCGCCGACCGTATAGTCCGGCACCGAGCGGCCCCAATGATCCAGCACATACCAGGGCTGGTTGGTCATGGGATAGCCGTAGGGGATGCTGCGCCATTCCGGCTCAATCTGGGAGATGGGGTAGACGATTGACCAGATGGACGCCTCGGTCGCGCCGCCCAGGCTGACTATCCGGCTGTTGGGCGCGATGGCGCGAATGCGGTCCGGCAGGTCGGTCGGAATCCAATCGCCGCTGAGCATCACCAGACGGAGATCAGGGAGCGATTGGCCGCGCAGCTCAGCGGCCTCCACCAGCAGTGTCATCAACGGAGGCGCCGAATTCCAGATCGTGATTCGGTGTGCCTGCATCAGATCGAGCCAATGGCTCGGTTCGCTGGCTCGTGCCGGATCCGGATAGACAAGCGTAGCGCCCGCTGCCCAGGTGCCGAACAGGTCGTAGATCGATAGATCGAACCCGCAGGCGGAAACGCCCAGAATGCGATCGTCGGCGGTCACGTTAAATCGTTGATTGATGTCATCCAGCGTATTCAACACAGCGGCGTGCTGGATCATGACGCCCTTGGGCGTTCCGGTCGATCCGGAGGTGTGAATGATGTAGGCAGTATCGGTGTCGTGGGCTCTCACCGCCGGAGGGGTCACTTGGTGCCCACCCGTCAGGTAATCTTCCATTCGGATGACTTGGGCATCCTCCGGCCAGGTCAGGGTCTCCATCAGGGACGATTCGGACAGGATGTGTCGGCTTTCAGTCGACCGATACAGGCCATGCCGGGCCAGTTCGGGAAGGTCCGGTGCGACAGGCACGTAGGTACCGCCGGCTTTGAATATCCCCAGCGTGGCCACCGGCAGTCGATGGGTGCGGGCTAGGGTCACGGCCACCTGAACACCGGGGCCGACGCCCTGCTGCATCAAATGAAGAGCCAGACGGTTGGCGGCGGCGGTCAGTTCGGCATAAGTCAGTCGGTTCTCACCCGAGATCACCGCTGGAGGGTTGGTGCTCAAGAAGGCTTGGTCCGGTAGCTGTTCCAGTCGTCGATTGGGTGGGCGCGGTTGCCAGGAAGTGAGCATCTGGCGTTGGTCCAATTGGGATTCCGGGACCAACTGAAAACGGCTTGTCTGCCAGGCCGCGTCGTCGGTGGCCAGGGTGTGCAGCAGGGTCAGGTAACCTTCGGCCATGGCGTCCAACAGACCGTCGGGGAAGCTGTCTTCCATGACATCCCACACAAAGTAAAACCGCCCGTCGGTCAGCTCCCAAAATTGGTGATCCAACATAACTTGTGAGGTTTCCAGGCAACTGAACCCTGGCCGTTCGAAGCCTTCCATCATTAAACCGCTGCCAATCACGAAAGGAATCGGCGCCCGGCCAAACTGGCCGGTGTTGCTGTTCAGTTGCTGCATCACCTGCAGGCCGCCCCAACGGCGATGCTGGGAATCCCGCAGAACCTGTTGTTGCAGACGCAGCGCCCTTTCCAGAAAAGTGGAGTCACCGCGCAGATCGACTTCCAGTGGATAGAGAGAGGCGAAATTACCCAGAATCCTCCCCATGTCCGGATGGGGCAGCAAGCGCCGCGTCATCATGTTGCTGAGCACGAAGTGGGGCTGATTCGCCCAGGCGCCCAACAGCTCGGCATAAACGGCGAACACGGCTGTTGAAGGCGTTAGTCCCAAATCATTAGCGCGTTGTTTGAAACTCTGCCAAAGCGGAGCTTCGAGAAAATACTCACGCCGGTTCAGCATTGAGCGGCAACGCCGGTTCATGCCCGGGCGAGTGGGCAATTCAGGCGGCCCCGGTAAGTTGGGCAGGCGGCTTTCCCAATAAAGTCGGTCACGTTGCCCCGCTTCGGATTCCGCCAGCGCCTCCAAGGCCAACACTGCGTCCCGGGTACTCAGTTCGATCATTGGTAATTGAAGGTCCGGGTTCTGATAATACTGTTCCACTTCCTGCAGCAGTTGGGCGGTACCCGGACCATCGGAAAAGAAATTATTGTGGTTGTAGTGAATACGGGCACGGCGGTGACCGTTTTCCTGCCAAAGGGACACTTTCAGGTCGAGCCAGGGCCATTCGTTCAGTGGCAGTTGGGCACGCATCATGGCATCGCGTGTCCGTAGCAGATTGGACTCCACCTCGGCGGCGGAGTATCCGGTCAGGTCTTGAATCTCGCACGGCAGGTTGATCGTTTCCTGAATCACCGCCAGACGGCTGTCGTCGATCAACTGCACCCATTCTTTGTAATGTCGCTGCAATGCCTTTTGCCAGCTCCGCCGATAGCGGTCGATGTCCAGATCTTCCCGGTCAAATTCCATGTACAGATGCGGACGGACGTGAAATTCCATGAACGGATCTTCGGCCAATAAAAACCCACGTTGCAGATCGGCAAGCGGGAAGGGCTGATAAAGATCCGCCGGATTGGGACGCACGGTCCCCGGATTGTTGTCCGCCTCCAGGGCTTCTTTTTGAAACCAATCGAGTAGTTGCGGCTTGTGACGTTGCAGACTGTCGCGTAGTTCCGGCGTCAGGCTTCCTTTCGGGCCTTCCACCCGCAAAGTATCTTCCTTTCGGCTCAGATGGATGCCCTGCTGTTTTAGTTGATGCAGGAATTCCAGAATTTCATTGGACTGTTTCACAGCTCAAACACCTCCATTTCAGTGGTTGAACCCGAGTCGGCTTCAGTGTGGGTCAGCTCGTTGAGCAGGAGCTTTTGTTGCACGACCACGACCAGGTCGGACAAGGTCGAACCGCCGAGCAACCGATCTGTTGAAAGGTCGATTTGCAGCCAGTGTTTTATCCGACGTTTGAATTCCATGCTGGTCAGGGAATCCATTCCCAGAGCAGTCAGGTTTAAACGCTCTTCGCTGAAAGTTTCCAGTCGCTCCTGGATTTCTTCACCCAGAATGCCAACCAAAATCTGATGGATGCCTTCAAGCAGCTGTTTACGGGTGTCTTCCGGTGGCAGGGCCAGCAGAGTGCTGGCAGGAATGCAGGCGGCTGGGAGACGCAAAGCATTGGCTTGTTGTTCAGGGCTTTGCGCCAGCAATGCCTCCAATCGGTTGGCCGGTAAAAACTGGATTTTCAGTTGAGTCAGTACCGCCACCACTCTCTGATCATCACTCAACAACCAGAGGTTTATCTCAGCACTATCCTCTCCAATGGAAAGCAGAGTACTCACCAATCGGGTGGGTTGGGTATGGGTGTCGATCAACTGGAAACCCGCCAAAGAAACCGGCAGCGGTAACTTGTTCTCGGCCTGGCTGGCGACCAGGGGCGCTATGCTTTGAAGGGCGGCATCCAACAGAACTGGATGAAGGGTGCCGGGCGAACCGAAGGTAAGACCGGGTGGCAAAGAGACTTCGGCCCAACAGGATTCCCGGTTGTAACAGAGCGAGCGAATGGCTTGGAAAGGTTGGCCGTATTTCCAGCCGGCCTCCGAACACATTTCGTAAAAATCCGACACGGAAAGAGAGGTGCTGTTTTTTGAAAACTCTGGAGCAGCCGGTACGGATAAACTTTGCATCCGTATATGTCCGGAGGCGTAGCAGGTGGCCGCATCCAGAAGATTTGGCTGTGCCAGAACCTCGAATGACCATTCGTCTTTCAACCCGTTCCGGTGTCGTAATAAGGTTTTCAGATGAACAGGCTCGTTTATATTCAACAGCCGATGAAACTCCAACTCCTCAAGCGTGAAAAAACGTTGGCCAGACAACTGTTCTGAACGTGCAATCGTGGTTAATACCAAGTGGAGATATGCGGCGGCGGGCAGGATGCTTTGCCCGGAGAGTCGGTGCTCTAAAAGGTAGGATTCCTCGGCTTGCGGTATTGAAGTTTCATAGCAGATCAGGCGGCAACCGTCGTGATTTATTTCAGTCCAGTTTTGTTGATTGTCGGTCTTGCCGGTTTTGGCTGTGTTATCCATGTCTATCCAGTAGGACGTTCGCTCGAAAGGGTAGAGTGGCAGGTCGAACGGCAAGGGGGATAAATCAGGATAGACAGAACGCCAATCGATATGCTCGCCCTGACAAAAAAGCTGTGCCAGGTGTCGCAGTGCCTTTGTATGAGCATTTGATTTGTCGGCGGGTGGCAGCCACTGGTGGAGTGTTGCTGTTGGAGACTCGCCCTCAATGAGCGCTCCAAGTTCCGCAACCAACCGGTCGGTTTGTTCTGTAATACATGCCCAGCGGATGGGAAGCTGGGCGCGGTTGCGATTGGCATGTGCGCAAATCGCTCGGGCTTTCCCAGGTTGCTTGATCAGTAAAGTTGAATAGTGCTGGGCAAGAGTCCTTAAAGAGCGATCCGAAGTCGCGGAGAGGGTCAATAATAATGGCCCCCCTGTCTCATTGGTGCCTATTAAAGGTAAGGCGGGCGCCTCTTCCACAACCAGGTGTGTGTTAACACCGAAAGGCCCAAAGGCGCTTATACCGGCGCGTCGGGGCAGAACAGTCCCATTGGTGCCGCGAACGGGGTGCCACTCCTGCTCCTGCTGGAGCACGAAAAAGGGAGTGCCTTCCAGCTTGATGCGCGGGTTCAGTCGTTCGAAATTATGGTTTTTTGGCAGTCGCCCGTGTCGCATTGCCAAGACGGTTTTTATCAGGCTGGCCATACCGGCAGCGGCTTCCAGATGGCCGATTTGATCCTTCACCGAGCCGAGTGCGCATTGTGCATCCGGTATTTTTTGACCAGGCTTTTTGAAGGCCCGTGTAGCTCGTGTCAGGCCAGCGATTTCAACGGAATCTCCCAGAGGTGAACCGATACCGTTGGTCTCGATGTAATTCACATCGAATGGCGTCAAGCCACTTTTTTCATAGGCCGCGCGGATAACCCTGGCCTGTGCGAACGCATTGGGGGCGGTCACTGTTCTTGATCGACCATTGTGGTTGACGGCGACCCCCCGAATAACGGCCAAGGGTGTGTCGCCATCCGCCAGGGCTTGGGCGAGAGGTTTGAGCATCACCATCGCGGCGCCTTCACCGCGAACATAGCCGTCGGCGCGGGCATCGAATGCGCGCGACCGGCCAGTGCCGGACAGGATATGCATTTGGTCGAGCGCGATCAGATTGTTGGGTGAGGACATCAAATGGACGCCCCCCACCAAAGCGACGGAACATTCCCTGGCTGTCAGCGCATGAACGGCCTGGTGGATCGCCACCAAAGAGCTGGCGCAGGCGGCGTCTACTGTTTGGCTTGGGCCGTGAAAATTGAAAAAGTGAGACAGACGACCGGACACCCCGGCACTGCTGCACATGCCTACGGCGTCGTGACTTTCAATCTTGCCTCCGCTTTGTTCCTGGCGGAGGTGATAATCGTGGGTACCACACCCGATAAAGACACCCACCTCCCGACCGGACAACGATTCCGGCGCATAACCTGCGTTCTCCAGGCAGTGCCAACCGATTTCAAGTATTAACCGTTGCTGGGGATCCATGCGTTTGGCTTCACGTGGTGAAACACCAAAAAAAGCCGCGTCAAACGCATCGACATGGTTGATGAACCCGCCCCGGTTTACAGAGCTTTGATTGTATTTGGCATAGCTGGTTTGGCGGAGCGCTTTCCAGTCCCATCGGTTGGCGGGAACCTCGGAAATAACCTCGCGGCCATTCATCAGGTTTTGCCAAAATTCTGCGATGTTGTCCGCACCGGGAAACCGGCAGGCCATTCCTATGATGGCAATCGGCTCACTCTGCCGGGGTGTCTGGGTATGACTTTTTTCTGGGCACGACTTATCCATGACCAACCTCATTGGCTTATATCCAATCGATTAAATGGCAATAACGGACTGCTGCGGATACCGGTACTTTATGGCGTTAAAGTGACGATATTTTGCTCTGAATGATCAGCGTCCCGTTCGCACAGGAAGGGTGATGGACAGGAGGTTGTTGGAAGCAACTGACAGTTTGTCTTGAGTGGCGCGAAAAGCGCTGTGACAAGCCTTGAACGTGTGTGTCATCGAGTGTGTCCCATGATTATTTTTATTAGGGGCTCTCGTGGTCAACTGCTGTCGGAAACGAAGCGCGGCAAACCTACGAGGCATATTCATCTTGTGTTTCCGCCCCCCATGAAACCAACAGGATGGGAAAAGGGCGATATGGAATACTTACTTTTCAGAAACGGGTTTTATTGTTATTTGATTTCAATTCTGGGTGAGGCCAAAGCGACATACAAGTCGGCGGCTGTCGACATATAATACTTTTCTTTCATAATGATACTGTGTAACATTTGACGGGTGTCGACACTCACTCTCCAGCCTGACGGTGGCTAAGCGGTATGCCATGAAGACGAAACGCTGTCACATCCTTGTTTGCCTGATACTGGCGGTATGCCTGGTGCCGGCGACCGTGGCCGGTCAATGGCATGCACTGTCGCATTTGGCGGAGCACCAGGCTTTGTCGTCTCCGGCATCTGGGTCTACCGAGGGTTTTCCAGACGACACGGAGGGGGACCATCGCCTTTGTGATCTCTGCCTGGCCTGGAAAAGTGCACAGCTGGCAGAGTGTCCTGTTTCCTGTCTCCCGCTGACTTTCCAGCAGCCGCTTCCGTTTATCGCGTTCAGCCCTTCCTTCCATCATATCGCCGCCACTCGGCAAAATGCCCGGGGGCCCCCTGTCAGTCGTTCCGCCCAGCCAGTAATCTAATCTTAAACGACTGAGGAAAATACGATGAAACTGTCTACCCGGGCGTTGGCGGTGTTTGGCGCTGCCCTACCCTTGCTTTCCGTTGCTGATGTGGAACGCCAGCACGGCGCTCATGAGCACGGCGCAGCCACTTTAATGATATCCGCCGAAGGCCAAGAGCTGTCGATCATCCTCGACAGTCCCGCTTACAACATCCTGGGCTTTGAACACGCACCTTCCACGGAGGAACATCACGCCGTTTTGGAGACGGCTGTCACCAAGCTGGAAAACGGCGCCGCACTAATCACAATGAATCGCGCAGCCGGATGTGAACTTGAGGAAGGCCATGTCACCACTCCGTGGCATGAGGAAGCCGAACACGGCGAAGATGACCATGGCCATGGTGAAGAGGGGCATGGCCACGATCATGACGAGCATGAGCACGAAAGTGCCCACTCCGATATCCTCACGGAATGGCACTTTCACTGCGACGCTCTTGCCGATCTATCGGAAATAAAGGTTGAACTCTTTGGTGCGTTTCCGAACCTGGACGACCTGGACGTGCAATACCTTCTCGAAAACAACCAGGGTGCGGCGGAATTGTCACCCAAAGAAACCACTCTGACGTTCTAAGCGAGAGGTGAGTATGAACCAGGCACTGGCCATCCATGATTTGACCTTTCACTGGCCCGGGCACAGTGAAGCGCTGTTGGACATCCCCGCCATGGAATTGGCCCAGGGCGAGCTACTCTTTGTCCAAGGAGCCAGCGGCAGTGGGAAAAGCACACTGTTGAATCTTATGGCCGGTGTCCTGGTGCCAGGTAATGGAGAGATTTCATTGCTTGGCCAACGTCTTTCGAGTGCCAAAGGCAAACAACGGGATCGCTTTCGTGCCGATCACATTGGTTATATCTTTCAGCAGTTCAACTTGCTGCCTTATCTGAACGTTTGTGACAATGTGATGTTGCCGTGTCGTTTGTCGAAGCTTCGGCGGGCTCGAGCCTTGCAGCAACATGCCGATCTGGCATCGGCGGCCGGGCACTGGCTCGACCGTTTGAACATCCCTTCATCTTTCTGGCAGCGTCGTGTATCCGAACTCAGTGTCGGTCAACAGCAACGGGTCGCGGCGGCGCGTGCTTTGATTGGTTCGCCTGAACTGGTCATCGCCGACGAGCCAACCTCAGCGTTGGATCAGGACAATGTCGATAACTTCATGACCGTACTCACAGAGGCGTGCCGCACCATTGGCAGTTCATTGGTGTTTGTCAGTCACGACCGTCATCTTGCCGCCTGGTTCGATCAAACATTGACGTTGGGCAACGCCGGGGAGCGCGCGCTATGAACTGGCTTAATCTAGCGTTGCGCAGTTTGTGGAATCGAAAATCCACGGCAATATTGACCTTGTTCATGGTATCGATCAGCCTCTGTATGCTGCTGACGGTTGATCGGGTCCGGCAGGATACCCGGTCCAGCTTTTCGAATACCTTGTCGGGCACCGATCTGATCGTCGGCGGTCGGACCGGGAGTTTGAATCTGCTGCTTTACAGCGTGTTTCGCATCGGCAATGCGACCAACAATATCAGCTGGCAAAGCTACCAGGATATCCGGGCCAACGATGCCGTGGCCTGGACGGTTCCGATATCTCTGGGCGACTCCCATCGCGGTTATCGCGTATTGGGAACCAATAACGATTATTTCGATCACTATCGCTACGGTCGTGGCAACGCCCTGGAAATAAAACAAGGAGAAACTTTCAAAGGCGTTTATGAAGCGGTATTGGGCTCGGAAGTGGCCGAGCGCTTGGGGTACGGTTTAAATCAGGAGATTGTGGTTTCACATGGCCTTGGTTCGACCTCCTTCGCCAATCATGACGATAAGCCTTTTGTCGTGGTGGGTATTCTGGCCCCGACCGGAACTCCGGTCGACCGTACCCTCCATGTACCTCTGGAAGGCATCACCGCCATGCATGTCGACTGGCGCTCTGGTGTGAAACTTCCCGGGGTTGAGATCAGTGCTGAAGAAACGCTCGAAATGGACCTGACGCCCGAGAGTATCACGGCGGTTTTGGTGGGCATGAAATCCAGAATTCAAACCTTTCAGTTCCAACGACGCATTAATGAATATCGCCAGGAGCCTCTAAGCGCCATTATTCCCGGCGCCACCTTACAGGAACTGTGGCAGATGATTGCCATCGCCGAAAACGCCTTGGTGGCGGTTTCCTTGATGGTGGTGGTCACCGGCACGCTTGGTATGGTGACGGTTATTCTGTCCGGTCTGAACGAGCGAAGACGGGAAATAGCCATTCTTCGTGCGCTGGGCGCCCGCCCGGTTCACATTCTGGGACTGCTTGTGATGGAGTCCGGATTCTACGGATTAATCGGTCTCTTCCTCGGGTTTTTATTGCACTGGGGGCTGGTCTTTGTTGCCGGTTTTTGGGTGCAACCGGCCTACGGTATTCAACTGTCTCTCGGCTGGCCGGACAGCTCGCTGTTCATGGTATTGGCGGTGTTTATTCTGGTCAGTGTATTGATTGGTCTGGTGCCCGGCTGGAAAGCCTATCGTCAATCGTTGAGTGATGGTTTGACGGCACGTATTTAGAACCCAGGTAGGTGTTAACGTTCCGTAACGTTTCCTGCGTTGAAAACAGTCTCCTACCTCCCAGTCTCATAGTGTGGTTTTCCAGTGAAGATCACACTCAAGAAACCAAAGCAAAGGAGGGAAGAGTATGTTCAAGCAAGGCTTAATCCTCAGTTGTGCTTCGGCTTCATTGCTACTGGCCGGTGCCGCCACGGCGGATAACAACCCTTATATTCAACCGGATGATTCCTGGCTAAGCCTCAGCGGGACCGCCGTCGATATATCAGCGGAAGGGTTTATGCTGGATTTTGGCGATGGTGTCGTCCAAGTGGAAATGGATGACTGGGACTGGTACAACGAAAGCCGCCAAGTATTGGAGGGAGACAAAGTCACAGTCTATGGCGAGGTGGATGACGACTTATTCGAGACAACCTCTATCGAAGCGAGCAGCGTTTACGTGGAGAACCTCGGTACTTTCTTTTACGCCAGTACGGCTGACGAGGAAACGGCCGAGGATTTTGATCTCTCACCTACCGTACCCATTGAAGACGGCGACCTTATGTTGACCGGTACCATCACAGGAACGATGGGACGTGAATTTGTAATTGATTCCGGGCTGCAGGAAATCACCGTCGATACCACTCAAATGGAATACAACCCCTTGGATGATAAGGGCTTCCAGCGCCTCGACAGGGGCGACTCAGTAACGGTGGTTGGCCATCTCGACAACGAGCTTTTTGTTAACCAGGAGCTCATGGCCGAAGCCATTATTTCGTTGGAGGATGAAAGAACCGACTTATGACCGGTTCTAAAAAACCGCCCGTGGTTGATGGGCGGTTTTTTTCCAGGCACCTTTGAACACGCACCCTTCAATCCGCCAGATTCAACTGCCAGGATACTCCAAACCGGTCTTCCACCCAGGCAAAGCGTCGACTGAAACCGTAGTTGTCCAGGGGCATCAACACTTTCCCATCTTCCGTCAAAGTGTCGTAGGCTTTTTGTTGTTCGTCCATGTCTTCGCATTCCACGAAAAGCGAGAACGACGGCGTAAAGGTGAACTCGTGTTTGATCGGGCTGTCGATGCAGTCGATCAACTGCCCGCACAAGGAAAACTGCGCTCGTTTAACGCTTCCCTTTCTGCCTTGCTCGCCCGGACCGTAGCGGTCCAGCTGCACAATGCCCGACCCGCTGAACAAGGCGGTGTAGGTGTTCATTGCCTCCTCGGCATTACCCTCAAACATTAAATGGGGTGTCACGGATACAGCCATGATGAGTCCTCCCTCTGCTGTGATGAATGCCAACGCCAAAGCGATAAACACGCCCAGACGACTCCATCCCCAGTGTAGAAGAAACCCGCTCATGCAGGGTGGTTGAAGCATATTGTTACTCAAGTTTCGGAGTTCGCTGTTCAAAACGTAGCCCGAATACGCCCCGGCTGTCAGGTAGGCTCCTCAAGGGTCGGCATGAACCCATATATGGTCCCCTCCCCGTTTGCAAGGCCGCGGTTCTCAAAG
>CBFGUW010000015.1:0-104687 GCA_965652395.1 uncultured Saccharospirillum sp. | reverse complement strand
ACTTCCTCTGCGCCTGAGCTTTGCTCGGCGCACCAAGTTTCGGAGTTCGCTTGCAAAGGCGAGCGCCGGATGTCAGGTAGGCTCATCAAGGGTGGTCCGCATCATGGATGATGCGGTCCAGGCCCCACGGATGGGTTCATGCCGACCCTTGATGAGCCTACCTGACAGCCGGTGCGTATTCGGGCAACGTTTTGAACAGCGAACTCCGAAACTTGAGTTCGTTATATTCTTACTCACTGCCAGTAAGGAGCTTTATGGGAAAGGTTTATCCTATTCATACACGGGGGATCACGGTAGACGATAGTGACCGGTCCGCCACCGCTCTATCGCTCAGAGAGGCACGTATTTTGTTGGCCATCGGTTCCGGTGGCAACCGGGCCCGACTGCGCGAGCACCTGACTCAACGTTATGACGTGAGCGAACCGGAAGGCCCCGGTCAGGAAGACTGGGCTTTCGATCTGGCTATCGTCGACAGCGCCGGTTTTCACCAATGGCACGACGCCATCGCCGATGCCAAACGCAGAGAGGAGCCCGCCTTTCTTCCGGTTATCTTGCTGTTATCGCGTCATGAACTGAAACAACATCCCAATTATTATTGGGATTTGGTGGACGAGTTTATCCTCATGCCGGTCGACCGCCTCGAATTTTCGGAGCGACTGGCATTGTTGTTGAGAGCCCGCCATCTGGCGTTGTCACAACAATCGCAACTGGCCTATCTGTCCACCCACGACCGGGTGACCGGTCTGGCGAACAAGCCTCGCTTTATGGAGCGCCTGTCGGACACCATTCTGGATGCGTCGGTGGTGAACCAGAGCGTTCAGGTGGTGGCGGTTCGTTTGAACGTCAACCGCATCATGAGTTCTTTCGGGCATCGTGGGTTGGATGAAGCCGCCTCCATTTGTTCTTCCCGCCTCAAAGCTTTGGTGGATTCCAGTACCTTCATCGCCCGCTTGACGACGGATACCTGGGGCCTGATCCAACCGGCTGGCGACACACTCGATCATCTGCTTGAACTCTGTCAGCGGTTGCGAACGCTGACGGATAAACCCATCCCGGTAGACAACGAACGCATCCATGTGGATTTGTCCATTGGTGTGGGTATTTACCCCAACGATGCCTCCAATGCGGCACGGACGCTCGATTGCGCCATCAATTCCCTGGCTTCGTCCCGGGATTCAACGCCTCAATTCTATTCCCAGGCCATCCAACACCAGGCGTTGCGTTTTATGCGCACAGAAACGCGGCTAAGGGATGCGCTGGAGCGGGATCAGTTCGAGGTTTGGTATCAACCGCAAATTCGACTGGCGGACCAATCGGTGCAACAGGTGGAGGCTCTGGTTCGTTGGCGCCTACCCACCGGGCGCCTGGTCCCGCCCGGGGAATTTATGGACGTTGCGGAAACCACTGGTCTTGTCATTCCCATTGATCGCTGGGTGCTGTCCACCGCTTGTGAGACCTTGCGTAAGTGGCGCGATGAAGGCTTTGGAATTGAACATGTCGCAGTGAATGTAACCGCCGAGGACGTGCAATCTCCGGATTTCGTCGATTACGTTCTTCAGCAGCTGCAACGATGCGGGTTACCCGAAGACCGACTGGAATTGGAGCTGACGGAGTCGACTCTGATGGATGTTGGTGAAGCCAACCTGAAGAAGCTGAATGAATTACGGCAACGCGGGTTGGATATCGCCATCGACGACTTCGGAACCGGCTATTCCTCGCTGAGTTATCTGCATACACTGCCAATCAATATTTTAAAAATTGATCAGTGCTTTATTCGTAATATCCTGTCGGTGGAAACGGACGCCGCCATCACCAAAACCATCATTTGGCTGGCCGAGAACTTCCACATGCATACCATCGCCGAGGGGATTGAGACTAAGGCCCAGGCAGACTACCTGGCCGAATTGAAGGTGGATACTACTCAAGGTTATTACTACGGAAAACCGATGCCCGAGCCGGAATTAAGAACCTGGTTGAAAGAGTGGCAGGCAGCGCACTGACGTGGTCACAATGCCTGTCTTTAGTGTTACAGGTTCAACAATGTCTCCAAATCGGAGGCGAGTTGATCCGTTGGGAAATTACTGCGCAATAAGACTCTCGCCTGGCCTTCACGATCAAAACCATAAATTGCCGAGCTGTGCGATACCGCGTAGTAACCGTTGTCGTCCGGTTGATCGTAACCGAAGGTAGTACGATAGCGTTTCGCCAGATCACGCAGCTGCGTTTCATTGCCGGTCAACCCTACGAATTGAGGTCCGTAAAAGTCCGTATAGGCGCTCAGCACTTCCGGGGTGTCACGCGCTGGATCGACACTGACGAACAACACGTTGATATCGTCCCGCCCGGCCTCAGGCAGTTGCGCAATGGCTTGGTTTAATGACTGTAGGGTGCCTGGGCATACATCGGGGCATTGCGTATAGCCAAAAAACAACAAGGCCGGTTTGCCAGTCCATTGCGTGGCAGACACCGCCTCCTTGGTTTCAGAGGTCAGTTGAAATTCCAGATCAGGCATGACCCCGGTGATATCTGTCCCGGCCCACTCCACTTCAGGATCGTTACAGGCACTCAAAACCAACAAACATAGACCCGCGACTAATATTCGGAACATTATCGAGCATCTCCCCCAGCAAAGGACACAGAGCTTTCACTTTGGTGCAGCAGACGACGCAGCACCACCAGCATGGCAAGAACGGCCATCATGCCGGGCGGAATCCAGGTAAGGATACCGCCAAGCACCTGGTCATCGACCGGGTCGATTGGCCAGGCCCGACCGCAAACTTCGTAGACGTCGTACAACGCCGTTTTACTGGTGGCGATGTGCGCCCCCAGCCCCAACTGAGGCACCGTCACCGCCCAGATCAATAAAATGCGTTTACCTAACCCAAGGGTGCCGTTCTCGCGAGGCGGGCGAGGGTCGAGAATCAGCCACCAAAACAGTAGGCCATCGAGCCACATGCTCCAGTTCATCAGTATATAGCGCGGTTCGCTGAGCATGGCGTAAAAATGGATGTCCGGTTGCAACCAGAAAAAGATCAACCCGACAAACAGAAAGGCGGCAACGGGTGGAAATTGAAGTATCCGATAGCCCCATTGCACGGGGCGGGCATTGACTACAGAAGCCAGCCTGGTTTTTAGAGCCCCCTCCGGAACTCCCTTCGCCAAGGTGTGCCAGGGGCTGGACAAAGCAATCAGCAGTGGCGCCAGATGATGCAGGACCAAATGCTGGCCACGATGAATAAAAAACATAAACTGCGCGTAATAATCGAAACGGGTGTGCATAACACCATAAGCCAGCAATAGCCCCAGCCAGAATAAGACCTGACGCCATCGCGGTAGAGGGTTCCCCTCGGCGATTCTTACCCGGCAGCCACGCGCGAATGCCAGACCGGCCGTCCCAAAAAACAGGACGGCCAACCATGAAAACCGATAGGGTAACAGGGCCGAGGTCAACTGAGCCCAGTCCATAGATGTCTCCCTTAATGGAACCAGGAAAGGAGGGTAGCCCTTCCCGGTATCAGGCTCAACCGGCCGCCGCTTCGCGACGCTCCCGCATGGCCTGCCTAATAATCTGTGTGGCTGAACGCAGGAAAAGGGAAGCCATCAACACCGCGACGAGGATATCGGGCCATGCGGTTCCGGTCAGCCCGACCAGCAACGCCGCCACCATGACCGCCACGTTACCAACGGCATCGTTACGACTGCACAACCACACCGAGCGGACATTGGCATCACCATCGCGATAGCGCATCAGAATCACCACGGCGGCCAAATTAGCCGCCAACGCCAAAGCGCCGACCACGCCCATCACTTCGGCGCTCGGTACGCCCAATACCAAGCTGTTGTACAGCGTGAATCCGAGTACCCATATACCCATGGCCGCCAGAGTGAAGCCCTTGAATAACGCCGCCGTCGCCCGAGTGGATAAGGGGCGCCCCAACACCCACAGACTGAGCGAATAAGTCGCGGTATCCCCCAGGAAGTCCAAGGCATCGGCCTGCAACGCCTGGGAACCGGCCAGGGCACCGGCCGTCATCTCAACCAGGAACATAACCGCATTAATGACAATCACCCACCACAAAGCCCGACGATACTGTCGGGAAGCACCATCGAAACACACATTGTCACCGCAGCAATTGCCCACGACACCCGCCTCGTATTTCCATCAGTGGGGGTTAGAATAAAACCTCAAGCCGCTTTAGGTTCAACCCGTTTTTCGGGTTTCGGAGAAGAAAATGAGCTACAGCATCGGCCAGATTGCAAAACGTATTGGCTGCAATGTGCAGACCATTCGCTATTACGAACAGATAGGACTGATCACACCGGCCAGGCGAACCGAAGGTCGGCAGCGCCGCTATGGCCAGACCGACCTTGACCGGCTGACCTTTATTCGCCATGCGCGGGAATTGGGTTTTTCATTGGAATCCATCCGCACCCTCCTCCGCCTCAGCCGCCATAAAGACGAACCCTGCGACCAGGCCGACGCATTGGCGAGAGATCAATTGCAACAGGTTAGATCCAGGATCGCCCGGTTGCAGGCACTTGAGGAAGAGCTAAGCAGTATGGTGGAACACTGCGATTGTAATGTGGTGGCTAACTGCCGTGTGATTGAAGTGCTGAGTAATCATGCCTTGTGTCAGCATGAGAGCCATGATGAGACAACACAAAGCTCGATAAAACAGTAAAAAAGAGTCAACTTGATCACATAAAACAGTCAAGCAAGTAGTGTCTTGATAACGCCAAGGGTATGTTTCCGCGCCAGGCAGTAAAGGAAATCACCCTTGGGATAGGACAAAGTAATGGATTCATGGAATGGCGGCGACTCCTGGGATAGCGAACCACGCTTGGAGCTCAGCACGGACAAATACTCCGAATTACCAACCGGTTATCAACCTATACAATGGGGAGGCCTTCCGGGTCCGGTCGCCTCGTTATTACGCATTGTCATTCAGGGCAAGCCTTACCTCCAGCAAACCCGGGTACAAGGCCTCGCCTGGCTGGTACAGCCGGTGCCCGCCAACGACATACTGATCCTTTGGGATGGTATTCAGGCTGAGCATGTAAAGCGAACCGTCACCGGTGGCAGCAACCTTCGTAAACCGTTTTTATTTCGACTGTTTCCAAAAGACGATCAACATCACCAGCACCGGACCCGAAGCGGTTCAACCCATGGCTCTGGTACAAGCGGCACTTTGGATGCGGATGACGAAGCCAATTCAGGACCGAACCGTTGGGGCGGCGGCAGCAGCAACCTGCCTCCCCAGCGCAATGTCACCGTTTTTATTTATGAGCCCGCCAATACCCTTCAACTGGACCGGGCTCCTATTTTGACCGGGCGGGTTCCCTACCAACTTAAGGCCGGGGAGGACTGGTTTGATGTCGCCCAAATGCTTTTCGGGTTGCCCTTCATCAACCCACTCATCGAAGCAAACAGGACCCCTCATTCTCCTTTCCGCAAGCGCTACGATTATGATCGACCGCCCCTGCCGAACAGCACCATCCAGGTGCTCGGCTATCAATTGCCAATCTCGGGTTCCGCTGCCTGGGGTGGTAGTCTGAGCTTCATCTGGCATGGTCCGACCGAAGGTCGAATCGACCTGCCGCTCCAGCCTGAGGGAAGCAGCCAATTTTGGGAACACCGCTTGCCGATTAAAGCCGGGGACTACCTGCTAACCGCCCGAAACGGTCAGGCGGAACACAAGCGGAGCCTTCATATCGAACCGGCGCAAACCCTTCGTTCATTGCCCTTGGGCCTCTGCTACCTGCCCGAGAGGGGTGAGCTGCTGTTAGTGACCGACTATTTGGAATACCTGATCGATGAAGACAGCCGTCTGATCGACAACGCTCTCACCGCTTTGAACCAGGCCGTGGAAAGCGGCGACGCCCAAGCCATTGCCGAGAAGAAAACGGAGGTCATGAAAACCCTGGCACCACCCGGCACCGGACAGGGAGGCATTGCTGGCATCACCGAGTTGGTGGGCTACAAGGGGCGAAAATACACCTACGTGCGCAGTGATAAAATCGCCAACCACCGGCGTCGGTATAACCTAACCGCCACCGTCCGCGACGAACGCCGCTTCACCCGCTCGGACGGCACCTTCGACCCTGACAAGGCCCAACCCACCCTCACCCGGGACTACAGCAAAGGCATCGAAAATGTCGACTTCAAACTCGACCTCTTCCGATTCGACGCCGCTATGTCCGACTGGGCCGAAAGCTGGAACGAGGAGACCGGCAAAAAACGGGATTGGCTGGCGGATTCGGAGGACTACTCGGTCACTACCGAAGCCGCCGTCATGCGGCTGGTCGCCGGGGCTTCCCTAAGCGCCAAAATCAGTAAAACAACTCTCTCGCTAAGCGGCGAAGCCTCCGCCTCGGCTGTACTGGCCGAAGGCAAGGTCACGCTGGAGAGCCATTTTCCCACCAAAGACGGCATTGGCTTCGCAATCAAACTGAAAAACAAAGTCACCAGTCGGGACTATTCCGATATTCTGCTTAACCCCAATACCGACAGCAGCGGCCATTTCACCTTACTGGACTTTGGCGCATTGCGGGCCAGCCTGCTCGTCGAACTGATGGGCTTCGCCGGAGCCAAGGCTTTGTTCTGCGCCAATGTGGAGCTGAGCATGAGCGGTATGCAGGCGGAATTGAAAGGGCTGACCGACCGCGAAGCGCAACAAAAAGCCGAAAGCGACCCGGACTTCAAACCCAACCCGCCGGTTCAAGGTGGCGATGGGGCTTTAGGAGCCTTTGCCGGGATTTCCGGCGGGTGCGCCCTGAAAGGGGCATTGGAATGGGATAACCCGGAGAAGCGGGTGGATGACAACCCGGCTTTTGTGGCACTGGCGGAAATAGGGGGTGAACTGAACGCCCAAATAGGCGGAGGAGCCGAAGCGAAACTATTCATCGGCTTCGAGAGAGGAAAATACATGGTGCGGGCCAGGGTCGGCGCCTGCTTGGGAGTCGGTGCCGCCGGACAACTGGTGTGCGCCGTAGGCGTGAATAATATTCTTGATTTTATTCAGTGCATTTACCACCAGTTGATGAAGTGTGATTTTCGGAAGTTGACCTTTATGAATGAGGAAGCCTTTAAAGCCTTTCATCAGGTAATTTCGGGGGCCTTGCAATTGGGCGCTGAGGTATTTGATTGCTTGCAAGGTACCGTGCGGGAAATCCGAGACTGGTGGATAGATTTGGCACTGACAACAGAACATGACGAACAGGCCAAACAATTGGCCGAGAATATCCTGAAAGATGAGCATGGTCTGGTTCAATTTGCCCCGCCAGAGGCCAAAGCATCGGTACTACGTAAACTCTGCAAAGTGGAGGGGTCGGTCGGAAATTGGAGCTTGACCGGCTTTAATGAACTTCGCGAGGAAGCGGTGATTAAGGTCTTATCCACAGTGACCTGCGAACGGGAGCTAGTGGAGATCGTCGAACGAATGGGGCCGGACGGGCCTGTTCATCCCAGTAAAACGGACTGGGATGCCTGGCGGGGCTTCGAGCTGTTGACCGATATTCTTGATGGACGAGAACAGCGATTGTTTACTCGTTGGTACGAGCAGTTACCCAAGTCGGCGGCTAAAGACGTAAGAGCGGACGTGGCCGCTGCAATGGCTCAATCGACCGTCCGTTTAGCCTAATCTTATACAGTTGTTCACCAGCCAGTAAGATGCTGATGAACAACTGACCCCATAGAATCAACCTAAGTGGCTTAATTTATTGGTGTAGCCTTATTAATCGAGCACCTAAAACCGGTGCTTGAATAGTCTTTTTCTAAATTCTCACTTTTATACCGAATGAATACATTACTGGCACTAGGTGACTCCAAGAATGTACCGCCTCGAAGCACTTTACTGGTTCCGCTCTCTGGTCCTTTGGGATTCACCTTCTCGCCTATCTGGTAATAATCTTCCGCATACCAGTCGTTAACCCAATCTTCCATATTTCCAGCCATGTCATATAACCCCAGAGGATTGGGTGGAAATATCCCCGAAGGCCTGGGGTCTGACGTAAATTCCGAATAGTTTTCACCCCGACGAATAGTGCCATCATCGGTCGCATACAAGACCTTCCGCCCCAGGCTGCGAGCCGCATACTCCCATTGAGCCTCGGTCGGCAAGTCAAAGGGTAGCCCCGTCTGTTCCGCCAGCCACAGGCAATAGTTCTTCGCGCCCTGCCAACTCACCCCAGCCGGATATTCCGGGCCGCGCCACTCCTTGCCAACGGACCAGAATTTCCAAGTGGTTCGCGGCAACCCATTGAAATCCGTATACAAATCATACTCACCGTAGCTGATTTCATAAGCGCCGATGGAGTAACTATCCAACGTGACTTCGGTGGGTGGCTTGTTGTCCTTCCAAGGTGTCTGATACAACCCATCCTCATCCATATAATCCCCCATCATGAAGGTGCCGCCCTCCACGAACACCATCTGCGCCTTCGAACGCTCGATCAGGGCATCGATTTCGGCCTGGGTGACGGTGCGTTCAGGCATGGGGGGAGTTTCCGGCTCGTCGGAGCCGCAGCTGGAAAGTGTCACGATTAGAAGGGGGAGGAAAAGAAGGTGGGTGCCGGGTCTCACTGCGTTATTCCCTGAGATCGTTTTTCCGGCAGTGTATCAGACCTCCCGCCCAGGCGGATTGGCGAATTTCACAAATTTGCGGTTCCATCCTTCAACCTGGCCCCTCTCAGGAAAAGAAGGGCCAGGGGATCATACTAAGCCGTACGCCGCATCCGCTGATCGAAATGCTCGGAGGAGAATCGATGAGAGTCCTCGCGTGGGCGGTACAACGCCTCCACTTCTTCACGGGTGGCGACAAACTCCGGCCGTGGGCGGTTGCCACAGAATGGCTGCACCATTTGGTTTTCGATGCTGTTGTAGACGAAAAACAGATTACGCCGTGGCCAGGGTGAAAGGTTGTTGGCTGAAGCGTGCAAGGTATTGCACTCAAACAGGATCACCGAACCGGCGGGGCCTTGTGGCGCCACCAGGTTACCGTGCTCGGTGAGCGCTTTTAATTCGCTCGTGTCCGGCACGCCGATTTCCTGAGATTTAAGCGACTGCTTCCAGTTTTCCTGGGGTGTTTTGCCTACCGTCGGCACAAACTTTTTATGCGAACCCGGTATCAGCATCAGGGGCCCGTTGAATTCGTTATTCTCACTGAGCAGTATCGAAAGGCTGAAACACCGCATGCGCGGCATGCCGTCCTCACTGTGCCAGGTCTCGAAATCCGAATGCCAGTTGAAGCCAGTGCCTTTAAAACCGGGCTTGTCGTTAATGCGCGATTGATGAATGTAAACGTCACTGCCAAGAATCTGGTGGGCCATGTCAAGCAGACGCGGGTCACGCGTTAACCGGTCAAACCGTTCAGAGAGCTTGTGAATCGCAAAAATGGAGCGGATTTCATCGGCATAGGGCTCAATGATGACCTGCTCCAGGCTCTTCATGGACTGGTCTTTATCGTACTCGACCAAGTCGTCTAAAAATCCCTCCATCTCCTTTTCTTCAAAAAAGGACTTAAAAAACAAAAAACCCTGATCTTCATACTGGCGCAGCTGTTCTTCGCTCAAGGGGCCATCCCGGCGTTGCGCTCTCTTGGTGTAGGTGACTGGGTCCAACCGGTCATAGGGTTCGGTTGGTTGACTGATGCGTGTTGGATACAAATCAGGTATCGGACTCATACTGTAAACCTCCCTCCACTGTGAGTACGTTAAGTAGTTGGCCACGGGCGATCCTTATCGTGGCGACGCACAGTCGGATAATTCGGGTTATACACGTCGCTGTAGGTGACCGCCTGCCTTTCAGCCGGGCATTGGACGAGAGTGCCAACCGGTACAGCAGGGCTAACCTGCCGGAACCCACTTACTAGCAGCCGATCTCAACGGACACCGGGCGGTGCCGATCGGCCTGAACGGTGTTGGCGAACCCATACGTCCAGTACTGCCAACTGTGAGGACCCACTCTGTAATTTCAACCCTGCTTCAACGAAAGGCTTTTATCAGTTCCAGATCGGTCGGGCTCTCACCCAGGCGACGACGGATTTGCGCCAGGCACAGTTCCGCCGTGGCAAGCGCATCGCTGAGGGCGTGGTGTGAACGATAGGGAGGCAAACCATAACGGCGACGGCACGCCGTCAGATTCAGGTCGCGGTAACTGCCGGGTATTTCGCGCGGCAGGCGTTTTTTCTCGAAGCTCAGAGTGTCGAGCACTTCGGGGGAGGGCCATTCAATACCAAAGCGTTCGCAATTGGCTTTCAAAAAAGCCATGTCCAAAGGCGCATGATGGAACACCCACAGATCCGCCTCATGAGCCGGCAGCTGCTCGGCCAACCAGGTTTCCAACGCCATCCCCTGCTCACGCTGCTGATCGGTTATGTGGTGAAGATGTGCGCTTTGAGCGACATCGTCACCCATCAAGGCGCTTTGGCGAAACAGAGAATGTCCGGCGGTAGAGAGGCGAACCTGCCCTTGTTCAATGCTCACCCACCCCGCGCTGAGGATATGACCGGAACGCGCATCCAGGCTGGATAACTCCAAATCCACCACCCAGAGTCGACAGTCAACCCAGGAGCGACCTTTGTTTTTACGGGGGAAAAAACTAACCATGCAGCCCTCTGGCAAATTGCTGCAATGCCGCCTGCTGAGCGCGCTTGATGGTTCCGAACGCTTCTTTCAGATGAGACCGCGTCAACGAACTCAAACCGTCCGGGTCGAGAAAACTCGTCGGAGTTTCACCCCGTTGCACTGCCAGACTTTGTTCCTCGATTCGCAACTGGGCAATCAACGTCCACGCTTCCTCCAGACTGTGTCCCAATTCGGCATCCAATAAACCTGCAGCTATCGCCGCCTTCAGGCGCTCCTGCGTATTCGCCGCGCCCGAACCGGCGGCCAGGGCATAAATACGGGCAAGATCATTCACCAAGGCCACGCCGCGATGCTTTAAATCCAGCACATCGTCATGCTCACCGCTGCTTTTCACCACGAACTGACGGAAAAAACCCAAAGGCGGCCGATTACGGACAGCGGTTTGCGTCAGCATCGCCAGAAAGATATCCGCCTGGGGAGCGCGTTGAACCAAACGGCTTTGAATAGGAGCCAACAGGGCGGCATCACCATCAATCACCCGCACATCGAAAAATATACTGCCATTCAACAAGGCTTCCCGCGTCGGGCTATCCATCCAATGATCGAAAAGCGCCTGCCACTCCGCCTGAGTCCGCCGCCACTTTGGATTGCTCGCCATAATGTCGCCCGGGCAAAGCCGATAACCGCACCGGTCCAACGCCCGGCACACCCAATCCGCAAACTCCCGGAAATAATCCGACTCAGCCGAGTTAGGAGTGCGCGCAAGAATCAGCGCATTATCCTGATCCGACGCAAAGGTCTGATCCATCCGCGCCTGGGATCCAAACGCCAGCCAGGCAAACGGCATCGGCGCCGGTCCAAGCGCCTGTTGCGCCAACCCAATACACCGCTGCACAAACGCATCGCCAATCGCCGCCAACACCCGCCCCATTTCATAGGGGTGAATATCCGCCTGAACCCAATTGTGAATCAACGCCGGAACGTTATGACGCAACTCCGACAGCGACTCAAGGTCCGGCTGACGAAGAATGTCATTAATCAAATATAGCGGCGACACCTGCTGCGCCCGCACCAAATCGGTCGCGGTAATCATTCCCACCGCCCGGCCGTTCTTCAGCACCGGCAAATGATGAACCTGATGCTGGCTCATCAACTTCTGCGCATCGAACAACAACGCCTCCGGCTCAATCGCCACCGGCTCCTTACTCGCGATCGTCATCGCCGTCACGTCAACATCCAACCCCTCCGCCACCACCCGATTACGCAAATCACGGTCGGTCACAATCCCCTTCAGTTCGCCGTCCTCCAACAACAGTAACGACGACACACGATGTTCACGCATCACTTTCGCCGCTTCCCGGATCGTCGCCGTCGCCGGGCAGGACACCGGCTGGCGGGTCGCAAAATCACTGACCCGTTGCATCAACTGCTGCTCGAAGCGCTGATCCCGATTCCTGGTCAAACGCAGACGACTCTGCCGGTCCCGTTGACTGCTGAGTTGCCGAAAAAACTGTCGCATCGGCGCATAGCGCGCGCACAGTGTTTCGAAATCGGCCTGCGGCAGCTTGAACACCAGCGCATCTTCAATCGGAAATACCTTCAACCCCTCGGGGTTGCCGGTCATCAGCGTATTGATACCAAACAGCTCGTGTTCACCAAGGCGATCCAACAACTCCCCTTCCGCCGTGCGCAACTCGAACGCCCCGGTCCGAATCAAAAACAGCTGCCCACCCAAATCCATCGCCTGGTTCTGGTGGCGGGGAACGTAATCGATGCTCAGTCTCCGGGCTACGTCCAATCGGTCCTCCTCCGACAGGGCGGAGAAAGGCAGAGTGTCGGCCAGAAAGCTTACGACGTCGCGGAGATTATCGGCGGTTGCCATTTTCTATTCCTCAATCGCATGCTCGAAGTGGCAAAAAGCTCACGTATCGGAGTTCGCTTGCAACGGTTAGAGCGCCGGATGCCTGGTTGGCCCATCAAGGGTGGTTCGCAGCAAGGATGCTGCGATCCAGGCCCCATGGATGGGTTCATGCCGACCCTTGATGGGCCAACCAGGTAGCCGGCGCGGACTCTTGGCAATGCCATTTCCGCGAACTCCGAAACCCCAGATACAAAAAGCCGGGGCATGCCCCGGCTTTTTCGCTACCTTACCTTAAAATAGCCTCAATGGGAGGAGGCGACACCCGATCCTTTGGGGAAACGGATGCTTTCCACGATCTCCTGAACGTTATCCGGCGCATCGCCCGTCACCTTGTGGACCACAAAAGCCACCACAAAGTTCAGAATCATACCCAGCGTACCAATGCCTTCCGGCGAAATACCGAACAACCAATTGTCCGCCGTATTCGCCCCAGGATTGATGAACTTGAAGTAAATAATGTACGCCGCCGTAAAGGTAATGCCCACCACCATACCAGAGAGCGCACCTTCCTTATTCATCTTCTTATGGAAGATACCCAGAATGATCGCCGGGAAGAAACTCGACGCCGCCAGACCAAAGGCGAACGCCACCACCTGCGCCACGAATCCGGGCGGGTAAATGCCCAGGATACCGGCCACCACTACAGCGACCGCCGCCGCGAGACGAGCGTACATCAACTCCTGTTTATCGGTAATATTCGGCATCAGGTTTCGTTTCAGCAAGTCATGCGAAATCGATGTCGAAATCACCAACAACAGACCCGCCGCTGTCGACAACGCCGCCGCCATGCCACCGGCAGCCACCAACGCCACCACCCAGTTCGGTAACTGAGCGATCTCAGGGTTGGCCAGCACCATGATGTCACGGTCGATGGTCATTTCATTGCGCTCATCGGCGGCATAGAACATACGGCCATCGTTATTCTTATCGTTCCACTTGATCAGGCCCGTAGTTTCCCAGTTGCTGATCCAGCTTGGCGCGTCGGAATACAATGTGCCCTGCATGTTTTCACCGTTGATGGTGTTGATCATGTTCACCCGGGCAAAGGCAGCGACAGCCGGAGCCGTGGTGTACAGAATAGCGATGAACACCAACGCCCAACCGGCACTGCGACGGGCATCACGTACGTTCGGCACAGTGAAGAATCGAACGATCACGTGTGGCAGACCGGCGGTACCGACCATCAAAGCGGCGGTGATGAAGAAGACGTCGATCATGGGTTTCGAGCCTTCGGTGTATTGCGCGAATCCCAATTCTGTGGACAGTCCGTCCAGTTTCTGCAGCAAAGGTGTACCGTCAGCGACCGATCCGCCGAAGCCCAGTTGCGGGAATACGTTGCCGGTCATCAGCATGGAGATAAAAATCGCCGGTACGATGTAGGCGAAAATCATGACACAGTACTGGGCGACCTGGGTGTAGGTGATGCCTTTCATGCCGCCGAGTACGGCGTAGAAGAAGACGATGACCATACCAATGATAACGCCGGTGCTGACGCCGACTTCGAGGAAGCGGGAGAACACCACGCCGACGCCGCGCATCTGACCTGCAACGTAGGTGAAGGAGACGAAGATGGCGCAGATAACGGCGATGACCCGGGCGGCTTGGCTGTAATAGCGGTCGCCGATGAAGTCGGGGACGGTGAATTTGCCGAATTTGCGCAGGTAGGGGGCGAGGCACAGGGCGAGCAGTACGTAGCCGCCGGTCCATCCCATGAGGTAGACGGAGCCGTCGTATCCCATGAAGGAGATGATGCCAGCCATGGAGATGAAGGAGGCGGCTGACATCCAGTCGGCGGCGGTGGCCATGCCGTTGGCGACGGCGGGGACGCCGCCACCGGCGACGTAGAATTCGTTGGTGGACCCGGCGCGGGACCAGACGGCGATGCCGATGTAGAGTGCGAACGTTGCCCCGACGAAGAGGTAACTCAGTATTTGAATATCCATTCCCGGCTCCTCAGTCTTCGTGCACGTTGTATTTACGATCAAGCGAGTTCATCTTTTTGACGTAGACGAAGATGAGCACGATGAAGGTATAAATGGATCCTTGCTGGGCGAACCAGAAGCCCAGTTTGAATCCGAAGAATTTTATTTCGTTGAGCACATCGACCAGCAGGATGCCGGCGCCGTAGGATACGGCGAACCAGATTGCTAGAAGTGTGAGCATCAGTCGAACATTTTCACGCCAGTATTGGGCGGCGTGTTCTTTGCTCTCGAAGCTCATCGCGTTTCCTCCAAATTTGTTGTTGTTTTGCACTGCTGCGACACCGGGTGGAATACTGGTTGGTACCCCATCCGGACACTGAGCCGGGTGGCAGTGACGAGCCCTGTGAAATTATCACCAGCAGAGGAAGTTAACGCTTAGACTTTGGTAGCGGTTTCGACTAATGGATAGGTAGGGGACGGTGGCAGTGGTTGTTTTTTACTGTGGTTAAACCCGTGACAGGCGTCGGAGGTTAACCCTCCAGGGCCGCTGTGAATACGTCCATGTAAGCTAGACCGCGGCATCCTTGCTGCGGACTGCCCTGGAGCATTAACCTCCGACGCCTGCCACTAGCCTTGGCTGGTTTCAATTGTGTACCAAGGTTTTAGCGCTTCTATATATTCTTCCGGATCACTTCCAATCAGCCGGGCGAGCATATCCAGAACTATGACCGCGTTGACACCGGAATCAGAAGTGGCGCAGCGACGAAGCCGTTGTGCCATACCGAGGTTCACGATATTCAATGCATCGTATTGCGACTGCAAATAGACACTGGCTTGGTTCAGGTTGACGTCTTCACCCTGCATGGCGAGTTTGAGTAAGGCGTTGCCGATGACCCTGAAGAACGTTTCCTCTTCGCTGGAGAATGGCAGGTGCATGGCGGCCATGGGTTTGAAGAAGGCGAAGTGGGGGCAGGCGCTGCCGCCCATCAGGAGGCCGAGCAGGGAGCCTAGGCCGCGTTGGAGGTTGGTGTCCAAACGTACTTCCCGGTCCCGGCAGGTGGCGATGACGCGGGTTTTATCGGTGGAGTTGTAGCCGTCGAAGCGGTGGGCGACGGGGATGACGGTGGCGGCGAGTGGGCAGTGGGGGGATTTGGAAGGGACCAATGGGCAGTGGGAGCATTGGTCGTTTTCGAGCCAGACGGAGGCTTTCAGTGAGTCGCCGAGGGTTTCGACGCCGGGTGTTGCCTTGACGGTGCCGGTGGTTTCGGACCAGTGGGTCTGGATGTCAATCGCGTCTCCGGTTTCGAACTCAAACCGATAATGCCAATCGTTCATGCGCCGGTTCCCAGGTTAGCTGTGCACATAAATACTCAGGTCCCGTCCATATTCGGTTTCCATGGCGAGGAGTTTTTCGATGTGGCGGGCGGTCAGGCGTTGGCCTTTGGTGAGCATTAGCAGGTCTTTGTCGGTGTAGACGTCCTGCGCGAGGACCATGCCGGGTTCGAGCGATTGGGCGGAGACGAGATGGCCGCGTCGGGCTTCTTCGGTTTCGTCTTCTTCCACTTCGCTGACGGCGAGGGTTTGTTTGAGGACGTCGACCAGGGCACTGTCGTAGCGGACGTCGCGCCATTGCTCGACCTCTTCGAAGGCGAGCAGTTGAACGTTCATGTCACCGGCGCGGCGGCCGAGGGCATTCTTTTTATTCTGGTATTTTTTCATGGACTGGACGTAGTCGCGGCACAGTAAAACGATGCGACTGCCGATGGGGATTTCCTCGCCTTCAAGGCTGTGGGGGAAGCCGCTACCGTCCCAATGTTCGCGATGTTTGGCGATGAGATTGGAGACACTGGAGAGGTAGTCGACGCTGGTCAGGGCGAGGGAGCCTTGTTCGGGGTATTGGCTGTAGGTTTTCCATTCCGAGGAGGACAATAACGCTTCGCGCGAGGTGGCGATGTCTTGCGGTAAGCCGAGTTTGCCGAGTTCATGCAGTTGGCAGGCGTAACGAATGGAGCTGATGTCTCCGGGTTTCAGTTCCATGGCCTGGGCGAGGGTGACGCCGAGGTCGGACATTTCCTGTGCCAGTTCGCTGTCGATGGCGGGGTTCATCGAGGCGAGTTCCAATACCAAACGCACGGTGGATTTATAGGATTGGAGCAGGTTTTTGTTCGATTTTTTCAGGGTGTCGGCCGAAGCGCGGAGCTGTTCGGTACGGGCTTGTACGCGCTCTTCGAGCAATTTATTCATTTCCCGAAGCTGGGCATTTTGAGCCTGGTTGAGTTTCAGCAGTTGGGCGTTCTTGCGCTGCAGTTGAGAACGTTCAAGCTGTTCGGAAACGACCTGGAGGAGGTGTTTGTCCTGCCAGGGTTTGGTCATGATCTGGCCGCTGCAGCCTTCGTTGATCGCTCTCATGGTCTGCTCAAGATCGGCGTGGCCGGTGAGCAGAATGCGGGGAATGGTGGGGTAGTTTTCCACGGCGTGAATCAGCAGCGCGATGCCGTCTTCCCCCGGCATTTTCAGGTCGGTGATCAACAGGTCGATGTCGCCGGAATTGGCGAGTATGCCTTTGGCGTGAGCAACGGACTCGGCCTGGACGGCTTCATAACCGTTGCGGCGCAGCAAACGCTCCAACGATTTGCGAATGTTGGATTCATCGTCCACCACCAGTACGCGCGGTGGGGGCAGTTTTTCAGTCTCCGTTGTGGCGGTGCCTTGAACTTGGCTCACGTTGGGCTTCCTTGTGTGGTCAGGGTTGGGTCAATACATAAGCTTGATGCAATGCGGGACCATGTCGCAGTGGGCAGGCGGTCACGGCCCAGGCGATGCCCTCGACGGATACCGGGAGCGGTTCTCCGCTGTCGCTGTCCGCCAGACGTTGACGCAACAGAGTGGGCAACCAGGGTTCGACGGGACGCCCGACGAGGGAATAACGCGCATTCACCAAGGCGCCGAAGGCGGCGTTGTAATCGAGTATTTCGCCGTCCGGGTCGGTAATGACCAGGGCGATGGGCAGTTCGTTGAACAGATGTTCGTAACGGTTGTAGATGGCATCCGGGCGCGCGTTCCGGCTGGCTTCCAGGCGTTGTTCCAAGGCTTCTTTTTCGGCTTTCAGCCGACGCTGGGAACGCATGCCCTCCTCGCCCAATTCAATCTGGGTAAAAAGATCATTAATGCTCTGACGCAAATCGGAATTATCCCAGGGCTTCAGGATGAATTTGTAGATTTGCCCGTCATTCAATGCCTCGGTCAGGCTGTCGAAATCGGCATAACCGCTCATCAACATACCAACCACATCCGGATACAGCTTGGCGACTTCGGCGAGTAGGGCCGAGCCGGACATGCCCGGCATGCGCTGGTCGGTCAGCAGAACGGAAGGCGGATCCCGGTCGATCATGCCGAGGGCCTCCTCCGCTGTGGCGGCGGTCAGGATACGGAAACGGCCACTGTTCAGAACGCGACTCAGCGATTTCAGAATATGGGGTTCGTCGTCCACAATCAGCAACGAATGATGACTGGTCATTTTTGACTTCCTCATTGGCCAGACGGCGGTGTTTCTTTTTACTGGATGACTTTAAAGAGCGTTAACAGCGGCCACGCTGGTAGAACGCTGACTTCAAGCGGTATTACCAAAGCTTAGCCCAATTTTGCAAGAAGCATAGTCGGTGCCAGAGAAGGATCCGCGAAATGCGACACAGGTGTCAGCTTTACCGGTCAACCGACTGGGGCGGGGTTTAACGACGGTATATTTGCGGTGCCCAGAGGGCTCTGCTATACCAAGATTAATGCTTTGTCTTGGCACTCGGTGCCTGGAAGGACCCCGGATGTTAGAGTCTTGGAGTTATTCATCTTCGTTGCCCTGGCTGATTGTCGATGCCGACAATCGGTTGTGTTATGCCTGCCCGGTTATGGAGCGTACATTTCCTGGAGACTGGCATAATGCCATCGGCACACAGGTTAGCGATTTGCACTTACCCGGGGCGGCATTGGTGTCACCGGAATTGGCTACCCTGCACGCGCAGAATCAACACGAGGGTCGGTTAATTTCATCCGGCGATAATAAACACAGCCTGTTGATGTGCCCTTATATCACCCTGACCGGCACTCACTACACCATGATCGCTGTGATTGAGCATCAGGAAGCCGATGGCCGGTCGATCGATGTGCCTTCGCTGTTCGAACTGCTCCAGCAAACGCGTGATCGCAGTACCGGTACCAGTCGCCCTCTTACGGATCATGACCGTACCCTGATTCAATCCGACAAGATGGCAGCCGTAGGGCAGCTCGCGGCCGGGGTTGCTCATGAAATCAACAACCCCATTGGTTATATCTGCTCTAACCTGAACTCTCTCTCCGACTATATTGGAAACCTGCTCGAGCTGGTCGACAGCATCGATAACATTGGGTCACTCGAACAACTTAAGGAGCGGCGCGATGAAATGGACTACCACTTTATCAAAGTGGATATAGAGGATTGCATAACCGAATCCACCGAGGGTGCCAACCGGGTGCGGGACATCATTGCCGCGCTGAAGGATTTTTCCCATTCCGATGACGGTCAGTTCGCCCTCTACGCGCTGGAAGACGCTGTAACGACGACCTTGCGGCTGGTTACCAACGAAATCAAATACAAATGCACGCTGCATGAATCCTTCCCGCAGATTCCCAATATTGAATGCAATTCCAGCCAGATCAAACAGGTGGTCATGAATTTGGTGGTCAACGCGGCGCATGCCATCGAGTCGACGGGCAATATCTGGATACGGCTGGGCCATCAGGCCAACTGGGTCTGGCTGGAGGTGGAAGACGATGGTGCGGGTATTCCCAAATCGTTGCGGGAAAGAATCTTCGAACCATTTTTCACCACCAAAAAAGTCGGTCAGGGGACGGGGCTTGGGTTGTCGTTAAGTTACAGCATCGTCCAACGCCACCATGGCCGCATAGAGTTGGAGTCCGAGGAAGGGCAGGGCACCCGGTTCCGAGTATGGCTGCCGATCACCCAACCGACCGAAAACTGACATAGAGAATTAACGCTCCGGCCTGATTGGTGCGTACCTGGATGTACGCGGTCCATCGGCCACCCAGCTGAGAGGCACCTATGGAGACGAAAAGGACATTTGTACACACCGGCAACGGCATTCCTTTGTGTAACGGTCGTCTTGGTCCACCGGGCTTGACCCTGGGAGGTGGCTGATGGGTACCTCCCCTATCCGGGTGCTGTTGGTCAGCGATGATTCCGATCATGCCCTGAGCATGAAGGACATGCTGGCCAGCCAAGCCGAACATGCCCACACCCTACACTGGGTGGTTACGTCGGAGTCGGGAACCGCCGATACCCATACCCAGCATTTCGATGCCATTATTGTCGACATTCCCAACGAGACAATGCTCACCGAGACGTTGAATAACCTCACCGTGAGCGCCCCCGACACGCCTATCATGCTGTTGATTGACGGCGCGGACACACCCGACACCCTGGTTCGAACCAGCACCCAGGCATTCTTGGTTAAGGGTACGTTCGACGCCACCGAATTGCTTCGCGCGCTACGCGACGTCGCCGACAGCGCGGGCACTCACGAACGTCTGCGCTTGCTGGAACGCAGCCTCGCCTCCACGCGCAATGGCGTGCTGATTTGTGATGCGCGCAAGCGGGAGATGCCCATTATCTATGCCAATCCGGCATTCGAACGCATTACCGGCTACCCCATCGATGAAATACTCGGGCGCAATTGCCGCTTCCTGCAGGGCTCTGAAACCGGACAGGCAGCCGTTCATCAACTGGCGGAGGCGTTGAAAAGAAAGGAGGAATTCAACGTCGTTTTAAAAAACTATCGTAAAGACGGTACGGCCTTCTGGAACGACCTCTACATTGCCCCGGTACCGGATGAGCAGGGCGAAGTGACCCACTTTGTCGGCATTCTCAACGATATTTCCGCACAACGACATTTCGAACACACTCTGGCTTACAACGCCAGCCATGATGTGCTGACCGATCTGCCCAACCGGGGCCTGCTGGAAGACCGTATTCGCCAGGGCCTCCAATTCGCCAAACGGTATGGACGAACGCTCGCCATACTTTATATAGATCTCGATGGGTTCAAGGCGATTAACGATGCGTTGGGGCACCAGAGCGGCGACCAGGTGCTTGTGGAAGTCAGCGGTCGCGTCAGCCGCATCATTCGCCCGGGCGATACACTGGCGCGGCTGGCGGCGGACGAATTCGTGATTCTGCTACCGGACCTGGCCCAGGCGGATGACATTCCGCAGATCGCCGAACACATTCTGACTGAAATCGCCCAACCCTATTGGCTGGAATCGACCTCCTACCACCTGACGGCCAGCATCGGTATCGCCGTCAGCGAAGAAGCGGACGAAGACCCGTTGAAACTGGTGCGCCAAGCAGACCTGGCGATGTACCAGGCCAAGCAGGCGGGACGCAATCAGTACCACTGGTACACCGAAGACATGAACCGGGACGTGTCGCGCAAGCTGCGTTTGCGCAGCGACCTGCAAGCCGCACTGGACCGGGGCGATTTCGAGCTGCATTTTCAGCCCCAACTGAGCCTGAACAGCCAACAGGTGATTGCCGTGGAAGCATTGATTCGCTGGCGTCACGCGGAGCTCGGCATGGTATCGCCCGGAGACTTCATCCCCCTGGCTGAAAGTACCGGCCAGATCGTGGCACTGAGCGATTGGGTATTGCTGGCCGCCTGTGCGGCGCGGCACCAGTTATTGGCAGCCGGTTTCGACCTCCCCATTGCGCTGAACCTGTCGCCGGTACTGTTTAAAAACCCCAACCTGGCCCAGCACATGAAGTCGGTTATCGAAGCCGAGGGGTTTTCCTGTACCCATTTTGAACTGGAAATTCTGGAAAGCGTGATGTTCGGGCACTATAACAGCGCACTGAGCATATTAACGGCATTGAGAGACGCCGGTTTCCAACTCTCGCTGGATGATTTTGGAACCGGCTTTTCCAGCCTCAGTTACCTGAAGCGGTTGCCGATTCACAAAGTGAAGATCGACCGGTCGTTCGTACAGGATGTGATCAGCGATGAGAACGACGCCACCATCGTGCGGGCGATTATCTCCATGTCCCATCACCTGAATCTGAAGGTGACCGCCGAAGGGGTCGAAACGGAATCGCAATCGGCATTTCTCAAGCGGGAAGGGTGTGACGAAGTACAGGGGTTTCTGCACAGCCCGGCGATCCCGGTCGACCGGCTGATTCCCTACCTGGAGCAAAAACGCCTGGAATCGATGGTGGAAAACGAGGAAAACGCGGGCAACGGTCAGTGCCTGCTTATCCTCGATGATGATCCGTTGATTCTTAAATCCCTGTCGCGTGCCCTCAGAGGCGAGCCATATCAGATATTGCTGGCCAACAGCGCCGACGATGCCTTTCGGATGCTCGCGCAAATCGAGGTGCAGGTGATTCTATCGGATCAGCGCATGCCGGAAATGAATGGAACCGAGTTCTTCAAACGGGTGAAATCGCTCTACCCTCAAACAGTTCGCATTGTCCTCTCGGGCTACACCGACCTGAAAACCGTCACCGATGCCATCAACCAGGGCTCCATCTATAAGTATCTGACCAAGCCTTGGGATGACGATGAACTTCGGGAAATCATCACTGGTGCGTTTGAAATGCACGTCAAATCGGTGAATTAGCCTGTGATGTACGGCGCAATACAGTGCGCCAGAGCTTCTGACCGCACCACTCCGTTACGCTCTTCAGCGGCGAAAAAAAACGCTCTTCACCCCAAGCATCCAGGTGTCGAATCTGTCCGCTTTGCAGGGAGGCCTTCCGGCTTGGAACAATAGACCAACCACATACCCGGTAACGGTTGGTAACAGCCAGTGGGAGCTTGTGTAACAGTCTGATGGGAAAGGGAAAAAAGGGGACAAATCAGCGTTTTGGGTGTTAACGGTACCTCCTTGTACCGCACGGGCTACATCAATCAGAACACCTCGAGATCCAGATCGTCGAGCTCATCGCGCAGGCGCTGTTGCTCGAGATGGTCCTCTATCGCGCGTCGGGCCGCCAGTTTTCGGTGGTTCGTCGAGCGTTTCGTTTCGCTGGCATCAGCCGGCTTATGCAGGTGGTTATCCTCGATATTGGCCAGTTCCAGGTCAAAAAGATTCACAGACATGGGGTATCAGCTCCTTTTCAATGGCGACTGCCGTTTATTATTTTTCTTGCGTGGGGGTGACCTCCCACCGGTGATTCCCGGTCAGGCGGCTACCTCCCGGTAACACGACTGCATTCTAGTAGTCTCCTGTGGCAAATCTGTGAAACAACACCCTTATTCCACGGAAACCTTAGAATTCGGTCTAACCTTAGAACATATATGCAGTTTCTGTGCCTGTTTCCTAGTGCAACTGTTCCGGACGTGCTTCTTCCGCATAAAGCCGTAAATTGGAGTGCCGAATCAGCGGCAGGATCTCAGTGGCCGGTAACGGGCGGCTGATCAGAAAGCCCTGGGCATAATCGCACCCAAGCTTTTTCAGATAGCTCAACTGTTCGCGTGTCTCAACGCCTTCGGCCACCACCGACATCTTCAGGCTCTCCGCCATGGCCATGATGGCCTCGATCACCGGGCTGCTCTCCCCGGTACGAATCTCACGCAGGAAGGAGCGGTCGACCTTGAGAGTATCGATCGGGAAGCGCTTGAGGTAACTCAATGACGAATAACCGGTACCGAAATCGTCCAGCGCCAGGCTCAGCCCCAGGGATCGCAATTGGTTGAGGAAGTCCTGAGCGTGGGCGACATCTTCCATCAAAACACTCTCGGTGATTTCCAGCTCGAGATATTCCGGCGGTAGCCCGCTGCGGTCCAAGGCATCGGCCACACGGTCGTATAGGTCGTCGCGGTACACCTGTTGGCCGGAGAGATTGACCGAGACGGAGATATCCCCCAGCCCCTGGTTGCGCCAACTGGCGGCATCCTGACAAGCCCGGTGCAAGACCTGATCGCTGATACGGGTGATCAGGCCGGTTTCTTCCGCCAATGGCAAAAAGTCATCCGGAGCGATCGGCCCTTGTTCCGGATGATGCCAACGCACCAGAGCCTCCACCGAGTCGATCAGGCCTGTGGACAGGTTCAGCTTGGGTTGATAGTCGATACTGAGAGCACCTTCGTCGACTGCTTTTTTCAGAGCCGCTTCCATCAGCTGGCGCTGCTCGGGCTGGTTGGTGAGCACCTGCCGATAGAACTGAATATTGTTGCCACCCTGCAGTCTCGCCTGGTTCATGGCGGCGATGGCCTGGTTGAGCAACTGACGCAGGTTATCGTGATGCACAATACACACACCGATACTGGCGGTGACGATGAGCTCGTGATCTTCGATCAGACTCGGCCGACTCACTTCCTCCAGCGCCAGGGCGAGCGTTTCATCCAAGGCATTGCGGTTGCCTTCGTAATCGATATAAAGGGCAAATTCATCGCTTCCCAATCGCGCCACCTGGCGCACAGGATCATTAAGGTTGTTCAGGCGGGCGGCGACATCCTTGAGCAGTTGGTCACCCACGTCCTGACCGAGACTGTCGTTGATGGCTTTGAACCGGTCCAGGTTGAGCACCGCGATGGCGTAGTGGTTATTCAGCAGGGGTTCGTGTTCTTCGAACTGCTTGACCAGACGATGGAAGTAACCCCGGTTAACCAGTCCGGTGAGCTTGTCGTAGTTGGTCAGGTAATCGAGCTGCAACGCGCTACGGCGTTGGTCGGTCAGGTCGCGGCAGATGCCGAGGTAATGACTGATGCGGCCATCGGTATCGCGAATGGCGGTAAGCGTCAGGCTCATCGGAAACCGCTGGTGGCCGTGGCGCATGGCGACGATATCGCCCTGCCAGCGACCATTGTTGACCATGCCCTGGGCGATACGGGCCTGCTGTTCGGTCGGAATGACCTGGAACAGCGGCAGGCCGACGATCTGGCCTTTCTGGCGTTGAAACATCTGACTGAACATCCGGTTACAGGTTCGCAGCCGTTGCTCGCTGTCGAGCACGAAGACGCCGTCGGGGCTGTTATTGAACAGAGAGGAGGAAAGCCGCAACTCTTCCTGTTTGCGCATGTCGTCGGTGATGTCCCGACGGGTTCCGACCATCCGCATCGGTCGCCCGCGAGCATCCCGCTCGATAACCTTGCCACTGTCTTCCAGCCATTTATAGTCGGACTCATCCTCGTGCTGAATGCGATAGCGGGCGTGGTAGTAACGGGTGCGGTCTTTAAGATGGAGCATTAGTGCCCGCCGTACGCGTGGCCGGTCGGCTTCAAACACCCGCGCTTCGAGGTCGATGTAGTCCGAATCCTGAGTGGCGTGGCCGAAGAATTTTTGTTTGTCCGAGTGATACACCCGTCGGTTGGCGATGTCCCAGTCCCAAAAGCCGATCCCGCTGGCGGCCATGGCCATGTTCATCTGCTCTTCGCTTTTCACCAGTGTCTGGTTGATCTGCTTGCGCAACTCGACTTCGTCGTTCAGACGGCTGTTGCTCTGCTCCAACTCGGTGGTACGACGTGCGATGGTGTCTTCCAACTGATCCCGGTGCCGGGTCAGCAGTTCGCTGAGATGACGGCTCTCCAAGGCATTTTCCAGCATCCGCATGGACATACGATGCCCCTGCCAGATGCCCACCACCACGATGGCCATCAGTGGCAAATGGATTTGCAGCAGGGTATCCGCACCGATTCGACCCGGGAGCACAACAGGTAGAATCGCCACCGGCAGCCATGCCAACCAGAACAAGCGCCAATGGGTGAAAAAAGCGACTCCGGCCAGCCCGCTGAAGGCGATACCCAGGCTCAGGCTCAACCCGCCCATGCGCGCTTGTACTCCCCAAAACAGAGCATGGCACAGTGCCAGCGCTCCGACCCAGATCGCTGGGTTCCAGCCCGGCCGGGCTTTTAGATGTCGACGACCCCAGCGTGACAGCGCCAGCCCCATGCCCGACAGGGTAAGCAACAGCGTCAGCGCGCCGGTGAAGGCCCAGCGGTCGTAACTTTGAGAAGCAAGACTGACAATGCCGAGTACGGCCGATGCCACCCATAACAGATAGCTATAGCGCAACAGGTAGGCACTGCGAAGATGGCGAAGGGTGTCCTGAGGTTGGTGCATCGTTCAATCCGTCGAGTTACTGCGGCTCAGTATAGTTCAGATCCTGGAATCTGCACGCATTCTTGAACCACTGTTCAACTTTGGAATTAAAGCGCGCCCCATCAACATCATTAGTGCCATCTGGTACACTTCGCCTGTTTTTTTATACAGTGATGCATCCCCCATGAACCTGAATGCCCTTCTGGACCAGTTAAACCCCGAACAGCGCCAGGCGGTGGAAAGCGACGCCCAGCATCTGCTGGTGCTGGCCGGCGCCGGCAGTGGCAAAACCCGAGTCCTGACGCACCGCATCGCCTGGCTGATCGCGGCCGGGCTCGCGTCGCCCTACAGCGTGCTGGCCGTGACCTTTACCAACAAAGCAGCCCGCGAAATGAGAGGCCGGGTGGAGGAACTACTGGAAGGTCCAGCGAACCAGATGTGGATCGGCACCTTTCACGGGCTGGCTCATCGTCTGCTGAAGGCCCATAACCGGCTGGCCGAATTGCCGGACAATTTTCAGGTGATGGACAGCGACGACCAGCTCAGATTGATCAAACGGCTGTTGTCCGATATGAACATTCAGGACGACCGCATCCAGCCCAAACAGGTGCAGTGGTTCATTAACGGCCAAAAGGACGAAGGCCGCCGCGCCCAGTATGTGCAGACTCACGGCGATTGGTTCCAGGACACCCTGCGCGACGTCTACACCGAATACGAGACCATGTGCCAGCGCAGCGGTCTGGTCGACTTTGGCGAACTGCTGCTGCGCGCCCACGAACTCTGGCTGAACAACCCTGAACTGCTGGCCCATTATCAACAGCGCTTCACCCATCTGCTGGTCGACGAGTTCCAGGACATCAACACCATTCAGTACGCCTGGCTGCGGGTTTTGGCGGGCGAACGTTTGAGCATGACCATCGTGGGCGATGACGACCAATCCATCTACGGCTGGCGCGGAGCCCGTGTCGAAACCATCCAGACCTTTGGGCACGACTTCCCCGGCACCCACATCGTGCGGCTGGAACAGAATTACCGCTCCACCTCGACCATTCTCGATGCGGCCAACGCGGTCATCGCCCGCAACCCCGCTCGCCTGGGCAAGAACCTCTGGACCGAAGGCGAGCGCGGCGACCCGATTCGCCTGTATGCCGCCTTCAACGAGCAGGATGAAGCCCGCTACGTCGCGGATGAGATCAACCAATTGCTTGAAGCCGGTACCAATGCCAACGAAATCGCCCTGTTGTACCGCTCCAACGCCCAAAGCCGGGTCTTGGAGGAAGCATTGATACACAGCCAGATTCCCTACCGAATTTATGGTGGCCAGCGCTTCTATGAACGGTTGGAAATCCGCAACAGCGTGGCTTACCTTCGCCTGATCCTGAACCGCCAGGACGACGCCGCCATCGAGCGCATTATCAACGTCCCGACGCGCGGTATCGGCAATAAGACCGTCGAAACCCTGCGCATCATCGCCCGTGACCAGGGTTGTTCACTCTGGCAGGCAGCGGACCACGCCATCGGCAACCAGGTGCTGACCAAACGCGCTGCCAATGCCCTGGCTGATTTCATGCTGCTGATCGCCGACCTGGAAGAGCTGGTCAAGGGCAAGGAAGAACTGGGCGAGATGGTGAAAATCGTCAACGAGGCCAGCGGCCTGATCGAATTCCATGAAAAGGAAAAAGGTGAGAAAGGCCGCGCCCGGGTCGAAAACCTGCAGGAGCTGGTGACCGCCGCCCAAAGTTTCGCCGGTGACGATGAAGCCGAAACCCCCATTGAAATGCTCGCCCAGTTCCTCGGCGAGGCCTCGCTGGACGCCGGTGACCGTCAGGCCGACGAGTTCGAAGACAGCGTGAACCTGATGACCTTGCACAGCGCCAAAGGCCTGGAGTTCGACCACGTCTTCCTGGTCGGCCTGGAAGAAGGGCTCTTCCCGCACAAAATGTCGATGGACGACGCCGGAGGCCTGCAGGAAGAGCGCCGACTCGCCTATGTCGGTATCACCCGGGCCCGGCATGTCCTGACGCTGACCTATGCCGAAAGCCGAAGGCTCTATGGCTCGGAGCAATTCAACTCGATCTCACGCTTTGTTAAGGAAATTCCGGCCGAGTTGATGAACGAGGTGCGATTGCGCTCCACGGTCAGCCGCCCGGTGAGCTTCGGCCTTCAGGAAGACCTCGCCATGCAGGCGGGTGGCTTCAACCTGAACCAGAGAGTGCGGCACCCCATGTTTGGCGAAGGCATTATCGTCAACGCCGAAGGGGGTGGGGCTCAGGCCCGGGTACAGGTGGCCTTCGATGACGGCAACGAGCGCTGGCTGATGATGCAGTATGCGAAGCTGGAGGCGGTGTAAGTCGCCTTACCCGCTAAAGGCTTATCGATTACCACAAGGACAACAAAACCAATGGAACATGACAACAGCTACAAGCTCCTATTCTCGCACCCACAAATGGTCGAAGACCTGCTGACCGGTTTCGTACCCGAGGCATGGGTAAGAGAGCTTGACTTCAACACACTGGAAAAAGTCAGCAACGGTTTTGTCTCAGACGACCTGCGCGACCGGGAAGACGATGTCATCTGGCGGGTACGGTGGGGTAACGGCTGGCTCTATGTCTATCTGCTGCTGGAATTTCAGTCCACAGTGGATGCCTACATGGCTGTGCGCATCCATACTTACATAGGCCTTCTATATCAAGATCTTATCAAACAAAAGCAACTGACGCCTGAAGGGCTGCTCCCGCCCATCTTTCCCCTGGTGCTCTACAATGGAGAACGGCGCTGGGGAGCGGCAACCAATATCGCCGAACTGATCCAACCCGTTCCGGGTGGATTGGAGCACTACAAACCCAGCCTCCGTTATCTGTTGCTGGATGAAGGCGCCCTAGACAGTGATATCGATAGAACAACACGCAACTTGGCTTCGGCCCTTTTCTCCTTGGAAAACGCTCAAAATCCAGACCAACTGAAAAACATGGTCGAACGGCTGTCGGACTGGCTCCAGGCTTCGGAACAGTCAAGTTTACGACGTTCCTTTACGGTTTGGATCAAGCGTGTTCTCTTGCCAGGACGAATGCCAGGTATAGAATTACCGGAGATTAACGACTTACAAGAGGTGAAGTCGATGTTAGCCGAACGTGTACAGGACTGGACCCGGGACTGGAAACAGCAAGGCATAGAGGAAGGCCGCGCAATCGGTATTGAAGAAGGCAGGGAAGAAGGTCGTAAAGAAGGCCGTGAAGAAGGTCGCGAAGAGGGCCGCAAAGAAGGCCAGGAGGCAGGCCGGTTGGAGGGTGAGCGCCTACTCATCATAAAGCAGCTTACTCGACGCTTTGGCCCCCTAAACCCCGATACCATAGAGTGTTTGGAAACCGCCAATGCGGATCAACTGGAGCGATGGGCAGAGAATTTACTAGAAGCCAACTCCCTTGAAGAGGTTTTCCAGTAGTCAGTCCGCCGTTTGGGGGGTCATCAGGCCCCTGTTCCGGTACCGGTCATTCGATCAATCTATGCCCAGCTCAACGACAGTCAACCCCTTTTCACTATCATGTAATCCACTCGCTACCCCAAAATACCATGACCACCGTCCACAGCTTCGCCCCCATCGAACCGGCCAACACCCGCATCCTGATTCTCGGCTCTATGCCCGGCAAGGCGTCGTTGCTGGCGGGTCAGTATTATGCTCATCCGCGCAACGCTTTCTGGCCGATCCTGGCCGGGTTATTGGGCTTCGATGCGAATCTGCCCTATGCAAGCCGGGTGAAGACCCTGCGCGACAATGGTGTCGGGCTCTGGGATGTGCTGAAAACCTGTACCCGAACCTCCAGCCTGGATTCGGACATCGTGGAGTCCTCCATTGTCACCAACGATTTCCTCGGTTGGTTTGAACGCCACCCCAACACCCGCGCCGTGTTCTGCAACGGCGGCAAGGCACATGACAGTTTTCGCAAACGGGTATTGCCGACACTGCCGGAAACCGTTCAGGCCAGGCCGGTGGTGAGACTGCCATCGACCAGCCCGGCTCATGCCTCCCTGAGGTTGGAGCAAAAAGCCGAGCAGTGGTCTTCCGCCATGAGTGGGTATCTGACCCGTTAGCTTCCCAGGTAACGGTTCCTGACGTGCTGCAGGAAGTATTCGGGGTTCAGTGTTTCTCCGGTTGCCTGCTCCATTAGTTCGTCATACTCCAGGTAACGTCCCTTCTCCCAGACCCGTTTAGCCAGCCAGTCAAAAATCGGCTGCAATTCCAGGCGGGTGATGCATTCTTCGGCATCCGGTATGGCGCGCACCATGGCTTCGTGCAACTGGGCGGCGTTGAGCGCGCCGAGTGTATAACTGGGGAAGTAGCCGATGGCGCCCATGGGCCAGTGGATATCCTGCATCGGTCCGTTTCGATAATCCCCTTCGGTGTCGAGACCGAGATAGCCGGACATCGCCTGGTTCCACCGCTCCGGGATATCCGCCACTTTGGCCTGTCCCAGTATGATGTCGCGCTCCAGCTCGTAGCGCAGAATCACATGCATGGGGTAGGTCACTTCATCGGCATTCACCCGAATCAACCCGGGCTCGACGCGGGTATATAAGCGGTGCAGGTTATCGGCCTGGAAGGCGGGATCATCTCCCAGGTGTTTAGCCACCAGCGGCGCGATGGCTTGAATGAAGGGCCGGGAGCGCCCTAGTTGCATTTCGAAGAACAGGCTCTGGCTTTCGTGCATGCCCATGCCCATGCTGCGTCCGACCGGCTGGTAGAGCCAGTCTTTCGGCAGGCCGGTTTCATAACGGGAATGGCCGGTTTCGTGGATCACCGCCATCAGGCCTTCCACTACATTGTTTTCGTCGTAACGGGTGGTGATGCGGCTGTCTTCGGGGCACCCGCCGCTAAAGGGATGGGCGGTAGGGTCCAGACGCCCGGCCTCGAAGTCGAAACCGAGCAGGGCCATCAATTCCTTGGCCAGGGTTTCCTGACGGCTAACCGGCACCGGGGCCGACGGCTGTAACGGTCGTGGGCTCTCGGACTGATGGTCAAGTATATGCTGAAGCAGATCAGGCAGGGTGCCTTTCAATTGGTCGAACACCGGGTCGATCCGGTGCATGAGGGTGCCGGGGTCGAACTGGTCGAGCAGAGCGTCATAGTCGTTGGCGAACCCACGCTCCTCTGCCAGGGCGGCACGCTGCGCCTGTGCGGCCTCTTTGGCTAGGTCGAACACTTTTTGTAACAGCGGTTCGAAAGCCGACCAGTTATTATCCGGCCGCAATGTTCGCCAGGCGTGTTCGCATTCGCTGCTGGCCAGAGATTGTGCCTCCACCAGTTTCTTAGGGATGGCCTTGGCCCGCTTCCAATCCAACGTCATTTGGCGCAGATTGGCTTTTTGCCAATCGCTTAATTCGGTTTCTTCGGCTGCCGCGGCAAAGTGCTGTTCCAGAGCCGGATCCTGCAGTATTTCACTGCGCATGACGCCCAATTCGGCCAGTGCACGACTGCGGGCGCCATTGCCCCTGGGCGGCATCATGACGTGCTGATCCCAGCTCAACATGGCTTCGGCGTGGCTTAACTGCGCCAAGCGATAAAAGGTGTTTTCAAGTGATTGGTAGCTCATGATGGTTGTATCCCTTAGTTGATAATGCCATCCAACCAGCATCGATTCCGGCTTTCAAGCGGAGCCCGAGCCTGGGGGTGAATACCAAGACTTTACTCCACCGCCCGGGCAGGGAAGAATGTCGGGTCGACGACTCGGGTCGAAAAGTTCAGGGTTCTGGTCTGTAATACACATTAAACGCTGGTTTAGGATAGTTCTTATGTTACGCCCTGCCGTCATCGCGGTTTTTTTGTTCATAACTCAGCTCGGGTGCCAAACACTGGCGGAGACGCTGAAGGTGATCGGACCCGCCGGTTCCCATACCTATACCCAGGATACCATTCTGGCTCTGGGCGGGGAGACGCTGGAAACCGAAACTCCCTGGACTGATGGAATGCTGGAATTTACCGGTGTACCGCTTCAGCGACTGCTGACGGAAGCCGGTATTGAAAACGGGAAGATCGCCGCCGAAGCCCTCAATGGTTACAGCGTCGATATCCCGGTTGAACCGGCTCTTGCCGCCCAGGCCTTTATTGCTGTCCAGCTCAACGGGGAGCCCATGCGGGTCAAAGACAAAGGGCCCTTCTGGATCATATTCCCCTGGTCGAGCCATCCCACTCTCAATAACCGTGACGTCCGGGCCTGGTCGATCTGGCAGCTCACTCGTTTGCAGGTGCTGGAATAACGGATGGGTAAACGATACGGCTTCATTGCCGTCTGGGCGTTGGTGTTCATCGGCCTGCTGGTTTGGCTGGGTCTGCTGGTGGTGCGCATTTCCGGCGAGATCGAACAATATGGCCAGCAATTGCGCGACGATCGCCCCTGGCATATCAGCCAGCTGCAAATCGAGATGGAGCGCATGCAGGGGTCGTTGGCGGCTTATCTTATGGTGCAAAACGAGGAGTTGCGCGATCAATCCATTCTCAATACGGAAATTTTCTGGAGCCGTGCCAAGCTGCTGACCGAAGGGCAGACTGGCGATTACGTGCGCACCTACGATACCCAGCTGTATCAGCAAGTCGAGGGTATCTTGAATTATCTCCGCGCCAACGAAGGCATGATCTACAAGATGTCTCCCGGCTATGCCCGGGAGCTGAAGCAGCGGCTGCAACAATGGATCGATGTCTTCCAATACCGCATCGTGCGGATCTCCGAAGACGCCTATCGTCAGGCGGTGGATCGCAGTAACGCGGTACAACGGACTTACAACAGTATCCGCACCATTTTGATCAGCCTGGGCACCATGGGGGGCGTGGCAGTCACGTTGTTGCTGTACGCCTACTATCGGAATCGTCGTTTGCGGATGTCCGCCGAGCAGGCGAACCAGATTCAGGCGGATTTCCTGGCCAACATGAGTCACGAAATCCGCACGCCGCTGAACGGTATCATTGGCACCATTCAATTGCTGAGGGATTCACCATCGGACTCTGAGCGGCAATCTCTGATCGCGACGCTGGCGCATTCGTCGGAGGCGTTGCTGGCGCAGATCAACGATGTGCTGGATTACAGTCGGTTGGAATCCGGCAAGCAGCATCTGGATGCCCAGGCGTTCGATCTGGTGGAGCTGGTGGCGACGGCTACCGAGGTCTTCGGTGCCCAGGCGCAGTCGAAGGGGATTGATCTGACGTTCCATCGACCCGGGCAGGAGGATGCCTGGGTCATTTCGGATGATTCAAAAATTCGTCAGATTTTGCTGAACCTGATCGGGAATGCGATCAAGTTTACCGATCAGGGCCGGGTGGATGTGTATTTGGAGTTCACTGAAGAGGGCAACTATCTGAACACTCGCATCAGTGTCCGTGATACGGGTATTGGTATTCCGAAAATCAAGCAGGCTCAGTTATTCCTGCCGTTCAGTCAGGGTGACAATACGACGAGCCGCCGTTTTGGGGGTACGGGGCTGGGCTTGGCGATCAGTCGGCAGTTGGCGGAGTTGCTGGGTGGCCGAATCGAGATGGAAAGTGATGTGGGTACGGGCAGTGAGTTCCGTTTCCATCTTTCGTTACCTCAGACCCAGCGCATTCGTCGCAAGGCGTCTTCTGTGACGGGTCAGGACACTCCTCCGCTGGCGCTGAGTGGTCGGGTGTTGGTGGCGGAGGATAATGCGGTTAACCAGACGATTGCGCGGCGGATGTTGGAGAAAATCGGGCTCAGTGTTCACATTGCGGAAAACGGTCGGGAGGTGTTGGATATTTGCCGGAAGTATGAGTTCGATTTAATTTTCATGGATGTGCAGATGCCGGAGTTGGATGGCGTGGAAACAGCCAAACGCTTGCGGCTGACCGGTTATCCCGCCCCCATAGTGGCGCTCACGGCCAACGCTACGCTGGAAAGCCGTCAGGCCTGCATCGATGCCGGTATGGTCGATTTCATCTCCAAACCCTTCCGTTACGAGGGCCTCAAAGCGGTCTTGATCCGTTATTTGCCTACGTTTACTGAGTAGCTGTTGGCTCTTATTGTGGCTTTCGCTCCCCGTGGAAAGGTGCCAGGAACCCGCACCGGATGCCAGGGGCATTCCTTCCGGGGGCGCGCGGTATGCCGCCCACTCAACCCGTCCATGGGGGCTTAACTTCGGCATCCATGCCTCAGATACCCCCTCCAGAAAAGCCCCTGGCACCCGGTGCTAGCCTACTCCGATATTCGTTACCAAAACGTTAACTATCTCTTATCCAAACGCTGCCTAAACTCAGCCATGATCGTGTCGTACAACCCATCTCCAGCCCAGGCATCTTCAACCCCACTATCGATGGACGGGTTATCGTTCACTTCAATGAGATACACCTCATCGCCTTTCTGTTTCAGGTCAACACCATAAAGACCGTCACCAAAAGCCGCCGCCACATCCAACGCGGCTTTCAGTACCTTTCGTGGCACTTCATGCGTCGGCAGCGTTTCGAAACCGCCGCTTTGCTGGCTGGGTTTGGCGCTGTGGTTGTAAATCTGCCAATGGCCTTTCGCCATGAAATAGCGGCAGGCATAGATGGCACGACCGGCAAGCACGCCGATTCGCCAATCGTAATCGGTTGGTACGAACGCCTGGGCGAGAATGATGGCGCTTTGCTTGAGCAGACCACCCGCGGTTTCCTTTAGTTCGGCGGCATCCCGAACCTTCACCACACCACGTGAAAACGAGCCGTCTGGAATTTTCAGCACCATGGGGTAACCCAATTCCGCTTCCAGATCGGCCTGGACGTGAGCACTCACATGAGTAATCACACGGCTTTTCGGCGCGGGGAGTTTACGGGTGGTGATCAGGTCGGAGAGGTATATCTTGTTGGTGCAGCGCAGAATGCTGTCCGGGTCGTCCATCACCACCATGCCCTCGTGCGCGGCCTTGCGTGCGAAGCGGTAGGTGTGGTGGTTGACGTTGGTGGTCTCACGAATGAAAAGCGCGTCGTATTCGGCGAGGCGGAAGTAATCCGAGGGTTGAATGAAATCGACGTCCATACCCTGACGCTTCGCGGCTTTTTCGAATTTACGCAACGCGGCCTTGTCGCTTGGCGGCAGTTCTTCTTTGGCGTTGACCAGAATCGCCATGTCGTACCGATAAGTGCGTTTGGTGCGCGGCGCCCGCCAGATTTTCTTGGAAAAATGCTCCATGCTGTTGGCGAAGCGCGTTTCTTCGGCTTCAGTCAGCTTATGCAGACCCACGGCTTTAATGCTGGTCAGTTGCCAATCGGTTTTATGATGGAACGTCACTTCCAGAATCGGCACAGGGAAGCGTTCGAACAGCTGGCGCGATACGTCGGTCAATTCCGATTGTTCCGCCTCACCAAAGTAAATGCGCCACCGGAAGCTTTTGGCATCTCCCGCCAGACAGTTCAGCACTTTACCGACGCCAGGCTGCAAAACTCCGTACACAGCAGGCTGGGAGAGATCGGTGAGAGTCTTTACCGAGGGAATCACCTTATGGCCACGTGCCTCGGCTAGGAGGGAGACGTAATAGCCTCGGCTGAGATACTTGTAATTGCGGCACAGGTTGATGACGCGCTGGGGTTCCAGATCCGCGACGTCAAGGTAATCCTCCGCTGTACGTAGATCCTCAGTTGGGTAATACGCTTTCCAATCTGAGGATTGATCGACAATAATGCTGAGTTTGGTCACTCTGAATCCTTGGTAGTGTTCATTTTTGCGTGGCTCCAATGACTAGCGGTGGCTGCCAGTGGTGCCTCTGCGGGGGAGTTCGCAGCAGGGATGCTGCGACCTAGGCTCCATGGACGGATTCACGCCGCCCTCGCAGAGGCACCACTGGCAGCCGCTGCGGGCCATGGGCACTCAAGTGGTTTGGAGGCCTATGCTTGTGCCGCAAGCTATCGAAGTCTCACCAGTTTTGTCATAAATTCAATAGTTTTCCAATACGACCGTCACATTTTTTTCTAGAGGAAATATCATGGTGATTCGGCCCGCTGGCAGCGCCGATCTCAACGCCTTGGTCCGGCTCGAAAACGAGTGTTTCGAGAGCGACCGAATCAGTCAACGCAGCTTTCGGCGGTTCCTGAAACAACCGCACGACATACTTTTACTGGCCGAGGAAAACAACGACCTGCTCGGCTACGGGCTCCTGCTGCAAAGACGCGGCACCCGCCTCGCACGACTTTACTCCCTCGCCGTCTCCCCCCGCGCCCGAGGTAAAGGCGTCGGCCGGGCACTGCTCACCGCCCTCGAAGACGCCGCAAGGGAAACCGAAAGCCGCTTTATCCGCCTCGAAGTCAGAGTCGACAACGAAGGCGCCATCGCACTGTACCGCGCCGAAGGCTACCGCCGCATCGGCACCCGCCCGGGTTATTACGAAGACGGCGGCGATGCCCTGCAAATGGAAAAGCGTCTGCGTCCCGCCCAGGCTCACCCCAAAGAACTGCCCTATTACGCCCAATCCACCCCCTTCACCTGTGGTCCCGCCGCATTGATGATGGCCATGCACGCTCAGGACAGACAGCAGCCACTCACCCGGCAAGAAGAAGTGCAACTCTGGCGAGAAGCCACCACCGTTTACATGACCACCGGCCTTGGCGGCACCTCACCCTTTGGCCTCGCTCTCGCGGCCGCACGACGCGGCTTTACCGCCCGGGTCTGGGCCAGCCACCTGGAGGTTCCCTTCCTCGACAGTGTACGCTCAGAGCATAAACGCGACCTCATGACACTGGTCCACAACCAATTCATCAGCGAATGTCACGACGAAGGCGTCGAACTGGAAGCACGCGACCTTTACCGCGTCGACATTCCCGCTTTACTGGCCGAGGGTTGGAGCATTCTGCTGCTCATCAGCACCTGGCGGCTCAACCGCAACAAAGCCCCACACTGGGTCTGGCTGGTCGATCTGGACGACCACCACGCCTACCTGAACGATCCGGACATCGATGACGACTACCAACAATCGGAACTCGATAACCAGTTCATGCCCGTCTCACTTGACGAGTTGGACGGCATGACACGATATGGGAAGCAGCGTTACCGCGCAGCGGTGATGATCCGCAATCGCCCCGAATAAGGCCCTCGACTGTTGTGCGATACACTCTTGCCGAATCTGAGGTTGATCACCCTTTGGGCGCTGATTAGGTTAGAACCGTCCGTTGTTTGAGAGCATTCCATGAAATTTGATCAGGTTGAGGTAGCGCCCCGCAAAGGCCCATCTTTGCGTCTTACCGACTGGACGGCATCACCCGGCGAAAACTGGGTGATTCTCGGCGGCAACGGCAGCGGAAAAAGTACTCTGGCCCGGTTGCTCTGCGGAGAATTGAAACCCGCATCGGGAGCCGTGATCGAGCCCCCCGAACAGGTGCACTGGCTGTCGCTTGAGCGACAACAGGAACTCTACGAACGCGAGCTGTACCGGGATGATACCGACCTCAGCGATCACCTCGACCCCGGCACTCCGGTCCGCACCCTCATGACCGAAATCGCTCCCTGGGACGACCAGCATGACCGCCTGGTGACTCTGCTTGGTATGGAGGCCCTGCTCGACCGGGGCTACCGGCTGCTCAGCAGCGGTGAGGGCCGCAAAGTGATGCTGGCCAGAGCCGTGCTCGCGAAGCCCGGCCTGCTACTGCTCGATGAACCCTTCGAAGGCCTCGACCGCCACGCGCGTGAAGACCTGGTCAACACGCTGGGGCGCCTGGCTGCCGAAGGCCAATGGCTGATGCTGCTGATCAACCAACGCCAGGACATTCCCGACTGGGCGTCGCACCTGGCCTTGCTGGACCGGCACCAACTGATGTTGGCGGGCCCTGCCCGGGAAGTGGTCGACCACCCCGATTGGCAGGCGGCATTACACCTCGTCCAACAGGAAAACCTGACGCTGCCGCCACGCCAATCCGCTTTTCAATTGCCGGACTGGCCGGTCGAACAGCCCTTGGTCCGGCTGCGTGCCGGTCGGGTCGTCTATTCCGACAGTGTGCAGTTCGAACGGTTGGATTGGGACCTGATGCCGGGGGAGCATACCCAAATTGCCGGTCCCAATGGCTGTGGTAAATCCACGCTGCTCAGCCTGGTCTCCGGTGATCACCCCCAATGCTACAGCAACGACCTGAGCGTTTTCGGTTATCGACGCGGGCAGGGTGAGAGTATCTGGGATATAAAAAAACACCTGGGACTGGTATCCGGCCATTTGCATCGCGATTATCGCGTCGCCGGTAATGCCATCACCGCTGTTGTCTCCGGCCTTACGGATTCCATCGGTGTCTATCAAAGCACCGGCGAAGAGGAAGCTCGCCTCGCCCGCCAATGGCTGGATTTATTGGGGCTGGCCGACAAAGCCGGGCATTCGTTCCGCAGTCTGTCCACCGGGGAACAACGCCTGGTGCTTATCGCCCGGGCATTGATCAAACAACCGCCACTGCTAATTCTGGATGAACCGACTCAGGGTCTGGACGACATCAATCGATTCAGAGTACTGGCCGCTGTGGAACGTATTTTACAAGACGGCCCGACGACATTACTGTTCGTCAGCCATCGCGAGGACGAACGCCCCGCTCTGATTAAACGGCGTCTGGAATTCGAACCCGACGGCCAACAAGCCCTGTACCGGATTACGCATCGATGATTTTACGTTACCTGCTGAAGGGAATGCTGCTGCCGCCTTTCCTGCAACTGATCATGCTGGCCGCAGCGCTTCTGCTTTGGCGCTGGAAACCCAGACTCGCACGCTGGCTCGCGGCTTTGGGCTTCATCAGCCTCTGGTTACTGGCGACGCCCTTCGTGACCAACGCCCTGCTGTATCCGCTGGAGACCCGACATCTTCCGCTCAAACCCGAGAACCTGGAAAAAACCGACGCCCAGGCCATTGTCATACTAGCCGCAGGCATACTCACCAACGCCAACGAATACGGCCGGCCCATGGCCGGGCTTCACACCCTGATGCGACTGCGCTATGGCGCTTACCTGCATAACCACACCGACCTGCCCATTCTCGTCTCCGGCGGTAACGTATTCGAGCACCACGACACCACGCTGGCCGATGTCATGGCACATGAGCTGGAAACGCTCTATCAGGTTCCGGTTGAGTTTCGAGAACAGCGCAGTCGCACCACGGCCGAAAATGCCCTTTTCAGCGCGGAGATGTTAAAGGCGGCGGGAATTGAAAAAGTATTGCTGGTCACGGAAGCGTTTCACATGCCACGTTCAGTATACGCCTTCGAGCAAGCGGGCCTGGAGGTCGTACCCGCGCCCACCATGTATTACGCCATTCCAGATGAAGGCGCCTTGGGTGTTATCCCTTCGGCCTTGGCATTGAACGGCAGCAGCCTGGCCATTCATGAGTATCTGGGGTTGGTGGTCTACAGGCTTTTGAATTGAGCGACATTCGAAGTCAGTGCCGGAAATCCAAACCCAGCGTTGAATGCAGCAGCTTAAAACTGGTGTGCCTCAGACGCTGGCTGATAATGCGGGTGATCTTCCACAGTACCTTGAACGCCAGCTCCGGCTCCTCTTCCGCCATACGCTGCATCTGACGGCGGGTGGTGATGACAAAAGTGGTGGGTTCAATAGCTTCGGCCAAACCACTTCTCGGCTCGCCATCGATGAGCGAGAGTTCACCGAAGGTCTGGGATTCGGTAAGCACCACCAGGGGGTAGACGGTACGGCTTTGCGTGGTCTTGCTGATTCGGATCTTGCCGCTGACGATCAGGCCCATATAGTCGGCCCGGGCGCCTTCATAAAAAATGACCGTGCCCTTTTCGACTTCATAGGCGGTAAAGTAAGCCCCCAGCTTACGAATGTCCTCCCAAGGCAGATCGTTCGCCCAGTTGGTCTTATCGATCAATTCGGCGACAGAGTCGTTGGAATAGCTGATGGGTTTGAGTTTTTCCATTCCGGTTCGAAGGTTGGGAGGTGTACCGCTAAGTTAATCACCTCATTCTCCATCACGCAATCGAGCCATCACCCGATCGAGGAGATTACCTTCCACTCCGCGTCCGTCACCGGGCTCACCGACAAACGACTCTGTCGCAACAAGGCCATGCTTTCCAGTCCAGGCTGTAGCTTGAGCGTCTTCAATGTCACCGGCTCCGGCAGGCGACAGCGAAAACGCACATCCACCCGCCACCAGCGCGGCTTTTCGGCACTGCTTTTCGGGTCAAAGTATTTATTGTCAGGATCCAGCGCGTCCGGGTCCGGGTAGGGCTCGGATATCACCTCCGCTTCGCCCACGACACCGGGAACGGCGCATGAAGAGTGATAAATCAACACCTCATCGCCCGGTTGCATTTGCTTTATAAAGTTACGGGCCTGGTAATTCCGGATGCCATTCCAGGGCTCACCCGCCTTGCCCCGCGCTTCCAGATCGTCAATCGAAAACTCGTCCGGTTCGGTCTTCAGCAGCCATTTCGCCATCTTTACTCCTTATTTATGCGTCACCAGCATAGAAATATTTGATTTTCGTCACAGATTTGCCACATTAGTTGAGCCAAACTACCGTGTCGACCGGTTTTAGAACGCCAATTTCGGTGTTTTTCCCCCGACACAATGCCTGTCCACGCATAATAATGACGAAAAATAGAACGCCAAACTATGAAACGCAGTAAACCGGATATTCTGGTGATGTTGGCGCTGATACTCGGTTTCGGATTAATACTGAGTGGTATGACTAAGGGAGAAAGTCGGGAACGCATCAGTGACCATAATGCCAAGGCTTCGGGCATCCTTTTAGGCAGTGAAATAGACCGGTAAAACCGGCGGTCCTGTCCCTAAAGCCCCCGGAAAGAGTGATCCTCTTTCCGGATCAGGCTGTCTCTAGGCCTTTTATTCGAGGGCTCAATATATTCGTTTGTCCGTCGCGACCGATGCCAGGGGGATATCCCAGGGCTCCAGCGGTACGCGTTCCACTTTCTGACATTCATGCGCGACACCGATTCGGGCGGGCTCCCGCGGCCACCGGGTGCGGTGTGCGAAGGTCCGGTCGTAAAACCCGCCGCCCATCCCCAGACGTCCTCCGTCTTCATCGAACCCCACCAAGGGCAATAACACCCAATCGAGAAACCAGGGAGCGACTTTGGTACCGCGAACCGGCTCGGGTATGCCAAAGCGGTTGTTTTTCATGACGGAGTCCGGCTGCCAGGGGCGGAACCAGAGACGGGAATGCAGGGGGTGCAATACGGGGAGGTAGACTTGTTTACCGTCGCGATGAAGCCGGTGCATAAGCGGCGTGACGTTTATTTCGCCGTCATTGGCCCAGTAAAGTGCAACGTGTTTGATGCGAATATAGTCGGGCGAGGAGGTAAGCTGACGCACCAGGCCCTGGGAGGCATGTTTTTGTTGCTGAGGTGTGAGTGCGCGACGGGCGGCGCGAAGGTTTTTCCGCAGTGTGCGCTTTTCGGCCAGGGTGTCTGGACGAGACGCATAAGTATGAGCAATCGTGTTCGACATAAAGTGACTGTCCCCAGACTACCGCTGCCATGTGAGACCTTGAACCGTGAAGTCCAAGGCGGTGGCCCTTGTGACGAATTAGGCTTTCCGACAAGCGGACATGCTCACATCGCCATCTAAGAGTCACCTAAATTCTAAGTATCGGCTCGAGGACTGTGCATAGCTGGCGCATAGCCCAGGGACACCTTTGATTATAATGAAAATGCGCCGAATGACAGTCTTGACATCCGTTTTTCTTCTCCGAGTTTTCCCTACGTTCTGTTACATGGTTTGGGTGGCTCCTAGCTCCTCTTACTTCGGAGGCTCGGTTGACTATGTGACATTGGGCCGCGCCGGCTACCGGGGTGTCCTCCTGTGGGGTCGGCGTAAATCCTTCCATGGAGCCTAGACCGCAGCATCCTTGCTGCGGACTTCCCCACAGGAGGACACCCCGGCATCCGTCGCTAGTCTACTGGGCAAATTTTGACATGGAAGTTCCAAATGCGAACTGTTGAGGGCTATATCTGGCATCCGACTGTCGCGAAAGGCTAGCCCCGAGGGGACTGGTGGGCTCATCCAGGGTGGTCCGCAGCAAGGATGCTGCGGTCCAGGCCCCATGGATGGGTTCATGCCGACCCTGGAGGAGCCCACCAGTCCCCTCGGGGCGGGTTAAACCACAGAACCAAAAAGGGTGCTAGGAGCAAAGAAGAAACTACTCCCCGGGATCAAGCTCCATGGGGATGCTGAACTGTTCAGGGATCGCCTTGTCGAGTTTGCGCTCCATCCTCGCCAGGGCTTCTTCATCGTGGGTGGCGACTGGCTCGAAATCCAGCAGCTCGCGGGTCAGGTTGAGGGCCGCCATCACAGCGATGCGCTCGATTCCGAAGACCTTACCCGTGGAACGGATTTCCTTCATCTTCTTGTCCAGCGACTTCGCCGCCTGCTCAAGCTTCGGCTCCTGGCCTTCCGGGCAGGCGACACGGTATTCGCGCTCGAGGATGGTGACGGTCAAGGTTTTTTGTTCGGTCATCCTGACTGCTCCAGAGTCTTGAGGCGCTCGATCATGGCTTCCACCCGGTCGCGGGCCAGTTCATTTTGTTTGATCAGTTTCGCTCGCTCGGCCTGCCAGGCTGAGCGTTCAGCCTTCAGCAGGCGATTATCCTGCTCCAGGCGCCGGCAATGCTCGATCAGCGCATCCAGCTTTTGCTCAAGACTCTTCAGAGACGGTTCAGACATAGTCAGGCCAAGGTTGTTTACGGTGCTCTACTATATAAACGCGGTTAACTCCGGGTCAACGACTGCGGTCACAGGTTGAAGCATGGTAGCATCCGCGAAAAGTGACGCATAACACTGAATGCGAGATGCAGGACGGGAGATGGAAAACGCAGTTACCCACAGGCGTTCAGGCGTTTCCCGTCTTCCGTTCAGCCTTCAGCGACAAATTACGGAGCCACTCATGTCCACATCACAACCCGACATTCCCCAAATGCGCTACGAAGACCTCGCAGCACTGTTCCAGCGTATGGGCAGCGGCCAGACCCCCACCATGCTGCACGGCTCGCTGACCGGCGTACTTGCTGCGGGCCACCGTATGAGCTCCAGTGACTGGGTCAGCTGGGCGCTGGATCAACTGGGGCCCTCGGAAACCATCGAAGAAGGGCACCACGTCGTACTCAAAGGCCTTTATGTCAGCACGCTGTCCGCGCTGGAAGACAGCGGCATGTCCTTCCGGCCACTGCTCCCGGCCGACAACCTCCCCATGTCCGACCGGCTTGAAGCGCTCAGCGACTGGTGCGGCTCCTTCCTTGGCGCGTTCGGCACCGTCGGCGTGCTGTCTGAAGGAAAGGAAATCCCCGAGGAAATCGAAGAAATCCTCGAAGACCTCTCCGCCATCGCCCAGGTCGACACCGAAAGTGAAGAGGATGACCAAGCCGAAGAAGATTTCGTCGCCATCAGCGAACACGTGCGCATGAGTGCCCTGTCACTGTTCCTCGAATATAACCACAGCAACGATCCCGAAGGCGACTCGCCAACCGTTCATTGAGGAGAACCCATGAAACGCATCAGCAAAGCGGAGTTCGCCGACCGTCGCCGCCGCTTAATGGAACAGATGGCCGAAAACAGCATCGCCATCATCCCGGCCGCGACCGAAACCATACGCAACAACGACGTACATTACCCCTTTCGCCAGAACAGCAACTTCATGTACCTCACCGGGTTTCGCGAGCCGGACGCCTTCGCCGTGCTGATTCCCGGTCGTGAACAGGGCCAGTTCATCCTCTTCGTCCGCGACAAAGACCCCGAACGCGAAATATGGGACGGCTACCGCGCCGGACCCGACGGCGCCGTCGCCGAATACGAAGCCGACGACGCCTTCCCGATCGACGACATCGACGAAATCCTCCCCGGCCTCATGGAAGGCCGCAGCCGCGTCTACTCCCAGATGGGCGTCGACGACGCCTTCGACCACCAACTGATGACCTGGGTCAACCAGATCCGCAGCAAAGTCCGCACCGGTGCCCGCCCCCCGGAAGACTTCTCCGACATCAGCCACCTGCTGCACGACCTGCGCCTGATCAAATCCAAGCAGGAGCTCGCCATCATGGCCGATGCCGCCGCCATGAGCGCCCGCGCCCACAAACGCGCCATGAGCGCCTGCAAACCCGGCATGATGGAATACCAGCTGCAAGCCGAAATCGAACACGAATGCATGATGGCCGGCAGCCCCTGGCCCGCCTACACCGCCATCGTCGGCAGCGGCGCCAACGCCTGCGTGCTGCATTACATCGAAAACAGCGACAAAATCGAAAACGGCGAACTCGTCCTGATCGACGCCGGTGGCGAACTCGAATTCTACGCCTCCGACATCACCCGCACCTTCCCCGCCAACGGCCGCTTCTCCACTGAACAACGCGCCATCTACGACCTCGTCCTCAAAGCCCAATACGCCGCCCTGGAACAGGTCAAGCCCGGCAATCCCTGGATCGCCCCGCACGACGCCGTCGTCCGAGTCCTCACCGAAGGTCTGGTCGAACTCGGCCTGCTGAAAGGCGACGTCGACGACCTGATCGAGAAAGAAGGCTACAAGCCGTTTTTCATGCACAAGACCGGTCATTGGTTGGGCATGGATGTTCACGATGTAGGCGACTACAAAGTCGGTGGTGAGTGGCGCGTGCTGGAACCCGGCATGGTGCTTACCGTTGAGCCCGGCATTTACGTTTCACCGCACAACACCGATGTGGAAGAGCGCTGGCGCGGAATCGGCGTTCGTATCGAGGACGATGTGGCGGTTACCAAAGACGGCCATGAAGTGTTGACCAAGGATGTACCGAAGGAGCCGGCTGAAATCGAGGCCCTGATGAATGGTGGACAAAGTAGTTTGTTTTAAGCTTCTTAATGGTCAACAGCAGCGGAAAATGCCCCTTAACCCCCGGAATGTAGGGCCACACTCACCCTAAGCCAAACGTTTGCCACGGAAGGCTAGCTGAGGTGGGTGGGTCGGCCTATTCGGGGATGTCCGAGGCATGGATGCCGAGGCCAAGCCTACAAGGATGTATTCACGGCGACCCCGAATAGGCCGACCCACCCACCTCAGCGGGTTCAACCACCATACCCAAGCCAAGAAATGGCAACCCCACCATACGACCGCCAACTTTCAACAACCCGACAACCCCCACCAAAAAGCTGGACATGCCGTCATAAGGGCTTATGTTTAGCACCAAGGCCCCAAAAGGGCCGGACACACTTAAAAGCGCGTTCCTAGCGACCCTAGAACCCCACTACAAGAAGGAAGTTCGCCATGAGCCTGTTTGATCATGTCGAGTTCGACAACCACGAACAGATCAACTACGTCTGCGACCCGGACTCCGGCCTCAAAGCCATCATCGCCGTACACAACACCCGCCTAGGCCCATCGCTCGGCGGCACCCGCATGTACCCCTACGCCAGTGACGAAGACGCCCTCACCGACGTCCTCCGACTCTCACGCGGCATGACCTACAAAAGCGCCATGGCCCGCCTGCCACTCGGCGGCGGCAAATCCGTCATCATCGGCGACCCCAAAACCCAGAAGACCCCCGCCCTGCTGCGCGCCTTCGGCCGCTACCTCGAACGACTCGGTGGGGTCTACATCGCCGCCGAAGACTCCGGCACCTCCGTCGCCGACATGAAAATCGTCCACGAAGAAACCGCCCACGTCTCAGGCTATCAGGAAAAGCAGGACAAAGACGGCGGCACCAAATCTGGCGACCCATCCCCCGCCACCGCCTATGGCTGTTTCCTCGGCATCCAGGCCGCAGTAAAACATTACCTGAAGCGCGACAACCTGAACGGCCTCACCGTCGGCATACAAGGCATGGGCAACGTCGGCTATCGCATGGCCGAGATGCTGGTCAACGCCGGAGCCAAACTGATCGTAACGGACGTCAACACAGACGTCCTGAGCAAGGCCGAAGCCGAACTCGGCGCCAAAGTCGTCGGGCTGAACGAAATCTATAGCCAGACCATGGACATTTTCGCCCCGTGTGCCCTGGGCGCCACGATTAACCCAACCACGCTGAAGGAACTCAACGTCAAGATCATCGCCGGCTCCGCCAACAACCAGCTCGACCGCCCCGAAACCGGTCGCCTGCTGTTTGAAAAAGGCATTTGCTACGCACCGGATTACGTCATCAACGCTGGCGGCATCATCGATGTCTGTTACGAAAAGCTGGGAGCTTACGACAGCGCCAAGGTCAACGCCCACATCGAAGGCATTCATGACACCCTGATGGAAATCTTCGAACGCGCTGACCGCGACGGCATTCCCACCAGCGACCTCGCCGACACCATCGCCCGGGAGCGACTCGCCAACCGGGAAACCACGTTGGATTATCGGAAGACGGCTTAACGCAGTAGACACGAGGCCTGATTGACCAGGCCTCGTGTGTTTGAGCTTTCAGATACCGCAGGTTGGCACAATTGAAGACTTCCCAAAACCCGGCCAAAGATTTGTCACATTAAGACACCAAGCCGTCGAAACGGCTTTGGTTTCAATGCGTTTCTGAACTCAGGTCGACACCAAACGCCCCGACATTTTCAGGCTCCACACCGCCTGGGCGCCATACCAAAAATAAGCCACCAGAAACATCAATCGCTGAACCATGCCCGCTCTTTCAGGCAACACGATCATGATCAGAGGTATCAACGTCGCCGCCGCAATGGCAAACACGTTCAGCCAGGTCTCACCACCTCTCGACGTCCGCGTTTGCAGCAACCGCACCAACACACCCAGCGCAAAAGCAAAGCCCATAAGCGTGGCAAATATAGAATGCAGCGCGTCTTCCAGAACATCGTAGCTTTCCACCGGCCACCAGGGCTTATGAGAAAACACCGCCGTCGCGATCATGCATAACCCAAACAGCCCATGCAGCCATCGGGCAGGCAAAGCCCAGACCGACACCATCTGACTGGACTGCCACAGCACCGCCAGACCAAAGGTCATAAACCCCATGCGGGTAATCCAGGCATTGTTCAGCCCCTGGGCGGCGGCTTCGCTGGTGGTATGGGTCAGCCAGTGGTAGCCATCCGGCATATAGTGGGGCGCGAACAGAATGAGCAAACCCGACACAACCAACAACGTCAGTGAACCCAGCATGGAATAACGCCTCAAATCGCCGTTCGTCGGTCTTATCGAGGTCATAGCGTACTTTCCTCCTTGGCAGGCCAGCCGTACAACCCGCGGACCGTTTTTATTGTTGCCTATTAACTTAGAAGAAGTTGATTTAAATGGGAACTGGACTATGACTTGAAATCCACCTGTTCCATACCGATTTGACCATGAGGCCGGTACTCCACCGGAGACATAAAACGAAAACAACCTCGGTTGCCACTTTGTCAGGGAGAAAGCACCATGTCTTTACGCATTAACGATACCGCACCCAACTTCAAGGCCAATACCACTCAGGGCGAACTCGACTTCCATGAGTGGATCGGCGACAGCTGGGCGATTCTCTTTTCCCACCCGAAAGATTTCACCCCCGTCTGCACCACCGAGCTGGGTTACATGGCCGGGCTGCAGCCGGAATTCGAAAAGCGCAATACCAAAATCATCGGCCTGAGTGTCGACCCCGTCGACAACCATGAAAAATGGGCCAAAGACATCGAGGAAACCCAGGGGCACTTCCCAAAATACCCGATGATCGGCGATACCGACCTGAACGTCGCCAAGCTATACGACATGCTGCCTGCCTCCGAAGGCGACAGCTCCGAAGGTCGCACGCCAGCGGACAACGCCACCGTCCGCTCCGTCTTCGTCATCGGGCCGGATAAAAAGATCAAACTGATCATGACCTACCCCATGACCACCGGCCGCAATTTCGACGAAGTGCTGCGCGCGTTGGACTCCATCCAGCTGACCAGCACTCACAAGGTCGCGACCCCGGTTAACTGGCGCAACGGCGATGACGTCATCATCCCGCCCGCCGTCTCCGATGAAGAAGCCAAACAGAAGTATCCTCAGGGCTACCGTACGCTGAAGCCTTACCTGCGTATGGTTGAGCAGCCCAAGTAACCCCTCTCGCGCCCGAGAATGGGTCGGGCCGGCGCACTCAGCCGCTGGCTCGACTTTACTAGTTCCTTGAAGCCGAAGCTATAGCCACTATGCTGGTTGCAGCAGCTTCAACCGACGGAGCAGTAAACCAGGTTTGAGATTTAGTTTCGGAGCTTGCAGAAGGCTAGCGCCGGATGCCGGGGGTATTCATGGAGGGGGTATCTGAGGCATGGATGCCGAAGTTAAGCGCCCATGGATGGGTTCACAGCGACCCCGGAAGGAATGCGCCCGGCATCCGGCGCGGGTTCCAGCACCCAACCCTCTGCTCCGAAACTTGAGTTAACCCCCAGGTTCAGATGGAACCCAGGCAGTATCACTTAACCCGCTGATACAGCAAGCCCTGCTGTGGAAGCGAACTTTCCAATCGGAAGTGTTGAGGGACTATGCCGCAGATATTCCATCGCCGAGCGAACGCCTTCACCTCCATTCTATTGGTGGGGATACTGCTCCTATTGGTCACCGCCAGCGTGGTCCTGATCGCGCTCGACCATTCACCCTACGCCAACGGCACCGGCTCCATCCCACAACAGCCGGTACCATTCAGCCACCAGCATCACGTCGGCGGCCTCGGCATCGACTGCCGTTACTGTCACACCAGCGTCGAACAATCCAGCTTCGCCGGCCTCCCCGACACCCACACCTGCATGACCTGCCACAAACAGCTCTGGACCCGCGCGGAATTACTCCAGCCCGTCCGCCAGAGCTACGAAAACGACGAACCCCTAGCCTGGACTCGCGTTTACGACCTCGCCGACTACGTCTACTTCAACCACCAGGCTCATGTGAACAACGGCGTCGGCTGCGAATCCTGCCATGGCCGGGTCGACCGGATGCCACTGACCCGACAGGCCACCCCGCTCACCATGGAATGGTGCCTCGACTGCCACCGCGACCCCGGGCCGAACCTGCGCCCGAAAAACGCCATCACCGCCATGGGCTTCGAACCGGGCGAAGCGGATGCCAGCCACCCGCTGCTGGACATTTACGACACCCCCACCGACCGACTGACCGAGTGTGTGACATGCCACCGATGAAACCGACCCGCATCCCAACCCGCTCGGCGGACACCGACCGCGACGGGTCGGGCTACTGGCAACGACTCAGAGACCTCGCCACCGAACTCAATACAGGCGCCATCAACGCCGCCGATCCGCTGTGGAACGCACCCATCGACCGGCGCCGTGCGTTACAGTTGCTCGGCGCCAGCCTGGCATTGGCCGGGCTGCCCGCTTGCGCACCCCAACCGGAAGAACATCTCGTCCCTTATGTGCGTATGCCCGAGCATTTGGTCCCGGGGAAATCGCGCTACTACGCCACCACCGCCCTGGTGGGTGGCTACGCTCACGGCATTTTGGCGGAAAGCCACGAAGGGCGGCCAACCAAGGTGGAAGGCAACCCGGACCACCCCGCCACGCTCGGCGCCTGCGACGCCATCGCCCAGGCCTCGGTGCTGTCGCTGTACGACCCGGACCGGGCCAAAGCCGTGCGCCATCGCAATCGGGTGGCGAGCTTCCAGGCACTGCTGGACGACTTGGACACCCAGCGCGCCATCTGGAATGCCAATCAGGGCCGGGGGCTTTGGCTACTCACCGGCGCGCTGACATCGCCCAGCGAAATCACGGCGTTGCGACAATTGCTTGACCGCTGGCCCGAGGCCCGGTGGTGCGTCCACGAACCGATCGATCGCAGCGCGGTGCATCGCGGCAGCGAGATGCTGTTCGGTCAGGCACTGGAACCACGCTATCGTTTTGATCGGGCTCGGGTGGTGCTGTCGCTGGACGCCGATTTCCTGCAGTCCCAACCGGGCTTTGTGCGCTACAGCCACGACCTCGCCAGCCAACGTCGGCCGCGTGACCGGGAGAATACCGAGCAAATGCTCCGGCTCTATGCGCTCGAATCGACGCCCGGTATCACCGGCGCGGTGGCCGATCACCGCATGGCGCTGTCTTACCCGGAGATCGAGAGCGCAACCCGCCAACTGGCCGCCGCTCTCGGGATCGACGTGAACGAACCGGAGCAGCCGTTGCTCAACCAAACCTGGCTGCAGGCCCTGGTGGATGATTTGCAGGCCGCCGCCGGAGCCGCCGTGGTGGTGCCGGGCGACCAGCAAACACCCGTCGTCCACGCTCTGGCGCAGGCGATCAATCATCGGTTGGAAGCCTTCGGCGGCCCGGTGGAATGGCAGGACCCCATCGCCGCACGAGACAACAGCGCAACGCTGGCCGAGTTGACGGAAGCCATTCGTGCCAACGAAGTCAGCCATCTGGTGGTGCTCGACAGCAACCCGGTTTTCCGCGCCCCCGGCGATCTTGATTTCGAAGCCGTTTACCGCGAGGTGCCCTGGCGACTGCAGTGGAGCAGCCATCTGGACGAAACCGGGCGTCTGTCGCATTGGCATCTTCCCGCCGCCCACCCCCTGGAAGCCTGGGCCGACGCCCGCGCCTACGATGGCACCGTCAGCCTGATACAACCCTTGATCCGGCCGCTGAACGGCGGCAAGACCGCGCTGCAGATGCTGCACGTCTTGAGCGAGAGTACCGACGAAGACGCCCGCGAGCTGCTGCGTGGCTACTGGCAGGCGCGGTACCAGGGGGAGGATTTCGAACGCTTCTGGCGCCAAAGCCTGCATGATGGGCTCGTTGCCGGGACCCGGGCCGAACCGGTGATCGTCGAACCACTGGCGGATTGGCCCCGCCTGATACCCACACCGGCCACCCTCCCGAAGGTGCCCATTCTGCAACTGCGGCCCGACCCGGCCTTGTGGGACGGCCGCTACGCCAACAATGGCTGGTTGCAGGAAATGCCCCGACCGCTGACCACCCATACCTGGCACAACCTGCTGTTGGTCAGCCCCTATCGCGCCCGCGAACATGGCTGGCAAAACGGCGACGAGGTGCAAATCGGAGCCGACAGCGGCCACGTCACCGTGCCCGTTTATGTGCTGGAGGGCCAACCCGATAACGCAGTCAGCCTCTACCTGGGTCAGGGCCATGAGCATTTGGGGCGGGTGGCGAACGGTGTCGGTGTCAACGCCTTCACCCTGCGTCGCCGCGATGCGCTCTGGGCCATGCCCGTTACCTTGATTCCCACCGGTGGTCATCAGGAACTGGCCGTGATCCAGGCGCATCACTCGATCGAAGGACGGGACCTGATCCGCTCCGCCACCTTGGAGGAATACCGCGCCAACCCTCATTTTGCCCAGCATCCCGAACCGCACCTGTCTCTTTACCCGGAACCCTGGCCGGCGGAACGGGACGCGGAACACGCCTGGGGGATGAGCGTCGACCTCTCCGCCTGCATCGGCTGCAACGCCTGCGTGACAGCCTGCCAGGCGGAAAACAACATTCCAGTCGTCGGTCCCGAAGAAGTGTCACGCGGACACGATATGCACTGGATACGGGTCGACCGCTATCTGGAGCGGCCGCTGGACGACCCGCGCCTCGTCTTCCAGCCGGTGCCCTGCATGCACTGCGAAAACGCCCCCTGCGAATATGTCTGCCCGGTGGGCGCGACCCTGCACTCCGCCGACGGCCTGAATCAGATGGTCTATCAGCGTTGTGTCGGCACCCGTTATTGTTCGCAAAACTGCCCGTATAAAGTGCGTCGCTTTAATTGGTTCAACTATACGGGTCCGCAAGCGCCGCACCCGGCGGAACCCGCGGTACAGAACCCGAACGTTACGGTGCGCTCGCGCGGGGTGATGGAAAAATGCACCTATTGCGTGCAACGCATCCAGGCGGCGCGCATTCAGGCGGACGCGCAGGGCCGACCACTGGCGAACAACGAACCGCGTACCGCCTGTCAGGAAGCCTGCCCGACCCAGGCGATCGTCTTTGGGGACCTGAACAATCCCGACAGCGAGGTGTCACGGCTGAAGCAGCATCCATTGAACTACGCCATGCTCGGCCATTTGAACACCCGGCCGCGCACCACCTATCTGGCGGCGGTGCACAACCCCAACCGGGCGTTGGATCATACCGCCGCAGGGGAGGGATGACGGATGGAACCTTTGATACCCCGCGACCTGACTCATGCCCAACTGACCGACCGCGTGGTCGGCTTGTTGGAACAACCCGCCCCCAAACCCTGGCGCTGGGCTTTTGCCGTCTCCGCCGCGCTGACGCTGTTGCTGATGGCCATGCTCGGCGTGCTGTTCCAGGCGGGGGTCGGGATCTTCGGGCTGAACATCCCAGTGGCCTGGGGCTTCCCCATCGTCAACACCATCTGGTGGATCGGTATCGCACACGCCGGCACGCTGATTTCCGCCGTGCTGTTGCTGACCCGCCAACCCTGGCGGGCCTCCATCAACCGCCTGGCCGAAGCCATGGCGATGTTCGCCATTGTCTGCGCCGGGCTGTACCCGATCATTCACCTGGGCCGACCCTGGTTCGCACATTATCTACTGCCCTATCCGAACACCATGGACCTCTGGCCTCAGTGGCGCAGCCCGCTGGTGTGGGACTTTTTCGCCATCGGCACCTATCTGGTGTTCACCTTCTGCTTTCTTTATTTAAGTCTATTGCCGGATTTCGCGACGCTTCGGGACCGGGCGCGACGACGGGTGGCGCAATTGTTCTACGGGGTGCTGGCGCTCGGCTGGCGCAACTCAGTCGCGCATTGGGCGAACTATGAACAAGCCAACCGGGTGTTCGCCATTCTCGCCGCGCCCATTGTGGTCTCGGTGACCGGGATTATTTCGCTGGATCTGGCCATTTCCATCGTGCCCGGTTTCCATTTCACCATTTTTCCGCCTTATTTCGTGGCCGGGGCACTGTTTTCCGGGTTCGCCACCGTGGCATTGCTGGCGATTCTGATGCGCTCATTGTTCGGGCTGCGTGACCTGATCACCCGGCGGCATCTGGACTACCTCGGCCGCATGATGTTGGTGTTCGCGCTGGTGGTCGACTACGCCTACAGCCAGGAGATCTTCGTCGCCTGGTATTCCGGCGAAGACTACTATCGCACCGTTTACCTCGACCGCTGGACCGGGCCCTACGCCCCGGTCTGGTGGGGCATGATCTTCTGCAACGTGGTCCTGGTACAACTGCTTTGGTTCCAGCGCATCCGCCGCTCGCCGCTCGCCCTGTTCGCCCTGGCAGTGACTAGCAACCTGGGCATGTGGCTCGAACGCTTTCAAATCGTCTTCACCAGCACTCACGCCGACTACATGCCTTCGGCCTGGGACACCGTCTGGCCGACCCTCTCCGACTGGCTGGTCTACGCAGGTACGCTCGGCCTGTTCAGCTTTCTGCTGCTTGCCTTTATTCGTCTGGCGCCGCTGATTTCCCTGCACGACATGCGCAGTGCCCTTCATGGAGGCCAACATGACTGAGCGCTACGGCACCCTGGCACGATTCGACCGCGCCGAAACGCTGCTGCGGGCCATACCGGCAGCGCGCAAGGCCGGTTACCGGAAGCTCGCCGCCTATGCTCCCTTTCCCGTACCGGGCCTGGATCATGCCTTGAATATCAAACCCCACCGGATTCCGCTCTACGCACTGCTGGCCGGAGTATTCGCTGCAGCTGGCGCCTTTGGCATCCAATGGTACTCGGCCGTGATCGACCTCCCGGTGGTGGCGGGGGGAAAACCGCTGAATAGCTGGCCCGCCTTTTTACCGGTGACCTTCGAGTTCGGCATTCTCATCGCCGTGCTGACCACCCTGATCGGGATGCTGGCCCGGAATCGACTGCCGATGCCTTACCACCCTGTCTTCAATAGCGAGATGTTCAGACGGGCCTCAGGGGACGGTTTCTTCCTCTTGATACGGGATCAGGATAAAGCCGTACACGATTGGCTTGGCTTCATCGGCGCGGTCGAGATTGAGGAGGTGGGGCCATGACCAAGCATTGGGGCGCTCTCTGCCTGGTTTGCCTGCTTCTGGCCGCCTGCGAACAGGAAATGAGTAATCAGCCGCGTTTCGAGGCGTACGAGGTCGCGCCGGATTGGCCGGACAATCAATCGGCCCGGCCGCCAATTCCGGGCACCGTCGCCCGGGGGGATCGGCTGGGGCCGGAACCCGGTCAACCGCCCATGCCGCTGACACGGGCTTTGCTGGAGCGGGGCCAGGCCCGCTATGAGATTTACTGCACTCCCTGCCACGGCTATACCGGTCACGCCAATGGCATGGTGGTGCAGCGTGGCTTTCCGGCACCGCCGTCGTTCCACACCGACCGGCTGCGCAGCCTGCCACCGGCGCACTTTTATGCGGTCATCCGCGATGGCATGGGCCGTATGTCCTCCTATAAAGCCCGAGTGCCCGAGACGGACCGCTGGGCCATCGCGTTTTACATCAAGGCGCTGCAGTTGTCGCAACAGGCCGAGCTTGCCGATCTGACCGACGCGGAACGGGAAGCACTGGAGGTCGAACCATGAGACGCACGGCCCCACTCCTGTTTCCCGTGGCCGCAACGCTATTGATTGGCCTGGTCGGGTTGATCCTCAGCCCCAGGCTGCTGGCACAAAGCTGGTTGGTCGCCACCGTTATCCTGCTCGCCATTCCCGTCGGCGCGCAGGCGGTGCTCATGACCCACGGCCTGACCGGCGGGCAATGGGGCGCGCACAGCCAGCCGTTTTGGCGGGCGCTGGCGGCGACACTGCCCGTGGGCCTGCTGGCACTGCTGCCGTTACTGTTCGCCTTGGACCTGCTCTTTCCCTGGACACAACCGCCCGCTGAACTGCCCAAAGCGGTGCAGCACAAAACCTTTTACCTCAACAAACCCTTTTTCGTGGGCCGCACCCTGTTTTACGGGCTGATTTGGCTGGGTTTGGCCCTTCTGCTCGGGGTATGGCGCGGCCGGGCGCGCGCCATTTACGCGCCCGGTCTGCTGCTTTGGGTTCTGACCGTCACCTTTTTCGGCTACGACTGGCTGATGTCGCTCGAACCCGAGTTCTATACCGACGTGTTCGGATTGATGCTGGTTTGCCAGTGGACAACCGCCACCTTCGCCGTGGCGTTGCTATGGATGGGCCGACGAACCCCGGCGCCGATTCGGCGCGACCTGGCCCACCTATGGGTCAGTCTGATGCTTGGCTGGGTGTTCCTGATGTTTTCCCAATACATCGTCATCTGGTCCGCCAATATCCCGGCCGAGATCGGCTGGTATGTGCATCGCAGCACGCCGGGATGGCGCTGGGTCAGTTGGCTTGCCTTCGGTTTGTTCTTCCTGGCGCCGTTCCTGATTCTGCTTGGCGGTGTCGGCCATCACCCGGGGCGGTTGGTCGTCGCTGCGACGCTCTGTCTGATTGGCCACCTGCTGCACAGCCTTTGGTTGCTGGTGCCTTCCTTTGGCGCACTCGATGGACATCTTTTTTGGCTGACACCGGCCCTGCTGTTGGGTTTCGGTCTGACCGCCTGGAACCTGGCCCGCACCAACCGTCTGCAACAAAAGGAGTCGGATCATGGCTGAACCCTCCGCCCATGAAGCGGACCTGACCCAAGGCCGCCCACTGCTGATGCTACTGCTCGCCAGCGTGATCGGCGTGCCGGTGATCTGCCTGGTGTTGTGGTGGGTGTTGCTTTTTCTGACGCCCGAAACCGGGCCGGCGGTGTTCGAACCGCAAGCATACCCCACCGGTCCCGCACCGGAATTGCAGGTGCATCCGATCGCGGACTTCGAAGCCCTGCACCGGCAGCAACAGGAACGGCTGAACAGCCTCGGCTGGGTCAATCGGGAAGAGGGTATCGTTCACCTGCCGATCGAACGCGCCATGACGCTGCTGGCGGAACGCGGCTTGGAATCGGCACCTCATCGACACAGCGGCGACGAGGCGCACGCCGGGGAGGATTCACCATGAATCGACTGATGATGGTCGGTCTGATGGTCGGTCTGGTGGGGGTGTCACTCCCCGCTCTGAGCGCCCAGCGTCAAGAGGAGGTTCTGGCCGCCGTCAGGTTCGACCAGCGCATCGGCGCCCAACTGCCGGAGAGGCTTCAGTTTCAAACCGCCGACGGTGTGGTGCAGCCATTGTCCGCGCTCGCGTCGGACCGGCCGCTGGTGCTGGTCTTTTCCTGGTTCGACTGCCCGAATCTTTGTCCGCTTGTGCTCGACCAACTGGCTCGCGCCAGTGGGCGAATATCTCTGGCACCTTCCGAGTATCGCGTCGCCGTGATCAGCATCGACCCTCAGGAGACACCCGCCGACGCCCGGCGGATTCGCACGCGGCTCGAGCAACAGCAGGGACCCGCCACCCACAAATGGCATTTCCTGACCGGAACACCGGACGCCATTCAGGCACTGACCGACAGGGTCGGTTTCGGCTACCGCTACGACGCCGAACGGGACCGTTATGCCCACCCGGCGGGCCTCGTGGTCGCCTCGCCCGGGGGCCGCATCAGCCACTACCTGCTCGGCGTGCGACCGGAACCCACGGACCTCAAACTCGCCTTGTTGGAAGCGGGGCAGGGCAGGCTGGGCAACCCGGTCGACCAAGCGCTGCTGCGCTGCTACCGATTCAACCCCGAAACCGGCCAATACAGCCTCGCCGTCACCCGCCTGTTGCAATGGGTGGGCTCGCTGTTCCTCGTCCTCGTGGGTGCCTGCTTTGTCCGACTCAAAAGGAGGCGCACATGACTCAACGCCCCCTGGCCGATCCGGATCGCGGTTTGCAACTGATTCCCGACGCTGTCTCCGATTACGCCGGGGAGGTCGACCAGCTCTATTTTGTGCTGCTGGCGCTCTCCTCGGTACTGACATTAACGGTGATCGGACTGGTGCTGGTGTTCGGCTTTCGCTATCGCCGGGGCCGGTCGGGCGGGCGCGGGCCAACGCCGTCGAAACGAGGTGGCCACTATCTTGAAATCGGCTTCGCCGCATCGCTGGGCCTGGTATTTCTGCTGTTGTTCGTCTGGGCCGGGCGGCTCTACCTGGAACTGCACACCGCCGAACGCGATGCGCTGGTCATCAACGTCATCGGTAAACAATGGATGTGGAAAGCCCAGCATCCCGACGGCACCCGCGAGATCAACACCCTTCATGTACCGGTCAACGAAACCATTCAACTGCGCCTGACCTCCCAGGATGTGATTCACAGCTTTTCACTGCCCGCGCTGCGCCTGAAAAAAGACGCCGTGCCGGGCCGCTACAACGAAGTGAGTTTCAAAGCGACCAGGACCGGCGAATATCGTTTGTTCTGTGCGGAATTCTGCGGTTTGGATCATTCCCGGATGCGCGGCAAGGTTGTGGTCATGACACCCACCGACTACCAACATTGGCTCGAAGGCACCCAGGGCACTGACCCGGTGGCGGCCGGGGAGCAACTGTTCGACCGCCATGGCTGTGCCGACTGCCACCAAAGCGGGGACGGCGCACCGGCGCCCAATTTGGCCGGCATCGTCGGCCGCACCGTCCTATTGCAAAACGGCAACCGGGTCACGGCCGATGAAGAGTATCTGCGTCGGTCGATCTTAACGCCGCAGCGCCAGGTGGTCGCCGGGTACGCGCCCATCATGCCGAGCTTCAGCGGCCAACTGAGTGAAAGCGAAATACTGAACATCATTGCCTATCTGTCGTCACTCTCAGCCCAACCAGAAGATTCATCGTCCATCGGAGAGGTCCCATGACCACCACCGAACCCGAACATTATTTGAGCGGTAGCTGGAACATTCGTTCCTGGCTGCTTACCACCGACCACAAACGCATCAGCTGGTTGTATGCCGTCTCCATTACCGGCTTCTTTTTTCTGGGCGGCTTCGCGGCGCTGTTGATTCGTTTGGAATTGATTACCCCGGCCGGGGACATGCTCAGTTCGGAAACCTACAACGAAATGTTCTCGTTGCACGGCATCGTCATGGTGTGGTTTTTTCTGATCCCCTCCATACCCGCCACCCTGGGGAATTTCCTGATGCCCTTGATGGTCGGCGCACGCGACCTTGCCTTTCCAAAACTCAACTTATTGTCGTGGTACATCTATACCATCGGTGGCCTGTTCACCATGGCCGCCGTGATCGCCGGTGGCGTCGACACCGGCTGGACCTTCTACACCCCCTATTCCAGTCTATTCTCCAACTCCGCCGTAATGGCCGCCGCCACCGGCGTCTTCATTGTCGGTTTCTCCTCGATTCTCACCGGCCTGAACTTTGTCGTCACCACTCACACCATGCGGGTGCGTGGCCTCAATTGGTTCCGCCTGCCACTCTTTGTTTGGGCCAACTACGCCACCAGCCTGATCCTGATTCTTGCCACCCCGGTGCTGTCGGTGACCTTGCTGTTAATTGGTTTGGAGCGCGGCCTGGGCATCGGCATCTTCGATCCCAATCTCGGCGGCGACCCCTTATTGTTCCAGCACCTGTTTTGGTTTTATTCACACCCGGCGGTGTACATCATGGTCCTTCCCGCCATGGGCGTGGTCTCCGAAATCGTCACCTGTTTTTCGCGTAATCCCATCTTCGGTTATGTCGGCATGGTCATCGCCATCATGGCCATCGCCCTGTTCGGTTTCGTGGTCTGGGGGCATCATATGTTCGTCTCCGGTCAAAGCATTTACGCCGGACTCATGTTTTCGTTTTTCACCTTTCTCGTCGCCATTCCCTCCGCGATTAAAACCCTGAACTGGACCGCCACACTATTTCGCGGCCGCATTCAATTCACCGCGCCGATGATCTACGCACTCTCGTTTCTCGGTTTGTTCACCATAGGCGGCTTAACCGGCATCTTTCTCGCCGCACTCGCCCTCGATGTACACCTCCACGACACCTATTTCATCACCGCCCACTTCCACTACATCATGGTCGGTGGTGCCGTCACCGCCTACCTCGGCGGCCTGCACTTCTGGTGGCCCAAGCTCACCGGCCGACTCTACTCCGAACTCTGGGCCCGCATCGCCGCACTCGCCTTATTCATCGGCTTCAACCTCACCTTCTATCCACAATTTCTACTCGGTTACGCCGGTATGCCGCGCCGCTACCACGACTATCCAGACGCCTTCCAGGTACTGCACGTACTCTCCTCACTCGGCGCCGGAGTACTCGCCATCGGCTACCTGCTACCGCTCGTCTACCTCTTCTGGTCAGTGCGTTTCGGCCCCATGGCCCAAGCCAACCCCTGGCACGCCAAAGGCCTCGAATGGAAAACCAGCTCACCGCCTCCGGTTCACAACTTCACCGAACCACCGCCGGTAGAGGACAGCCCCTATGCCTACAAATAACGCCTCACCCGCCGAACACTTCGACGACATCGAACAGCAAACTCGCGCCGGACTCATCGGCATCTGGCTCTTCCTCGCCACCGAACTGCTGCTCTTCGGCGGCCTGTTCAGCGCCTTCACCCTACTGCGCGTGCAACATACCGACGTCTTCGCCCAAGCCGCCACCCACCTCGACCTCAAACTCGCCAGCATCAACACCGCCATCCTCCTTACCAGAGGCTTCACTATGGTATTGGCCGAGCAGGGCGCCCGCTTAAAACACAGCCGCCCGACACTGATTTTCCTGACACTCACCATCCTTCTCGGCCTTGTTTTTCTCGGCATCAAAGGCCACGAATGGCAAAAAGAATTTCACCACAACCTAATGCCCATACTCGACCTACCCTTCCATTTCCCAGGCCAACAACCCGACATCGCCGAACTGTTTTTCAACCTCTACTTCATCATGACCGGCCTCCACGCCGCCCACATGTTGATCGGCCTGTTTATCCTCGGTTACTTCCTGATACGAATCGCCCGGCAATCCACTTCCCCCAACCTGGAACGTCAACTGAGAGTGGCCGGACTCTACTGGGCCTTCGTCGATGTGGTCTGGATCTTCGTATTCACAACGCTTTATCTATTACGAGGCTGACATGAGTATTCGCACACCCTTGCTCGTCTGGCTATTACTTTTGATTTTGCTGGCACTGAATATCGCCGCTGTGACCCTTCCTATTTCGTATATAAAAACAGCGGTTCATTTGAGCTTCGCTACTCTCATGGCTGTGTTAATTGGGGTATTTTTTATGCGGCTGAAAGAAGCGGATGGAATGTTAAGGCTGTTCGCCGCCGGGGGAGTTTTTTGGTTGTTTTTTCTCTTTTTATTAACCCTACTCGACGTCATAACACGTTAAACATTGGCATTATTCCAACGGTGGCACGGAGCCGGGTAGGGGTAGAACTCCAAATAGTTCTACCCCTACCCGGCGGTCCCAACCAAAACCACTGTGTTAAACTCGCCCGCTTCGCCCAACGACCGCCGATTGGACTCCCGAATGCATACCACTGCACCACCCAGAAGCCTCCGCCTCCCCGAATTCGTCACCCTAATGGCCCTGATGACCTCACTGCTCGCCCTCAGCATCGACGCCATGCTCCCCGCCCTGCCACAAATCGCCGCCGACCTGAACATCAGCGAACTCGCCAAAACCCAAATGATCATCTCCTTTTTAATTCTAGGCATGGGTTTCGGCCAACTGTTTTACGGCCCACTCTCCGACAGCATCGGCCGCAAACCCGCCATCATGTCAGGGCTCCTCATCTTCATCATCGGCTCCCTCATCTCCATGAACGCCCAAAGCCTCACCACCATGCTGATCGGTCGACTCATTCAAGGCTTCGGCGTCTCCGGCCCCCGCATCGTCTCCGTCGCCCTCATCCGCGACCAATACATCGGCCGCGCCATGGCACAAGTCATGTCCTTCATCATGATGGTCTTCATTCTTGTTCCCATGCTCGCCCCCGCACTCGGCCAAGGCATTCTTTACCTCTCCGAATGGCCCACCATCTTCGGCGTCTTCATCGGCCTCGCCCTGGTCGTCGCCCTCTGGTTCGGCATCAGACAACCCGAAACCCTGAACCGCGACAACCGGCACGCCTTCTCCTGGACACGCCTTTGGGCCTCCACCCAAGTCGTCCTCACCACTCCGACCGCCATGTGGTTCACCCTTGCCGCCGGTTTTATTTTTGGTGGATTTCTCACCTACCTCAGCTCCTCCCAGGCGATATTTCAGGATGTTTATAAAGTCGGGGACCGTTTCGCCCTCTACTTCGCCCTACTCGCACTCGCAATCGGCTTCGCGTCCTTTACCAACAGCCGTCTGGTTATGCGCTTCGGCACAAAACGCATCAGCTATGCTGCCCTGGCGGGCATGATCACCGCTTTCGGAATTCTGCTGGTGTTGGCGCTTTTTCAACAGGGAGTCCCCGGTTTCTGGCAATTCATGGGGCTCGCATCGGTGGGTTTTTTCTGTTTGGGATTGCTGTTCGGCAACATCAACGCCATGGCGATGCAGCCGCTGGGGCAGGTGGCGGGGCTGGGTGCGGCTTTGATCGGCTCGATCACCAACTTTGTATCGGTGCCGCTGTCTCTGTTGGTCGGGCAGTTCTACAACGCAACCCTGGTGCCGCTATTGGTGGCATTCGTGCTGTTTGGTAGCCTGGCCGTCGCCTGTGTTAGGAAGGGGCTGGCCACCTATGTAGATGAGTAAAACAACTCAAGTTTCGGGGTTCACTTAAAAAATGATGCCAAGAGTACGCACCGGCTACCTGGTTGCCTTATCAAGGGTCGGCATAAACCCGTCCATGGGGCCTGGATCGCAGCATCCATGCTGCGAACCACCCTTGATAAGGCAACCAGGCATCCGGTGCTCGTCCCTGCCAGCGAACCCCAAAACTTGAGTAAAATAAAAATCAGGATTCACTGTGCAGGGCAACCCGGTTGCCCTCGCTGTCTTCGAAGTGCCCCACGAATCCAAACTCACCAATGGCCATTTTCGGGTTCAGGATTTTACCGCCGCTTTCCGCTACCCGCCCCAAGGTGGCCTCGATATCATCCACACTGAGGTAGACCAGGGTGCCCTGATGCGAAGGCACGTAGGATTCCGCTTTCAATAAAGTGCCACTCGACCCGATTTTGCCCGGCTCCGAAGGAAACCAGGCCATGTTCAACGGACCCATCTCCTGTCGAACCAGAGTGGTTTCAAACACAGCTTCGTAGAACGCAACGGCCCGGTCCATATCGGAGACGGGAATTTCGAACCAGACGACAGGGTTGGGACTAATAGCCATGGTGGAGTTCCTCCTTGCGGGTAATGGGTAAAGCCTGAATTGGCCCCTTTACCTTACTGCACCGGGCGATCGTAAACGACAAAAGAATAATCGTAGGGGTTGGGGCCTTCCGCCGGGAAATCCTCCCGCGCCACTTCCTGGTAGGCCGTCAGATCGATCTCTGGAAAATACGCATCGCCTTCGACTTCGGCATGTACAAGCGTCACATAAAGCCGGTCGGCCCGAGGCAGGGCCTGAGCGTAGATTTCACCACCGCCCATCACCACCACCTCTTCCACACCGGAAATCTCCGCTTCCATCTCGGCCAACTCAATGGCGGCATCCAATGAATGCACTACTTTGGTGCCTGGAGCCTCGAATGCGGTGTCTCTCGTGACAATGATATTGGTCCGGTTCGGCAGCGGTTTGCCAATGCTTTCATAGGTCTTGCGCCCCATGATCACCGGCTTTCCCGTGGTCACTCTTTTAAAATATTTCAGGTCGTTCGGCAGGTACCAGGGCAGCTTGTTATCGCGGCCGATCAAACGGTTTTGGGCCATGGCCCACATTAACGCAATGCGCATGGGTTGCTCCGGAGGGTCATTTGGCGGCTATACTACCGCAAAAAGGCGGGTATCTTGCACCAAGGTGGAAGACTCGCTACAGTTCGCCACCCCAGATTCCTGACCAAAGAGGCAGAAATGACCGCCATTCCCTCAGAGATCCAGCAAGTTCGGAACGAGGCCGACTGCCTCTTTACAGAAGCCCAGGTCGAACAGGCTATCGATAACATCGCCGCCGCTGTTTCCAAAGATCTGGCCAACCGTAACCCCATTGTGTTCAGCGTGATGAACGGCGGCCTGGTGCTGACCGGCAAATTGGTCACCAAGCTGGGGTTCCCGTTGGAGATCAGCTATCTGCATGCCACCCGCTACCGCGACAAAACCCGTGGGGCGGATCTGGAATGGCGCACCTATCCCCAACAGCCGCTGAAAGGCCGCACGGTGCTGATCGTTGATGACATCTACGACGAAGGCGCCACTCTGGGGGCCATTGTCGACCACTGTCGGGAAGAGGGCGTGGAAGACCTGCACATTGCCGTGCTGGTCGACAAACAACACGACCGCAAAGCCCGCCCGGACATCATTCCGGACTACATCGGCCTGCAATGCGAAGACCGCTATGTATTCGGCTACGGCATGGACTACAAAGGCTATTGGCGCAACGCCCCCGGTATTTTCGCCGTAAAAGGCCTCTGATCTCAGCTCCCCCGGCCGGGGTTAACTCCCTGGCCTTCTCTCCTTTCACACACCTGCAACAATTCTGTCATACACTGTATGCAACGGTTGCTAACTCAAGAATTGGCATTCCCACAGGGGATAGCGGCGGATGCCCGTGGCGTCTCTGCAGGGGAGTCCGCAACAAGGATGTTGCGGTCTAGGCTCCATGGATGGATTCACGCCGACCCAGCAGAGACACCACGGGTATCCGCTGCGGACCAGAGCCCCTGAACCAGCCCGAATGCCAATTCTTGAACGGTTGAGAGGTACCTATGAGTCAGGACACACCCCTGGATATCACCCAGGAACATTTTATCAATCGGGAACTCTCGCTTTTGGAGTTTCATGATCGCGTCCTGTCCCAGGCGGAAGACATCCGCATACCCCCACTGGAACGCCTGCGGTTCCTCTGTATTTCCAGCACCAACCTGGATGAATTTTTTGAAATTCGCGTCGGTGGCCTGAAAGAGCGCTTTGAAGCCGGGTCCACCATTACCGGCCCCGAAGGGTTAACGCCCCGCCAGCAGCTGGACCAGATCGCCGGTCGCGCCCATCAACTGGTGCAACGCCAATACGACATACTGAATCAGCAGCTGCTGCCACTGTTGGACGAACACGGCATCCGAGTCATTCGGCGGGACCACTGGACCAAACAACAAACCCAATGGCTGCAACAGTATTTCGAGCACGAGGTATTGCCCCTGCTCAGCCCGATCGGGCTCGACCCGGCACACCCCTTCCCTCGCATTCTGAACAAGAGCCTTAACTTCATCGTCAAGCTCGAAGGCAAAGACGCCTTTGGTCGCAACAGCGGCCAGGCCATTGTGCAGTGCCCGAGAGCCCTGCCGAATATGATTCAGTTGCCCGCTGAGGAGACTGGTTCCGGCCCACAGGATTTTGTTTTCCTGTCGTCCGTGATTCATCACTTCATGGACGAAATATTTTTCGGCATGACAGTGAAGGGTTGCTATCAGTTTCGCGTTACCCGCAACTCGGATCTCTTTGTCGATGAAGAAGAAACCGGCGACTTACGCCGGGCTATCGAAGGGGAGTTGGTCTATCGCCAATATGGGGACGAGGTGCGTCTGGAAGTGGCGGTCAACTGCCCGGACGAACTGGTGCAGTTTCTGTTCAAACAGTTCGAGATCAGCGAGATCGACCTGTACCGGGCCGACGGGCCGGTTAACCTGAACCGGCTGGTGTCCCTGATCGAGTTGGCGGGTACGCCGCAACTGTTATACCCACCGTTCGATGCCCGGGTGACGCGGGTGCTGCGGCGCAAGGCGAACATGTTCGATGCCATTCGCAAAAGTGACATCCTGTTGCACCATCCGTTTGACTCCTTCATGCCCGTGGTGGATCTGATTCGTCAGGCCGCCAAAGACCCCGATGTTCTCACCATCAAACAGACGCTTTACCGCACCGGGGTGAACTCGATCATCGTTGATGCCCTGGTCGCCGCCGCCAAGGCTGGCAAGGAAGTGACCGTTATTATCGAACTGCTGGCCCGCTTTGACGAAGAAGCCAACGTTGCGCTCGCCGAACGGCTGCAGGAATTCGGCATCCATGTCGTCTACGGTATCGTCGGTTACAAAACACATGCGAAGATGCTGATGGTGGCCCGTCGCGAAGGCAACAAGCTGCGTCATTATGTTCATCTTGGCACAGGCAACTATCATCCAAAAACCGCCCAGATTTATACCGACTACGGTTTGCTCACCTGCAACAAACAAATCGGTGATGACGTATACCGAATCTTTTTGCAGCTCACCAGCCTGGGGAAGGTGAGCAAACTGGATCAGCTTGTGCAGTCTCCTTTTACGCTTCACAAAACGATGATGCGTAAAATCGACCGGGAAATTGAACACGCCCGCGCCGGGAAACCGGCGCGCATCATCGCCAAGATGAATTCTTTGTATGAAGAGTTGCTGGTACGCAAGCTCTATGAAGCCAGTCAAGCGGGCGTTCAGGTTGATCTGATCATTCGTGGTATATGCCAACTTCGTCCCGGCATCCCTGGGGTTTCGGAAAACATTCGTGTGCGCTCCATCGTTGGCCGTTTTCTGGAACATACGCGCGCCTTTTGTTTCCTCAATGAAAGCGACGCCGAGGTCTATCTGGCCAGTGCCGACTGGATGAGCCGCAATATGTTTCACCGTGTGGAAACCGGCTTCCCGCTGCTCAGTAAAAAACTGCGCGACAAGGTCATCAAAGATCTGGAACTGTACCTTGCGGACAACCAACAAGCCTGGGAGCTTAATGCCGAGGGTGAATATCATCGTGCCCCCGAGGGTGATTCCCCCATCTCCGCCCAGGGCAAACTGCTGGACGACGCGGTTAATACGACCACCCAATAGATGACTTCTGGTGTATAGTAGCGCTCCCACCCAAGGAGACCGACACCATGACTCAGTTACGTAACCTGCTGACCCGGGGTAAATCCCGCTGCGAACTGTGTAGTTCCAATGAAGACCTGTCGGTCTATGAAGTCCCGCCGGTGAATGACCCCGACAACCCCGATCACAGCATTCTCGTGTGCGCCACCTGCCTCGATCAGATCGAGCACCCCGAGAACATGGACCCCAACCATTGGCGCTGCCTGAACGACAGCATGTGGTCACAGGTTCCCGCCGTTCAGGTCATGGCCTGGCGTTTGTTGAACCGAATCAGCCGCGAAGGGTGGCCATTGGAATTGCTGGATATTCTGTATCTGGATGAAGACACCCTCGCCTGGGCCAAGGCCACCGGTGAAGGCCCGGCGGAAGAAGGCGCCGTCGTTCATCTGGACAGCAACGGCGCCCAACTCGAAAACGGCGATACCGTCACCCTGACCAAAGACCTCAACGTCAAAGGCGCCGGCTTCACCGCCAAACGCGGCACGGCGGTACGCAACATCACTCTGGTTGCAGACAACCCTGAACAGATCGAAGGCAAGGTGAACGGCCAGCAAATTGTGATTCTGACGCAATACGTCAAGAAGTCTAAGTAAGAGCGATGCGGGACTAAATGGGAGACGCGGGACGGGAGATGCTAAAAAAGCGTTCAGCGCCTCTCGTCCATAGAGCAGCTAAAACCCAGGGCTAACCCTAGCTGGGGCAACCCCCAATAGCACATCGCTACAGTTAGCATGACACTGATCCCCTCAAGTGAGCGTTCTTTGAACCACCCATCACGAGAGGATTCGATCATGTCCACGCCTGCGGTTTCCCAAAACAACGGCATCAGCACTGCCCAATCCACCGCCACTCAAACCAGCGACCCTGTGGACCAGGCGGTCGACTCCATTCAGGATCGACTCTCAACCTCTTTTACTGACTGGGCCGTCACCCATGGCGACGTGCAAGCCATCGCCAACACCTTTGAAGGGCTCGACGCCAACCAAACCCAGGCGGTTATCGACCAACTCGCCGCCGATGGTACGCTCGATAAAATCGCCCAGGAATTCACCGACGACAAAGTCATGGGCCTGGGTGGGCTCACCGTCGCCGAACGCTCCACCTTTTTCAACGACATGGCACGCAAGCTGGATGGCGAAGGGCTGAAAACCCTGTCGGACTCCTTTGCCCGCACCGACGATAACAGCGGTGGCTACAGTGATGTGGTTGCCCTTGGCCAGGCCGTCGCCACCCATGCCAGTTCCGACGTCAAAGTCGACTACGTTCAGGCCATGGCCGACAGCGCCACCGACCGCCCCGACTACAGCTCCGCCGGTTTTGGCGGTTCCACCTCCCGTACCGGAGATGCCGAAGCCGCTGCCATCGGCGAAGTACTGGGAGGGCTGCAGGGCAACCCGGCTGCCGCCCAAGAGGCCTTTGGCAGCCTGACCGACGCCCAGCTTCAGGCGGTGATGTCAGCGTCCATCGATGAAACGGTCAACTATTCCAGCCATGCCGTCACCGCCAGTATGGACGGTAAAGTCGCCGGGCAGATCCTTGCCAGTGCCAGCCAAATCAGCAACCCGGACTTGAAAGCCCGCATTTTTGACGCCGGTGCCGAGACGCTGAACCACATCAATGAAGACTTTGGCTTTCCGGTAGTCGCCATCGGTGACACCGATGCCGCCAACACCCTGGCGAACGGCCTGACCCACCTGCTCGACACCGATACCACCGGCATCATGCGTGAGCTGGCTTATAACCAGAGCACTATGGACGGCACCGGTTTCTCCGCCTATGCCAAACATCTGCTGAATACCGACCAGGAAGCGGTGCTGGGTGAACAAATGGCACGGTTGCAATTGGGCAACGATTTAAGTCAGGACCCCATCGCACGCTTTGAAGACACCACCACCCTTGCCAGCGGCGCCCAACGCTATGAAAACGCCGGCACCCTGGGATATTTCGTCGGTGGTGTATACAGTGCGACCGAGTCCATCTCCGACGATGTCGCCACCCAACGGGAAATGACCACCAACGTATTGAACACAGCCCTGGCCACTGTAACACTGGGTGTTGGCCCCGCTACGGCTGGCGCGATATCCGTGGGTCGGAACTGGGTGGCGACCGCCATTGACGCCGCCATCACGGATCCCGGTGCCGATGCCGCCCAGCAGCTGGAGCGCGCCGCCATCCCCATGAACCCCAACACCGGGGAAATGGGCGTGGGCAGTGCCGCCTTCAGCGGATTTAACGACCGCGTCAGCCAGGTCACCCGTTTGGACTGAGTTTGCTTATGACATTAGTCGGAGTTAACCGCTCTATTAAAATCACCACCCTGTTAGTGCTTTTTGGGCAGGGAATCGCGGGCTGTGAATCAGACCGCGACCTCAGCCTGCCGTTACCCCCCGCAACCCTTCAAACCACAGAAGAATATGCCTTCGGCACCCAGACCGGCAGCCTCGACACTCATTTCTGGACTCAAGTATGGGACACCGCCGAGGCTCGCTTCGGCGAAGAGGGGATGCGCCTTGAACGCTATGTGTTACCCGCCGATGAATCCTGGCAGGCACTCAAAGGCGATTACGCCAAAAAACTCGGTGCCCTGACAGCGGAATGGAAAGAAGCCCACGATCTGACCTTCAGCGACAACGCCCAAGCCTGGTCATTCGCTTATCGGCACGACGATTATTTTGTTGCCTGGGTTGGCCTGAAACCCAGCCAAAGTGAAGGCGGCTTGGTGCCGGTTAATTTTATTACCAACATGCCGGAGCGGCCCGCCGGAGACCTGACTTCCCAATAGGGCCTGCACGATGGCCCCAACTGACACAGCCCTTCACCACGGTGACTAATGCCAACGTAACTCTGCAGGAACAAAGGGTGACGGTTTCAGGTATAGCAGCACGCTGCTAACCAAGAGCAATAACCACAAGGGCAGGGCGCCACCGCCGGATGAGGATGTTCCCGGTTTCTGGGTGCCGCTGCCCTCTCCATTTGAAGCACCACCCTCCGTTACCAGCACAGGACGCTCACCTGCCAAATTCAATTCCCGCAGAGCCGTGCCGTCCGCCCGTACCGCAAAAAGCTGCCAATTAACAGCCTCCTCGTCTGTGTCCGGATTCAGGTCGCGCTGGAAAACGATCCACTCCCCATCGCTTGACCAGCGGGGGTTATCCACCGGCTGGTTATCCGGTCCTCGAGTCAATTGCTGATAGTTGATCAAGGTCCCCTCATTGGTTACCTCGGCTTTCCATACTTCATGCTGGCCGCTGAGCGGTGATGCAAACACCAGACTGTGGCCGGAAGGCGCGAAATCAGCCCCTTTTACATCCGCACCTTCCAGACAAAAGCGCTCCTGACTCGCAAGATTGGCCAGACAGAAATCGCCAGGGTAGGTGTTTCCGTATGCCAACCCATGACAGAAACCGTCGTATCGGTAGCCCATCCAATGATGATCGGCTGAAATGGTCACATAGGAGGACAGGTTGTGTTGGTCGGTAAATAATTTCTGGTCTTTGGTGGCGAATATCGGTTCCGATACAAAGCAGAAACCGAGGTCTTCATTGTACTGGGAGCGCGTCTCGATCACCGCGAAGTGCTGGTTATCGGCTGCGATATCGAACTCCGACATGCCTTCGCGGCTCATGAAATGAGTGACGTCACCGAGAGACCCGTCTTTGTTGATCGGCCGGAAAGCCACCTCGGCGCTGCTGCGATAATAAAGCCTGTCACCACCGGGCGACAAAACCGGGCTTGACGAATCAGTTATGGTCTGGCCAGCGCCCCCATTCAGGGGATTTGAACGTATTGCGTCGCCCTGCTCATAAAACAGTACCCCACCGGGTTGTGAATCCCCTCCTTTGGCGGTTGCTTCGGCTGTTTGGGATTGTGCACCCATATTCCCCGTACCATCCACCGCAGCGATCCGGTACACATAGCGATCCCCGGGTTCCAGCCCGACATCGGTGTAAGCGAGCGCTTGAACCAGAACAGGAGAGATCGCTTCGAACGGATCACTTTCCGATTCAGCCCGAAAGACCCGATAACCCTTCACTCCGTTTGCATCACTGGAAGCCTGCCAGGAGAGCCTAATGGCCCTGTCCACCCCTTCAGCCACCACGCCGCTAGGGGTGGTCGGCGGCGTACCGTCCAGAATGGCTCGTGTAAACCAGATTTCATTCTCCGGATTACGCGTATCGCGCCACGCCAAATAAACGAAGCTGTCATCGCCCTCGGTCGGTCCGGTAGCCAGCCTGACCTGGTTGGGGCTGGAGACGTCGGGGTGCTCCCCCTGCTCGTCCTCCATATCTACCAGAACAGCAAAATGGTTCCCGCTATCACTGGAAGTCGAGAGGTTAATATCGTTCTCTCCGTACCTATCGTGAACCCAAGCCACCAATACCTGACCGCTGTTATCCACTTCAAGATCCCTGTGGCTCACTTCCTCGGTATCCAATTGGGTGACCGGCCTAGGTTCGCTCCATGACTGACCCTTGTCATCCGAAGCACGTAAAAGAATGTTTTTCCGACCATCGGTATCCGACGAGTAAGTCGCATAAAGCCGACCGTCCGGCGCTATCGCGATATTGGGCATGACGGCATCGCTGCCGCTGACATTGAAATTGGCTGAGAAGCTGCTGCCTTGATCGTCAGAACAAGCGCCATAGATAGAGGCGCGACTGCGCCGGTCTTCCCAGGCGGCACACAGCAGGGTTCCTTGTTCGGTTTCCCTGAGGCTCAAGTCGAGCTGGGGCCCGTCATCCTGAATCCCGCCGCTTATTCGACCGGACATGGCGACATCGTTCACCATAATATCCTGATGCTTCAACTGGGCAGTATCCACTCGGTTCAGCAGGATATTGTAGCCTTTGTCGGTATTGTTGCTTGCGAAATCGTGATAGAGCACGTAGAGGTACTGATCATCCGCGGCGACTTTTGTCTTCCACAAATCATCCTTTTCACCGCCGTCTTTCAATAGGTACAGCGACCAGCTCGCGCCTCCGTCCGTTGACCGGGCCAGCCGAAGGTCGTTCACATTATTGGAATCTTGAGCGTAGAAGAGGTACCACACAATCCAGATGGTGCCGTCAGGTTGTACGGCGATTTGAGGATGTTCCGTCCAGTCGTCATAGGGAACCAAACTCACCAGAGTATTTTGCGACCAGGTACGACCGTTGTCGTCGGACCGGGCAAACATGACGGAATTATCATTACCGTAGCGGTCGTCCAACCAAGTGGCATAGACCGTTTCGCCAAGCACCGCCAAAGAAGGCCACTCGGCATCACTGTATTGCACCAGCCCGCCGTCGGTAATACGGCTGTTGGGCCCATCAGGTATGGCACCGGCATGGAGCACCGATGCTGCGCCCCCAATAGCGGCAATGAACAACCGGATAAGAAGAAGAGATAACCGCTTCCTGCCTAGCAACATAGAGAACTCCTTATCCCGCAAGATTGTAAAAAGACTTACAGCTTTACTTTGGAAGTGCCCATTTTTTATTGCGTCAACCGTTTCAAAACCGTTCCGATGGCACTCGCTACCACTTATTGAATCCCGTCGCTGGTGGAGATAGGGACATCCATGTCCCATGGGAAAGCATGATATTGCAGCGCTCTACGCTTAGAACTCTCCTTCCCCAGATTCAATCTCGGACCAAGTGATCAGCTCAGCCTGAGCGCCGTTAAGACTCACTTCAACGCCGTTCGAAACAATGGTATAGACTGCTTGTGTATCTTCACCGCCAGTCACCACTATTTCCCCACTGGTGGGGTAGGTATCGGATACACCACGCACGATATCAGAGGTAGTCTCCATAGCAATCACTTTATTGTCGATTTCCGGTGAGCTCATCACCAGGGAGAACGAGGCTCGATACTCCAGCTGTGTGGCCGAAAGGGTCAGGCTGCCATCCACAGTGCTTTCACTTTCCACTTCACCCCCAACGACCACCTTTTCATGGTAGTTGTCAAAAGAGGCGGTCATGGATAATGAATCGAACGTCTCTGTTGAAACATTGAAGCCGGTCCAGTCGATGTCGAGGTTGACCGTGCCGTGGTAGGCTGAATAGTCATCCTCAGACTCCTCCTGGGTGCAGGTTTCGTATGTCATGGTAACCGACATGCTGCCATCGGGTTCGGCTTCACCGTTTTCATCAATTCCTGTAACGGTGCCGCTAGCGGTACCGGAGCCCGTGGTACAGTCGATTTCCTCAGTTTGGCTGCCGGAGCGCGACGAGATTTCCCGCGCCAGATTGGACATGAACAAGGAGTTACTCGACAGGCTGCGGCCATCGTCACCACCGATATAGGTTTGGGTACTCGATTCGGTCGCGGTTGAACCTGCCACCTGATCCACCTGCGCTCGATTTGAAGAGCTGATGATAAAAGAAGGGGCACCCAAATCGTTATTCGAGCTCTCGTTGTTTGAATCGTTACAACCCACCAATACGGCGGCAGGCAATATGGCTAATGTGAATATGAGTCGTTTCATTCCGTTTCCATCCATTGTTGTGACTCTGTTAACGTTTCTACTGTTTGAAATACTTCGTTTATTAAAATACTGTCGTGTTTTAAAGCATCAGAATGGGCCTCGTTACTTCTATGGACGCATCCAATCCACAAAGAAAACAAAGGCACCGGGGCTCAGACGGCATAGCGACATTAAGATAGGAACAGCCAGACAACAACTAGGGTTAACCCGAGGTATAAAGAAATACATACATTAAGACTACAGATTTAAACAGCGTATGACATAGCCAAAAAAATCTAATTAAATAATAGCGATTTCATACGTCATCCGGTTCGACCGAATCCCACTCGGCATAACGCTCACCTTCGCCCGCTTCTCTGACACTCTCGGCCCAGTAGAGCACTTCGGCGACTGCCTGGAAGAAATCCGATGAGATATAGCAGTCGGCTTCTATGGTTCTGTAAAGGCCCTGCGCCAGATCAACATTGCGCATAATAGGAATATTCTCTTCTTCAGCGATCTGGCGTATTTGCCGTGCCATATATCCTTCGCCCTTGGCGACCACCATGGGCAGGTCTGTTTCACCTTGTTCGTAATATAGCGCCACGGCATAGTGCGTTGGGTTTACAACCACCACATTTGACTTGCGAACCGCCGCCAGTGAATTCTGCTGTGACCATTCCTGGTGAAGTTGCTTGCGTTGGTTTTTCATCATGGGGTCACCTTCCGAGTCCTTCTGTTCGTCCTTGATATCCCTTCGGCTCATCATCAGGTTTTTTGTAAAAACATGTTTTTGATATATCACATCCAATACCGAAACAAAGAAAAAAACGAATACAACAGCGGATATAACCCACAACAAGGTCCGCCAGTGGGTTGGCAAGATAGCGTCTACCGTCCCTTGCATCAGCATCAGATATTCGCGGAGCAGTGCCTTGGTTATCAGCACTACAATCAGAACCAGAGCAGCCGTTTTGATAACCGCCTTCAATACCTCAACCAGATGCTCCTTGGAAAACATGCGCTTGATGCCTTCAGCCGGATTTAAACGCTCCAATTTTGGCACCATGCGCTTAGGTGCAAAAACAGCGCCTACCTGCAAGGCTTCAAGAGCCAAGCCAACCAATGCTGCAACAATGAGAAAAGGTGCCAATACCTTCATCCATGTCTGGCCACTCAAAAAGACAGCGCCAGATACAACATCCAACCGTTCGGCGGATGTAATACCCTGCAAGACATGGTCGAATAAAAGAGTCAACTGTCGGTAGACAAAGCCTGCCAGCAAACAGAACAGCAACAGCCACAAGAGCAGCGCAGCCGTTTTACTAAGATCCTGACTACGATGCACCTCGCCATCTTTTCGGGCATCCTTCAACCGTTTGGGAGTGGGCTTCTCCGTCTGGTCGGCACCCTTTTCCTTTGCCATGTGAAAGACCTGTCAGCTTAGACACCGGGTCTATTGTCCTCCTCTCCCAACCCAAAATAACTAGGGTATTCCCTAGGTATGTGGCTTGAAATTAAACTCGGGTTTACCCGAGTTTCATACCCTGGTTTATTGCACTATCCTTGTTTTTGAACTTGATTTCTCTGGGCAATGACCCACACAGATGATATGAAAATAACATCCGATACACTACACACACAGTTGGATGCCTTACGGCAAAGCCGCTCCAGCTTTTATGAGCAGGATTTAGACGGTCAAAACCAAGGCCTTGCCAACGCTGAGTCTCTGGCCGAGCCCAACTTATCGGAGATTGACGCCTCTACCGTAGCGGCGGAACCACACGATCCTGCAATAGACCTTCTTTTGGCTGACGTGTGGGCCTCGGACTCTGCCCACTCCCTCAACACGGTCAGCGAACCACCCCCCAACCAAGAGCACTCGACCCTGGCCGATTGGACAGACCGGCTGGTCTCATACGTTCTGGCATGACCTCCCCGTTACCACCTCCTCTCTCACTTGACACATCGCACTGGCTAACCAAAGCCAGTCATTTAGCCAGGGTATTGAAAGAGGTGGACTCCGCGGACGTTCGCTTGGCTGTATTAAAGCGCCTGGGTGACCGTATGAACGAGCCGGGCTACCCTGGCTTGCTTAAATTAATGATGATTCTGGCAGAAAGTGAGGATTGGACAGCCCGGCAGCGTCTTGCCGAAACAATCGGCACCGCCTTACAAAGACTCGACCTCCCCACGGGTGAATTGACCGCTTGGGGAAGTGGAACAGGTTGGCACGACCTAACCATCCAGCTCGGCCAATGGCTGGATGTTCAAGCACTTTCGGCTTCCGCAGCGCCTGTTCGCCGCTTCGGCCCTATCGAATATCTGGTAGTTTGGTATTGCCAAAAGACACAGCGGCCCTACCTTTCAGACGAAGCCTACCTAAAAGCCGTAAGCCAGCTTATCGATCTGTTCAACCAGAGCTATATCTCCAGGCAGCTATACCCTGCCAAAATCCTTGTAGACCTGGAACACGGCCAGGAGGGCAATTACAGCCGTCGCTCCCGCGCTAGCCTCACCCGTCTCGCCACTCGATGGCAAGCCGGTGATACGCCCTATCAAGTGGCCGCTTCCAGTATTGAATCCTGATTTAAAAATCCCACTCGATATTATTGCAGTTGAGCCGACCACAAATGGCCGGCTCTCGGCGGCAACTTATCGATCCTGGTCACCAAAGCCTTGAGAAAAGAGGGAAGATATCAAGATTGAGAACAGAGAGATGGAACTGGCCGCCGCCAGCGCCTGCAAGCCTTCCATCAGATCGAAGTCGCTCTTATCACCCTTGGTGGTGTTCATATCCTCCTGCGTCACCTCACGCATTTCCCAGCCATCCATCACCATCCACTTACCATCGTTCTCGTATATATCGAGACCATCGCCAGTGAATATGTCTTTAAGATGACCGTCGTTGGATTGGGTGATTTCCATGTCGCCAATTTTATTCTGGTCCATTCCAGAGACCTCGATGGCCTTGTCACCCTGGGTAATGACCAAGCGGCTGGAAACCGTCATATTCTCATTGCCGTTCCAGGGAGTCGTCTGGATAGTAATCTTGGTGCCGTTTTCCAGGTTCATGGTCATAGTGCCCCAGAAGTCGACATCGGTCTTACCGTCGTTATCCATGTCGAAATGCGGGTCACCCCACACGCGGGAACTCTCACCAGTTTCCTTGTTCGTCAGGATAAACTCAGAGTGCTTTTCATTGATTTCCAGCGTGTAATCACCGAGATCAATATTGGCCTTACTGCCGTTCATTTCCACGGACCACTCTGGCTCTTTGGGTGGCATGGGCTTGGGGCAAGGGCAGGGGAACCAGCAATCAGGCTGTTGTGCCTGGTTGAGCTTGTTCATAATTGACTGGGCTTCCGGCCAAGTAATTTTGCCATCCGCAGCTGCCATAAATGTCATGCCAGCCAACTCACCACGCTCCGCAGCATTCAAATTGGATAAATCGGCGTTGGAGAATGCACCCTGTAACGCTCCACTCCAAGCGTTATCTTGAACATTGGATAACGCACTGTTGATGGAATTCAGGAAAGACTGGTCACCGGTATTGCAGAAGTTAACCAGCCCTCCGACATGTTCGTGTGCGAAAACACCGAAACCACTATGAGCATCGGGATCGTTGTGAAGCAGATTACCCAGCTTATAATCGCTATAGCGATCTGCAAACGGGTTAAAAAAATCGAACTTTGAATGAGGCCCGCTATTTAGCCCATAAAAATACCCTTGGGTACTTTTATCGGTAAAATCGCTGATAATCTGGTTTAGAACATCGACTTCACTGTTAGTCAGTGTGCCATCCTTAACCATGCACTCCATCACGCCGAGCAGTGTTTGGCGCTCTTGGCGTGACAGTTCATTGGCGGGCACATTGCTTAACATGTCAGCCATTTTCGCCACATTGGCGTCGTTCATGCCTGCTTCACCAAGCGTTGAAAATACTTCTCTGGCAAATTTCACATCGGCGCTGGGCCCAGATCCGAATCCAATCATAACGGTTCCTACCTTGTTAGTTGTTAATAAGGGTCATCCTGCCTTGCAGTGGAACCATTTCACGAAATCGGAGGGAAAATGCCAATCGGGGCCTTCCCTAGCTAGGGAGAACCCCTGTAGCGTCAGCTATTGAATATCGCTTTGAGAGGGAGTAGCAGGCTTTTGTTTTCCATCAACTTACGGATAACCACCTCGACGATCATGCCCAGGCTCAACATTAGAATGAAGCCAGCCACCCAGGCTTTAACCGGCATGGTCAGCGCTAACACATTCAACTCCTGGGCGAAGCGGTTAATTAACCCGAAACATAAATCCACCAATGCCAACAAAAGAATAGCGGGCGCGGCCAATAACAAGCCCGTGGTCATTATGTATTCAAACTCGCCGATGAACAGCATGGAGTCGCCCAGGCTTAAATTCGGCAGTGGTGCCAGAACCGGCCACAGCTGGTAGCTGCCGAATATAAGATCGATAAACACCAGCAGCCCCCCACTGACCACCAGCAACCAGGAAGCAAACAGCGCCAGCCAACGGGCATTGGGCGAAGATTGATGCCCCTGGACAGGGTCCATCGCGCTGGCCATGTTGGTACCAGCCTGGGTATCGATAATGCCCCCCGCAACGGACAGCGCCCAAAAAATCGACCCGAACAGAAAGCCGAGGGTTGCGCCAATGAATATTTCCTTCAACACAATGACGGGCCACCCCACCTTGAGCTGGGTGAGATCATACTGCTCCAGAGAATAGGCCGTAACCGGTAGCACCACCAGGCCAAGCGTGATGAAAATGGCATTGCGCACAAGCGCCGGTACTGTCTGCTGCGTCAGCAAAGGAAGAATGAGAAAGGCAGCTGCAATGCGGGGCACGGAAAGCCCTAAGGCTACCAGCCATTGATTAAGCGCTTCAACACCCATCAGGGGCTTAGCATGTTCGGAAAGCCATTAAAGATCCGGCTGCTGAATTCGTTGAGGGTTTCACCCAAAATACCCCCCATTAAAAAGAGCGTAATCCCCACCGCCGCCAATTTAATGGCAAAGGCAAGCGTTTGCTCCTGCAGCTGGGTGGCCGCTTGGATAAACGCCACCAACAAGCCGGAAAGCGCCGCCACCACAATGGGCGGGCCGGATAATATCAGCATGAGCCAGAGGGCATCCTGCGTTAGTCTGACTACGTCGAAACTCATGGGGGCTCCTTTTTGTGCGAGTCGGACGAAAACGACCGGCATTACGTACCCGACTCAGCATACCCCTGTATACAGACTCATAAACTAGGGAAAACCCCAGGGTGCTACTTCCAATCGGTCCACTATTGAGAAAACCAATCGACGCCAGACATAGCACAAGTAGAGGGCTGGACACCATATTCAGTATTCACTTGAACTTCAAACGCAGGGGTTGCATCACTTGCCTTTAAGTCGATCGGGTTGCTCACATCCACAGGCACAACAAACAGATCGGCACAACCACCCGTACAGGAACTTCCGGTACACCCCGCCCACTGCTCGCCACTGACTACCGTGAGATAGCGGCCATCGGGTGACCACCTTGGGTATTGATCAAGGTTGTTGGAATTAGTAATTTGATGTTGTGAAGCACCATCCGAGCTCAGAACGTAGATGTTCGATACTTTATTCGCTTCCTTCACTTCCAGCGCCAACCATTTACCATCTGGGCTTACCTCCACATTGAAAGGCTGAGCATCAAAGCGCTTAACCAACGTAAGCTCACCCTCAATACCATCGGCAACATAAACGGATAACCCTTTGGTTATGTAGAGCTTTTTATCAGCTTCAGACCAATCCCAACTGGTTATATAAGCATTGTCGTCAGGTAAATATCTGACTATCTCTCCAGTGTAGGTCGTAACAACCAAACCTGGTGTAGCGCCATTCTCATCACTGAACCCTAACCCAAGATAGGCATCGTTAAATATTTTATGGACCCCAGCGGCAGAGTTTTCGGGTATTCTTATTCGTGTAACGGGCTCCCCCACCCGATCATAAACCTCCACGAGATCGAAATCGTCCTGCCAATCGGAAGAATCGAACGTGGCTATGAATAACTCCCCGTCTTCTCCGGCACTTGCACCAAACCCACGTTCCTTAAATGCACGCATAGCACCTGTCTTGAGGTTAAGCTCTACGTAGTCAGTACTGTTGACATAGTATAAAAGACCGCTTAATTCACAGTTTATCGAGCCGATACTACACCCCGGCTGGTCGACGGAGTTGGCTCCTGACAAGGGTCTTACTTCCCTATCATTTTCAGGCATGCAACCTACTGTTAAGAAGGAGGCAAAAACAAAAAAGACAAAGGCAAAAGGCTTCATAGCCGCTCACTCTATCGCCATATCCATGAATTATTGAATTCCTCGAAACCCTTCTACCACCGGTGCGGAAAGAACAATATTCTTAGGCATGTGAGTGTGAGTAGCTACCATTATTTATAACTGGGAAGTTTCCACATCATATTACCGAATGCACAGACAGTGACAACACTTCCAGTGTCCTTCTTATACTTCAACACTTTTAGCTCATTGCTAGTATGTCCTGCGCTAAGTGTATACGTTGTATCACTGGAGACAGGGGATATATATACTTCCGGGCAACTCCGATATTCCGGTGGTGTAGGAAGCCCTTCTGGGTATCCAAACTGGAACGCAATATATTTGCTGTCTGGCGACCATACCGGCGACATCTCATTTAGGGGAGACTCTGTTAGTTGATGAACATCCCTTTCCTGAAGGTCTGCCCAATATATCCGGTTATCATTGGCGCCTTTTTCCCCTGCTGAAAAAGTTACTCTGGTACCAGCTTCATTAACATCAAGGGACGTCACCTCAAAGCCGGCAGGCAGAGTGAGAATAGTTTCTACAGAGTCTGCCTCTAAGGATGGCGCCATTACAATCGTATTATTAATTGCAAGGACTAATGAGTCTGAGTCAACCCAGTCAAATGCCGAATAATGCTCGTCAGGATCTTCAAATAACTGGACTTTGTCGCCGTCAAGACTAAAAATAGCCACCCCATCCTCCAGGCTACTATCATAGTAGTCTTTAGGCCACCATTTAAAAGCGATCATCGAACCGTCAGGAGAAAACTTAATCGGGCTATATACGCTTTGCGTCAAAGGCAGAGAGAGGACTAAGCTTCCTGCTTGGTCTAATACAACTATTTCACTGGTTCTATAATCGCCTGGAAAATTAATTGGAACCCAGTGATTAGCTACAATATATCCCTTAGGAGGAAACACATCCGATGCTTCATTTTCATATAAATCAATATGCATAGCCTCCCTAATCGAATATTGAGCGAATGTAGACCCCCAATCGAAAAAAAGGTATCCATTTAACGACAGTCCATTGCCATTTGAACCATCACCTCCTCCTCCCTCAGGCTGGCAACCGACCAGGGAAAGAGTCGCCAATATTCCTATTAAAGATATTCTCATGCCCATTGTGTCCTTATAAGCGATTACTCATATTTTAATGCCGATACCAACTAAAATATGAGGAGTAAATCACAAACACAAAAAGGAGGACCAACAGGCCCTCCTTCAGCACTGTAAGTAATCTACTGCTTACGAGCCATGGTATCCAAGGCTTCACCAACCGTTTTGATGATATTGGAGGCCATATCGTTTACAATTTTGAACATTTGAGACTGGACTTGGAACTCGCTCTGAGCTTTCATAAATTCTTGAGCGTCCTCTTGAGAATCGCCACCTGATTTCTCCATAGTAGTCTTCGCATCGAGCATTTGAGCTGCACGCTGTCCTACCTGCGTTCCCAGAGCTTCAGCCAAAACTTCAAAGAAATTCCGACTACCTCCAGCTGTGGATTTTTCCGTTTCCTCAGACTGCTCTTTACTCAGTTGAGTAATAAGGTCAGACAGCATATCCTTCATATCCTTGATGTCGTTCTCCAAACAAGAACGGTCCATTGGATTTAACATGTCCATGAAGCCGTCTGCTGCCTCCTGAAATTCTTGAGCGGCACCTTGGAAATTACCAAGGCCAGCTTGGAAAGCGCCTTCCATTGCATCCTTTAACGGCTGCGGCAAAGGAGTTTGGTTCAGTGCACCATTAAATATATTGGTCATCAAACCTGAGAAAATTTGGCTGCCCAACCCAGCAAGAGAGCTGCCAAATACACTTCCCATGATGCTACTTGCACCACCACCAGCAAACACACCAGCGATTGCACCCCACATAGTAAATCCTCCTAATAAGTTAATGGTAGTCCCTCGTGATCTGCTTCAAGCTCTTCTTAAAGCCAATTAACCGAAGGCACAATCGTATTCTGTCTTCTCTTATTGAAGAAAGTAAGCTGGTGCGTTCCCTAGCTAGGGAAACTCCCTAGCCGAATACGCCCCTAGGCTCCCCACCCAACCCACTGCACTGTCCACACCAAATCACACATAAGTCATCACCAACCCATGCACCAGCTTCGTCCAGCCGCTGATAAACACAAACAACAGCAACTTGAACGGCAGCGACACCATGGTGGGCGAGAGCATCATCATCCCCAGGGCCAGCAGGATGTTGGCGACGATCATGTCGATCACCAAAAACGGCAGGAAGATCAAAAAGCCGATCTGGAACGCGCTGGTCAGCTCGCTGACGGTGAAGGCGGGCACAACAACGATGAAGTCCTCATCGGTCACCTGGTCGCGTTTTTCCTCAGGGAGGATGCGTTTTAGGCTGTGTAGAAAGAAGGCGCGTTCTTTCTCGCTGGAATGCTTCATCAAAAACGCTTTCAGTGGCTGTTTGCCATAGCCCACCAGTTCGATGGCTTTGCCCACCGTTATTTCGTCGTCTTCCAATTCAGCGGTTTGCTCGCCTATGTGGTCATAGGTTTCCATCAACACTGGGTACATTACGTAAATCGAAAGGATGATGGCCAGCCCATTGATCACGACGTTCGGCGGTGTTTGCTGCAACCCCAAGGCATTACGCAATAGGCTGAGCACTACCACAATCTTGGTAAACGAGGTCACCATTACCGCGATAAATGGCGCCAGCGCAAGGCCGACGACCAGGGTGATAATGGTTCCCGGTGTGAGACTGCTAAGCTCCATCGTTGGACAGATCGATCAGTTGAACACCAAGATGATCGCCTATGGTTACCAACCGGCCGGATCCTATGCAGGTACCGTTGGCCCGTACCTTGACGCGCGACTGGTCCAGTTGCTCCGGCAACTCCATGACATACCCGGACTGCAACCGCTCAACGGTTTCGAGCGGCAAAGTAACGCCACCCAATTCAAACGTCAGTTCGACTTCCAGCCCTGGTGTTGGGCCACCATTCGGTTGCGTATCTGCCAGGCTGGAAGGCTCTGTTATTTCGCGCTCGGTTTCTGGTCCTTGTTTCACGATCAATTGTCCTGTCTGTATATCAGCTTTCCAAAAATGTGGGCTGTGCAGAGGCTGCAGATGCAGCGCCAGCCCGGTACGGAAGGTTCCTGTCACCATCAGACAGTCCCCCGGATCAAATTGGCGAACCTCATCCCGGTCATACCGATACCCTTTCAACCGGAGGCGACAAGGAACGCTCAACCGGCTACGCCAGGCTGGCCGAGAGTGGGAACTTGGCTGCTGCCATAAAGGGTTGGTCGCGACCCGTTCCCAGTGCTCCGCCATCCAATAAAACCGGCCACTCAGGCTGTCCGAACCGGCGGTGAAGTGCCATTGGCAGAGCAGGGTGTCTTCCTCATTGGGGAGAGAGGGCGTCTCCTCACTTATGGCGTTCGGCGTGCATACATCATTCAGCAGCAGGCTTAAATGCTGCAGGAAAGTCTCGTGCGCCAACGCCCACGCCAGCAATCGGTTCTCGCCCTCGTACTGATGCCATACCCGGTCACCCAATTGCATGCGATCCGACCCCGCATACAGCCATAGCCAAAAGCTGTAATGGCTGGTATCAAGCTTTATCCAGAGGCCGCCTTCAGAGGGTGATTGAGTGGCCACGACGCCCGGAGACATCACACGCCAGTCAGCCTTAACCTCGTCATGAGTGGTTGTCACCCAGCGGGGCATGGAAAATAACGAGCGGCTCGCCTGCGCCGCACCCGTCGAAATCGACGGCAGCATATTGCTGCAAAGCGGTATTACGGACTGAGTGGCGACGGTGGCATCAGGCCTGATGACCCGCGCTGTCCTGGGTTCCTGCTCCGGTGAAGAGTCGTAGTGTCGTGCTTCCGTCATAGAACATCCTGTTTCATATATACATCACCTGTTGCCATTCGTACTTCACTCATACCCAAGAGTGAGACGCACCAATTCCTGAACATTGCGAGCGCCCAGTTTGGACTGCATATTGGCGCGGTGAAGCTCAACTGTTTTAATGCTGATGCCCAGCACATCGGCGATGGTTTTATTTAGCTTGCCCGCACAGACGAGATCGAGCACCTGGCGCTCTCTAGGCGACAACTTATCCAACCGCTCCTGAGTGCCGCGCGGGTTTCTCAGCTGAGCGCCCGGCTCACGCACAGCCCGCTTCACGGTTTCTACCAGCACCGGGCCATCAAAGGGTTTCTCGATAAAATTGGCCGCCCCCATTTTCATCGCCTCAACGGCAACCGGGACGTCACCATGACCGGTGATCATAACCACCGGCATTGTCAGGTGGTGATGTCGCAGAGCATCCATCAACTCGAAGCCGTTCATCTCGGGCATGCGCAAATCGGTCACGATGCAGCCGTCTTGACCCGTGAAATCCCGTTCTTCCAGATCTTTAAGGAATCGAGCGGGAGAGGCATATTGCTCTACCTGCAATTCCGCCGCTTCCAGCAACCAGGCAGTGGATTCACGAAAGGAGTCATCATCGTCAATCAAGTAGACGGTCACCGCTTGATCCGCTTTCGATGGCGTTAAGTGTGATGAAGTGGTTTCCGAAGCGAGGCTCATGGTCGGGTTTCCTTTCCTTGAATTAGTTAATTTGTTGAGTTTGACACGGGGATACAACAGACAAAGGCCGCCCCTTGTGTTTCCGAGGGTTCGAAATACAAACGGCCGCCATGAAATTCCATGATGGAACGACAGATGGCGAGACCCGCGCCCATCCCATTCTTTTTGGAAGTGAAAAATGGTTGAAACAGCTGATCTATCGTATCAGCCGGGATGCCACAGCCAGTATCACGAACGGTAACAGCAATACGCTCTTCGGCATCAAGATGTGCGTTTATTCCGAGGTAACGACGATCCGGCGGGCTGGCCTCCATCGCATCCAGAGCGTTCCGAACCAGATTGGCAAACACCAACTCCATCATGATGCGGTCGACATCCACCTTCGGTAAGTCTTCTGCCACCTGGACAGATACCCTCACATTCTGCTGGCGGATTTCCAGGCTCAATAAAGAGACAACCGAATTCACCAGATCCACCACCTCACACTGCTCCTTGTGCGGCTCCCGGTTACGCACGAATTCGCGTATACGGGCAATCACAGCCGTTGCGCGCTCCGCCTGTGCTGAAGCGGCGGAAATGGCTTCCTGGATGCGATTTCCCACCGAGTGCTGCTGCAGCATGGTATTGGCCACGCCCAGATAGTTCAGGATGGCCCCCAAGGGTTGGTTCAACTCATGGGCAATGGTGGTCGCCATTTCGCCGACAGACATCCGTCGCGAAGTCAGCATCAATTGCTCTTGTAAATCGGCGGAACGGGCCTGGCTGCTACGGGTTTCGGTAAGGTTCTGCAATGTCAGCATCCACCCGTTACCAGTGCCAAGGGATAAACGCCGCCAATGCATCAGATAGGACTGGCGGGACTGAGGGTCATACACCTCTTCATCGGCATCCCATTCGTCGCCTTCCCCCAGGGGGAAGCCGGGGAAAATCGAGTTCGTGCTGTCCGCCTCACCCGAAGCAACCGGATGATAACGATGAAAAACCCGAATAAAGTCATCGCGATGACAGCCGGGCTGAAGCGACGGACGATCACGAAATTCCCGACGAAATGCCTCATTGGCAAACCGCAGCTGTTCCGTTGCGTCAAAAATTGCGCAGGGCAGCGCGATGGTATCAAGCAGGGCGAAAGAACCGGTTTCGTTAACCTGAACCGGCTGAGCACGCATAGGCGCCTCTGTGGCATGCATCCTTGACATTCCGGGTGTCCCCTAGCTGTCGTACAAAGTTTATAGAATTCAACCAGTTACACTTCATACATCAGAAACTGTACAGCCCGAATCCGTAATGTGACCGTTTATCGGAGTCTTCCCCAAAACGGACAAAACCGATGAGTATTGCCCCGGCACAATGCAACAGCTTTCTGACACTGGAGTGACAGCTCTTGCACCTTGACCAATTGGTCCATGACTCCTGGGGCGTGATTTTTAACAAAGGCCTTCAAAAAAAAACCACGACTGTTTGGCAAAAAAGACAATCGATACCAAATCACACACCATTAAGAATTTACAGCCGCTATTCACAATACCTAACCGGTACTTACAGCTCCTCCTACTAAAGTTGCAGCTGAACAAGCCACTTTTGTGATGGACTGCTAGAAGTTGAAAATTATCTTCGGCGCAAATGAGAAGCCCGACACTCCCCTAGGGTAAACCCCAGTAGACACTTGACCGTCCGATAAGGTTTTCTTGGCCCAGGTTTCGCCACAACAGAACAACAATTTCCTCTGAATGCGATCAGAGGCTGTGATGTTTTCAGGCGGACAGACTATGAAAGGAGGCAACCAATGATCTGGGTTCATTCACAACACCCCGTCATTCTAGCTCATCAAGGCAGTTACTCACTTCGTTGAAGCATTGCCGTCGGCGCAAAGCTATTGCGCGCCGTGCCAGACAATGACAGTGGGCATTCAAACACTAATGTTCAGATTCACCAGGCCGGGCGAATGGGTTGTCCTGTCCCGTTGGCTAATGGTTTTCTGAATGACTTTCGTAGTCGTTAGCGTCAAAAACGCCTGACCACCGGATGGACTAATATAGGTTTTTTTGCATTATGACGGCACAAGCAAAGGCTAATTCGGCAAAGCGCGCTTCAACGGGCGGCATAGCTACATTGCTGAGATCAGGCAGCTACAGCGACATCATCCTCGCTGTGGGTGTGGTGATGATTGTCGGGTTGATGATCCTGCCACTGCCATTGATCGTCATCGACATTCTGGTGGCGGTGAATATCCTCCTGGCCGTGGGCTTATTGCTGTTGGCGATTTACGTCCCACGGCCAACCGCCTTCTCCAGTTTCCCCAGCGTCATTCTGCTCAGCACCCTGTTTCGGCTGTCGCTGTCGATCGCCATCACCCGTTTGATTCTGCTGGACGCCGATGCCGGTGACATCATCGAAACTTTCGGACGTCTTGTTGTCGGCGGCAACCTGATCGTCGGTATCGTGGTCTTCCTGATCATCACCGTGGTGCAGTTCATTGTGATTGCCAAGGGCTCTGAGCGCGTCGCCGAAGTGGCCGCACGGTTCACCCTGGATGCCATGCCCGGCAAACAACTCTCCATCGATTCCGACTTGCGCGCGGGCTTGATCGACAAAGACCAGGCGCGGGAAAAACGCAGAATGCTGGAACTTGAAAGCCAGCTTCACGGCAGCCTCGACGGCGCGATGAAGTTCGTCAAAGGCGATGCCATCGCCGGTATCGTCATTCTGATCGTGAATATTCTTGGCGGCCTGGCCATTGGTGTCCTGCAGAATGACATGGCACTCGGCGAGGCGGTACACACCTACAGTATTTTGACCATCGGCGACGGCCTGGTCGCTCAGGTTCCAGCCCTGCTGACTTCCATTTCCGCAGGCTTGATCATCACCCGTACCGCAGGAACCGACGAAGAAGGCGGCCACCTGGGCAACGCCATTGGCAGCCAGGTGACGGCTCATCCCCGTGTGATCACCATCGGCGGTATCATCGCTCTGTTACTTACCCTGGTACCGGGCTTTCCCTGGCCTGTCTTCCTGGTAATGGGCATTGCCCTGCTGACCAAAAGCCTGATCAACAACCTGCCACGCAACAAAGCAAAAGACGACGCTCACGAGGCCGATGGTGTGCTCGTCACGGAACCCGAACCCATCGCTCTGCTGCCGCCCAAGCCCGTAGTTCTGCAGGTCGACACCACGCTCCTGCAACGCATTGGTGAACAACGGCTCGGTGGTCTTATTGAATTGATCAGTCAGGCTGTTGAACAGGAATACGGTGTCCCTATTCCCCGCGCCGGTATACAACTTCAGAAGCAAGCCCTGCAACTGTGCCTGTTGGAAGCACATGGCATCACGCTCTATGCCGGTAACCCTCTGATACAGAATGGCAACGAGGCAACGCCTCGCGTCCCAAGGTTGGTAAGCCCGATGATCAACCGGGCGCGGCTGTCCACCGAGGAAGTTCAAATTTGCGCCATTCTGTACAACGCTCTGTGCCGACACCTTGGGCTCTTCATGGGCATCCAGGAAACCTCCAATTTGCTGAACAGCTGGAATCGCGACTACCCGGATCTGATCAAGGAAATGCTGCGGGTCGTGCCGCCGCAGAAACTGACCGACGTGTTAAGGCGTTTGCTGAACGAAAATATTTCTATCCGTAATCTGCGGGACGTATTCGAAGCCATCACCGATGTCGGGAGCCGCGAAAAGGATGTGGTTATGTTAACGGAGCAGGTAAGAATGGCGTTGAAGCGTCACATCAGTCACCGATTCACCAATGAAGACCGCAGCATGCAGGCCATTCTGGTTCATCCGGAACTGGAGGAAAGTCTGCGCCAGGCAGTGCGGGAGTCCGGACAACAGGGCTCAGTCACCCTCCCACCGGATGCCCTCAAGCTACTGCAACAGCAAATTCACGATCTGGTGGGAGAATACGGTGATAAAGGCCGTTCACTGGTCATGCTGTGTTCAGTGGATGTTCGGCGGCATTTAAGGCGCCTTTTGGAAGAGGATCATCATCATTTGCCGGTGTTGTCTTTTCAGGAACTGGCCGGCGACATTCAGGTGGAACCCATCGGACGGATAGGAGCGGAAGCATGAGGTTGTGGGGAACAAAACTGATGCGTTCACTGCGCCGGGGCGTGGCGGCGTTAATGTTGCCTATGTCTGTTTGGGCCGCGGAACTGCCTCTGCCCGATGTCACCGAAGTGGTCTATGCCTTTCAGGGAGAACGCCTGACCGCCGTGCTCACCCGCTTCTTCGCGGACCAGGGGTTGCGCCTTGAAATGAGTCGCAACCTGCGGAACGACAGGCGCACTTTGAATGGCCGACGCAGTGGCAGTCCGAGGGAAATATACCGCAGCCTGGCGGAATCGAACGGCCTGCTGACCTACTACGATAAAGACGCGGTCTACGTTTATCTCGCGTCGGAACTTCAGCACGAGTACGTCCCGATCAATGCCAAGTACGCCAACCGAATTGAACGTGCTCTAACGCAAATGGGCATGATGAACGAGGAAAATTACACTCACTTATATGTTCAGGCCGGGCTGGCGGAGATTCGAGGTGTTCCCCGCTATGTGGAGCACACTCAGCAGTTGATAGACACCATCACCAGCGAAGCAAGCCAGCAGAACAATCTGGTCATACAGTATTTCCCGCTGAAATACGCCTGGGCAACGGATCGTACTTTCAATGCGGGCGAAAACGCCATAACCGTTCCGGGTGTCGCCTCTTTGCTCACCAGCGTTCTTGACGGCAAGTCCGTCTCGCAAACCCGGTTTAATGACAATCAGCCGGAATCGGCACGTCGCGTAACGGAAAGAGCCCAAGGCCAGCCGCTGACCGGAGAGTCTTTCGACTATAACCGTCGTCAGGCGGAAGGTACCCGAACTACCGTATTCAGCAATGAACGCGGCGCCAGTGTCGTCGCCGATCCCTATCGCAACGCTGTTATCGTACGCGACACGCCGGACAACCTGGCCATGTACGAAACCCTGATAGAAGAACTGGATATACCCACGCGAATCGTCGAGATCGAAGCCACTATTATCGATGTCAACACCGACAAAATGCGCTCGCTCGGTCTCGAATGGCGCTTCGAGGATACCGAAAACAACATCGACGCTTCCTTCGGCGAAACCGGTGCGCTGAAGTCCGATTTTATATCGGCCCTGCAAACCAATTCACTGGGTGTACTGCAGCAAATTCCCGGCCTGCAGCTCGGTGCTATCGTAGATGACGAGCAGCGCTTCGTGGCACGCGTCAAAGCACTGGAAAACGAAGGCGTGCTCAAAGTGTCTTCACGACCCAAAGTCGCCACGCTGAATGACCTTGAAGCCGTCATTGAATCCAGCCGGTCGCTGTTTGTTCCTGTGGAAGGCGCCTACGAAGTGGACCTTTTCGAGGTCTATGCAGGCACTGTTTTCCGGGTGACACCTCATGTCATTGAAGACGAAGAGCAAAACCAGATCCGACTGACCATTTCGGTTCAGGACGGCGTGGTCGATGTCAATGGCGACATGCCGATCTCCACCCGCAATTCGGTCAATACCCAGGCCATTATCAACGAAGGCGCCAGCCTGCTTTTGGGTGGTCTGGAGCGGGAGGAATCGGTCGTCAGCGAGCATAAGATTCCCTTGCTCGGTGACATTCCAATTTTGGGTTATCTCTTTAAAAGCGAACAGAAGTCGACCAAACGATCCGAACGGTTGTTCCTGATATCTCCACGCCTGCTGACACCCGATGGCACAACGGGATTGGCAGAAACCAAAGCGGAGTTATGGACACCTTCCATCCAATCACCTGACGTTACCGACTGAGACATCTGCCCAGGGAACTGCAATTATGAACATGGCAATGACACCCCCCAGCAGTACTGAGCAATTCGATACCACCCTTGCCTTGAAGGTGTTGACGGGCAAGCACGCGGGCGCCGAACATCCATTACGGGCGACGGACTTTCTGCTGGTGGGCAGCAGTGACGATTGTGAAATCATCATGACCGATGAGGGGATCGCACCTCATCATTGTTTGATCAGCCGACAGGGAAAAGAGCTGCTTATTCGTCCTTTGGATGCGGCTGTGGGCACTGACGAGGACCAATGGACGCCCGGCCAGATGCAGACCATATCCCTTGGCCAGTCGATCAAGCTGGGGCACTCCTCCATCGCCATCCAACCGTCCCTGCCCGCCATAACAGCGGAAACAGCAAAGAAGAACAGCCGGTTACGTCTGGGCTGGCCCATGCTGGGCACCCTCTGTTCCACGCTGTTTATATTGCTTCTGACCGGGCTTTATTTCCTGGGTGATGTACAGGCTTATTGGCCAGCCACTAACGAAACGCATAATCTGACTGCGGCGCCGGCTTTCCATCCTTCGTCACCGGCACAGAGCCCCTACGTTCAGTCCCTGCTGGGTGAATTCAACGCACTGGACACCCGTCTTTCAAGTGCGGACGTTCTACCGCCGGGGCGCGACAGCCTGGCACAGGACGTCAAAGAGATATTGCGACTGTCCGGCATTGTCGCTGCCGCCCGAACGATTGAACCCGGTCGCGTGGAAATTACCGGTTACTTCGGCGATGGAATACAGGCGGCGGCCGTTGTGCAATCCCGGGCGATGCGGGAAATAGAAGGGTTGAAACAGATCGTCGCGGTCAACCTCGACCAACCGCAACAGGTCGCCCAACCCGCCACACCTGCGAAAACTTTCCCGATAGTGATCAAACTGGTCACCGGTCCGGATCCTTATCTCGTCACCCAGGATGGTTCCCGCTATTACCCCGGGGCTCAACTGCCGGATGGCAGCGTGCTGAAAGATATCGAAGCCGCGCACATGGTGGTGGAGCATCAGCAAAAAACCTATCGGGTATTGGCCGCCGGCCGACGCCTGAATGGCGACTACCTCAATACAACAACACGGACGCCCTAAGTCCGGCTCTCACTCCCTTACACTAACGCTAAAAACTGTGGTTAAACCAAGGAGAAAACAATGAGCACAATAGACAACACCCAAAACGGCTCCCTTTTCGCGAACATGCAGGCGAAAGCCAATGCCAACAGCACCACCAAAGAAGATCTCGGCAGCTGGTTCGAAGCCATGGCCGACGCCTGGGGTAATGCGCTGGATGATCAGGCCGGTCGTATTACCGAATTGTCTGATGCAGTAACCAGCGGCAGCGACAGTCCGTCAACCGTGACCTTGTTGACAGCAGAAAGCTTGCGCATGCAGTTTTTGTCGAACAACGCGGCCACCTCCACCAGCAGCGTGGGTAAAGCACTCGAATCCCTGGCTCGCAAACAGTGATCTGAGCATCGAGCGATACTGGAGGCATACCCATGGATCCTGTGGCTGCAGTTACATTTGAGATCGGCCAGTTACAACAACCCACCGCCGTTGCTCAACAACAGGGCAACGGCGGCCAGGTTACCGTGTTTGACGTGGCGCAGTTTGAAGCCATTCAACAGCAAACCCAGGTACAACAACAAAGCAGCTCCATTGCCGTTGAGAAAACCCAGGCGATGGAAGCCACGGTGGAAAACAACGGCTTTCAGCAGGCGGCGAAAATGATTGAGTCGCTGAACGGTCGTATGGAGGGGTTGGGTGTTGAAGCCCTTCGCTTCGCCGCCGAACAGAAGGAACTGACACCGGCGGAGATGTTGAAAATCACCGTGCATTCTCATCAATTTTTATTTCAAAGTGAATTGACTGCCAATGTTGCCAATCGAACCTCTGAAGGCATTCAACAGTTGTTCCGTCAGCAGTCTTAACCGGCTGCTGCTTTCGTTGCTGTGCGTGCTGGCCCTGGCGGGCTGCAACGAGGAAACACTGTACTCCATGCTGGATGAAACCCAAGCCAACGAAGTACAGGCGGCTTTGCTGCGGGAAAATATTCCCGCCAACAAAGTCGCCGCCGAGGACGGCGAGCACTGGATGGTGACCGTCGACCGCCCCAGCATTCCGGCGGCGATGGCTGTGCTGCGTGAACGCGGTTTGCCACGCATCCAAAATACCAACATCGGGCAGGTGTTCGAGAAAAAAGGGTTTGTCTCCTCTCCGTTGGAAGAGCGGGCCCGCTATCTTTATGCCCTGTCGCAGGAGCTGGCCGGCACACTGATGGAGATCGACGGTGTTGTCTCAGCCCGGGTTCATGTCGCCCTGCCGGAGGAGCAGGTTCTGGCGGACAACAAAGAGTCCGCTTCGGTATCGGTGGTGATCATTCAACAGCCCGGCATCGACCTGTCTCCTTTTGAAACCGACATCAAAGCCATCGTCACCGATGGCATTGAAGGGCTGGATGACGTCAACCGCGTGACGGTGAAATTCTTTTCCCGTCGTGAAAGCCCGCCATTGCCGGAGCTTCCCACCGAGAGCAACACCCTGACGGTGGATCTCTGGATGCTGTGGAGCGCCGCTGCGGGCGCCTTGGTGCTTTGCCTGGCCGCTGTTGCCGTCACCGCCCGCCTGCGTCGGCCGGGCAAAGCATTGGCCACAACCATGGACCGCTGACCATGCCGGAAGCGAACCGCCATCACACCACACTGGCACAAGTGGCGCTGCATGAATTGGACCCGAGCTGGTTGCCCATGTTCGCCCCCGAGCTGGTGCACCGAGCGCGCCGCCAGCCCCTGGGGCGACGCTGGCTGGCCGACCGGCTGGCCGGGTCCGTCTCGCTCCAGAGGGATCTACGGGTCCACTCCAATGAATTGCAGCCGCCACAACTGCCGGACTGGTTGTTCCGCCCGTTGCCCGACCAAGCCTGCCTGGCCTTAGGCGCACATGCCCATGGCGCGCTGATCAAAACCGCCGTGGCGCGCAGCCAGGTTGCCCGACTGCGCGAACTGCTGGGCGCTTCGCTCTACATTCAGGTATTGAACGCTCCGCCTCCCGGCGAGGGCACTTCCGGTATCGAGCTGCTGTTAAAAGCCGAAGACCCGGCTCTGGAAGAGCGCTTTCGTCATCAGGGCGCGGTGGAGCTTTATCACCTGGCGCTCAGTATCCACCCATTGGCCGCGGAGCGCCTGCAACTGGCGTTTCCTAAATCCTGGCAATTGGCTTCGGGTCACCCGAGGCTGAAAACCGAACAAGCCCGACAATGGCTGGACCAGGCACTGACCGCCGTTGGCGACACGACCACCACGGCCTGACAGGGAGTTTAAAACGATGAACGCACTCGCTATCTTTGATAATCGACCGCAAACGGATTCCACCCGCTGGTCGTTGGTCGCCAACACCAAACGCATTCCCAAAGCGGCCTTTGTCGACCTAGAACAGGCGGACGAACTGCTGCGTCAGGCTGAAGCCATCTGGCAGGCGGCCGCCACCGAGGCCGAATCGCTGCGTCAACGGGAAGCGGACGCTGGCCGACAGGAAGGCTGGAACCGCGCCGTCGCCGAAACCGCCGGGACACTGGCAAAAGCCCAGCAACAGGCGCAACGCTTTGCCGATCAATCGGAGCAACGCGTGTTGCAACTGGCCGCCGAGCTGGTGCGCAAAATATTACCGCGACTTTCCCGCCAGGAAGTGCTTGATGAACTCTTGACCCAATCACTCAATGCCATGAAAGCCGGACGCTATATTCAGGTCAGAGTTCATCCCGATCATCAGGCTTTCGTTGAAGACCGGTTGATGAATCACGTCGGCGCCTATGGCCGTATCGAATCGCTCACCGTTATCGCGGATGCATCGATGGATCCTTACGACTGTCAGGTTGAATCAGAGCTGGGTCGCCTCGAAGCCGGCTTCCATCAGCAATTGGCGGCTGTGTTGAACCAAGCCACTCTGGCGGCGAAAACGGCCGCGCAAAAGCCATGACCCTGGTTCCCATGACCCTGATTCAAAGCACCGACGTTGACCCGCTGATTCGCGCTGTTCGTCAGGCCGATCCATTGGTGCGTGTCGGCCGTGTCGCTGAGGCATACGGTACGCTGATTCGCGCCACCGGTTTATCGGCCCGCATCGGCGACTTGTGTGAACTGCGTGAGCCGGTCACCGGCCAGCAACTCATGGCCGAGGCCGTGGGTATTGTCGGCCAGTACACCCTGCTCACCCCGCTCGGTGCACTTGAGGGTTTATCCGGCGGCATGGAGGTGTGGCCTTCATCGCGCAGCACCGGTATCAAAGTAGGGCCTGCCTTGTTGGGGCGAATTCTCGATGCCCAATGCCGCCCACTCGACGGCCGACCCGAACCCGAGTGCCCTGGTTTTGCCCCTCTGTACCGCGACGCTCCAGACCCAATGACACGCCGCGCCATTGATCGGCCTCTGGCTACCGGCGTCAAAGCCATCGATGCCACACTCACCACCGGCCAGGGCCAGCGTGTCGGTCTGTTCGCCGCTGCCGGTGGTGGTAAAAGTACTCTGCTGGGAATGCTCGCGCGTGGCGCCGACGCCGACGTGAATGTGATCGTTCTGGTCGGTGAACGCGGGCGCGAAGTACGCGAATTCATCGACGACAACCTGGGACCGGCCGGGCTCGCTAAAAGTGTTCTTATCATCGCCACCTCGGACCGGCCCGCACTGGAACGTGCCCGTGCCGCATTGGTGGGCACCGCCATTGCCGAATATTTCCGCGACCAGGGCAAGAAAGTGCTGTTGATGATGGATTCGGTCACCCGTTACGCCCGGGCACTGCGCGATGTCGGCCTGGCCATGGGTGAGCCGCCCACGCGGCGCGGCTTTCCGCCGTCGGTTTTTTCTTGGCTGCCACGACTCTTCGAGCGCGCGGGCAACAATGACAAAGGCTGCATCACCGGTTTTTACACCGTGCTAGTGGAAGACGCCGACGAAGGCGACGACCCCATCGCCGAGGAAGTCCGCTCCCTGCTGGACGGGCACATCGTCCTGTCGAGACAATTGGCATCCCGCTCTCACTATCCGGCCATTGATGTGCTGAAAAGCACCAGTCGGGTCATGAACCGCGTCACCAGCGAGGAACATCGCCGAGCGGCCACACGCTTGCGCGAATGGATGAGCAAATACAACGAAGTGGAACTGCTGGTACAGATTGGCGAGTACAAAAGCGGTTCCGATGCGCTCGCCGACAAAGCCATCTCAGCCCAGACAGACATCCAAACGCTGCTAAAACAGGACACCAACCGGTTGGAACCTTACGACACTACCTTGAACCGACTGCTTGAGATGACCCGATGAAAGCCGAACCACTGCAAATGCGCCAACTGATCCGCATTCGTCAGCGCCGGGTCGAAGCGGCCGATCGGGAACGTCAGGAATGGACACAAAAACGCGATGCTCAAGCGGCGCGCATCGACCGGCTCAGAGCGCAGCGGCGAACCATTGCGAATCAGTTGGAGCGGCTGATCCACCAAAGTCCTTCGGCTCCGGTGCGCGCTACCGATCTGGTTCAGCGGGATCACTATAAACATCGGTTGCTCGAAAAAATCGACCAAAGCGACGCGGAAATAGCGCATGAACAAAAAGCGGCCGACCTGATAGAAAGCGAACTGCAGCAAGCCCTGCGTCGCTGGCGTCAGGCCAGGGCGAGTCTCGACGCCCTGGAAAAACAATGGCAGTCGATGATGAGGGAAGAACGTCGACGCAGCGCCAAGAAAGACGAAATGACACTGGATGACCTTTCCGCCACCCCTTTTTCACAGTTTGAAGGAGCTTCCACCATGAACTGGTCGTCGTCCAATCGAGTAGACACTCCGGTATCCATCCAACGCACCACCGCCTCGCCTTCCATTGCCAGCCGGGAAGAACGGGGGCAGTTCGAACAGATGATGGAAGGCGTCAAATCGCGCGATGCGGAACAAGAGAAAAAACAGGAGTCGCCGGAAAACGACGAAAAACCCGATCGCCTGCAAACCCTGCTGAAAGACAAGATCGAGGCCATTGAAAAAAAACGCGATGAACAAAAACGGGACGAGGACCAGCCTCTGTCGCAGTGGAATAACGCTCAAGGTCAGGCTCAACAGGCCCACGCAACTCCGACACCAGCCATGGCGCCAGGGTCCACTGCCCAGGCTGACTTTGCCGACCTGATGGCCCGTCATGTTCAACAGATGCTGGTATCGGAACCCAAAGCAGGGCATTTCAATCAGGAACAACAGATGCTTTTGCGTCTGTCGAACCAGGTGCTGCCCAACACCCAGGTCATGCTGTCACGCAACGCCACCGGCTGGACCCTGAAAGCTCAGTCGGCGGGACGCGACACTCTGGAAGTGGTGCGCAAATCATCCGACAAGCTGGTAAACCGCTTCAATGAAGCCGGGCTTGGCAATCTGGTGGTGGAAACGGAGCTGCAGGAGCCAGAGTAAAGCCGACTCAGTCGTCTTCCTGGGGCGCATGCAGCAACACCAACTTAAAGCCGAGCTTGTTCAGGTAGTGCGCTTCCTGTTCCAGGTCGGCCTGAGTCAGGCCATGGCTTTCCCACCAGGCTTCGTCGGCGGCCAGTGTCAGTTCGGTACCGTTGATCGTCAACTTAACGCCATCCGAAGTGCTGCCGGTGCGCGCCCGATGCAGCACCACCGCCAATCGGAACACCGCCAACAAGACCGGCATTAAGGTTTTGTCTTCTTCCGACAGTTGGGCAAGCGCATCAACCGCCGGTTTCTTGCGATGATGCCCCACCAGAAAGGTCAGCCGCTGTTGCTCTTCATGGCTGAAGCCCGGTAAATCGCAATGCGCCACTATATAAGCACTGTGTTTGTGGTGCTGACTGTGGCTGATGTCGAGTCCGACCTCCGCAAGCTGCGACGCCCAGCGCAAATAGGCCGACCATGGCGCAGCATCGTTCAGCCCCAGTGCATCGGTGTTTTCCTGCAACAGGCGGACCGCCGTATCGCCGACTCGTTGCGCCTGCTTTTCATCGGCATGAAAACGGGTCGCCAGATGGGAAACGCTGCGGCTGCGTACATCGCCCTGATCAATCCGCCCGATCAGGTCGTAGAGCAGGCCCTCGCGCAATGCCCAGGGCGAGGCCTCCATACTCTCAAGACCCAGGCTATGAAACACCGCCCGCAATACAATTAAACCACCGAGAAAGACCGGCTGACGGTCCGCCGCCAACCCGTCCGGTTTGAATTCCTCGATGGTTTTCGCCTGCCCCGCCTGATGGCTCAGCTCATCCAGCAGGGTTCGGGTAATCAGTGGCTGGCCGGTCATCGCCTCGGCGACCTTGGCAATGGCTTTAATACTGCCTGAGCAACCAATCGCACGCTGCCAGCCCACCGCCAGGAACTCCTCCCGAACCGGCTCTATTTTCTGCAGGCAAAAGGTCGTAGCTTTCTTGATGGCCTTGCGGCTTAACGCGCCGTCACCAAAAAACTCCCGCGTCAGCGCCACGCATCCCATACCCAGGCTTTCCAATTGCAGCGGCTGGAACTGTTCACCGACAATCACCTCGGTGCTGCCACCGCCGATATCCACCACCAACCGACGATCCAGATCATCATCCAGACTGTGCGCAACGCCCTGATAGATCAGCCGTGCCTCCTCAGCACCGGAGACGACATCGATACTGTGCCCCAACGCCTGCTCGGCTTTTTCGAGAAAAGGCTCGGCGTTCGACGCCTTACGCAACGTCCGAGTGCCAACCGCCCGCACGGCATGAGGGGGAAGGTGGCTGATGCGCTGCCCGAAACGTGCCAGACACTCCAATGCCCGCCGTTGAGACAACTCATCGAGATTGCCCTCCGAGTCCAGCCCAAACCCCAAGCGGACCGACTCCTTGATGCGGTCGAGCACCATCAGCTCTCCCCGCTCCAATCGAGCCACGATCATATGAAAGGAGTTGGAACCCAGGTCAATGGCCGCCATTTCCTCAACACGATTTCGCCAGAAGTCGGACAACTTGAGCATCGTTGATGTAACCTTATGTTCTGTACGGTGTTTTTATGCTGACCTAAGACGCACAGAGGAGCAAGCGCCATGGCGATTCACGCCTTTCGCGGCCAACACCCCACATTCGGTAACCGGGTATTCATCGACCATCAATCCACCATCCTCGGCGACGTCACACTGGGCGACGATGTCTCGGTTTGGCCCAACGCTGTGATTCGAGGCGACATGCACCGCATTCGGGTCGGAGCCCGCACCTCGATTCAGGATGGCGCCGTCCTGCACATCACCCACGCCAGCGACTACAACCCTGGCGGTTACCCTTTGACCATAGGCGACGATGTCACCATCGGCCACCAGGCCTGCCTCCACGGCTGCACCTTGGGTAATGAGATTCTCGTTGGCATCGGCGCCACTATTCTCGACGGCGCCATTGTCGAAGACCAGGTCGTCATCGGCGCCGGTGCATTGGTCCCGCCGGGCAAACGGTTGGAATCCGGCTACCTCTATGTCGGCTCCCCCGCCCGACAGAAACGCGAGCTGACCGACAAGGAAAAAAGCTATTTCAAATATTCCGCCGCCAACTACTGCAAGCTGAAGGACGAGTATCTGACCGAAGGACTCGGCGCTCTACACGCTTGATTTATAACTCAAGTTTCGGAGTTTGCTGTTCGATACATTGCCTGAATACGCACCGGCTGTCAGGTAGGCTCATCAAGGGTCGGCATGAACCCATCCATGGGGCCTGGACCGCATCATCCATGATGCGGACCACCCTTGATGAGCCTACCTGACAGCCGGCGCTCGCCTCTGCAAGCAAACTCCGAAACTTGAGTAATAACAGGATCAATGAGTTACTGACCGATTGATCAGGACATGAACTCACTCACAACAATTCATCGCGGCACAAAAAAGTTTCGCCATATAAATTTTTGTGCTTGAGATAGATCAACAGTTCAATTAATCTAGAACCCGTTGTCGCTCAACGCACAACACCAACCCAAACTTTCACGAATCAACTTAAACAGGCCGGAGGAACAGCGATGAAACATCTGCCAATCGCCAATTACGCCTCCCGCTCCGTTTGCGCTATGCATACCGGGGTGCGAGCCCTGTTGCACCCGCGATTCGTGTAACCTTGCCACACGAGCCGCGGATTCATGCCGCGGCATTGTAGGTAAGTCATATCCCCCTACCTGTTTCATGCATGACTCCGTAGCTCTCACGGCATTTTGATCATGCTCTTAAGACCTTGCGTCCTTAAGACATTTGCCTGGAGACAGACATGAAATTAGCTAACTTTTTCCAATTCGTTCAACAGCGCCGCGCGCTGAACCAATGGCTGAAAGAACAACGTCAGGAACGGTTTCTGATCGAACACCTGAGCGATCACCTACAGCGTGATATCGGGATTAACCAACAAGGCACTCAGGTCCCCCTCACCTGGAAGAAACCAAAGCAGGAGACGCGGGAGCAGTCCAAAAGTATCAAAGAACGGGCCGGGCCCAGTAGCGCCTAACAGAGGGGAGTGTCGAACAAGTCAGCCAGGTTCGACTGACTCGACACTCCCCTTGTCAACAGGATGACATTCAGGGAGACCGACAATGCCATCCTGCTTTCTTCAGTGTCACCCGGCACTGAAGAACCTTTCTTAATACTGAGTAGCGGTAACAGCACACCTTCACCAACCCATTGATTCCCACCACCTCTCGGGAGATCCCAATGATCGGCTACGTGACAATAGGAACGAACGACCTCGAAACATCCATTACCTTCTACGATGCTCTGCTCGATTCAACACCCGCCCAAAAAGCATTTCAAACAGACAACCTAGCCGCTTGGAGCTTCGGCAAAAACACAACGCTGTTAACCCTCACCAAACCCTACGACGAAAAAGCCGCCACCGTCGGCAACGGAACAATGATCGCCCTCGCTGTCGAAAACCCCTCCACAGTCGACGCCCTGCACGCCAAAGCACTGGAACTCGGCGCCACCAACGAAGGCGCGCCCGGTTTCAGAGGCAAAGGTTTTTATGGTGCCTACTTTCGCGACCTGGATGGCAACAAACTGAATTTCTTCTGTTACACCTGACTGCACAAAGGCCGACGTTTTAAAAGACGACCCCACCAATGGATTTGTCTTTGCGAGTGTGGGAAGCTCCCCCTTCACAATATTCTAAAAACAACGGCACAAAGGAATCCCATGAACCTTTCCCTTCTCTGCACAGGTCTGCTGATTCTTCTTTACTGCTACCTCAGCCTGAACGTATCGAAAGTGCGGGGTATCAAACGCAAAACCAATGAACGCAAGGAAATCCTGCTTGCCAAAGCGGTGCGTGCCCACGGCAATGCCAGCGAGTACATTCCCGTTTTTATTATCGCGATGCTGTTCTATCGCGACGCGGGCTCCTGGATTATCGGAGTACTTGCGATCATCGCCACCTTGGGCCGTTTCTCGCATGCTGTTGGTATGCTGACGGCGGAGCACGCCAATCAGAAAAACCCATTCCGGTACTGGGGTGCCCTTGCCACCTACATTGCACTGTTGGGCTTTGGTGGGGTTTTTATGATTGACGCGTTGTCCGCTTATTCGATTCCTTAGTGTGAATACGATTGGCACAGAGTGGGGAGAGGGTAGAGCTGTTTAGGGACGTCGGCTGCATGGATGCAGCCGTCGAGCTTACATGGAGGTATTCACAGCGACCCTAAACAGCTCTACCCTCTCCCCACGGTGGCGCTAAAACCACATATCTGCACTATGCTGTAAGCCACCGATGAAAACCACTCATCCAAGGCCGGGCGCGGCTGTTCCCATACCGGCCTAAGGAATGCCTTGGAGCATCACCATGAACGACTGGCTGGAACGACTGTACCAAACAGAATCCCGCGCGGTACTGGCAACCCTCATTCGCCTGCTGGGTGACTTCGACCTCGCCGAAGAAGCCCTGCACGAAGCATTCGTCGCCGCCCTCAAACAATGGCCCACCGACGGCCCGCCCGACAACCCAAGAGCCTGGCTCGTCTCCGCCGGACGGTTCAAAGCCATCGACCAACTCAGACGGCGCGCCCGATACGACGCCGGCTTGAACGAACTCGCCACCCAGCTCGCCATCGAAGCCGAGCAACAGGGCGACGACGACATACCCGACATCGAAGACGACCAGCTTCGACTCATCTTCACCTGCTGCCACCCCAGCCTCGGCGCCGAAGCCCAGCTCGCTCTCACCCTGCGCGAAGTGTGCGGCCTTACCACCGAAGAAATCGCCCGCGCCTTCCTGACCAAGCCCAGCACCCTGGCCCAGCGCATCGTCCGCGCTAAAAATAAAATCCGCGACGCGGGCATTCCCTACGAAGTGCCCGAAACAAAAGAGCTACCCGAACGGCTGGGCACTGTTCTCCAAGTGGTCTATCTGCTGTACAACGAGAGTTATTCCGCCTCCCAAGGCGAAGCGTTGACGCGCACCGACCTGTCCGCCGAAGCCATTCGCCTTGGCCGATTACTGTGCCAACTGCTCCCCAACCCCGAAGCCCGTGGCCTGCTCTCACTCATGTTGCTTCATGATGCCCGTCGCCAGGCCCGCACCACCCCCGATGGCGAGCTGGTCAGACTGGAAGATCAGGATCGCACCCTTTGGAACCGCGAGCAGATAAAAGAAGGCGCGGCCCTGGTTCAAGAAGCACTGGCTGCAGGCCCGGCGGGGCCGTACTGCCTGCAGGCCGCCATCGCGGCGGTTCACGCGGAAGCGCCCTCCATGGAAGAGACCGACTGGAGCGAAATAGTGGGTTTATACAACATTCTGTTCGACCGGCTGCCCACCCCCGTGGTCGCCCTTAACCGGGCTGCGGCCATCGCCATGCGCGACGGCCCCGCCGCCGGGCTGGCTCAGGTGGAAACCCTACTGAGCCAGGGCGGGCTTGCCCGTTACCATCTGGCGCATGCCGCTCGAGCCGACCTGTGCCGCCGACTGGGTTATCTGGATGTCGCCCGTCAGGCCTATGAGCAGGCCCTGTCGCTGACCGAGCAGGGGCCGGAACAACGCTTTCTGGCTCGCCAACTGGCCGAACTGCCCATCGAAAAAACGGAATAAAAGCGGTACCGGCTGTCGAATTCCCCTGGTGGAATTCGACTATTCAGTGATCCCGCACAACAACGGGGACACTGCCCCCAAACACCCCAGGAGGGAAACATCATGAGATTCATGATTCTGCGTAAGGCCGACCAACACACAGAAGCAGGCGAAATGCCCAGTGAAGACCTGATCATGGCCATGGGCCAATACAACGAACGACTGATCGATGCCGGTGTCATGGTCTCGGGCGACGGCCTAAAACCCAGCCGCGAAGGCTATCGCATCACCTTCAAAAACGGCGAACCTATCGTCACAGACGGCCCCTTCGCGGAAACCAAGGAATTGCTCGCAGGCTTTACCATGATTGAAGTGGATTCAAAGGAAGAAGCGCTCAATTGGGTTAAACAATGGCCACCACAGGATGGTGAAGGCGAGGTGATTCTGGAATTACGGCCGGTGTTCGGGCTCGAAGATTTTCAGCCGGGCCCGGCAATCGACAAAATGAAGGGGCATGCCGAACGCCTCAGTAAACAACCGGATGGCATGGCCGTTCACCTGTCGTTCAACGGTAACTGCCGGGAAGCGTTCGATTTCTATGCCGACTGTCTCGGGGGTGTGGTGGAAACACGCTTCACTCACGGCGAGGCACCGCCCTCGGAACATATCCCCGCCGACTGGAGTGACAAGATCATGCACTCCACGTTGAATCTGAGCGGAAAAATTATTATGGGCGCCGACACCCCCGCCGATTTTTATCAGGCGCCCCAGGGGTTCTATGTTCAACTGAGCATCGACGACCTGGATAAGGCCACCCAGGCTTTTAACCGCCTCGCCGAAGGCGGACAAATAGTCATGCCATTCGAGGAGACCTTCTGGGCAAACGGTTTCGGTATGGCGAAGGATCGTTTCGGCATCCCCTGGATGATCAACAGCGGTATGAAATAATCCAACTGACGGGCGGCCGGAAATCTCGGCCGCCGGACAAACCCGAGGAGTAACCGTATGAAATACCTGGCTCTGGTTTACCAGGAAGAAAAAACCATGAACGCCATGTCCCAGCAGGAATGGGATTCACTGAACCAGGAATGCATGGCATGCGGCGAGAGCCTGACCAACAGTGGCCACATGACGATGGGTCAGGCGCTGCAATCCGTTGAAACAGCAACCACAGTGCGAGTGCGGGATGGCAAAATTACCACCACCGATGGCCCTTTCGCCGAAACAAAAGAACAGTTGGCCGGTTTTTATCTGCTCGAAGCGAGGGATTTGAACGAAGCCATTCAACTGGCGTCTAAGATCCCTCCTGCACGAATTGGATGCGTGGAAATACGGCCCGTCCGCGAGTTGGTTCCTGAAGGGAACGAATTTTATGGTTCCTGATAGTCCGGGCTGTATCCCTATTCCAGCAGCCAAATAATCGCCAGCGTCGTCAGCCCGACGACCAGTGCTTTAAGGCCACTGATTATCCAGTGGCCTCCACCAACCCGCCCGAGAAACACCCCCAGAGAAAACATCAATATCAAACCAGTAACCATGGCCGTGAGCAGTGGCGACCACAGCAAGTGAACACCCCAGACGTGGAGCTGAACCGGCAGGATGATCAATAACGAAATAAACAAAGGCGACAGGCCGTTAACAGCCCCGACCAACCAGGGCGTTACTCGGGCGGCACGGCCATGGGCTGTGTTGCTCAGATCCCGCCCCATGGCCTGTTCGATTTCGGCCAGATCTTTCCGGCGCTCAGCGGATTCGCTGATATAGGCGCTGCTGATGCCGCTCATGAATAACGCCACAGCGGCACCCAGGCAAGCACCGACAATAATGTCGAATTCCTCCGCGCCGCCGAGATAAAAACCGCTCAGAATACCCAGCATAGTGAGGGCGCCATCGAAACCATTCACCACAAAATAGCGCCGTGCGATACCGTCGTTGGAGGAGAGTTCGTTAAGCTGCTTCAGTTCCTTCAGCCACTTCATTCAGCGATTACTCACTCCCACTTCATCGATGCTGTGCAACGAGCCACCCTGTTCATCGATGGCTTTTTGAATGGCGTTGAAGTCAAGGTGGTCTCCACTGAAGGTCAGCCGCAGAGTTTCGGTTTTCTCATCCATCTCGACCATTTCAAGGTAGACATCCATGCCCGGAACCGATTCGGCCAAATGAGAGGCGAAATCCAATGAATTGGGCTGATGGGGTTTTAATACATCCAATACCAGCTTGGTGACTTGGGTCATGTCCGGTCCCCGTGGGATTTGTTTCAGAATAGACCAGTCAGCGCCACCCGTTCAAACCGGAGTCATAGCCTCCGCGAGGTAACTCATTAGCGCACGAACCCGGGCGACGCGACGCAGGTCGGGGTGAGTGAGCACCCACAGATCCGATGAGAGCGAGTCGATTGTGTCTCCTACCTGAACCATGGCAGCGTCCGCTCCAGCCCAAGCCACCCCAGCCGCCCACTGTGCAGACAGGTACCGAAACTGCTTCACCCATCTATACGAAGAGCGGTTTTAATAGCCACGTCGCAATGAGGCGCTACCGCAACACCCAATTGCCGGATGCGATAATCGTCCGGTATCAGATTCCCCACCGGATGGGCCTGAACATCCGGCAATTGATCCTCGATGTCGTCACTGACCGCCAGCACCGTGATGCCCTGGCGATGCTGAACCAGACTAATGGCCAGGTCTTCGGTATCCACCTTGAGCTGAGCATGGTCCGCGAGACCGGGCACTCTATCCAGGAACTCCTGACGACGCTCACAATCCAAGCGGTCGATCCACGGATAATTCAGGCTGGCTTCGATGGAAAGCGGCTGGCCCAGAGGCCAGGCCTTCGGCGCCAGCAGGCGGTATTCCTGATCAAGCAACGGCACGAAATGATAGCCCTTGGGGCTTTGACTGGCGCTGGTCAGCCACAGATCCGGGGCCGGGTTGGGATGAACCTGCACCTCGAGTCGATAATCGCCCAGCTCCCGTGCCACGGCTTGTAACAAATAACCACTGTCGTGACTCGCCAACTGGGAGAGGATGCCCACCCGCAACGGCAGTCGAGATGGGGCCTTAAAACGTGCTTCCATGGTGCGGGCGGCCGTCAGCAACTGATTCGCTTCATGAAGAAAGGCTTCACCGTCCGGGGTCAGCGCGACACCTTTTTTGCCTCGGGTAAAAAGCCGCAGCCCGAACTCCTGCTCCAGTTGAGTAATGGCGTTGGCGATGGAAGGCTGAGCAACATGGCAATGCTCGGAAGCCGCCGTAATGCTGCCTTGTTCCGCTGCGGCCACGAAATACCTCAGGCTGCGTAAATCCATGCAGAGTTACTCCTCGAATTCGGGAAAACGGGCGATGGTATTGGCAATCACCTCGTCGTGGGCCGGAATGAAGTCCCAGTCGGAATGCTCTTGCTTCAGTGCTTCAATGCGTTTCAGTACTTCCAGGTTTTTCTCAAAATCCGCATCCACCGGCGCCAGCCACTGCACGATTTTGGGGCGCGGTTTTCCTTCCTCCACACCCACCATGGTCCAACTGGTATCGCCTATAAAGAACAGCGTCCGCCCTGAATCCAGATGAACGAACATACCCACTTGGCCCCGGGTGTGTCCGCTCAGATCCACCAGCACCAGACGACCATCACCGAACAGGTCCAGACTGCGCTTAAAACCCTGATAGGAAATATCAGTTAGTTCCAGCGCCTTCCAGTGGGTGGTCGAATTCAGGTGACCGGCCAGAAACGACGGCCGATGCCCCCGTCGCGCCTCGGCAAGGGCCTCCTCAGGCACCCACACAGGCGTGTCGGGAAAATCCGGAAGCCCTCCGGTATGGTCCCAGTGCAAGTGACTCGGCAGTATAAAGTCGATGTCTTCAGCGCTGTAACCGGCATCAAGCAACTGGTCGAGAGCCGGGTTCAATTGTTCATAGTCGAACAGTTTCCGGTGCATCCAGCGGTTTTCAGCAAAGGCTTCCGGTGTCGACCGCCCCAGGCCGGTATCGAACAGAAACCGCCCCTGTGGGTGCTCAACCAGTAGAGCCGCGTGAATCAGGTGGCGTTCGGTCAACCAGCGGCCCCCTTTTACCACCAGCGCCTCGGCCGCACCGGCGGACTGGCCGGTTTTGAGCAGCGAAATTCGAAACTCCGCAGGCGTCTGTGCCGCGAGAGGCCCGCTCAATGCCAAACCCACCCATAACGCGCATTTCAACCACAAGGACTGCATCACATAACCCCTTCTCGACCAGGAAAGGGGTTAGTCTGACCAACTTCATAACCAACATAAAATATAGCTTTTATCGTTTATTACAATATTTTTTATGCCTTTAATAACTGTTGGGTAGACGGCAGTGTTACCACTGCCGCCCCCCTGCAAATCCG
>CBFGUW010000014.1:0-110128 GCA_965652395.1 uncultured Saccharospirillum sp. | reverse complement strand
AGCGTCCAGCGTCCAGCGTCCAGCGTCCAGCGTCCAGCGTCCAGCGTCCAGCGTCTCCCGTCCAGCATCTCCCACAAAGCGTTTTCAACTGTAACAAGGCTTTTCTTTTCTGGCTCGACCCGCACTGTTATTCTAGGCGCCTGTGCGATGCGTCGATGGCCGGTTCTCCGGGCTAAGGCATCCGCCCGCCGGCCTGGCGTACAGGCTGTAAATTCTCAGGTTGCAGTCGTGCAACCGCCTCCAACAGGAGTTCCCTATGAACATTGCTGAACAACGCGTTGTATCCATCCACTACGAGGTCAAGGATGAAGACGGCGTTGTCGTGGATTCTTCCGAAGGCCGTGAGCCGCTGGTATACCTCCACGGTCACAAGAACATTATTCCGGGGCTGGAAAAAGCGCTGGAAGGTTTGAACGTTGGTGAAAGCTTCGACGTTACCGTGTCTCCCGAAGAGGCCTATGGTGACTATCAGGACGGCCTGGTTCAGACCGTACCGAAAGATGCCTTCCAGGGCGTTGAAAAAGTGGAAGAAGGCATGGTCTTCACCGCCCAGACCCAGGGCGGACCGCTGCAGGTGACCGTGACCCAAGTTGAAGAAGAGACCGTCACTGTCGATGGCAACCACCCGCTGGCCGGCAAAGCGCTGAGCTTCAAGGGTGAGGTTGCTGATGTTCGCGACGCCTCGGCTGAAGAGCTGGAACACGGCCACGTTCACAGCTAAGGTCGCTGTTACCGCCCTGGCCGGTCCGGCTGGGGCTCGGGTGTAGTCCGGCTGTGAGTGTCACAGCCGCGACCGTCTGATTCCGACCCGGGGGTCTCTCCGGGTCCGCCGAACAGGGGAGCGGCGCTGTCCGCCCCTGTTTCCGGTGTGCCGACCTTCGTCGGTGATATTCCCATTTCCGACATGGACCGTCCTGCGCTTGCCGGAGGTATTCCGGTGCGCCATGGACTTTATTGATCGACAGCCTGACCAAAAGGTCGGTGTTTCGATGCCCTTCCAAGGAGGTTAAACCTGCCCGCCCGAGCGTTAGAGAACCCTTCGGGGCTGGCACAGCAATAACAATATGAGAATATTATGACTGCTAAGTTCTGGCCTGCGTCAGTACCGAGTGACTCTGAATTGCGTAATCTGTCCCTGCGCATGTCACTGTGGGTGGGGTTGATTGCTTACGCGATCTACACCCTGGCTCTATACACCACGGCCAAGGCTGGCTTTCTGGTCCCTTTCCTGGTGCTGTGCGGCGGACTGCATAGCCTTGCTCTGATAGCCTACTACCTGAATAAACCGCTGATAGCCGCCACCTGGATGATCCTGGTGCTGTTGTTCTGTTTTACGTTGATGAACATTTTCGGTTTCACCCCTACCCAGTCCGCTGAATATTATTTTCTGTTGGTTCCGGCGGTGATTTTTATGGTCCTGCCCCCGGAGCGGCGCGAATGGCAAAACACCTTGCTGACCCTGAGCGTTGCCTTGCTGACGCTGGTGTTCATATTGCCGGGTTCCGCCTCGCCCTGGTTCGTGATGGATGCGGACGACTACCGTCGCTTCAAGTGGCTCGATCTGGTGGTGTGTTTCGTGGGCATGGCCCTGGTTTGCCGCTATTTCATTCACCGTCTGGTGCAGCAACGCAATCAATTGGAGCGACTGGCACTGACCGATGCGTTGACCGGTTTGCCCAATCGCCATGGCCTGATACGCCAACTGGCGAACTGGTATAACCAGAGCCAGCCCTTCGCTGTGTTCCTGTTGGATGTGGATGAAATGCGTGCGATCAACCGACGTTATGGGCATGAAATTGGCGATACATTGATGCGGAAACTGGCGCAACGGCTTCGGTCCGATATAGAAGAGCAGACGCTGATTGCCCGGGTGGGGGCGGACCAGTTCGTCATTGCCCTGGGTCAGGAACTGGGCTCCAAGGCGACGCTCAACCTTGCCCGGCGTATTCAGGCGTCGGCCTCGCGGATGGCGTTTGATCTGGGCGGACGTGCCGAACGGATCGACGTCAGCGTTGGAGCCACACGCAGCCTGAACGAGGAAGAACCGCAGAAGCTCCTGTCGCGCTTGGGACAATCCCTGATGCTGGCGCGCGAACAGCCTGACCGGTTGTATCTGTTGGACTCCCCCACCGAGACAGAAAACCCTCGTACCCAGACCCCGCCTCTGGGGCATTTGGCGACCCGGACCTGAGCATGGCCTGGTGGCGGCGTCTTTTTGGTGTAGCGGCGCTAGTCGCCATGCTTTGGTTGGTGCTGTTCTCGGATGGCAAGGGCCTGATCATGAACTGGCTCGAGCAGAGTCGCTACCCGCTATTCTGGGTGCTGCTGGTGACTTCCACCCTCTATGCGCTCGCGCTGGCCGTCCCCTATTTACCTGCGGTGGAATTAGGCTGGATGGTCATGGCCGCCTTTGGCAAGGCGGCTATTCTCTCCATTTGGCTGGCAACGCCGGTCGGTCTACTGATCGCCTTTGCCCTGGGGTATTGGATGCGGGAATGGCCTTGGGTCGACCGTTTGAGCAGCCGGTTCAGGGGAAGTCTTCAGGAAGCGGAAACTCGCGGTAATGGCCTGGGCGCCAAGGCTTTGCGTTTTGCGGACCGAAACCTGGTGAATCATCCCTATTGGGTGTTGGCGGTACTGGTGAATACACCGGGTAACTGGCTCATTGGCGGTGGCGGTGGGATTGGCATTCTGGCGGGTGCGTCCGGGTTATATCACCCACTGCGTTATTTCCTGGTGTTGGTTCCGGCCACCGGTGTCGTGGCTATGCTAATGCTACTGGGTCTGTATCAGAAAGAAGCCTAACCTTCAGCGTCTCCCGTCTCCCGTCTCCCGTCTCCCAAATCAAAGTAACGGACTGGCCAACTGCGCCAGGTTTTCCAACACCCGCTTGTAAAGGGGTCTCCTACGCCACTGGCTGAGATTCAGTCGATGGCTGTTGTGCCTGTAGCCATCGATAACACCGGACATGGCCCGGTAGAAGCCATGGTCGTCGATGACCAGGGTGGATTCGAAATTCAGCCAAATGCTGCGCATGTCGAGATTGACCGAGCCGATCAACACCAGATGGTCGTCGATGATTACACTCTTGGTGTGCAGCAAGCCGCCGGTGAAGCGCAATATCTCAACGCCGTGGCTGAGCAATTCTTCGTAGAAAGACCGACCTGCATATTGAGCCAGACGGCTGTCTATGCGTCGGGGAACCAGCAAAGTGACCTGCAGGCCGCGTTTGGCCACCGACTTCAACGCCTGCATCACGGCTTCGTCCGGTACGAAATAAGGCGTGCTGATCACGACACGCTCGCGGGCGTTGTGGATGGCGGTGAGCAGGACCTGCAGCATGATGTCTTCATCGAATGCCGGGCCGGTGGGGAGAAATTGCATCAGGCTGCGGCCATGGGCGGAGTCTTTCGGCCAGGCCAGGCCTTTCTCAAGCCGATGGCCGGTTTCCATCTCCCAGTCGAAAATCATGGTGCCTTGCATGATGGACGCCATCGGGCCTTCCAACCGTACCATCAGGTCGATCCAGGGGCCGTAGCCACTGCCCTGTTTGAACCAGAGTGGATCGGCCAGGTTCATGGAACCGGTGTAGGCGATGTGGTTGTCGATGCTGATCAGCTTGCGGTGATGGCGTAGGTCGACCCGCTGCAGCGACATACGGAAAAGGTTGGCGTGCAGCATGTCGAGCACTTCCACTCCGGCATTCTGCAATGTCTTACAGCGTCGACTTTTCAGAAATGCATTGGAGCCGACACTGTCGAGCAGCAAATGCACTTTAACGCCACGGGAACGCGCGCTTTCCAAAGCCTGCAGAATTTCCTCCACCCGACCCGCGCCTTCAAGAATATAAAACTCCATGAACACCCATTCGCGTGCATCCGCCAGATCGTGCAACAGTTGATCAAACACCACGCTGGGAGTTTGCAACAGGCGCCAGTGATTGCCGTGAAGGGCGGGCATACCGAGGCTGCCGAGAGTGAGTTCCATCACCGGGCGCAGGGGGGAGTTGGTTTCGGCCGACACTGCCTTGCGGTTGGCGACTTCATCCAACCATTGGCGATAAAAGCTGTATTGCGTCTGAGCGCGCTTGGCACGAAGCCGACCGAGATAGCGCTCCCCGAACAGCAGATAAAGCCCCAGGCCCAGCAAGGGCAGGGCATAAATCAGCAACAGCCAGGCGAGCGTCACACCCACACTGCGGCGGCGCATCAGAATACGGAAGCTCAGCGCCAGCAGGAGTAGAAAGTACAGCCACAAACCCAGAGTGAGAAGCCAATTCCAATTCATTGGTATATCGAACAGTTGTAGACCCGCCAAGAGTGACGACTTTTGGCGCTTTGCACAAGTTGGAAAGGGGCGTTTGAAAAGGGAGACGGGAGAGGCTTGATGGGAGACGCTGAGAGCAGAGGTGCCAGGGGTTTGCGTTCAGCGTCTCCCGTCAAGCGTCTCCCCGACTAGTTTAGGCGTCGAGCACTAAATGCCGCGTATATTCCTGCATAAAAACGCCATAACTGCCATCGAGCAGCATTTGCTTTACGCGGAAACGGGGTTTGCCTTCGGTGTCGGTCAGGTCTTTGAGGTTGACCATCCGTTCTTCAATCGGATTCTTGTTGCGGTCCCGAATGATGGAGACTTTCGGCAGCAGGCGGGCGTTGTGATTCTGACCAATAATGACCGCCACTTCACCGCTACTCAATTCGACAAGCGTACCGATTGGGTAGACGCCCATCAGTTCGATGAACTGATCGACCAGAGCACCGTCGAATTCATGCCCACGGCCTTTGTACAGGACCCGAATCGCGTCATATACCGTTCGTTGCTGGGCGTAGGGGCGGTAGCTGATCATGGCATCGAAAGCATCGAGGATATGGATCAGGCGGGCGGTCAGCGGCACCTGGTTAGCCAGTCGGCGCACCGGGTAGCCTTGGCCGTCCGGGCGTTCATGATGGTAATAACAGGCCGCGACCACTTCCTGTTCGAAGCCGGATTTTTCCAGCAGGAAGCGTGTCCATTTCGGATGTTCGCGCACCATCTGCCATTCCGTTTCCGACAGCGGAAAAGGTTTGTTCAATACCGCCCGGGGAATACGCAGCTTGCCCAGATCGAAGAGGAGTCCGGCCAGCCCGGCCTGGCGAACTTCATGTCGGGGCCAGCCACAATGAATGCCGAACACCATGCACAGCAGACTGACGTGCATGGCGTGTTCATAGGTGTAATCGTCGTGGCTTTTCACGCGGGAAAGCCAGGTCATGGCCGGAATGTTGTCGATCAATGCCGAGATGCAGTTGTCCACCTGCTGGGCGAGGCGGCTGGGGTTCAGCGGATGGCCCCGACTGACCTCTCGCAACGCTTCCTTCACGCCTTTGAGCGTGCGGGTGTAGGTCGGGAGGACGGAGCGAAGCCCCAGGCGGGCCATCTCCCGGTCGACCTTCGGCGTGAAGCCTTGAAAGTCGGGTGTTTTATGGAGCTGACGTTCCCGGGGAACACTGAGGCGAACCAGGCTCTTGTTCGGGTCGACAAACACTTGGCTGCACAGGGCCCTGACCGACTGCAGCATGTCCCGGTTTTCGATCAGGAAACCCTGCATCAAAAAGGGCGTGCCCAGCCAGGGACGGTCCAGACGACAAACAAACATACCCACTTGAAGCAATGCGACTGGCATCTTCACCGTGGTTTCGTTGATCTTCTGGGTGTACTGGGTCACATGCGTTGCCCGGATGTTTAGAAATGTGAGCCTTATCACACGTCAGTAAGGGAAACTCATTGTTTGCCATAACCCGGATTCCGTCAAGTAACACCCCGCAACGCCTCAGTCCGCTCCATAGCGGGCAACCTTGGTTCTCCGCTGGGCCCAATGCAAAATGCCCATCGGCAGGTGACGCAACGCCGTCACGATAAGGCGATAATTCCAACCGGGAACGCAAACGATGCGTCCCCGTTCGAGGTCGTGAAGCGAGCGGTCCACTACCTGGGTGGCAGTCCAGGCCCGCATAAGACCGTGTTGCCGGTAAAAGGAACCAGGGTCCAGCCCCAGTTTCTGATGGAAATCGGTGATGGTGAAGCCGGGGCACAAAGCCTGCACCCGCAAACCTTCGGCGTGGTAACTCAGCGCCAGCGTTTCGGAAAAACTGCGAACAAAGGCCTTGGTCGGCCCGTACAGCGCACTTTGAGGGGTGGGAAGCCAACTGGCCACCGAGGCGACATTAATGATGCGGCCTTTGGCCGCCAACAGCTTTGGCAGGGCAGCATGCGTCAGTTGCAGGGTGGAACGGACATGCACATCCAGCAGCGCCTGATGCCGCGCCCACTCGATATCCCCAAAGCGGCCGTCCTCGGCATAGCCGGCGTTATTGATCAGTACATCGAGACGCGGCAGCAGACGTATTTCCTCCTCCAGAGCCACCCGGTCGTTGATATCGGCCAGGTCGCCGAGCAGGTAGCTGGATCCGATGCCGTACTGATCGCTCAATTCCCGGCACAGGGTGGCCAATTGTTCCTCCCGTCGTCCCGTCAGCAGGAGGTTGTAGCCGTCTGCCGCCAGGCGACGGGCAAAGGCGGCACCAATACCACTGGTGCCACCGGTGATTACAGCCAAGGGCGTTATCATAGGTGTTCTCGCTTTTTCTTCGTTATGTATCGGACAGCGCAGTGGACCGGCGGGGATGCATGGGAGCGCGATAACGATGACTACAGACTTCCAGCAGCTCCCCTTAAGCGACAGCAGCCCGCCGGACAGCCGTCCATAATGGCATAACCCTCTGTAAAGGCCACCGACGGTGCTCTATACTGCGCGCCGCGTCCCATTCACCGAGCGTTTTCATGGCTTTACCCCCAAAAACCGCCCACTGGCCCGGTTATCGTTGGCCTCATCTCCTCAACCTGACCGAGGCTCTGCTGCGCAATGAGCGCTGGCCTCAGACAGACCGTTGGTTGGCGGCTCAGTTTCGGGAGCACAAGGCTTTTGGTCGCAAGGATCGCCGTTTTTACAGTGATGCCATCTTCAGGCTATGCCGGGAGGCGGCTGCCGCCGTCTGGCTTCAGCATCTTTACCTGGGGAAGTCGCTCGACTGGGACCGAGACGATGTTTGGCATCGGCTTCGCGACGTTAATCCCGCCGAGCTCTGGTCCTGGCTGGTTTTGTTGGATGGCGCGGACGCCCAGCTTCCTCGTGAAATCGAGGACGCCACCCGGCGCCGGGCTTTTTTGTCGGCGCTTGATCAAGAACAGCAAGCCCTGGTAGGCCGGTTGCAGCAAGGTTGGTTACCTTCCTGGCAGAACTGGCTCAAACGCCGCCAGACGGCGTCGAACTGGAATGAGCCCACCTTGAATCGCTGGCAGGCCATGCAACAGGAGCGTCCGCCGTTATGGCTACGGCTGGTACCTGGTTGCGACACCGAAGCGGTAGAATCGTTGCAGGCCGAGGGCTTTGTGATTCTCAGTCGCGATGGGCTGGGGCTGTCGATTGAAGCGGACAGCCGTCTCACCCGCTCCGAAGCCTGGGAAAAAGGCTGGCTGGACATTCAGGATAAAGCCAGTCAACGCATCGTTGAGGCGGTACAAGCCCAACCCGGCGAGCGCATCTGGGATTTATGCGCCGGAGCGGGCGGCAAAGCCCTGGCTCTTGCCATGGCGGTAGGGCCGGACGGCCATATATTGGCCAGCGATATCCGTGGTCATGCATTGGATCAAGCCGAACAGCGGGCCAGGCGGCTCGATATCCAGCACCTTCAAACCCAGGTGTTGGATGCCACCGATACCCGGCATGTCGCCCCTTTGGACGGCATGGAATTCGACGCGGTATTGATCGATGCCCCCTGCACGGGCGCGGGCACCTGGCGCCGCAGCCCGGATGGTCGCTGGCGATTGACGCAGGCATTGCTGCGGGAACTTAACCAGCTTCAGGACCAACTGCTGAATAAAGCCCACAGTCCGGTCGCCAAAGGGGGGCGTTTGGTTTATGCCACCTGCAGTTGGCTGGTGGAAGAGAATGAAGATCGGGTGGCGGCTTTCTTGGTAGACCACCCTGAATTCGAACTGGAGACGCAGGGTATTGTCGGCGCTCCAGACGAAGACGCCGACACCATGTTCGTGGCGATACTGCGTAAAGCTTAACCAAACACCCGCTGCCGCACCCAGCCACTAAACTGCCGGCGGCGACCGTTGGCGGATTCAATGAAGGTCAAGGTGGCCGGAATCACCACCAGCACCAGCAAAGTCCCGTAAGACAGGCCAAACGCCAGCGACGTTGCCATACTCTGCACTAACTGCGCCTGCACCGAATCCGCCATCAGGATGGGCACCAGGCCCGCGACGGTGGTGATGGAGGTCAGCATCACGGCGCGGAAACGCTGGCAACTGGCTTCGATGATGGCGTCTCTGGCGTTCAGGTCCGGTTGTTCGGCGCGAATCTCCTGATAGCGGTTAATCAGGATGATCGCGTCGTTGATGATGATGCCGCCCAGGCCGAACAAGCCGAAGAAAGACAGAAACGTCAGCTCGAACCCCAATAGCCAATGCCCGAAGATCGCGCCGGTCAACCCGAGGGGGATGGCGGACATCACGGCCAGCGGCCAGCTGTAGCTGCCGAACATCCAGACCAGAATGAAATAAATCATCGCGAACCCACCGATGGCGGCGATGATCAGGTTCTGCTGCATTTCCTGGATATCCTGGGCGCTGCCCTGGATTTCGGCGGTGAGACCGTAGCGATCCAGAATGGGTTGCAGCTCCTGGGAGCGGATGTCCTCGGCAATGTCCGTCATGTTGGCGTTCTCGCCAAGCACCTCGGCCTTCACTTCCAGACCCAGTTGGCCATTGTTGTGGAAAATGGAGCTTAGCCCCCGCTCGGTACGGAAATCCGCCACTTCGGCCAGACGTACATAGCTGCCGTCCGGAGTGCGGATGGGCAGATCATAGAGCGCGCCGGGTGCTTCGCGGTCGGGTTCAGCCAAGCGCACCATGACGGGAATATCGAGACCATCTTCGGTGAAGGTCTGGGCTTCGATGCCCATGAACGCCTGGCGGATCTGGCGGGCGATGTCCGGTTCGGTCAGGCCGAGCCCACGGCCCATGGCGTTCAGTTCGAAGACCCGCTTCTCATCGCCCCAGGGGAGGGTGTCGCGTACGTTGGAGAGCCCTGCGTAATCCTCGAGACGGGCTTTCAGCTCTTCAGCGCCCTGTTTCAGAGTGGTGAGGTCCCGTCCTGCCAGGAAAAAGGTGAGGGTGGTCTGGCCGCCGCCGTCTTCATTGGCCGTTGAAAGATAGGAGACCTCAGGCCCGGTATCGATGCGCTCGCCCCAGGCTTTCAAGAAATCACCGTTGGACACCGGCCGGTTGTCACGGTCAACCAGACGGGCCTGAACCTGGGTGAACCCCTCGTCGGCACTGTATATTTCGTAAACCTGATCCACGATGGGTTGGCCATTGCCCAGTGCCTTCTCGGTGGCTTCCATAGCCGTTTTCATCTGGGCAGTGTAACGGTCGATGGTCTGTTCGTCGGTTCCGTCGTAAAACTCTACGTAAGCGGTGACCATGTTGTCTTCGATGTTGTTCATATCGGTCACCGGCACCAGGCCGGACATGGGCAGACCATAGGCCACCACACACAATCCAAGCGCCAGGCTCAGCGTGACAGCGCGGTTCCGAATCGCCCAGGTAACAAAAGGGCGGTAATAACGTTCGCGCACCGTGTGAATGCTGTTGTCCATGAATAACCGGAAACGGCTACGGTTCGGGTTGCGGCCATGGAAACTGTGGTTCAGGTGGCCGGGCAGAATCAAAAAGCATTCGATCAGTGAAGCGATGATTACGCTGATGATCACGACAGGAATAGGCCGCAGCAGTTCGCCGAACGGCCCCGGTACCAACAACAGCGGGAAAAAGGCGGCAATGGTGGTGAGTGAGCTGGCCATCACCGGCCCGAACATCCGCCGGGCGGCGGTTTTGGCGGCTTCGGCCGGTTCCAGACCTTTTTCCATTTGGGTGACGGTTTCCTCGCCGACGACGATGGCGTCATCCACGATGATGCCGAGTGCCATCAGGAAGGCGAACATCGACAGGAAATTCATCGAACCGCCGGTCATGTCCAGCAGAATCAAAGTGCCGAGCACCGAGACCGGAATGCCCATGGCCGTCCACCAGGCCACGCGACGGTTAAGGAAGACGAACAGAATGGACACCACCAGCACCAGGCCCATCAGACTGTTCTGCAGCAACATATCCATATTGCCTTCAACGAACTCCGACATATCCCACCAGACAACGATATCGGTGCCCGGGGGTAGTTGCGGGCGAACCTCGTCCAGCCAGGTGTAGATGATTTTGCTGGTGTCGAGGCTGTCAAGATGGTCCGAACGGTAGACCAGCATTCGCGCGACGGGCTGGCCCTCCAGCACATAGTGACGCGCACCGGGCGCCACCCGGCGTTCCACCTCGGCCAGGGTGGACAGCGGTTGCTGATTGGCGAGCGGCATGTCAGAAAGGTCGATGCCACTTTCAGAACGTCGCTGACTGACCACCGATGCACGGGTGAAATCGTCACCCACCTGACCGGCACTGTCGTCCCGGTTGGCGGTACGGATCTGATCCGCCAGCTCACTCAATGACCGACCGCTGGCCAGCAGATTGTCCAGAGGGACATCAACGGCGATTTCATGATCCGGAAATCCCCGTACATCGACATCGGCAATGCCACGCGACATCAGATCGTTCTTGAATTCATGCAGCAGAGGGCGTAACTCACTCAGCGGACCGGCCGAGCCGACCAACAGCGAAAAAACGGGTTCCTTGTCTTCGATTTGCTGGTAACGCGGTGTTTCGGCACCTTCGGGATAGTCGCTGAAACTGGTCAGCAGGCCGGACATGTCGGACAGGGCGCCGTCCATATCCGCATCCAGTGAATAGCGCACGGTGATCTGGCTGTGGCCCTGGCTGGACCAGGACCAAACCTCCTCGACATCATCCAACTGACGCATGGCCTGTTCCAGTGGCGTGGTCAGGTAAGACTCGACCGTCTGGGCATTGGCTTCCGGCCAACTCGTCGATACATCAATACCGGGCAGGCTATAGTCGGGCATCAACTGGGTGGGCAGGCGGTTCAGAGCCACCAGTCCGAACAGGATAACCACGATCATGATCAGATTGGCCGCCACCCGGTGCTGGCTGAAATAGGCCAAAAGCCCGCGGTCGTCGAGCGATCTCATGAATCGGCCTCCACCTCGTGGGTGGCGTTTTCTTCAGCCAGTGCCTCCGGTGCCGGGTCAACCCCCGGTTCGTGAATCAACATGCCCGTTACCGGGTTGTTCAGGCGGGTGCGCATCAAACGCAGATCGCCGGAGAGATCCGGCCCCCGAACGATCAACCAGCGGCCATCCGCCTGATGGCTCACCCCCAGCACTTCCACAGGCGCCGCCTGCAGTCGGCGTTCTTCATCGATGCGATAAATCCAGCCATCCTGAAACACCGTAGCCTCCGGCACCCGATAACTGAACACCGCCGGCATTTGGACCGTGACCCGGGCAAAGCCGCCGGGCAGCCAGCCTTGACTGTCCGCAAGATCGAACCAGGCTGTGAAGCCACTTTGGTTGGCACCCAACTGAGCCTGAGCCCGGTCGAAGCGGAGTTCCGTTTCACGGTCGCCACTGGTCAGCAGGGCGGCCACCTCCTGCTCCCGGCCCGCCAGAGAATGGGGCAGTTGCACCTTCAGTTGCATTGCGCTGCCCGAATAGAGCGTCACCAAAGCCTGGCCCGCCTGGGTCGTCTGACCCTGTTGAACTTCGACACTGGCGACACGGCCGTCAAAGGGCGCCTTTACCTGGGTCTCCGCCTGATCCCGCCGGGCTCTTTCCAGGCTGAGTTCCAGTTTCTTACGGTTGGCTTCCAGACGGGCAAGCTCCGCCGGGTGGTTTTCAATGGTGGTGCGATGCTGCAACACACTGAGCTGCTGTTGATCGACCTGCTGTTGCAGATCATCCACCTGCTGCTGCGGAGCCAGGCCGCGATCAACCAGACGTTGTTGCTGGGTCAACCGCTCCCGAAGACGCTCCAGCTTGGCACTCTCCACCGCCAGCGCCTCGCTATCGAGCTTTTGCTGTAACCGGCGAATCTGCAGTTGAGCGGAAATCTCAGCGATATCCGCCTCCACCTGCTGAAGCTGCTGACGGGTCTCGAAATCGTCCAGCCTCAGCAACAGATCCCCCGCCTTCACCTGGTCACCCTCGGTCACCACCAGATCAATCACATCCGCACTGATAGGCGTCGTCAGCGTTTGCTGCTGTTTAGCCACCAACCGCCCGACCAAACGAATCTCCGGCCGGTGGAAACCCGCCTCCGCCCGCACACTTTCAACACGCCACTCCGTCTCCTTCGCCTCGGCTTTCTCCGGCTCCGGCGCCTGATTCATCATAACGCCGACCGCCGTACCGGCCGCCGCCAGGATAGCGCCGCTGAGCAGAAGGGTTTTCCAGGTTCGCATAGGGTCTCCTTGCAGCCCCTGATCGGGGCTTTTTTTAGTCAATTGCGCGAGTGTTAAGCGTTTTCATTGGCGAGGCAAGTGCCTCCGGTCACCTAACGGAGTGTGACTTCTGGACCCAAAAGTCAGTCTTAAAGGGTTAAGCAAGGGTGTGATCTGATTTGCAATTCGAGTGGTACAGTGTCAGGTTTTCCTTATAAAAAAACGGAATGTAGTTATGGCCCGCATCCTACCCGTCCTGGCATTACTGGTTCTGTTGCCCACCGCCTTTGGCACCGGCTGGTTTTGGCAACCCCCAAACAACCCACCCCCGGCCTTCTCCGAGATAGCCGCAGGGGAAGCGCGTAAAACCGCCTTTTTCAGCTATTTAACACCCCTGATTCGCACAGAAAACGAACGCATCCTCAGTCAGCGCAACGCGCTGAAAGCCGTCATCGACCGCGGCAGTGCCGGTTGGGCGGAACGCCGCTGGCTACAGCGCCTGGCCACCGAATATGAACTGGATACCTTCGACCCCGACAACCCGAACGACCGGGAAACACTGTTGCACCGAGTCGACCAAGTGCCACCTTCCATGGCCCTGGCTCAAGCCGCCAATGAAAGCGCCTGGGGCACCTCCCGATTCGCCCGGGAAGGCAACAACTACTTCGGCCAGTGGTGCTTCCAGCCCGGCTGCGGCCTCGTTCCCAACGCCCGCAACGAAGGCGCCGAGCACGAAGTGGCCAGATTCAGGTCTCCCCGAATATCCGTTCGCAGCTACATGAACAACATCAACACCCATTCCGCCTATCGGGATCTACGCGCTCGCCGTGCCGCCATGAGAGCGGAAGGCCAGCAGATAACCGGCCTAGCGCTGATTCCCGCCCTAACGCGTTATTCAGAGAGAGGCCAAGCCTACGTGAACGAGCTGGCGGTAATGATAAAAAGCAACAACCTGCACCACTTGGACCCCTAGCCAGCTAACTTCTAATGCCAAACGCGCCACAGAAGACCAGCCCCGGCGGCGGGTATAGCCTCAGCGGGGAAGTCCGCAGCATGGACTAAAACGCCGGGAGCGTTTTAGCATGAGCGTAGCGAGCCCGAAGGGTGAATCCCATGGATGGGATTCATATCATGCGGTCTAGCCTACATGGAGGTATACACGGCGACCCCGCAGAGGCTATACCCGCCGCCGGGGTGGCCCACAGGCACAAGCACAGCCACTACCACAAGCACAGCGGCGTGATATGATGCGGGCTTCACCCCTCCACCTGCATTGGAAAGCGCCAAGATGATCAAAGCCCCCCACATCGACTCACTCAGCCGCATCCTCCCGGAAGAGCCCTTGTTGATGATGGGTGCCGGACCGGTACCCATCCCCGGACCGGTCGCCGCCGCGAACGGCATCGTCATCAACCATCTTGGCGGCACCATGGCACGCATCATCGACCAAGTGAAAACCATGGGGCGCTACATCTTCCAGACCGACTCCCCCTGGCTAATGGGCGTAGCCGGCCCCGGCTCCGCCGCCATGGAAATGGCCGTCACCAACCTCATCTGGAAAGACACCCGCGTACTGTGCGTCTGCAACGGCTTCTTCAGCCACCGCCTCGCCGAAATGTCACGCCGTGCCGGAGCCCAGGTCGAAGAACTGCACGTACCGGACGGCACCAGCGCCGACCCCGAACAGATCAAAACCCTGTTGGAAACCTATCGCCCCGAAGTCCTCACCATCGTCCAAGGCGAAACCTCCAACACCACCCACAACTCAGCCCTGCCAGAAATTGCCCGGCTCGCCCACGAACACAACTGCCAAATCATCGTCGACGCCGTGTGCACCCTCAGCACCATGCCACTCAACATGGACGACTGGGGCATCGACGCCGTCATCACCGGCGGCCAGAAAGGCCTCAGCTCCATTCCCGGCGTCTCCCTCGTCGCCTTTTCCGAGCGCGCCTGGCAACGCATTTCCGAACGCCCCGTGCCCATGCCGCACTGGACACTCGACGCCACCCTTGCCACCAACTTCTGGCATCGGGCCTCCTACCACTACACCGCCCCCGTCTCAGGGCTGCTCGCCCTACACGAAGCCATGCGGCTGGTGTGTGAAGAAACACTGGAACGACGCTTCGAACGGCACCGCGTCAGCAGTCGCGCCCTGCAAAAAGGCATCGAAGGATTGGGATTGGATCTCTACGTAAAATCCTCCGCCCGACTGAATTCCGTGGTCGGAATCTCCCTTCCGGAGACGCTCTCCTCCAAAGCAGTCTGTGCTCACATCTCCGACCGTTACCGGGTTGAAATCGCCGGTTCTTTTGGTCCGCCGATCGTCCGTATCGGCCAGATGGGTGAGCAATGCCGGGTGCACAACCTCTTCCGCACGCTTCACGCCCTGGGCTCCACCTTCAACGATCTCGGTCACCGGGTCGACGTGCCCTCCGGCATGGCGGAACTGGAAAACCAGCTGCAGCAAAGCTCCCCCGAGTAATGCAGCACTGGTGGCTGGCGGACGCCGTTCTGGCGCTGACCTGTTGGTGGGGCAGCAGTCGATTGCTGGCCCTGCGGTCCTCCGCCACCACCCTGATCGCGGTTACCCTGGCATTGCTTGGCCTCGCCTCCACCCTGGGAGCCATCAAGTTCGGGTTGCAATGGCAACCCAGGCTGGACGACCCGCACTACTACGCCTCCCGTGCCTTTGGCGTAGCCGGGTTGTACCTGTTGCTTATGGGTTTACTGGATTGGATGGGCTGGCTGCGCCTGCACAAAGGGCTTTGGGTGGCACACCTGATCGATGCCACCCTGCTGTTCGCCTTGGGCTGGTGGTTGCGTCAATTACCAAATTTCCAATTGGCGGTTGGTCTGACCGCCAATTTGTTATGCCTCACCGTCGCCGCTGTGTTGTGGCGGCGCGGCCGGAAGGTTCATGGTCAATGGTTGGCCTTTGCCGCACTCTTGTTTGTGTTTAACGGTTTGGTAATCGGGGGCGGGCAGGCTCCCTTGCTGGGCCTGCCCATTCGCATGGACCTGTTCCACCTGTTGTTGGCTTTGTGGGTGTTTTGCATCGTGCAGGTATTTCGTTACCCGCCGGGTAAACCCAAACAGACCTAAACATAGGCTCGTGCGCTTCTATCAAAGCCTGGTGGGAAGGTCTATGCTGGAACCGTTTTATTGTGGAGCGAGAGAAGGTGGAATGCGATTAAGCCGCTACAGTGTCGTACTTGGTCTAACCCTGTTGGCAAAGGGGGCCTGGGCCCAGGCCTGTTTTGACCGTACTGCGGAATCCCACCATTTCATAGTGGACAGTCACCTGCATTTTCAACCGTTCAGCGGCCCTTCACTCGAACATGAACGGCTGATCGGCTACTTGAAAGACGCCGGTATTCAATACGCCAATGTCTATGGTATCGGCCAGACACGAATAGAGGACTGGGCCTGCATTCAACACCGGGACTGCAGCGGTGACCGCCTCATCAAACCCACGATGAAAAACGACTTCATCAATGCCAAGAACATAACAGACCACCCGCAGAACGATGTACGCCTCACCCTCTCGATGACCTTTCCCGACCTGCAAAACCCAGCAGGCATACTCGACCGCATGCACATTCTGGACGAAGAGTTTCCCGGCTATTTTCAGTGGATGGGCGAATCCAACGTCGTAAAACAAGCGCTGTTCCGCGACGGGCATGAACCGGCCACGGAAGAAGATATAAAAAACTGGTCGCCTTTCATGGCCGAGCTACGTCGCCGCAACATGCCACTCGCCCTGCATTCCGATTTCGGAAACGACGATGACCCGACACAATATCTGCACCTGATGAAATACATTCTGGAGACCTATCCCGACAACACCATAGTGTGGATGCACCTTGGCATGTCCCGCGAACAACAGGACATTGATCCAAAACTACACACTGAAATACTCGACCGCCTGATGAAAGCCCACTCAAACCTCTGGCTGGATATTTCCTGGAGTGTGCTTTACGACTACTACTTCAGTGACACCGAACGACGCCCCTATTATGTCGACCTGTTGAATACCTACTCCGACCGGGTATTGACCGGTACCGATATCGTTGCCAGCGAATACAGCAGCGCCAATCAATACAATCATGCGCTGGAGCGCACCAGCTACATTAACCAGTTTCTGAGCGACAAAGCGTTTCGTGATATCGCGCTGGGGCAAAGTTATTTCGAACTGCTGGGTCTGGATGTCGACGCCCCTGAAATATGCCAAAGCGAATAAGCATCCTCCCTCCGCAACCATTCAAACCCACGCAGTTTCCACCCATCACATTACCCACCTTCTGTTAGGGTTCCGGGACTGCGCTCTCGCATCTGGAACAAAGGCCATCACTTGGAAACAGTAAACAACAATTCGCACCTGCTGACTCGCCTAAATGAAATCGGTCGTTCTCTGGAAAGCACCGGCAAAGCACTCGCTTTGCTGGGACTGGGCTCTGCGGGGAAAGACCGGGAACGAATGGATGCCTACTCCGATCTCGACTTTTTCGCCATTGTCGCAGAAGGGGGGAAACCCGCGTTTTTGGAAAACCTTTCATGGCTTACCGGCATCGCCCCAGGCGCCTACTGGTTTAAAAACACAGTCGACGGTTACAAATTTTTATACGAAGACGGTATTTTCTGCGAATTCGCCGTATTCGAACCGGATGAGTTACCCGCCATCGCCTTCGCGGAAGGCCAATCCGTATGGACCGCTCAAGGCTTTGACCCCGCCAACCTAAAACCCACCAGCACCCAAGGTCGCTACACCCCGAACAAAGATCTGGAATGGCAACTGGGTGAAGCCTTGACCAATCTTTATGTTGGGATGGGACGATACTGTCGCGGGGAACGGCTCTCCGCTTTCAAGTTCATCCAGTCCCACGCTTTGGACCGGATCATCGACCTGCTCCATTTGCGCAACACCGCCGCCCCCGTCGACGACCTATTCGGCCCCGACCGACGGTTTGAACAACGATGCCAGCCCGGCGCGGAACTCATGGCCGCCTTTTGCCAAGGCTACGAAAGAACTCCCGCATCCGCCGAGGCACAATTGACGTGGTTGGAATCGAACTTTGAGGTCAATGATCGAATAGCGGGAGAAATACAGCGGTTGATCGCCGCATCGGTATAGAAGTGAGTAGAGGCACCCGGTTTATCGTGTGCCTCTTATTTCGTACAAGGTTAGCCGAATTAATGAGCGGAAAAACGATACTCCACACCCAGCATTGCCTTTAACCCACCTTCCGTTTGGGTACCCCCAAGACCACCGCTAATATAGGGGTGCCAATGATTGTTGATGGAATAGTAGAGATTGGCTTGGGCCGCATACCCGTTAAAGGGCACATAGGCAACCATCGGAGTCAGGGTGAAGTCGGCGGGTAAAGCCAGGTCGTAACGTAGGCCGATGAGGGGAAATAAATCGCCTTTGAACGAATTAAAGGTGACTAACCCCACCTCAAAAGCCAGATTGTCGGTGTGGTAGCCTCCTAAATGAAAACCCACACCGGGTTCTTCCAGATCAGCCGCCAAACCACCCTCGACCCCAATAAAGGTTTCGTGAGCGTGGGTGAAAATCGAGAGGCTGGACAGCAGAGAAAATGCAAACGTAATTTTAAAAGAGGACATTCAAAGTTCCTTTTAGTATCAGATAGCCCGGCCAAGCCTACTGCCAGAGCTGTAGAAGAGCGGAAGCAAACTACCTTCCGCCCGATAGAATCAAACGTTAATCCCGAAAATTATTAAACTGCAACGGCAATTCGATATCCGACTTCTTCAGAAGCGCAATCGCCTCCTGTAAATCGTCCCTCTTCTTGCCATTCACACGCACCTGATCGCCCTGAATGGAAGCCTGGACTTTAATTTTACTGTCTTTCAACAGCTTCACGATTTTCTTCGCCGTGGGCTGATCGATGCCCTGCTTGAACGCCAGCGTCAGTGAAAACGTCTTACCGCTGTGAACCGGATTGTCGTCCACATCCGCACCCGCAGCGCTGATGCCTTGTTTCACACAAGCCTTACTGAACAAATCTTCAAGTTGGCGCACCTGGAAATCGGATTCCGTTTTCAGAGTCACTTCCAGGCCTTTCTGTTCGATGCTCGCTTCCACACCGCGAAAGTCAAAACGGGTGGACAGCTCACGGTTCGCATTATCGACAGCATGACGCAGAGCGACTTCATCGATTTCCGAGACGATGTCAAAAGAGGGCATGGTCGGGTTCCTTGATGAGAATTAGCGGGCGGCAGTATACCACGACAGCTTTATTCAAAAGCTACCCTGGCAAGCTCGTTCCGGTTCCGCAACGCATCCTCCCGGTTCGCAAACAGCTGCACCGCCACCGGGGTAATCAGCATCGCCTTATCGTCATGTAATCCAATGTAGCCCGCCCGGTACTCCTTAACGAACCCAGCCCCTGCCATCTTAAGACCCACGCCCGCCTTCAATTCCGTCAGCGCGATCAGCCCGTTACCCAGCGGATCATCCGGGCTTTGCGCATTCCGGTACAGTGCAATGGCCTGCTCCGTCAGCACCAGCACAGGCCCCCCACGCAGCTGCAATCGCTCCGCCGGAGTGCCATTGGCCAGCGGTTCGGAGTGAACGGATTCGATGATGTCCGAACTGCCATAGAACATTTGCATGGGGTATTCCTCGAGTTAAACCTAGGCATGATAGTCTAGCCAGTCTACAAGTGGAAAGGCGAGGATCGATGGCCAAGTTGGTGTTTCGGTTGAACGGCGTCACCGAAGAGGAAGCAGACGAAGTCCGCGCTCTATTGCGAGAGCATGGCTTTGAAACCTATGAAACCACAGCCGGACGCTGGGGCGTGTCTATGGCGGGCATCTGGTTGGTCAACAACGAGGATAAAGCCCCCGCCCGGGAGTTGATTGAAGCCTATCAGCGCGAGCGCCAGCAGCGCCTGCGATCTGAATACGAGCAGGCACGGGAGGAAGGGCGCGCCGAAACGCTTTGGCAGCGTTGGCGTGAAGAGCCGCTGACAGCGGTATTGGTGCTGATTGGATTGTTGGTGGTGCTGGGGTTGTCCACTGTGCCGTTTCTGAGATTTACCGGGTGGATCTAAAGAAGACTCGATGAGCAATACAGGCTAGTGCCGGCTGGTGGGTAGGCCTATTCAGGGTGGTCCGCAGCAAGGATGCTGCGGTCCAGGCTCCATGGATGGATTCACGCCGACCCTGAATAGGCCTACCCACCAGCCGGTACGGGTTCAGCCACCCCAACCGCCGGCACGGGTTATAGGCTATGTAAAAAAACAGTAGAGATGGGCTGAAGAGCCTGTATGGCGTTGACCGGACCGGCTTGAACTCTAAAATCCCGATCACCCCAATTGTTGCAGGTAAGGGATGTTCATGGAGGCCTCACACCCCGTTATTCAATTGAAAGACGCATTACAGCGCCGCATTCTGGGTCAACCCGAACTGGTTGAATCCCTATTGCTGGCCCTGCTGGCCGACGGCCACCTACTCGTCGAAGGCGCCCCGGGCCTAGCCAAAACCACCGCCATCAAAACCCTCGCCGCCGGACTGCAAGGCGACTTCAACCGCATCCAGTTCACCCCCGACCTCATGCCATCCGACGTCACAGGGTCCGACATCTACCGCGCCGACGAACACCGGTTCGAATTCCAACCAGGGCCGATATTCGCCAACCTCGTCCTCGCCGACGAAATCAACCGCGCACCCGCCAAAGTGCAATCCGCCCTGCTCGAAGCCATGTCAGAACGGCAAGTCTCCGTCGGTGGTCACACCTACCCACTGCGCCAGCCCTTCCTCGTCATGGCCACCCAAAACCCCGTCGAACACGAAGGCACCTACCCCCTGCCCGAAGCCCAGCTCGACCGCTTCCTGATGAAGGTCAACCTCGACTACCCCGACGTCGAAACCGAACGACAGGTACTCGAACTCGCCCGCCAAGAAGAAGCCCACCACCCCGTCGAACTGCCAAGGCTCGAGCCCGGCACCATCCTTCAGGCCCGGGAAGTATTGAACGACATCCACGTCGCCGAATCCGTCAGCGAATACATCATCCACCTGATCGACGCCACCCGGCGGCCCGAGCGCTACAACGCCGCCCTCGAAGGCCTGATCGAATTCGGCGCCTCACCCCGGGGCACCATCGCCCTGGACCGTTGCGCCAGAGCACTGGCCTGGCTCGAAGGGCAGGACTACGTCACCCCCGGCCATGTGCAACGCATCGCCCCCCGGGTTCTGTCGCACCGCCTGGTGCTCAGCCTGAACGGCCAGGCCGCCGGCTGGACAGGCGCCACCCTGGTGGAGGCCTTGTTGGAGGCAGTGGCAGTCGGCTGATATGGCACATTCGTCCGAGCATTTCACCCTCAAGGGTGCCGAAATCGAATTGAACGAATTGCTGGCGCTGCGCTATCTAGCGGCGGACCCGGACCGCATGCCGCCGCGTCGCAGCCAGGGCGGCCGCCTCGGCGAGCAGCGCTCGGCGTTTCGTGGTCAGGGGCGCGAATTCGCCGAGATGCGCCGCTACCAACCCGGCGACGACGTCCGCCGCATCGATTGGCACGTCACCGCCCGCAAACAGCACCCCTTCGTTCAGGTTATGGAAGAGGACCGGCAAACACCGCAGCTGATCTGGATCGATCTCAGTTCCAGCCTTTATTTTGGCAGTCGCCGGGTGTTCAAATCCGTCCTTGCCTGCCACTGGGCGGCCTTTCTGGCCTGGCGTCTGGTCGGCTTGAAGCACCCGACCGTTGGCCTGATCACCGGCGTTGGTAACCCCCTGCCGTTGACCCTGAGACGGCCCGCCGACGTTGCCCAGTTCTGCCGCCAACTGGTGGACGCTCACCGGCAATTGGCCCGGCAGTATCAGCAGGGCATCGCCAAACCGGCACCGGCTTCACTGTGGATGCATCTGCGTAACCGACCGACAGTCTGGGTGCTGTCGGATCTGGCTTCTTGGCAACCGACCACGCTCAACACTCTGTTGCCGCCGGGCCGATGTCAGCAACTGATCGTTCTCAAGCCTCAGGACGCCCTTGAAAGCCAGCTTCCCAATGTCGGTACGTTGGACATTCGCGACCGGGAACGCACTGCCCATCTGGATACGTCATCGCCGCGAGTGCGCGAAGCGCATCAACAGCGATTCGAAGCGAGCCAGAGGCAATGGCGGGACTGGGCGGCTGGTCGCGGCGCACTGCTGTTCACGGGGCACAGCCAGACATTCGATTGGTCGGAGGTACGCCAATGGCCGCTGCACCTCTGAACTCATCATCTCCGAGCACTCCATCTCTTAACACGCCAACGCAAACCGACCCGGCGTTACAGGGGTTGATCGACAGCCTTGCCGCCAACACCCCGCCGTCGGCGCCTTCCGCCTGGCCACCGCCGCCTGTGGTCTGGCTGTTGGGCATTGTGTTGTTGGTCGTCATTGGGATGGCTGTCTTCTATTTCCTGCGTACCCGTAATCGACGTGCCTACCTGAAAGCCTTAAAGAAGGTGCGGCAGACCGGCGGTGCCCGCCAATCCATTTTGCTGCACAACCTGTTGCGTAACGCTGCGGCGCATCGGAACCCGACCAATGCCAGCCTGTCGGATGACGATTTTGCCCGCTTGATTTGCGACACCATGAACCAATCCCAGGCCCCCGCCTGGGTGAACGCCCACTACCGCCCCGAGCCCCAGGCCAAACCGGATTGGCAGCAGGCCAGCCAACTGATCCGGAGGTGGTGCCGATGAGTATCGCCTGGCCCTGGGTGTTTCTGTTGCTGCCACTGCCTTGGCTGGTCTGGCGGCTGACACCGCCTTCCACGACGGAAGACCCACTTAACCATCCTTACCTCGCCACCTGGGCGGGGTCGGAACCGGGGCACATTAAAAGCGCCCCCCAAGCCCGGCGTGGCTTCTGGCTATGGCTGGTTTGGCTGGCATTGTTGGTGGCCCTGGCCCGGCCACAAACGGTCGGCGCACCGCTGGTACCGGAGCAGCCCGGTCGCAACCTGATGCTGGTGGTCGATATGTCACGTTCGATGCTGCAGGAAGACATGGCCTGGCAGGGGCGCCGAATTACCCGTTACCAAGCGGTGCAGGCCGTGGTGGGGGATTTCGTCTCCGAACGGCAGGGCGATGCGCTCGGTCTGGTGGTGTTCGGTGACTTTGCCGATATCCAGGCGCCCCTAACGCCGGATACCGAGGCCGTGCGTGAGTTGCTGTTCGATCTGGTGCCCGGCATGGCCGGTAATGGTACGGCCATTGGCGATGGTCTGGGTCTCGCTGTTAAGCGGCTGAGAGACGTGGAGGCGCCGGACAAAGTCATCGTTCTGCTGTCCGACGGTGAAAACAATTCCGGACGACTGACTCCCTCCGAGGCGGCCAAGGCGGCGGCGGAGAGCGACATTCGGGTTCATACCATTGGCTTTGGCGGCAATCCGCGTCTCGGGCTGTTCGGTCTGGTCGGAGACGATGTGGATGAACAGGCCCTGCAAGGTCTGGCCGATCAAACCGGCGGACGTTATTTCCGCGCCCGCAGCACCGAAGAGCTGCAGGCGGTGTATGAACGTATCGATGACTTGGAGCCAAGTGCCCAGGACGGCCCGGAGCAACGGCTGGTGCGGGAATGGTTTTGGGTTCCTGGCACACTGGCGTTGGTGTTATTGATGCTGGGACGCCTGGCAACGGCGCGGAGGGTGACGGCATGATCTGGACCCGTCCCTGGATGTTGGTTCTGCTGCTGCCTTGGGCCGCTTTCGTGTTGTGGCAATGGTGGCGCGCCCGACGCTCCGGCCGGTGGTCACAGGTGGTGGACAGTGATCTGCTGTCCGCTCTGGGGTATCAGCCCGGCAGCCAGCGGCACAAAGGAGTAAGCCTGGCACTGGCGATAGCGGGCGTGTTGCTGATTGTCGCCATGGCAGGCCCGGCCCGGTCTCTGGCCGGTGGCACCACTTTGAGCCAGGGCAGCCTGGTCGTCGTGCTCGACAACAGCCTGTCGATGACTGTGCAGGATCTCGCCCCGTCCCGCCTGGTTCGCGCCCGTCGCGCCGTGCTCGACTGGGCCCGCTCCGGTTTGTTTCAACGCACAGCGGTCATTACCTATTCCGGTTCAGCCCATTGGCTGACGCCCTTCACGCGCGATGTCGACACCCTCGCGCTGCAGCTGAACCAGCTCGATCCCTACCTGATGCCGCAGTACGGCAACCGACCGGATCTGGCCTTCGCCAAGGTGGCTGAAAAGCTGCGTGAATCGCCCAACCAGCGCACTCACCTGTTATGGCTGACTGACGATGCCAGTCCCGGCCAACTGGCTGCCATCCGCTCCACTCTGACGCATGACGGCCGCACCTGGATCATGCCGGTCGGCACCGAAGGCGGCGGCCCGATTCCACTGCCCGATAACCAGGGGTTTCTGAATGATGGTGACCAGATGGTGGTGCCCCGCCTGGATAGAACCGAAGTCACTGAAGTGGCCGATGCCCTGGGGGCGCAGGTACTGAGCCTGGGGCAGGAACCCAATTCCACCTGGCTGGGAGCGGCCGGTCGGGAAGCCAGTCAGCAACGGGCGGTGCGCGAGTGGGGGTATTGGCTGCTCATTCCGGCCCTGGTGTTGCTGCTGCCCTGGTATCGCCGGGGCGTGATTTACCTGTTGCCATTATTCATGGTGCTGCACCCCGATACCGCCAGCGCCGAAAGCTGGAGTGACTGGTGGTTGAAGAACCGGGAACAGCGGGCCTATCAGGCGTTGCAGCAAGACCGCCCGGGTGAGGCGCGGCAGTTGTCTCAGCGCCCGGAAATGGATGCGGCCGCTGCCTTCGCCGCCGGGGATTATGACGCCGCCATCGATATCTGGTCCGAACTGGACAGTGCCGATGCCCACTTCAACCGAGGCAACGCCCTGGTCCGCAAAGGCGAACTGGAAGCCGCCCTTGAAGCCTATGATCAGGCCATTGCCCAAGGTCATCCAACCGCTGAGTCGAACCGAGCCAAAGTGCAGCAGTTTCTGGAGCAACAGCAAAAACAGCAACGCAGCGGCGAACAAGGTGACGAGTCGCAGCCCTCCCAGGGTGACCAACAGAACGGAGAGAAACAGGACGGGCAACAGAGTCAGCAAGGTCAGGAAGCAGAGCAACAACAGGGTGAGTCGCCGCAACAAGACACCCAGTCACAACCATCCCAGTCACAACCATCCGAGCCCGAAAATGAGCCCGGGGACCAACAGCAGGGTTCCGACGCCCAAGATGACGCTGAAAGTACCGGGGACAAACAGCCTCAATCGGCCCAGCCGCAGGAAACCGAGGAAGAACCTACAGGCGAAGAGGTCGAGGCACCGCCCCGGGTGGACGACCAAACCCGGCTGCGGGAACAGGCGGTCGAGCAACTTCTGAATCAGGTGCCCCAGGCGCCGGACAGCCTGCTGAAGCACAAATTCCAATATCAATTTCAACAAGACCCGGTGCCCCGGGAATCGAACGGACAGGAAGACCCGCAACTATGGTAAGGCGACTGATCCTGGTGTTGGCCACCGCACTGGTCACCCAATTGGGATGGGCTTCGGTAACCGCCAGCGTGGACCGGACCCGCATATTCAGCGATGAAACCCTGGTGTTGACCATCAGAGCCGATTTCCCAGCGGCCAACGAACCGTTGGACCTGACCGCGCTCAGTGCATTGTTCGAAATAGAACAACAAAGCCAATCGACCCAGAGCCGTTACAGCACCGGCGGCGGCAGCGAGCGCTGGCGTGAATGGCAGTTGCTACTGCGCCCCAGGGAAACCGGCACGGTCGCTATCCCCAATTTCAAGCTGGGCGGCGACCAGACAGAACCGATCTTTATTCAGGTACGGGACGCTTCCGAACGTCAAGATGGCCTGCCGGACGATGCCATTATTCTGGAAGCTGAGTTGAGTGATACCGACCCCTATGTCGGCCAACCCATTACTCTGACCATCCGCCTGAAATACCAGGTACGGCTGCAGGGCAATTTCGACACGCTCAAACTGGATGCCTTCGAGGCCGAAAAACTGGATGAATCCAATACCGTCGTGCAGGAGGGCAACCGCCAGTACAATCAGTATCAACTGGTATACCGATTGATTTCCGACCGGGCCGGGCTGGTGAACATCCCCGAAATCCGCTTCAGCGGCCAGTATCAGACTGGCCAGTTCAACAGCGCCCGTCGCGTCGGGCGCACTCATCCCGGTTTCGGCATTCAGGTGAAGCCCATACCCGCGGCTTTCCCTAACGATGCCGACTGGTTACCCGCGGAGTCCCTCAGCCTGCAGGATAACCTGCCTTCGAATCTCGAACTGGTGACCCACGAAAACTTAAATTGGGTGATCACCACCCGCGTGAACGGCCTTCCCGCCACCCGCCTGCCGGACCCGGTGGAGGACCTGCAGGAAAACGGTTTTCGGCTGTACCGCAATGCGCCGGAGTTCAACGAGGGGGAACCACTGAACAGCCGCAAGGACATGAACGCCCTTGTATTCACCCAGCCCGGCACCTACACCCTGCCCGCAGTCCGGGTGCCTTGGTGGAATCTGCGGACCGATAAGCTGGAGTGGGCTGAACTGCCGGAGCGTACCGTTACCGTCAATGCCGACCCCAATGCCACCGTTACGACCGTAACACCCACCGAACCGGTCGTCTCCGACACCTCCGCGCCCGCTCGGACCGCCCCGGGCATTTGGCCCTGGGTCAGCCTTTCACTCGGTATCGGTTGGGCGGCGACGGTAGTGGTCTGGGTGGCCTCCAGCCGTCGGCGGCGTCCGGCTGGTCCCCAGCGGGCTGCTTCTGAAAACCGGGATACCCCCGATTTGTCGGCGTTGAAATCCCTCGCCCGAGAGGGCGAACCGGCGGCGTTTTATTCCGCCTTTACCCAGGCAATGAGCCGATGGCGGCTCAAGCCGGAGCAGCTTGGCGCTCAGGCCGTGATTGACTTGCAGAAGCTGGAATCCGGATTGTTCAGTCCTGATCCCGAAGAGCCAACCTCTGCTAAAGACCGGCAGGCACTGGTGGCGGCGCTGGAAAAAGCCCGGCGATCCTCACAGTCGGCTCACCGCCATGATCGGGATCCAACTCGATTGTATGAACATTAAGCCCAAGCTGTGACACCGTGCAAAGCGCGGTCTGGGCGATGGAGTACACTAGATACTCGTGTGTACCCCACAGGAATACCCCGGGGGTGTTGTGAGCTAACAGACAAGGGAGCCGGTCGTTGAAAGCTATATATTCAAGCGGGATAAACCGGGCCGTGGAATGAAGCGCCGCGCTGTGGTTGCGTTGGCCGTCTTCACATTGGTCGGGGTTGGCTGTTTTAGCTGGCTCGCCAGCCGCCTTTACGACGCTGAAACCGATGCCATTTCCCGCAGCTTTCGCAGTCGCGTCAATCAGCAGGTCACCGCCTTTGAACGGGAGGTTCTGTTGCATCTGGAGATATTGCACGCCCTGAAACCCGCTTTCGAAAACGCCGGAGAGCTGGACTATGACACCTTCGACCGCCTCACCCGGGGCGTCTTGAAACGATCCCCCGCCTTGCAGGCGTTGGCATGGGCACCCTATGTGAGCGCAACCGAGAGGGACGATTACGTGAGCCGCCTATTGTCTGAACAGCCTGGCTTTCAGTTGTCCGAGCGTAACGAACAGAACGAACTTGTGCCGGTCACCAGCCGTGGCTGGTATGTGCCGATGGCTTATATACAGCCATTGGCCACCAACAGCGCCGCTCTGGGGTTCGACCTGGCCAGTGAACCACGGCGCCTGGAAGCCTTGCTGGCCGCCCGGGACAGTGGCGGGTTGGCCGCCACGGCTGGTGTTCGATTGATTCAGGAACCCACCAATCAGCGTGGTGTTCTGGTGTTCCTGCCTTTCTATGATGGTGCTTCAAGCAACTCTGGGGAGCGGGCCAACTCCCACTATGCCTTTCTTATTGGTGTGTACCGGGTGGGCGAATTATTTCGGCAGTCGATCGGCGTGACGGTTTCTGAAAACATCCTCTTGCGCATGCTGGACCGGACCGAGGGTGAGCCGGAAGAGCTGTTCAGCACGGCGGACATTAATCAGGACCGCTGGAACATGGCGTTTTCCTATACCCAGCCGCTCGCCGACATCGCCGGTCGCGACTGGGCCGTGCAGGCGGTGCCTTCGGATCGGTATCTGGACGTGCAGCGGGGCAACCTGCCATTGCTGGTTCTATTCGCCGGGTTGTTGCTGATCGCATTGCTGGATATTTACGTGATTATTTCTCTGCGCCGTAACGGCGAACTCGCGGCCGCCAAACGTCAATTGGAACGCATCTCCATGACCGACGGTCTGACCAACCTTGCCAACCGCCGCCATTTCGACCATTTTCTGGAAACCGAATGGGCGCGGGCACAGCGTCAGCGCAGTCGTATCTCATTGATCATGATCGATATCGATCACTTCAAGGAATTCAACGACGAATATGGCCACCCCGCCGGGGACGAATGCCTGAGACAAGTGGCCCAGGCATTGGAAGGCGTTGCCCGTCGCCCGACGGATCTGGTGGCGCGCTACGGTGGAGAGGAATTCGCGATGATATTGCCGGATACCGACAATGCCACTCAACTGGCGGAATTGTGCCGCAAGGCGGTGGAAGCCCTGCAAATCAAACACCACTATTCCAAGGTAGCGGACGTTATTACCATCAGTGCCGGTGTCTGCACGCTGACCTATCCTGATGGCGGCATGACGGCGGCAAGCCTAACCAAAAAAGCCGATCAGGCGTTGTATCAGGCCAAGGAAAGTGGCCGTAATAAGGTTGTATCCAACGAACCAACAGCGGCGTTAGCCGTCGAACAAGGGAGTTAACCTCATGTTTTCCCGTTTCAAGCAATCTCCGGACGAACAGGACCCTCCGTTCATCGTCCCCCGGATCAAACACACCAACTTCCTGAGAGCACTGAACGAAATGCCGGAAATCCAGGCGGATTCGATGCCTATCATCGAGCCACTGGTCGGGGATTTGCTGCTCACCTATGCGCTGGATGTCGGTCCCAACTTCATTTCAGTGAGCGCAGGCACCCTGGAGCAATATCAAATCAATCAATCCGATCTGAGGCAGATCGCCGAAACCAACGCTCTGGAAGCCATGAGCGAGTTGCGAGTACGCACCGAAGGGGCGGTTAATGAACTGCTCGCCCGCGATAACATGGCCGCCTGCTCCATCCTCTATCCCGAACTGTGGCAGCAGATCGAACAGGAACTCAACGGCCCCGTGGTGGCTGCGTTTCCTCACCGCGATATCGTTCTGTATACCTGCGCCGACTCTCCCGAGCATGTGGCTTCATTGAAGGCCGCCGTCGCCCAAATCGATTTCGACGAGACCCATGCCCTGTCGCGCTTGTTATATAAACCGGTCGACGGCCAATGGCATGTCGCCAGCCAATAAATCCCGTGCCTGGAAGGAGAACCCATGCGTGCCACCATCCTGGACCGAGTGGACGGAAGGTCGCGAAGCCTTGTTGGTGCAATTGCATGAACATGAAACCATGCATGAAGGGCAGCTGATCAGGCAGGTATACGGGCTTGAATTGAAGATGCCAAGTTCCAGTTTTTGGGCATAATAGGGGTTTCTTAAGGGCGAGGAATCACAATGCACATCATGATTGACGACTTGGAAGGGCCCGAGGTGGCTGCCCTGTTGCAGGAGCATCTGGCTTCGATGTTTGAGCAATCCCCGCCGGAGAGTTGTCATGCGCTCGACCTCAGCGGTTTGAAACATCCTTCAGTCACCTTCTGGAGTGTTTGGGATGGACGCAACCTGATGGGGTGCGGAGCCATCAAAGAGTTGGACCCCTACCATGGGGAGCTGAAATCAATGAGAACGGCCACGCCTTATCTTAAGCAGGGCGTCGCTAAAAAACTGCTTCAACACATTCTCGATGAGGCAAAGCGTCGGGGGTATCGGAGGGTAAGCCTGGAGACCGGTTCGATGGTTGGCTTCGAACCCGCCCGTCAGCTGTATAGCCGTTTTGGCTTTGGTTATTGCGAGCCTTTTGGTGATTACATTGAAGATCCCAACAGTGTCTTCATGACACTGGAGCTACCGGTTACCGAACCACTCCCCAACCCCGCCTGAGTCTCCTGGCAGGGGGAATAAAAAAGGCCGACACGCTTAGCGTGTCGGCCTTTTTTTATGCGGCTTGACCCGAAGGCTCTGCCGCATTCACTGATATGACAATCAGCCTTTGCGGCGACGGGCCGCGCCCAAACCAGCCAGACCGAGACCCAACAGTGCCAGTGTGGCAGGCTCAGGCACTTCGGTGTCTTCAATGCGGAAGCTGGTGGTGATGTTGAAGTTCGACTGAGTGGTGTGACGCTCGGCGAAGAAGATATCCAGATCGTAGTAAGTATCTTCGGACAGGCCCCAGGTGGAAATAATATCGGCACCGGTTACAGTCGCACCGGTCGGGCCGTGTACACCACCCAGATCCATCACCAGTTTACCGTCGATATAAACCCACAGGTCGTCATCGCCGGTGAAGCTGAAACTGTCGCCGGACTGGAAGCTGGTGGTGCCGGACAGGTGCATGGCGAAATGGTAGTTGTGGCTGTTGCCTTCGTTGCCAGACAGTTGATTGTCGATCGGGAAGAAGGCGGAGTTGGCGTAGTTGTAAATGCCAGTGCCGGGGCCAGTCTCGGTCAGGTCCAGGCTGAAAGCGGTGGAGCCCATGTCGTCGGTCCACCAGTTGTCGAAGCTGGCGGCGCTGTCGACGGCGCCATAGCCGCCGGTGCCGATGTAATCCGGCAGGCCGTCACCACCCAGAGTGGACGACAGCATGCCGGGCGCCAGGCCGGAAATGCCGTCCTGGAAATCCGCTTCGGCGATGGTGTGATCGTAGATGGTGCCGGAAAGTGTCATGATGCCCGCGAAAGCAGGGGTGGCCAGGGTGGCGGTCAGGCCGGCCAGACCGAGAAGTGTTTTTTTCATGGTGGGGTTCCTTGTCTACAGCGTAATGCGGGTTGTCCGCACATTAGAGCGAGCTACAAGCAAAAAACCGGCCTATTTTTTAAGTTGTTGATATATAAGGATAAATCTCGGGTTTTGGGCTATTTTGGGTTGGGTGTGTAAAGTATCCCGACACCTCGCTGGGTGCCGGGACATAACGTCACGTCAGGCCCCGGTTACCGACTTGCGACGTTCGTTGACCAGATAGCGGTGTAACCACAGCGCCATCACCAGCCCCGCCATGGCGATACCGAAGGCAAACCAAAACGCCAGATGTATACCCGCCGCCAACGCCTCGGGGGATTCAGGATTGGCCGCCAGCCCAGCGCGGGTACTCAGCACCGTGATCAACAGCGCGGTGCCGATGGAAGCCCCCACCATGCGCAGCGTATTGTTCATCGCGGAGGCGTGGGCGATAAGATGTCTGGGCAGGGCGTTGATGCCCGCCGTTACCAGCGGCATCATCAACAGCGTCGCGCCCAGCATCTGGCTGATGGAAGCCGCCATGATCCAGCCATAGTGAATATCCTCGGGCAGCAAGGCCAGGAACAGCATGGCCGCCCCCAGCAGGACAAAACCAAGGATGGCTTGTAACTCAATACCGAATCGATCGAACAGTCGACCGGCCAGAGGCGACATGATCCCCATGATCACGGCGCCCGGCAGCAGAATAAGGCCGGTATGGAGGGCGTCCTGTCCGCGTACACCCTGAACATACAACGGAATCATGGTTTGGGTGCCGATTAAAAGCGTGAATACCATGACCGACAACAGCGTGGTCAGTGTAAAAACGGGCGACTGGAACACCTTGAAATCCAGCAGGGGTACCGCCAGACGGTTCTGACGGTAGATAAAGGCCGCCAATGACAGCCCGCCGACGATCAGACTGAGCAATACCGAAAGACTGCCCCATCCCGCAGAACCCGCGATACTGAAGCCATACAGCAATCCACCCCAGCCAAAGCTGGAGAGCACGACCGATAGAGAATCGATCCGGTTGGCGCGCTGGTGGGTGACGTTTTTCATATAGAGAACGGTTGCCAGCAGTACCAGCAAGGCGATGGGCAGAATCAGTACGAACAGGTAACGCCACGACAGGTGATCGACGATCCAGCCGGACAAGGTGGGTCCTATGGCCGGAGCAAAGGCGATAACCAGGCCAACCAGCCCCATGGCCGTTCCCCGCTTTTCAATGGGGAACATGGTCATCATCAATGTCTGAATCATCGGCATGATGATCCCGGCTGCCGCCCCCTGGATGATGCGAGCCACCAACAACAGAGTGAAGGTGTGAGCCACCGCGCCCAACAGCGTACCGAGGGTGAAGATCACCAAAGCGGCAATGTAGAGCGTCCGGCTGGAGTATTTGTCGATCAGCGCCGCCGTCACCGGGATGAGCAAACCACTGGCCATCATAAAGGCCGTGGTCACCCATTGAGCCAGGCTGGCGTCAGCTTGGAAGTCACGCATGATGGGCGGAATGGCCACCAGCATCAGCGTTTGGTTCAACACGGAGACGAAGGCGCCGGCGATCAGAATGATGACGATGAGGGTACGGTTATAGTCGGTTGGGTGTTCGGCGGCGTCGGAAGCAGAGGAATGAGAGGGCATGGTCCATCCGGTTGCGTTAAAAAAGGCAGTTTACGGATTTGTGGTGTGAAAACGGGTGTCAAAGGTCATGGTATATTTTTTGGGACGCAGTGTTCCACAGTAGAGATAAGCGATCAGCCATGAGTCCGTAGCGATTATGTGCTGGGGGGTGCCGGGTTAATCCATACGTTTGGGGGCCTTGAGTGATGTTCCAGCAGCGTATTCAGACTGGGAGATCAGTCTGTCCCCGGTTAAGGGGACAGTTTATAGAACAGATCGGCGTTTACATATTCCGCCGGTACTCCCCACCCACTTCATACAGCCGATGACTGATCTGCCCCAGGCTCGCCACCTTGACGGTATCCATTAACCGGGCAAAGAGGTTGTTGCGCTGGCGGGCATCCTCGGCGAGGGATTTAAGCGCTGCTTCACGATGGTTCGCGTGCTGCTCGTGGAACCGTGCCAACTGCTCGATCTGCTGTTGTTTTTCCTCGTCGGTTGAGCGCATCAGTTCCACTTCGGTCTCGGCCTGTCCGCCGTCCTTGCCGAGGAAGGTGTTAACGCCGATGATCGGCAGGTCACCGCTGTGCTTCTTGTGTTCGTACACCATAGATTCATCCTGAATCTTGCCGCGTTGATACATCGAATCCATCGCGCCCAGCACACCACCGCGTTCGCTCAAACGTTCGAATTCGGCATAGACGGCATCTTCCACCAGGTCGGTCAGGTAGTCGATGGTGAACGACCCCTGCAGTGGGTTTTCGTTTTGGTTCAGCCCCAGTTCCTTGTTGATGATCAACTGAATCGCGACCGCCCGGCGTACACTGGCTTCGGTCGGCGTGGTGATGGCTTCATCAAACGCGTTGGTATGCAGGCTGTTGCAGTTGTCGAACAAGGCATAAAGCGCCTGCAGGGTGGTGCGGATATCGTTGAATTGAATTTCCTGAGCGTGCAGTGAACGACCCGAAGTCTGGATGTGGTATTTCAGCATTTGTGAACGGGCGTTGGCGCCGTAACGATATTTCATCGCCCGCGACCAGATGCGACGAGCAACCCGACCGATGACAGCGTATTCCGGGTCCATACCGTTGCTGAAGAAGAAACTCAGGTTAGGCGCGAAGTCGTTGATATCCATACCGCGCGCGCGATAGTACTCGACCAGAGTGAAGCCGTTAGCGAGGGTAAATGCTAGCTGGGTGATCGGGTTCGCCCCGGCCTCGGCGATGTGATAACCGCTGACGCTGACGCTGTAGAAATTACGCACGCCTTGGTCTATGAACCAGCTTTGCACATCGCCCATTAAATGCAGCGCGAATTCGGTGGAAAAGATACAGGTGTTTTGTGCCTGATCTTCTTTCAGGATGTCGGCCTGAACGGTGCCTCGCACCTGCTTCAGAGTCTCGGCTGAAATTTTTTCATAGGTTGGTGCGTCCACAACCTGGTCGCCGGTGACACCCAACAACCCCAAACCCAAGCCGGTGTGGCCTTCAGGGAGTTCACCTTGATACGTCACCGGCCGGTCCCCCAATAGGGATTTTATTTTCTTTTGAGCGGCCTCCCACTGACCATTTTCCTTGAGGTATTTCTCCACCTGCTGGTCAATGGCCGTATTAAGAAACATGGCCAGAATAATGGGCGCCGGGCCATTGATCGTCATGGAAACCGAAGTAGTTGGCGCACACAGATCGAACCCTGAATACAACTTTTTCATGTCGTCCAGTGTGGCAATGGAAACGCCACTGTTGCCGACTTTGCCGTAAATATCCGGACGCTCGGCCGGGTCTTCCCCGTAAAGGGTTACCGAGTCAAAGGCGGTCGACAGACGCGCGGCCGGTTGGCCCAGCGACAAATAATGGAAACGACGGTTGGTGCGTTCCGGTGGGCCTTCCCCGGCAAACATCCGGGTCGGGTCTTCACCACTGCGCCGATAAGGGTAAACACCGGCGGTGTAAGGGAAGTGACCGGGCAGGTTTTCCTGGCCGGTGAACCAAACGCGCTCACCCCAATCCCGCGTGCGGTTGGCGGCGACTTTGGGAACGCGATTGCCGCTCAGTGTTTCACGGTAGTTATCGCCGGTAATGGTCTTATCCCGAACCTGATACTCGAATTGCTCGCGTTGCACCGAGTCCATTCGATCGTCCCATTGCTGCAAGGCCTCGCGGGTATCCGGCAGCAGATCGTTCAGCAGCTCGTTATACCGTTGGGCGAGAGGTTGTTGTTCCGGAGGCAGTTGTTCTATTTGCACGGGGATCAAAGGGTTCGGCAGGTCCGCCCCCATCAGTTTCAGGCTTTCATAAAGGTGCTGAATCCGGCGCGCCTGCTCAGCCTGATCGCGCAGCTGGTCTCTCAGCTGTAACCCCTGTTCGGCGATTTCAGCGAGATAGCGCTGGTGCTGGCCGGGAATTAAAACATGAGCCTGAGGGTCGCCTTCCGGCAGTTGGCCAGCCCACTCGCGCTCGGTCAGGTCCGTCAGACGCGTGCACAAATTGTTGAACACCCGGTTCACGCCCGGATCTGAAAAGTGGCTGGCGATGGTCGGGAATACCGGAATTTTGGCTTCCTCGGTTTCAAAATCCACCCGGTTGCGACGCCATTGTTTGCGCACATCGCGAAGGGCATCTTGTGCGCCTTTGCGGTCGAATTTATTGATGGCGATCCAGTCCGCCAGGTCCAGCATGTCGATTTTTTCGAGCTGGCTGGCCGCGCCATATTCCGGTGTCATGACATAGCCGGGCAGGTCGACGAGATCGACAATGGCACTGTCGGATTGGCCGATACCGGCGGTTTCAACAAATACCAGATCGAAATCCTGATGGCAGAGTTCGGTAATGGCGTCGTTCAATTCCTCACTGGTCGACAAATGCTGACGACGCGTCGCCATGCTGCGGAAAAACACGTTCGGCAACCGCAGGCTGTTCATGCGAATCCGGTCACCCAGCAGCGCTCCACCGGTGCGGCGACGGGTCGGGTCAACCGCCAGCACGGCGAACTGACGGTCAGGAAAGGTTGTGGCAAAGCGTAAAATTAATTCATCGGTCAGGCTTGATTTACCCGCACCGCCGGTGCCGGTCAGCCCGATGGTCGGGCAGTGGCGCTCGCCACGATCCGGCTCGGCACGGCCACTTTCGATATCCGACAAACGGTGGGCGCGTTTCAAATCCGCATGGGCATCGCTAGGCAGTTGAGCCGGGCGTTGTTTACGTGCTGCGTGGATGCGCTCAACCGCATCGTCAATCATGCCCGGCAACCCCATTTTCATACCATCGTTCGGATGATAAATACGGGTGACGCCATAGGCTTCCAGTTCACGGATTTCCTCGGGCGTGATGGTGCCGCCACCGCCACCAATCACCGCTACATGACCGGCCCCGGCCGCTTTCAATCGATCCACCAGGTAGCGGAAATATTCGTTATGGCCGCCCTGATAGGAACTGAGTGCGATGCCATCCGCATCTTCCTGCAGCGCGGCTTTAACGATGTCATCCACACTGCAGTTGTGGCCGAGGTGAATCACCTCGCAACCACGGTCCTGAATGAGCCGGCGCATTACGTTAATGGCCGCGTCGTGGCCGTCAAACAGGCTGGCGGCGGTAACGATGCGAAGCGGTGCCTGGGTTGAATCGGTCATGGGCGTCTCCGGGCCGTCAATCGTAGGTATAAAAGCCACGGCCGCTCTTACGACCGGTGTAACCGGCGTCGACCATTTGTTGCAACAACGGGCAGGGGCGGTATTTCGGATCGCTGAAGCCTTCGTACAGCACCTTCATAATAAACAGGCAGGTGTCGAGCCCGATCATATCCGCCAGTTTCAACGGCCCCATGGGGTGGTTCATGCCCAGTTGCATGACCGTATCGATGTCCTCGGCGGTCGCCACGCCTTCGTACAGCGTGAAAATCGCCTCGTTGATCATCGGCATCAAAATACGGTTCGATACAAAGCCGGGGTAATCCCCCGTTGTCACCGGCACCTTGCCGATCTCCTCGCTGAGCAGGTGGATCTCGTGATAGGTGGCGTCCGACGTCTGCCGTGCGCGGATCAGCTCGACCAGTTTCATCAGCGGCACCGGGTTCATGAAATGCATGCCGATAAACTGGCTCGGCCGTGAGGTGGCCGCCGCCATGCGGGTGAGGGAGATGGCGCTGGTATTGGAAGCGAGCAGGGTGTGCTCCGGGCAGATGTCATCGATCTGTTTGAACAACGAGATTTTGGTCGCCTCGTTCTCCGTAACGGCTTCCACCACCAGATCACAGTCCGCAAAGGCCTTCAGCTCCGTATGGGTGTGAAGCCGGGCCAGGGCACCGGTCTTGATATCCTCGGTGATTTTTTCCTTCTCGACGAACTTGGTCAGGCTTTTCTCGATGGAAGCCCGGGCCGCATCGAGCTGCAGCGGTTGGTTATCCACCAGGTGCACGGTCAGCCCATGCTGGGCGAACACCTGAGCAATGCCATTGCCCATGGTTCCGGCGCCGAGAACGCCAACGGTTTTAATCGCCATGCTGTTTCCTTATCTACGTGTGGACCAATTTTTAATACCTGTAGGTGACTAGCGGCAGATACCCATGGGGCCTCTGAGGGGTAGTCCGCAGCATGGATGCTGCGGTCTAGGCTCCAGGGAAGGATTCACGCCGCCCCCTCAGAGGCCCCATGGGTAGCTGGTGCGGGCCAATGCCACCAAGGTCAAAAGAGAAATTTGTATTTATTGGCGGATCAGGCTAGTTTTCGTTTACGTTAACGTCAACTTGTTTCGGGGTTGGCATTCGCGCGAAGGCACGTAAACTCTCGCGAACACATCAGGCCAAACCCCGACGTACCGCAGTGAGGAGCCCTCAGCCGTACCATGACCGTCAGCCCAGAAGACACCACCTACAGCATCCGCGACTTGGCCAGCGAATTCGACCTGACCACCCGCACCATCCGCTTCTACGAAGACAAAGGCCTGCTCACCCCCCAGCGCGAAGGCCAGCGGCGCATCTACTTCAAACGGGACCGGGCGCGGCTCAAGCTGATATTGCGCGGTAAGCGGCTGGGGTTTTCATTGGGCGAAATTCAGCAACTGGTCGATGCCTACGAGACGCCCGAGGATGAAGTGCCGCAGTTGGAGCAATACCTCGCGACCCTGGTTGAACACCGTGAGACCTTGTTGCGGCAGAAGGAGGATTTGGAGAAGACGTTGGAGGAGTTGGCGTTGGCTGAGCGGGAGTGTCGGGCGACGCTGGCGCGGAAGCGGGGGTAGGGGATTCGCTCCCATTCGCGAGGCGGACATCAGCCTTTACCTACTGGAATGGCTGCACGACTGCGAGGGGCTGCACGACCGCAGTCAGCAATGGTTGGATTTCATTCGCACCATGCAAAAATAGGGGTGGTTAAAGAACCCAGGCGTCCTACCATTGGGATTCAACACCCAGGTATCAAACCCTCCTGCATGTCACGCTGGGTATACTTCGCCCAAAACGAACAATTCGAAAAACGCTCCGGTCCGGCATAGGTGCGTTGCCAATGATGCAGATAGCGATCCCGCACGGCGGACATTTCAGTTTGAAACGCCACCAGTGCCTCATCGTTTTCGGGAAATCCGTTGCGGATTGCATTGTGGGCACTGGCTGCGGTTGCCAGGGCATGGAACAGCCCCTGGGATGAAATCGGGTCGAATGTCATCAAGGCGTCGCCAATGGCGAGGAACCCTTTGCCCGCCTGGGTCAGGTTGGCGATATCCAACAGGGCGGTCCCGGCGGGGTGGTGGTGGACCGGGGCCGGTGATCGGTCGCCCAACACCTGAGCCAACAAGGTTTGCCGCCGTGCCCGTCGCTGAAAGGCATCGGGGTCGTTCAATGAGCGTCGCAGCGGGTCGTTGATGTCGAGATGATAGGCTAGTATTCGGTGTTCATCCGGCAGCTTCACGCTGTACCACCAACCGTGGTCATCGGCGCAGGTGCAAAGGCCGGCGTCATGATCGCCTTCCTGTGCGGGCAGGTGGCTGTACAGGCACACCAGCGGATCGTCCGCTGTGCGGGTTAAGCCGAGTTGCTGGGAAACGCCGCCGGTACGGCCGGTGGCGTCCACCAGGATGGGTGCGCGGTGGGTCACGTCCGCGAACGGCAGGTGCACCCGCCAGCCGTTTTCGTCGTGGTTAATGTCCATGCGCCGACAGCCTGTCCGCCATTCGGCCCCGGCCTCCGATGCTCCGTCGTGTAACAAGTCATCGAAGGCTTGGCGGTCCAGCACCCAGCCCGGCCCGGAGGGGTCGGTGATGGCATCCTGCCAGACCGGGGTGTCGCTGTCCCAGGTGGAGACCGCCGGGCCCCGTTCCCGGTGCGGTCCCGATAAAAACCGTTTCAACAAACCCAGTTCCTGAAGCAGGACGCGCGCCGCGCCAGGGAGGGATTCGCCGATGCGCGGGGCTTTGGCCGGGCGTGATCGTTGCTCCAGCATCAACACCCGGTGGGAAGGCGCCAACCGTCTCGCCAAGGCGCAACCGGCGACACCCGCCCCCAGGATGATGACATCCCAACTTGGGTTGTGCAGGGTAATGGTCATTCCCGCCAGCGCTTATTGATCGGGTTTCTGACGCATGGCGGCACGGCGCATGCCGTGGTCCGTCAGGCGACGTTCTTCGGGCGTCATGTCTTTACCGCCCCGGTCCTCCACTTGCATCACGGGTGGAAAGTCCGGGTCGTCTTTGATGCCCGGACGCACCTCCACGATGCCCATGTCGGGAAAACCATCGATCATGTTCGCCAATTGGGTGTCGTATCCGACGCCCAGGGTGCGGTCCCAATCCGCGCGTTGGTTGAAGGCTGCGAGCCGTTGCTCACGGGGGAGGTCGGTGTTCATCACGGTGTCGTAGTTCTTCTTGCTGAGCACCTGGTTGGGAACGCGCGCCGGCCAGAAGGTGGGCAGGTAGGGGTCGTACTTGGGGTCGTACCCGGAGCGGCAGCTGGCGGTGTCGGTTTGCCAGGGAATCGCCATCCACCGGGTAATGGAGCCGGGGAATTGGGCGTAGAGCGGGCCGTTGTACGAGAGCGCCTCAGCCGGGGTGAGGGTGGTGCCGTAATCCGGTTCGGGGTTCGATGGGTCACGGTGGCGCCACCGATAGGGCTCGCTGTACATGGTGGCATGGCGCACGGGCCAGGTCATCTCGCAACCGGGGTGGAAGGCATCCGCCAGGCAGAATTCCAGCGCGGCTCGGTCGAGCATGGCGGGTTGCTCGGCCACGGGCACCTCGTCGATGGATGTAGGTGTTGAAGGCGGCGCGTCCGGGTTGTAATCGGCCTCGAATTCACCCTCCGCCCAATATTCCAATAGAGCCAGTTGCGTTTCGGTGAGGGCATTCATAGCGTTGACCAGGGGCGGCATGGGCACTCCCATGGCGTCACCGTAGATCCACGGCCAAAGGTTCATGGACACGTCTTGGTCCGCCGGGTTACGGAACGCGTGGACGACTGTGCGACGCAGTTCCTGATAGGTGTTTCCCGGATGCGCCAGTTTGCGAAGATAATCAGGGGCCAGAAAATGCTGCGGCATACCGAAGCCGAACCCGGCGGCAAAGCCCGCGTTCATCCATTGAAGCTCGCACATGGCCGTGAGGATGGGCAGGATATCGTGCTGGAACGACGGTCGTGTTGGCGCCGGTAACTGCCCGGCCTGAATGGCTACATCCGTCATCAAGGCGTACATGGTGCGGACGGTTTTTTGTTGCGGGCCGTAATTCGGCGGAGCCACCACCACCCAGGCGGGAGCGACCTCCAGTTTGCGACCGTGCAACGTCACCGAGGCTGTGACCGGTCCGTCGCTGGTATCGTCATACCAGCCATCATTGTTCGCGAAGGTGGTCGGCGCTTTGTGCTCGTAATTGGCGGACTGACCCAGGCCACCAAAAGCCTCCAACCGTCCCACCTTGTCCGTCCGCAGCTCACCGAGCGGCACCTCAATGCCCATGAATGAACCGCCGGTGAAATGATACTCAGGCCCCTGCGTTTCCGGTGTGCCGATGGTGCGTGGCCCCGGTTCAATGGACAGGCGGCCGCGATCTTTTATGTCCGCATTGCGTAACGTGGAAGGTGGTGCTGTTTTGGCTTCGGGAATGTCCAGCGCGATTTCAAAGTTGTACCAGACGGCCTTGTGGTTGGCCAGCTCAACCCGCCATTCGATTTGTGTGTTGTCATCCATGAACAATTCACGAACGACCTCGCCCTTAGCGTTGTAACCGTACAACCGAAACTGCGCGACCTCCCGTTTTAACGCCCCGGTGGCATCGCGATAGGCACCGGGCTCTTTGGGAGGCGGGTTCGTTACTTGCGGGCCGATGTAGTAGCCGTCTTCCTGTTTGGAATTGCCGACGCGGGCGATGCCGATGGCGGGGTGGATTTTGGCGTAGACGATGGTGTCGTCCGAGGTATCAGGAGTAGTCATGTTCGTTATCCTTTGAATAATGCAGACGATTTCCCTGCGCTCGTTTTGAGGGGCAGTTCATGGAGTGTAGATGGGGGTGGGGGTTTGACAAGGGCGAGTGGATCGGTTGGTGCATCGGTATTTATTAAGCAGCAGAACCGATGCGTTTTATTGGAACTGACGCGTCATCGATTTGCCGGTTACGTTCGGTTCATCGTTTATGGAGGAGCGATTTCAAGGCAGCCTCACACTCGGCTATGCGGCTCGCGCCGGTGGCCTGGATGGCCTAAGAGGATGTGACTGCTGTCATAAGGTGCTGTCTGAATCCTCAATAACCGTTTGTAACTGTTGAAGCTCCTGTTGGACCTCCACAGAACTCGGGTAGGTCACTCGGTATTTGATGTTCCACTGGTCATCCATGTAGCACGACAGTTCCAAAATGGAGGACAGACGCTGTTGTTTGCCAGCGAATGCTTCTTCGTATTCAAACCGGGCCAGCAGGTTTTGAATGCCTCCGGACGTGTCGCTTTCGAGGTGTGAGGCGTTAGTGCGCGCGGCCATGATCTCTTGTTTCGTGGTTTCGAACTCTTGCTGACACAATGTCGCCTGAGCGCTCTTGGTCACTGACTCCGGCGACCCCAGGGACACAATGGACGGCGATGGATAGACATAGACACTAACCGTAACCGGTTTGGCATCGTCGGTCAGCTGGTAGGTCACTCCGATGTTCTCCCCTTCAACATCGAATTGATAGATATCGACCCTTTGAAAGTCGCCAACGGCTATGGGAAACGTCAAGCCAGACGGGTCATGGGTAAAGGTACCCGTGCTCGATAAGGCTTCAGGGCGAGACAGGTATTGAGGGCCGGATGATATACAACCCGATAACATACCGGTCATCAAGGCGACCATGAACCCTTTCGACAGACGCATCACGTCGGCTCCTTTTATATAGGCTACCAACACACTTTAGCACTTGGGCTTCATTGTTAAAGCGTATTTTTACCTTCCTGATAGGTTCGATAAATCCGTTCCGCAATAAATAACAGCACCATCAACACACCCACCACTATGGAAAGTAGAAGCCCATCCAGAAGAGTAATGAAATACACCTGGAAAAACCCTCTCCCTGGGATAATTGCGCTGACTGCGATGCTGGCCGCTATGCCAGCCCACACCTCAAGCATCGGGAAAAACTGTGTGCAGGCTTTTAAACAGGTGGCAATGGTCAAGCGTTTGGCGAGGGCCTGTTTGTTCTTTCGTAGAGCCCTTTGCTCCAAGGCCATGTAGATGCCAATAAAGGTAAACACGCCTGCCACCATGGCGAAGATCTCAGTGAGTGGTCTTGTCTCTGACAAGGCAAAATAGAAACTGATGACGGCATTCAGGCAAACTATGAGTGTCCACTTGGCGAGTAGTTTAATCATTGCTTTGCCTTATTTACTGTTGCAGAAAAAGACAGAATCTCATCTCCGTTTTCGAGTGTTTTTCCGGTTGGCTGCCACCCGAGTTTTCGATAGAACCCATGGGATCGTACCCTGGGGTTTGAATCGGCGGCCAGCCAGAGTGATTCGTGGTTATACCGCAATAGTTCGTCGGTTACCTTTAACAGCAGTGTTTTGCCGATGCCTTGGCCTTCAAACTCGGGTAAGACGGCCAATACCAGGACTTCCCCCGAATGAACGTCGCCGGTGCAGAAGCCGACGACTCTGTCCTCTGCAATACACACCCAACTGACAGCGTCACCATTACCAAGAGCTTCCTTTGTGCTATCAGGCGTTATTCCCAGAGTGGCCAACCGCTCCGAAGAGATCGGGTTCTCACGGGTGCTGGCCCGTACATCGAACAGTTGGTGTATGTCCTGTGGTTGGGTCCGCCGATACTGGTGTGGCATTGGTAAACCTCGTGGGTGTTGTTTATTTATTCGCCGAGGCCAAACCGAGGCCGAAGCAAACGAATGTCCCACCGCCCAACCGGTTTACGATCAAGCCGCCCCGCTCGGAAGTGAACCAGTCTCGCGCCTGCCTCGCCAGATAGGCATATATTAGGTGTATGAATATTACCAGGACACTGTAAGTGGCGACCATTACCATAAACTGATGAACATAGTCTTTGGAATAATCTATGAACTGGGGGAACACCGACATAAAAAAGAAAATAGCTTTCGGGTTGGTGACTTGAAGGGCCAGGCCTTCCATAAAAAGTCTTGCAGGATGCTGAGGTTTTCTGTCCTTTACTTCCAGCGGCTTGGCTGGCGAGCGCCATAGTTTGATACCCAAGTATATTAGATAACCGGCACCAATATATTTCAAAATACTGAATGCCACTGATGAGGTAGCCAACAAAAGGCCGAGACTGGTGGCGGATATTGAAGCAACGATGAAGATGCCAAGAGCGAGGCCAAGGAACCCGAATATGGCTGCAGGCAGGCCATGTCTTATGGCATTGGTTAGGGTCAACAGCACTCCAGGCCCCGGGCTCATGACGGTAATGGCGGTTACGAACAAAAAAATGAGATAGCCGTGCATTAAATTAAACCTCGACGGAGCCGACCACGCCAGACAATGACGGATCTTCCTAGGCCCGCCCGGACAGGATACCATTGGTCCAGTGGTTTTACAGGCCCAAAATTCCAAATGGACAGGGGACACTCTTGACTCAACCTCCGCTTACCCAAAGCACCCACTGGCAGGCCGTGAGCCCCGCCTACCGCTCGTTGCTGCGTGTGCACGAAACGTTGTTTTCCCTTTTTCTCCTTGTTGCACTCTCTGCTGCCTATTGGTTCCTGGGGGACTGGCTCGGCCTCTCTCTGTTTTTCGGTTTGTTTATCCTTTTGTTGGTGGGGTATGTAACGGGTTACTTCGTAGTATGTGATCGTCGCGCCCGGCGCTTGAAATACCAGGTCAGGGAGCATGACTTCAATGTGCAAATGGGCGTTATGGTCTGGAAGCAGCTGTCCGTTTCTTTCAACCGAATACAGCACCTGGAAGTGACTCAAGGGCCCATTGAGCGGGCGTTTGGCTTGGCCACTTTATCCGTCTATTCCGCTGGTACTCACGGGTCAGATGTTCGTCTGCCCGGGCTGGGCCAACACCGGGCCTATGAACTGAAATCACGATTGCTGGCGACCATCAATGCAGAGCCGGTGGAGAGCAATGATGAATGAGCCATGGCACCGTTGCTCTCCAGCGGCCGGGTTTTATTTCTTCCTGGCGAACCTTCGCGGCCTTATCAATCTGTGGCCGGCGCTGGCGGTGTTGGTCGCTTCGGACGGGTGGCGCAATGCTTATGTGTGGGCCGGAGCCGCTGTTCTCATGGTGGTGTTGATGGTATTGGCAGCCATGCAGTGGTGGCGATACCGTTTTCAGTATGACGACCGGCAGATTCAGATTTACAGCGGCCTTCTCAACCGCAAGCGGTTGTCATTGGATTTCGACCGGGTTCAGGAGGCCGGTCTGTCGCAACCCTGGTATTTTCGCCCCTTCAATCTCTGGCATTTGGGTTTGGAAAGCGCGGGCAGCGCTTCCCAGGAAGTGAAGGTGCCGGGGATCGCCAAAGCGCTGGCGGAGGATGTCCGTGAGCGCTTTCGTCGATATAAAGCGATGGAGAAAGGAGCCTCGGAATCAAAAACAACCGCAACGGAAACCATCACCAAACCCGAATTCGAGTTGCAGCTGACTCCGGCCGATCTGCTGCGGTACGGGCTGATGCACAACAGCCTGATCTACCTGGTGCCGGTGTTGGGCACCTTGCTGGGTTCCAGCGAGATGTCGGATTGGCTGGTCGACCGGGCGCGGGAAACGCATTTGTTCGAATGGTTCAGTGCATTGCAGGGGGCCGGTGTTGTAGCACTCCTTATACTGGGCGCGATGCTTGTTATCGCCGCTCTTGTGGTTTTATATGGCCTCTCCGTTCTGCTGTCTATCGCCAGGTATTGGCGCTACCACTTAACAGTGAAGGATCAGCAGTTTCAGTATCAGGCTGGATTGTTCAATCGGCTTGATCGAGGTTTCAAGCAGCATAAGCTGCAATCTGTGGTCATTAAACAGAGTGTTATTGCCCGGCTGCTTAATCGATACTCGGTCGAGCTGCAACAGGCCAACGACACCACCGGCCATAGCGGCTTGGGTGGCTTTTTGATACCCGTTTTAACGGCGGACGAGCTGGCTCAGCTTCGTGAAATGCTGCAACTCAAGGAAGGGGCTTGGCAGCTTACCGAGGCTGCGAGAATCGGTTGGAATACGTTGACTTACGGTACTCTGGCGATGCTGGCCTGGTTTGTAGCCGGCTGGCTGGTGGGTTGGATCAGCCCCTGGCTTTCTGGTCTGGCGTATTTTGTCGTGGGTGGTCTTTCATATCTCAGTTGGCGCAGGAACAAGTATTTCGAGAGCGATGGCTGGGTGGCCATTCAGACCGGGTTTTTGGGCTATCGCCAAACCTATATTCCCGCGATAAAGATCCAGAAGCTGGAACTCACCCAAGGGCCGTTGCTCAGGCAGCATGGCTGCGCGGCTTTTAAGGTTTGGAGCGGGGCCAAGGCGGCGGATATAGCCTTTGTTAAGCAGTCCAGGTTGGCCGAGGTGAGAGACAGCCTGTTGGCGCAGGTTGGGGGGCATCAGGGGCGCTGGATGTGAGCCGGAACACCGATTGTTCCGGCGAGCAGCGGTCAGGCTGATTTCTTTGCCGTGACCTGAACTTCGATTTTCATCTCATCATTCAGCAGGCGGGCTTCCATCATGGTCGCGGCTGGTCGGACATCGCCGAGCCATTTGCTGAGCACCGGCCAGCAGGGTTCGAAGTCGTCCCGGTTGGGCAGAATATAAGTGACCCGAACGATGTCGGCGATGGAGCTGCCGGCTTCTTCCAGTGCTTTCTTTATGTTGACAAAACACTGATCGGCTTGCTCGACGACATCATCACTGATGCCCATCTTTTCGTAGTTGTAGCCGGTTGTACCGGAGACAAACACAAAGTCGCCTTCCACTACGGCACGGGAATAACCAATTTTCGCTTCGAACTCTGAACCGCTGGATATCAGTTTTCTGGTCATCTTCTCTTTACTCGTATATCGGCGAACATCGCACTGGAGCGAGGTACTGCCGAATGTTGAATCGGGCGCATAGATTTACAGCGAAAAAGGAAAAAGCGCAATAAAAACAGCTCCAGTCTCTGCATATTTTACAGGGTCAATCAGTAACTTTTTCATGGATGCCGGTACTGAGTATTTTTATACGGCCCCCTTGGGTATCGCTGGCGGAAGCAGGGCAGAGCCACCATTAGTTGGGTTGTGTGTTACTGGCATGGCCTTTGCCGAAGGTTAGGGTGTAGATGCGCAAACAAGCGCTTAAATAAGCCAGGCATTCAGCTGTCTGGCTGTCATTTTAATTTAGGAAAGGAGACTGCATTATGAACTGGAATTTGAAAGCACTGTCAGTAGCCACCTGCGCTACGTTGGTGGCCAGCTCACTCGCCCCTGTTGCACAGGCCAATGAATCCGGCCAGGATGAATTGGAGGGCAATACCGAAGAGGCCATGCAGGGAGACAAGCTCCAGGAGGCTGAAGACACGCTCAACGAAGCCAAAGGCATGGTCGACCAGATGAAGGCAGATGACGAAGTCCAGCAAGCCTTGCAAGAGGCCGAGGCGGTTTTCCTGGTGCCAAATTACGGACGGGCGTCCTTTATCGTCGGTGGTGCCGGGGGTGAAGGCGTTTTGCTGGTCAACGAAGGCAATGGGAACTTCAGTCCCAACGATAACCCCAGCGAGGAATTGAACGGCTGGAGCCAGCCGATGTTCTACGACATGGGCGCTATTAACGTAGGCGCGGAAGCCGGTGTGGAAGCCGGGCAGATTGCCATGTTGCTGATGACCGAAGAAGCGGTCGACACCTTCACCCAAGAGAACAACTTCTCTGTGAATGCCGATGCCGGTCTCACCGTGGTGGACTTCTCTGAGCGTGCCCAGGCCACGGCCGGTAAAGGAGACGTTGTTCTGTGGTCAGACACCGAAGGCGCCTATGCCGGGTTGGCCGTGAATGTGGAAAACATCAGCTGGGATGAAGAAGAGAACGCTGCATACTACAGCCGGGACGTGAGCCCCGAGAAACTCCTTAATGGCGGCATCACCCACGAGAGAGACAATCCGCTGAACGATGCCATGCCTAATACTATTTAATAGATTGGGCTGACCAAGAAAAGGGCGTTTATTCGCCCTTTTTTTATACCAGCAGATAGCCACCATCGATGTTCACAACACTTCCCGTTGTATAGCTGCCGGCATCGCTTGCCCAATACAGCACCTGGCCGGTCATCTCATCGGGCTCAGCGGCGCGGCCCATTGGAATGTGCGGCAGTACCTGTTTCATGATCTCGGGGTTGTTGATCAGCGTGCTGGCGAACTTGGTGTTGGTCAGGCCGGGCAACAGGCAGTTTACCCGCACACCGGACTTGGCCCATTCCTTCGCATGGGCCTTGGTCATGGCGATAACGGCTGATTTGGTGATGGAGTAAATGCCCTGCATGTCTCCGGGAATAACGCCGTTGACGGAAGCGATGTTGATAATGCTGCCGCTCTTGTTGCGTTTCATGTGACGGCCGACCAGATTGGTCATGTAAAAATAGCCGCGAATGTTCACTTCCACGGTTTTATTGAAAGCATCGAGAGGCGTTTGGTCTATCGGGCCGAAATAAGGGTTGGCCGCTGCGTTGTTCACCAGAATATCGATGCGCCCGTGGGTATCGATCCATTCGGCGACCGAGGCTTCCATTTTTTCCAGGTCGCCAATGTGGCAGGCGTGGGCTTCGCCTTTACCACCGGCGGCTTCAATCTCTTTTACGACAGCTTCGCAGGCATCGGCTTTGCGGCTGGTGACCAGTACATAGGCGCCTTGGGCGGCGAGGGTTTTTGCGATGGCGGCGCCGATGCCTTTGCTTGAGCCGGTGACCAGTGCGATTTTATCGGTTAAATCAAAAGGGTGGTCAGTCTGAGTCATGAGTGTTCCTTTTGGTTAGGAAAAAGGGTTAACGAAAAGTGACAAGGCTGGGGGTGTCGTCGAAGTGTTGAATCTGGTTGACACTCAATAACCGCCAACGGCCCTTCACCGCTTGAAAAGTGGTGACCGAGGCATTGGCGAGGTTCAGGTTCAACCGGATCATCTGGGCCGGGTTCAGGTTGAGTGCATCCGCGACCAACGATGCCACCACACCTCCGGATGTAAACAGCCAGTGGTTATAGTCAGACGATAAATTATTGATCACACTGGCTGTTCGGTTTTGGAACTCACTCCAGCTTTCCAAATAGGGATTACCATCTGGGTGTTCCAGCCATTGCAATAGCGCTTCACGGAACACCCGCAGGAAATAACGGTCGGGTGAAGGCTGTTCCGCTAGGTCGGCTCTTAGTCGATCGATTTCCCGCCACGCCGGGACATACTGCCGCACGATGTCCATAAAGTCGAATTCATTCAGGCGCGATTCTTCCTTGGTTGGCGCTGAGGTACCCGCGCCCTCCAGAAAGGAAGCCAGGCTTTTTTGGTGTCTTACCATGGTGCCCGAGTACAGGCGGCAATTGTCCAGCCGGTGCCGGTAAAACCGTCCCAAGGCGACCAGCTGTTCCTGGCCCAGAGGGCTCAGGTCATCGTAATTCAATAAATCGTCCGATGCCTGACCGTGACGAACAAGGTAAATTCGCTTCATGCTTGGGTGATCTCTCGGCAGCGGTCGTGGAGGTGTGTAACGACCTGTCCAAAGCCAGCAAAACGTTTGTCATTGGTTTGCCCCTGGCGGTAGCGATGGTAAATCTGTTGAAGAATACCGGCCAACCGAAAGAGACCGAACACTTCGTAAAAACGAAAATCGGCCGGAGCGTTTTCGGGCTGCCGATCAAAATAGGCGGCGACCAATTCATTGCGGCTCATCATGCCGGGCAGGTGGGTGGGTTGCGGGCGAATCGCCAGCATGGCCGGGTGATCATCGGCTTGCACCCAGTAAGCGAGCGCTGTGCCGAGATCCATCAATGGGTCGCCAATGGTGGCGAGTTCCCAGTCGAGTACGCCTTTTATCCTGAAGTCGGTTGGGTCCAGGATCAGGTTGTCGAAGCGGTAGTCGTTGTGAATCAGGCAGGCGGCGCGGTCCGCGGGTTGGTTATCAGCAAGCCAACGGCCGATGCTTGTGAAATCCGGGGTGTCGTCGGTGTGAGCCTTCGCCAATCGCTCAGTCCAACTCCCTACTTGGCGCTCGACGTAGCCATCGCCCTTACCAAAGCGCTCGAGGCCGGTTCGGGCGGTGTCGAGTGCATGCAAATCGGCGAGGCCCTGGATAAAAATATCGCACAATTTAGCGCATTGGTCCGGCGTGGCGTCAACCGAAGTGGGCATTTCCCGGCGCAGAATCAAGCCTTCCAGCTCTTCCATTACGTAAAAGTCGCAGCCGAGAATGGTCGGGTCCGTACACAATAAATAAATGTGAGGTACCTTGTTGAATTGAGGTTCGATCGCCTGAATCAACTCGGCCTCGCGCACCATATTGTGAGCGCCCTTTGGCAGTGGGCCAAGTGGCGGGCGCCGCAAAATAAGATTCTTGCCTGGGTAGGAGAAACGGTAGGTGAGGTTGGAGGCACCGCCGGGGAATTGCCTGACGTCCGGCTCACCGGTAAGCCCCACGATGTGTTGCTTAAGGTAGGCATCCAGCCGGTTGATATCCAGATGTTCGCCCTGGCGGATGGCGATGGTCGGGTCCGCGTTGGTCATGGTTTTGGTCCTGTTGTTATTGGTAGCTCAACATCACCCTGAGCAGAGCCTGATGCGACAGCCGTTTTAGATACCAAAGCCAGCGTTCCTTTCGGTGTGGCAGGCAATAAAACCGCCCTTTGTCCGATGCTCTGATAATTTGCGTCGCCACTTCCTCCGCACTCAATTTGCCACGGGCCATGAGTTTTTCGACCTGTGAGCGCGCCTTGCCTTGTTGCGGGGGAATGCTGTTGGCCAATTGGGTTTTGAAAAAAGCCGGACACACGACGGTGACTTTGATGCCGTCGGCATGCAGTTCTTTTTCCAGAGTTTCGGAGAGCGAAATGACCGCCGCCTTGCTTGAACTGTAGGCTGCCATGTGACTGCCGGATAGAATGCCCGCCATGGAAGCCACGTTCACGATGCGTCCGCCGGTATGTGGCTTCATCAGCGGAATGGTCAAACGGCTCATGCGGGCCATGGCAAATAAATTGATAGCAAAGGTGGTCTGCCATGCGTCCTCGGTCAGTTGCTCGACTTTGCCGATGCTGCCTGCGATTCCGGCATTATTGTAGAGCCGGTCGATGCGACCCCAGGTTTCGTTCACCTGTTCCACGACCGCTTCACAATCGGCGGGTAGGGTGAGGTCGCAACGCAGGAACAGTGCCTCCGGGTGAAGGCGTTGCAATTCGTTTAACGCTTGTAAGCCTTGGGTTTCATCGCGGTCGATAATGCATACCCGGTCGCCCCTTTGGGCGTGCGCCTTCGCCAGTGCAAACCCCAGGCCGTTGGCGCCCCCGGTAATGAGGACGCATTGGGACGTCGATTGCGTCATGGTTTAACCCCGCTCATAACGTTTGAGTTCCTGTTTGGCGATGGTGGCCTTGTGAACTTCGTCCGGTCCGTCGGCCAGGCGGAGCACGCGGCCGGTGGCCCACAAATCGGCCAGCGGCAGATCGTCGTTCACACCCGCGCCCCCGAACAGTTGAATCGCATCGTCGGCGACCTGTTGCAAAACGTTAGCGGCCACCACTTTGATCTGCGATACCTCGGAATAGGCTTTTTGGATGCCGTGGTGGTCGATCAGTTTGGCGGTGTGCAGGCACAACAGACGGGCCTGATTGATTGCCATGCGGTGGTCGGCCACCCGTTCCAGATTGCCGCCCAATTTGATCAGGGGTTTGCCAAAGGCGGTACGCGACAGACCCCGCTCGATCATCAGGCTCAGGGTTCGTTCGGCGGCGCCGATGGCACGCATGGCGTGATGAATCCGGCCCGGGCCCAGGCGCCCCTGTGCGATTTCAAACCCCCGCCCCGGCCCCGCGACAATGGCACCCAACGGCAGTCGCACATTATCGAAATGAACCACGCCGTGACCGTAGGGTTCGTGCTGGTGGCCAAACACCGAGAGCAATTTTTCGACAGTGACTCCCGGATGGTGCCTGGGCACCAACACCATGGAGTGCTGTTGGTGACGTGGGGCGTTTGAATCGGTAAGCCCCATGAAAATGAGCAGTTCACAATGAGGATGGCCGACACCGGTGCTCCACCATTTACGGCCGTTCAACACAATCTCGTCACCTTCGATGGTGGCGCTCGCCTGCATGTTGGTCGCATCGGAGGAGGCGACATCAGGCTCGGTCATACAGAACGCGGAGCGGATGTCCCCTTTCAACAAAGGGGTGAGCCACTCTTCCTGTTGCTGTGGACTGCCGTAATGGACCAACACTTCCATATTGCCGGTATCCGGGGCGTTGCAGTTGAACACTTCCGGTGCCAGCAGGCTGTGGCCCATGGCTTCGGCCATAAAGGCATATTCGTAATTGCTGAAACCGGCACCGAATGGCTCGACAGGTAAAAAGAGGTTCCAAAGACCCGACTCCCGACATTGCTGTTTCAGGGCTTCGATTTCAGGCATTAAACGCCACTCCCGGGCCGGGTTTTTCATGGCCTGGGTGAACGAGGCTTCCAACGGGATGATGTCGGTTTCGACCAGGGTGCGTACCTGGTCGAGCGTGGATTGGGCTCGTTCCGAGAGATCAAACACCATGAGTGAATCCTGCATTGAAGGTTTCTTTGCACTCTAATGGACGCAGAAGTATAAAGGGAATGAATTATTTGAATTGCTATGTATAAAAGTTATGAATATTAACCGGGTCGACCTGAACCTGTTGGTCATCATGAAAGTTCTGCATGAATGCCGTTCCACCACGGCGGCGGCTGAGATTCTTCATGTGTCCCAACCGGCGATAAGCCATGCTTTGAAGCGCATGCGGGAGGTCTTCAACGACCCACTGTTCGAGCGGCGTGGCCGGACCATGGTGGCGACCGCCAAGGCGGAACGGCTACTCAGCTCCGCAGGCCCGGCCCTGGCCCAGCTGGACAGCATGCTCGCGTCCCTGGAACGGTTCGACCCCGTCACCAGTGAACAGCGCTTCGTTATCGCGCTGAACAACGCTTTCGAGAACATCCTGCTGCCACCCCTGCTGGCCCGTCTCGCCAGTGACGCCCCGCGACTGCACATTGCCGGTCAGGCGACACCCAGGAACAGCCTGATGGCCGATCTGGCCTCCGGTGCCATTGATCTGTCGATTGATGCGGGCATTCATATCAATGACCAGATCGAGCAACAACATCTGCTGCAAAGCGGCTACATTGTCATCGGCCGCGCGGACCACCCGATCATGCGCGACCCTCTTACGGTGGAACGATACCTGAGCGCCCGTCATCTTCTGGTCACACGGCGCACCCAGGGACCGGGTCTTGAAGACGAATGGCTGTTGCGGCAAGGGCATCGGCGGGACATCGCCATCCGGTGTCAAAGCCTTTGGACGGCATGCCAGGTGGTGGCGACAACGGATTATCTGCTCACCATGCCGCGCCTCTTTTTGAGTCAGGCCATTCATTTGCATGCCTTCAGTCAGGCGGATTTCCCGGTGCCGGGGCTGGTGTTGGACGTGTTCCTGTATTGGCATCGCAGTCGCACGGCGGACCCCGGTAATCGCTGGCTAAGACAGGAAGTGGTGGAATTGTTCAAGGCGGGCTAACAGGATAGGTAAATCTCGATTTTTAGCCCTTGAATCACCTAGGGAAAACCCTAGTTCGTTGAGATATGTGACCTGGCTCAAACGGTTGGGGCAGTGAAATCTGTCATGCTCTGTCGCCGTTATGTTTCCTACCGACCTCATTTACCACACTTTTTGTTACGGAGCTTCTTGAATGCAACCGACCTGGATGATCTATGGCGCTTATGGTTACAGCGGCGAGCTGATTGCGCGCGAGGCCAAAGCGCGGGGGATGCGTCCTATTCTGGCGGGGCGCAATGAAAACAAGGTGCGTGCCCTTGCCGATGAACTTGGGCTCGGCTTCCGGGTGTTCGATCTGAACAATGGCGAGGCCGTGCGTCGCGAGTTGGAAGGCGTTCAGGCTGTTTTGCATTGTGCCGGGCCTTTTTCGCAAACATCAGGTCCCATGCTGAATGCCTGTCTGGAAAGCGGCACCCACTATTTTGACATCACCGGTGAGATCGCGGTATTCGAGCAGGCGCATGACCCTGGTGTCAGCACCCGTGCCCGTCAGGCGGGCATCATCGTGTGTCCGGGTGTCGGCTTCGATGTGGTGCCGACGGACTGCCTGGCGGCGCAATTGAAGGCCGCTCTGCCGGACGTTACCTCGTTGACGCTGGCGTTCCAGTCTCGCAGTCAGTTGAGCCCAGGCACGGCGAAAACCACCGTAGAAGGCGCTGCCCAGTTGTGCAAGGTTCGTGAGGGAGGGCGCATCATCGATGTGTACGCCCGTCGTCGCACCATCGATTTTGGCGAAGGCGACCGTCAGGCGATGACCATTGCCTGGGGGGATGTCAGCACCTCCTATCACACCACCGGAATCGGAAACATCGAGGTCTGTATACCGGCGTCGGCAAAAACCTATCGCAAGGTGCGCCGCATGCAACGTCTGCGTTGGATTATGGGGCGAACTGTTGTGCAAAACTGGTTGAAACGGCGCATTGAAAAACGGGTCAAGGGCCCTTCAAGCGAAGCCCGCGCTCAAAACCGGACGGTCATTTGGGGGCAGGCGCGAAACCCCGCCGGTAAAATTCGCACCGCCCGTTTCCAGACGCCGAACGGTTATGAGGTCACCATAGAAGCCCCGCTGGCGATTATCTCGGCCGTCTTGGAAGGAAAAACGACAAAACGCGGCAGCCTCACGCCCACTCAATTGATGGGCGCGGAATTTGTTTGGACCTTGCCGAAGGTGTCTTCATTGGAATGGGTCAACTGACCAAGGCCAGTCTTTTATTCACCGGGCGTGGCCTTAAAGCACCACCCACGCCTCGGGAAATGACACCATACCGGCGGGAATTTTTCCCCGAAATGCCTTGGCCTGAAAGTGGTCCGACAGAATGCCCGGTAGTACCAGAAAATGTTTTTTCGTAAAACCAAGGCGTCCATAGAACTCCGGCGCACCGAGTACCACGCAACCGGCGGCATTTTGTTTTTTCAATTCTTCCATGGCCTCGTTGACCAGTTGGGTGCCAATGCCGCGCTTTTGGTGGTCGGGCAGTACCGACAGGGGACCAAGGCCAAACCATCCTTCGCTGCCGTTGGAAATACCGACGGGCGAGATACCTATTTGACCGATGATCTTTCCATCTTCTTCGGCCACCAGAGATATAGCCAGTTGGCCAGTTCTGCGTAATTCATTGATGATGAGGTGTTCAGTCTGAGTAGTTCGCTCGGCCACTGAAAATCCCGCTTTCACTACATCGGCAATGGCGTTTATGTCGTCCGGTGTTTCGTGTCTTATTACTATGGTCATCGCGATATGTTCCCTGGCTGTTTCATCCTATGCGATTGGGTATTTCATCGAGTGATTTTTATTCATGAACTGAATTTGTCCAGTTGGTAAGTTTAATGGGAGCAAACCCTATACTGGCCTTCGATTTCGTGGGCGAAGAGTATGCCTTTAAATTCATTCGTCAACAGATGGGATCACATAATTGCTATTGCGACCGAGGGGAGGGTTGAGTAGACTCCCCGAATCCTCTCTTGTTTGGAGCCCCACGCCAATGAAGTAAGCCTTTTCATCAACCGTTGTTTTAATTCCAGCTTTCGGCTGGCGGATTGATGGAGCAGGCGGCACGGCGACAGGGCTTTTCCTCTCTGGTTTTTTCTGTTTTTTTGTCGGATATCGCTGTCTGTTCCCTGGGAATGGGAGCGCTTATGTCTGATATCTACGGTCGGTTAACCGGGCTCGGTATCCGGTTTCAGAATGACCCTTTGTTTGGTGGGCTTAATTACAGTTTTTCTGACACGTTAACGGGGCTGGTCGCACCCAACGGTCGGGGCAAATCGGTATTGCTGCAGTTGTTGGCCGGAAACATCCAACCCTCGGCAGGTTCGGTCCACTGGCAGGTGCCTGTGGCCTCGTTGGGTCAGGTCGAGCGCTTACAAGGCCCTCGTCTGGCGGATGCCCTGGGAGTGGGCATGCACTGGTCCTGCTTTCAACGTATCGAGCAGGGTGTTGCTGAACCGGAAGACCTGGATCGGGTGGCGGAATTGTGGCATTTGCCTGGGGAGTGGCAACAACTGTTGGCGTCGGCCGGAGTTCACAAAAGCTTGAACGATTCAGTTGCGGGCTTGAGCGGAGGGGAACAAACCCGTTTGGCCTTGTGCCGGCTGTTTTTAAAAACGGACCATTATCTGTTGCTCGATGAACCGACGAACCATTTGGATGGAACGGGAAGGCAATGGTTGATGTCCCGTTTGGAGCAACATCGCGGCGGTGCGCTGGTGGCGAGTCACGACCGCGCTTTGCTGCGGAAAATGAATCGAATTATTGAACTGACTCCCAACGGGTTGGTGGAATATGGCGGCGGGTACGATTTGTATCGATCCGTGAAAACCGCTCAGATTGAAGCGCTGGAAGAAAAAGTCGACCATCTCGCGGCCGAGCGCCGCAAGCAGAAACAGGTGCAACAGGCCACCTTGGAAAAAGCGGCCTCGCGCCGGAAGCAGGGCGAACGGGAACGTCGCTCGGGGTCCCAGGGAAAGATGCTGATGGATGGCAAAAAGAATCGGGCGGAAGGCAGCCTGTCGAAATTAAAACAGCAACATCAACAACGAACCGAACAGGTTTCTGAAGCCTTGCTGGCTTCCAAAGCGCAACTGGAGCAAAAACGGGCGCAACGGCTGACATTCGCGACTGAAGGGTTGCGAGGCGGTGTTCGTCTGCATTTGTCGGAACTGGTATTGCCCCACGGTGATGACCAACCTTTGTCGATCACGGTGCAATCCGGTGAGCGCTGGCATATCGCCGGAAATAATGGCAGTGGGAAATCGACCTTGTTAAAGGTGATCGCCGGTAGGGAAGCGCCGCGACGGGGAGCATGCGAAGTGCATGGCTCGGTGTTGTATCTGGACCAACACTTCAGTCTGCTGCAGCCAACGGAGTCCGCCTTTTCCAACCTCAAACGACTGCACCCTGAACGCCGTGAAACAGACCTTCGTACTCAATTGGCGGGCATGCGTCTCAGAGGCGATAAAGCGCTGTTGCCCATTTCCCAGCTTAGTGGGGGTGAACGGTTGAAAGTCGCCCTATTGGCGGTAACCGGCGGCCATCGCGCGCCGGATCTACTGTTGCTCGACGAGCCGGACAACCATCTCGATCTGGATTCCCGCGAACTGCTGGAAGCCTCGCTGATTGATTACCCTGGCACCCTGCTGGTGGTCTCGCACGATGCCGATTTTATTTCAGCGCTCGCTCCGGACCACCGCCTCACTCTTATTTGTAAGGCTGAATCTCACCCATAGTCAGCCGGTAACCCGCAGTACCCAAATCGGTTCTGGTTTGGGTAATGCTGAGGGTACCGCTGGCCCAATAGGGTTCATACAGATTGTCGAACGGCACGGGCTCGGTCAGCACCACATGAACGATTTGGTTGGCTGGAGGCGGTGGTGTATGGATGCAGGCGCCGAAATAGGGCACCAGGAAGAATTCTTTAACGGCCTCGGCCTCCATTTCCAACGGTACCAGAAAGCCCGGCAGTTTAACGTCGAGCCCGTCCAGGCTTTCAACGAGAGGCACATCGGACATGACCGATTCCAGATCGCTGTAGAGCCGTTGTGCTTCCGGGTCCGAGTCGTCCATGGAGCTGATGTTGTAACTGTCGAGGTCGATCTTGTCGCGCAGGGTCTGGAAGTCGAAGTCCGCCGGTAGCAGGTCGTCCCAACTCAGCTCCCGGAAGGCTTCGTCGGCCGCTTCATCGGCGGAAAGTGGCTCAACGGTGTTTTCCGCTTCAATAGCCATTTCCTCGTCCGAGAGCGTGCTGGAACCCTCGGGTTGGGCAACGGCGGGCTTGTTCGCCAGAGCTTGAACCTGTGCTTCGGTATCGGAATCAGTATCGGAGTCACAGCCGGATGACAGGGTGACGACGGCCGCCAGAACCCAGGCCAGAATCGAATGTTCTGGATAGCGCATAAAAAGAATGTCCGTTTAAAAATGATATAACGTATCTTATCAATCCTGATGGAAAGGCGTCCATGGGTGATTTCCAGGGCAGATCCTGAACACCCAACCGTTCCGTCGCCATTGCCGGGTAACCGCTCAGGCAGCAGAGCATTCCGAATAGCACCTTTGTAAATCTCACCTATTGATTCTCCTTGATTGAACATCCGGTCGACACCTTCGGCGAAAACCAGAGTACGGACGACCTGGAACCGGATTTAGGTCGTTTGGATGGCCAAAAAAACCAGGCTGAGTGATGGGTAATGCATTCAGATAAGAGATTCTTACCAATAAAAGGTTGAAAATAAAAATAACTTACTTAGTATGGGGCGGACATAAACCATTCTTATCCATCAGCCGGTGACCGCATCGGCCAACGAGAGGGGGTCAGGAAGCTCAAATGGAAGCCGCCACATCGAACAACCCTGACAGCAATGTCAGTAAGAACGTCAGCAACAAGACCAATTACAAGGTCGTTTTGGGCGTTATCGGGTCCGACTGTCACGCCGTCGGTAACAAAATCATCACCAGCGTGCTGGAACAGGAAGGTGTTGCCGTCGTCAATCTGGGTGTCATGGTCAGCCAGGATGAATTCATCGACACGGCGATCGAAACCGGGGCAGATGCGATTCTGGTGTCTTCCATCTATGGCCATGGCGAGATCGACTGCGCCGGTTTTCGCGACCGCTGCATTGAGCGCGGCCTGGCGGACATTTTGTTGTATGTCGGTGGCAATCTGGTCATCGGCAAACGGGCCTTCAGCGAAGTGGAAACCCTCTTCCGCGAAATGGGGTTCGACCGCGTCTGCTCACCAAGAACCGATCTGGTCGATTTCGCCGCCCTGCTGAAATACGACGTATTGGAACAGCGCATGGCCAGGGAGCCGATGCGGGTTACGGCATGATCGTCACCGCTCTCGATATCGGTTCCACCTGGACCAAAGGTGCGGCATTCCGGGTAAATGATAGTGGCCGGGTGCAGTTGCTGGCCCGCGAAGCGCGTCCGACCAGCGTTGGCAATTTGGCCGAAGCGTTTTTTGGGGTGCGGGACGCTCTGGACAAACGCACCGGTCCGGGTGAGTTAACTTATTCTTCCTCGGCCAAGGGCGGTCTGGCCGTCGCTGCCCTGGGGCTGGTGCCGGACATCACCTCCGAAATGGCGCGTATTGCGGCCCACTCGGCCGGTGCGCGTTTGAGTCAGGTGTTTTCCTACCGCTTGACCCGTGCGGACATCCGCGCTCTGGAGCAAAACCCACCCGATATTCTGCTGTTCGCTGGCGGTACGGACGGAGGTAATACCGATTACCTGCTGGCCAATGCTGAAGCCCTGGCGTCCTCTTCGGTGGATTGCCCCATTGTCTACGCCGGGAACCGGTCGGTGCGGGATGAACTGGAAGACCGTCTGCAGGGGCACGACGTCCGATTTGTAGATAACCTGTTGCCCCGCATCGGCCAGCCGAACCCCGAACCCGCGCGCGCCGCTCTGCGCGATCTCTTTCTGGAAAAAATCGTAACCGGCAAAGGGCTGGACCGCATCGTCGCCGCCACGGGTGTCGAACCGGTTCCCACGCCCTATGCGGTTTATGAATACACCCGGTTGATGCAGGCCCACCTGCCGGAATGGGATGAGTTTTTATTGGTCGATCTGGGCGGTGCCACCACCGATATTTACTCCTGCCATCGCGAGCAACCGATGTCCGGTACGGTGCACCGGGGGCTACCTGAGCCACCCTTGAAGCGGACCGTGGAAGGGGATCTCGGTATGAGAGTCTCGGCCCTTGCCGCTGCGGAGTCCGGCAAGGCGCTGATCGATGCCGGGCTGGAAGAAAACGCCGACGCCCGGGGCGGATTCATCGACTATTTGCATCAGGTCACCCGTGAGCCGAATACCCTTCCGGGCGATGCCCAAGGCCAGGCTTACGACGCGCTACTGGCGGGCACCTGCCTGGCCGAAGCCTGCCGGCGCCATGCGGGCAGGATGCAGGTAGTCAGCACCGTGGACGGCCTCGTCAATGTGCAGACCGGGCGCGATCTGCGCGGCGTGAAACGCATTATCGGGTCTGGTGGATATCTGGCGAACACGCCTTCGTTCGACCCGAACCCCTGGCTGCAACGCATTCGATTGGATGAGCGCGGTCAGCAGATTCTGGCGCCCACCGCCGTTCAGTTTTACCGCGACGAACACTACCTCTTTCCACTGCTGGCCAATCTGGCGCGTCTGCATCCGCAGGCGGCGGCTCGTGCGGCCGGTCACTTCCTGCACGCTGTCAACACCAGGGCCGCCTGAACGAGACCCCAAAATCATGCCATTCGATGCTTCAACCCCTTTGCAAAACCAGTGTTTACCGCGCGATCTGTTCCAGCAGGAGCGCACTCACATTCTGGGCGGCTGGCCGACCGGCGCAGACGTCGAGCTCGACGAGGGCGTGCGCTACCAACTGAGCCTACCTTCGCACAAACGCTTCTCGGAACTGATGCGTCAGGCGGACAAGAGCGGACAGACCTTGCTCCAACCCCGGGCCGGAGTGGCGCTGCTGCGGGAGCAAATCGAGCTGCTACAAGGGCTGCAGGAAGTATGCGACGTGCTGCCTACGACCATCGACGCCTATACCCGTCATAATCGTTACCGTGAGGCGGATGTCGGCATCGCCCGGTCCCAGGTGGCGGGTCGGTCGCTGATGAACGGTTTCCCGGCGGTCAATCATGGCCTGCATGGCTGCCGCGAGCTGGTTGAGGCGCTCGACAAACCGGTACAGGTGCGCCACGGCACGCCGGATGCCCGCCTGCTGGCGGAAATCACCCTGGCGGCAGGCTTCACCAGCTATGAAGGCGGCGGCATCTGCTACAACATTCCCTACGCCAAGAGCGTTCCCTTGGCGCGCAGCATCCGCCATTGGCAATACTGCGACCGTCTGGTCGGGCTCTACGAAGAGGCCGGGGTGCGCATCAACCGCGAACCGTTCGGCCCGCTGACCGGCACGCTGGTGCCGCCCTTTGTCTCCCACTGCGTGATGATTCTGGAAGGGCTGTTGGCATTGGAGCAGGGCGTGCGCTGCCTGACGCTCGGCTACGGCCAGGCCGGAAATCTGGTGCAGGACATCGCCGCCATTCGCTCGCTGCGTGAACTGGGGGAGGAATATTTCAGCGCCGCCGGTTACGAGGGGTATCAGTTATCCACGGTGTTTCACCAGTGGATGGGCGGTTTTCCGGAAGAGGAATCCAAAGCCTACGGCGTGATTTGCCTGGGCGCGGCGGCGGCCTCTATGGCGGGCGCCACCAAAGTGATCGTCAAAACCCCGCACGAAGCTGAAGGTGTGCCCACCCTTGCTGCCAACCGGGATGGCCTGAAAGCCACCCGCCAGATGATCAACATGCTCAGCGACCAGATCAAACCCAACAATGCCGACATCGAACTGGAAACCGAGATGATCAAACGGGAAGTCCGGGCGGTGTTATCGAAGGTGTTCGAGCTGGGCGAGGGCGACATCGCCCTCGGCACGGTGCGGGCTTTCGAGACCGGTGTCATGGACATCCCTTTCGCGCCCGCCCAGGCCAATGCGGGAGTGTTGATGCCGGTGCGAGACGACCATGGCGCCCTGCGCGTGCTGGAAAAAGGCAATTCACCTTTGCCGGACGACGTACTCGCCTTCCACCGCGACAAAATCGCCGAACGCGCCCAGTCCGAAGGCCGGGAAGCCAGTTTCAAGATGGTGGTTGACGATGTAAATGCCATTTCCGACGGCCGCCTGGTCGGCCGACCCAAATAACCGAGGCCATACCCCTTTCATGAGAATTAAACAGGTTCATTTTGTCGGCGGCCTGTCCGCTTTTTATTTCGACGACCAACAGGCCATTAAACAGGGCGCGACCCAGAATGGCTTCACCTACAACGGTCAGGCCGTCACGCCGGGCTTTCAGACAGTGCGCCAGGCCGGGGAATGCGTCTCGGTCGTGCTGGAACTCGAGGACGGCAGTGTCGCCATGGGCGACTGCGCCGCCGTGCAATATTCCGGCGCCGGTGGGCGCGACGCTCTGTTCCGGGCGGAGCAGTTCCTGCCATTCATGAACGCCCATTTGCGACCCCTGCTCGAAGGGCTGGATGTGTCCCGTTTCCTGCCCAATGCCCGAATGGTCGACGCACTCAGCATCGACGGGCAACGCCTGCACACCGCCATCCGTTATGGCGTATCCCAGGCCCTGCTCGATGCCACGGCACTGGCCCGGCGCTGCCTGAAAGCGGAAGTGATATGCGATGAATACCAACGGCCGGTAATCGCCAAACCAGTGCCTCTTTTCGGTCAAAGCGGTGATGACCGCTACGGCGCGGTCGACAAAATGGTGCTCAAGGGCGTCGATGCTCTGCCGCACGGCCTGATCAACAACCTGCCGGACAAGCTCGGCTATCAGGGTGAGCGATTGATCGAGTATGTCGACTGGCTAACCGACCGCATTCGCAAACTCGCCCCCGATGGAGACTACCGACCGGATCTGCACATCGATGTGTATGGCACCATCGGTCTGATCTTCGACCAGAACCCCGAGCTGATCGCAAATTACCTCGCCCGGCTCGGCGACATCGCCGGTGAATTCCCGCTCTATATCGAAGGCCCGGTGGATGCAGGGGAGCGGCTGGCTCAGATCGAATCGCTGGGTCTTATTCGCGGCCAGTTGGAGCGGATGTCCTGCAACGTCCGCCTGGTTGCGGACGAATGGTGTAATACCCTTGAAGACATCATCGAATTCACCGATGCCCAATGTTGCGACATGGTGCAGATTAAAACCCCGGACCTCGGCAGCATCCACAACGTGGTCGACGCCGTGCTCTATTGCCAGCGCCATGGCGTCGAGGCCTACCAGGGAGGTACCTGCAACGAAACCGACCTCTCCGCCCGAACCTGCGTCCACCTGGCGCTCGCCGCCCGACCGGCCCGCATGCTGGTGAAACCCGGAATGGGCTTCGACGAAGGCCTCACCATCGTCGCCAACGAAATGCACCGCAGTATCGCGTTGATGCAGGCGCGACACTCAACTTCAGGAGAATGACATGACCTCTCAGGAAAACGCCCGACCCAATCTCCCTTACGACGGCCTGTTCGTCGTCACGCTGGAACAGGCCGTGGCGGCACCCCTGTGTTCCTGCCACTTCGCCGAAGGCGGCGCGCGCGTCATCAAAATTGAACGCGACGGGGGAGACTTTGCGCGGCGTTACGACAGCGTGGTCAAAGGCGAATCCTCCTACTTTGTTTGGGCCAACCACGGCAAGGAATCACTTCAACTCAACATCAAGGACCCGGACGACGCCGAACTGCTGCATTCCATTCTGGCCCGGGCCGATGTCTTCATTCAGAACCTCGCCCCCGGCGCCGTCGGCCGCGCCGGTTTCGACACCGACGAACTACGCCAACGCCACCCAAGACTGATCACCTGCGACATCAGCGGCTACGGCGAAGAGGGTGAGTACCGGGACATGAAGGCCTACGATTTTCTCGTTCAATGCGAAAGCGGGCTGGTCGCCATTAACGGCTCACCCAAGGGGTACGGCCGCATCGGCGTCTCGATCTGCGATATAGGCGCGGGGATGAACGCCATCATCGGTATTCAGCGCGCCCTCTTTCAGCGCGAACGCACCGGCCGGGGCTCAGGCGTTAAGGTCTCGCTGTTCGACACGGCAGCGGATTGGATGACCGTACCTCTGATGCACGCTCAGTACGGCGGCAAGGCACCGGAACGCGTCGGGTTGCATCACCCGTCGATCGCACCCTATGGCGGCTACCAAACCTCGGATGGTGAAATACTGGCCATTTCGATTCAAAATGAACGCGAATGGCAACGGTTCTGCGCCGAGGTACTGGCCCTGTCGAGCCTCGCCGACGACCCACGTTTCAGCGACGCCGAACAGCGCGTACAAAACCGAAAGGAGCTGGATATCTTTATCAACGGTGTCTTCTCCGCTCATTCCCGAGCGGAACTGGAAGCCACATTGAAAGCGGCTGGCATTGCTTACGGCGCCGTCAACTCCGTCGAGACCTTCGCCGACCATGCCCAGCTACGCCGCCGCCCCGTCCGTCTGCCGGATGGCCAGCAAGCGGAGCTGGTCGCACCCGCCATTCGCACCACCGATGAACCCGATGATGCCCATTACGGCCCGGTGCCCACGCTGGGCCAACACAGCCAAGCCATACGCCGGGAGTTCGCCCCACGCCATTCCCGCGAGGAAGCCCCATCATGACCGAACAACCACTCTGGCGTTCCGTACTCTTCATTCCGGCCCATGTGGAACGCTATATCGACTCCGCCCATAAACGCGGCGCCGACGCCATTCAACTGGACCTCGAAGACGCTGTACCCTTCGAGGCCAAAGCCGCCGCCCGCCAGATGATCCCGGCCGCTGTTGATCAGTTTCAGTCCCATGGTCTGGATGCGCTGGTACGCATCAATCGAGACCTGCGCAATGCCGTGGCCGACCTTGATGCCGCCGTCATTCAAGGCGTCAGCGCCATCTGCCTGCCCAAAGCCCACAGCGCGGCGCACCTGGTTCTGATTGACGAACTCATCACCGAACTCGAAACCGAGCGCCACCTACCTCCGGGCGGCATTGGCCTGATCGCCATGATCGAAACCCTCGACGCCCTGAACCAGGTCGAAGCCCTGGCCAAAGCCACACCACGGCTGACAGCCCTGACGCTCGGCAGCGAGGACTTCAGCGCCGAAGGCGGTTTCGAACCCACCCAGATGAACCTCTTCAACCCCTGCCAACGACTGGTGTTAGCCGCCAAAGCCGCTGGCATTCACGCATACGGTTTCCCGGGCAGCATTGCCGAGTTCGGTGATCTGACCACCTACCGAAGCCAGGTGTGCCTCGGCAAATCCATGGGGTTCGACGGTGCCTTCTGCATCCACCCGGCTCAGGTTCCCGTGCTCAACGAAGTCTTCCAGCCCAGCCCGGAAGCCATCGAACACGCCCGCCAGGTCATCGCCGCCTATGATCAGGCACTTGCCGAAAACCGGGGCGCCGCCATGCTCAACGGCCGCATGATCGATCTTCCCGTTGTGCAGCGGGCTCGTTCGGTTCTCCGGCGTGTTTGAGGTGTGGTGGTGGGGCACACAGGGTTGGGGGGAAAGGCACAGAGCAGGGTGTGGGTAGGCCTATATGGGGACGTGGGCGGCATGGATGCCGCCGCCGAGCCTACATGAATGTATTGAGTGGGCGGCATACCGCGCGACCCCAGATAGGCCTACCCACACCCAGCGGTGGAGCGAAAGCCACCTAACCAAAAAGCAGCGAAAGCCGCAACGCCCTCCCACCGCCTCAATACCGCTCCCCAAAGAAGTCGGCCATAAAAGCAGGCCCTTCGTTCTGAACGAACTGCTTGAATTGGAGGGCTGCAGTGTTCAGCTCTTTATCCTGGAGGTGCACCACATACCAGGTACGCAGTTCCGGCATCCCCTCAACATCCAGCTCCGTCAGACGACCGGCCATCAGTTCCAGGTGAAAGGTGTGACGGGAAATGACCGCCAACCCCATGTTCGCCATCACTGCCTGCTTGATATTCTCGTTGCTCGTCATCTCCTGGATATTTGGCATATCCAGCCCCCGGTCCTCAAAGAAATGTTCCAGCACCATGCGGGTGCCTGAACCGGCCTCGCGTGCCAGAAAGGTTTCACCGACCAAACGCGACGGATCAATATTGCTTTCCCCCGCCAAGGGGTGATTCGGACTCGCGATAATCACATAAGGATGCTTCGCAAAAGGCGTCGCCTCCACCGGCACCCGGCGCGGCGTACGCCCCATCAGCGCCAGGTCGATTTCATCGCTCTCCAACAGATCGATCACATTGCGGCGGTTAGCAATGCGGATATCCAGCTTCGCCTCAGGATGCTCCGCCTGGAACTTCGCCACCAAATGAGGCCCGAAATTCCGCGACGTCGTCACCATCGCCACCTTCACCGTATGTCGACGCCGCCCTTCCAACTCCTGCAGTGCCTCACTGGCCTCCCGCAGCGTCTGGGTAATACGACGTGCATAAGGTACGAGCTTTTCACCGGCCGGGGTGAGAACGGTCTGACGACCCTTCTTGGTGAACAGCGGCGTTCCCAGCTCCTCACCAAGGCTGCTCATCTGCATCGAAACCGCGGGTGGCGTCAGGCCCAATGCCTCCGCCGCCCGCTGAAAACTCAGCGTTTCCGCCGCGACCAGAAAAATCTGTAACTGGCGGAGGGTGACCTTGTGGAGTTTGTCTTGCGTCTGTTTCATCCGTAATCGAGCGTCTGCTGCACTGAATGGGCCTGCATCTTACCATTGACGATTGTGGTAAGTCGTCCGGCCAACGATAGATGCCGTGAGAAAGGCTATGCTGTAAACCATGAACGTACGACAGGTTGATTATGGTTAAAGTGCTTCGAAAGCCAGACGGCACAGAGCTGCGATTGACGCCCAACCGCTCCCTGAGCTGGCGTGGCAACCTGAAAATATTCTATTCGCTGTGTTTCCTGTCGGCGGTCATCGTCACCGGGATGGTACTGGCCGGGGCCTGGGTGGTGTTGCCTTTTGTCGGGCTGGAGCTGGCTGCGTTGGGGGTGGCTCTGTATTACACGGCCTGGAGATGCCGCCAGCAGGAAGTATTGCGGCTGAATGGCGAGCAGGTGATATTGGAGAAAGGCGTATACCAGCGCCATAACCGTTGGGAATGGCCCCAGCGTTATACCCGGGTGACATTGGCCGTGCCCAGCCATCCATGGCAACCGCCAACGCTGTATTTGAGCCATCGTGAAGACCAGGTGGCTCTGGCCCCGTTTCTGAACGGGGCCGATGCGGTAAAACTGGTGGAAACGCTGGAGGGGCTGGGTTTTCGGGTGGAAAGGCGTCGGGAAGCCCCACCCTGAGGGGCTATTCCGTATCGCTCAGCAATTCCCAACCTTCATACTCACTCCGTGGAGCGATATCGAGGTTGTAGATCAGCTCGGCGTCTTCCTGTGACAGGTCGGTCACTTCCACTTTTCGAGTGAATTTCTTCTTCTCGACTGTGATCAGCTTCGGCATGGTGATTTTACCGGCTTCGACCTGGAATTCCCCTTCCGCATCGGCCAGTTGAATGCCCCGTGCGTCGCGGCGGATGTCCTCACGTTGCGTCAGCCGGTAGTCTCCGGGTGCCAAACGGCCCAACACCGCGAATGGGAAGTCTTCCTCGACCGTCATCCGCATTCTATGGGTTTCACCGGTGTCGAGGTTCTCCACAGTAAAGAGGTAGTTGTATTCCAACTCGGTGTCGCCCAGCACTTTGATGTCAGCGGCGAAAATCACCAGGCCCTGATCTTCCCCGGCATAGGGGGCTTTGGTGGGGTTGTTGCTGCAAGCGGCCAATGCCAGGACGGCGAGGCCAAGGGTCAACCACTGGGTTAAACGTTGCATGAGAAGTCTCTTTATTGTGATGGATTGTTGCCATGGATTGTTCAGAGAGTCAGTGGCGGGATTCTACATGAAATGCCGAGCGGCGACAGGGTCACTCGTCATCGGCGAAGGGTAGGGTGACGGCATCGAACCAGTAGGCGTCCATGGTGCTGATCAACTGCTGCAAGGCGTCGAAACGGAGGGGGTATTTCAGCACCGAGTTGACTCCCAGGTGATAGAGGGAGCGTGTGAATTCCGGTTCGTCGTGGTCCAGGAATACCACGGAAGGGACCAGTTTCCAGCGCGCCAGGCGACGCAGGTCCATGAGGGTTTGCTGAGTCTTTACATCGTCGTCGACATAGGCGATCAGAAACAAATCCACCCGGGCGGCCGAGGCGGGCTGCAACTGGGAGCCAATCAACGATTGTTGAAAACTGCGGATATCAACATGCCACTGAATATGGTGGGTCAGGCAGTAGGTGGCCAGTGCCTGCTCGATTTGTTCGGCGACGGATGCATCTTCACTGAGCAACAGAATGGTTCTCGGAGTGAATGCCTTCCGGGCTGAACTCATTGGTCGAATTCCTCCATCTGTTGGCTTAGCAAAGGCGTGGGTAAGCGCCCGCTCGGGGAGAATGCCCGTCCGGTATCAAGACGCGCGGCCGCCCCGGTGAATGTTGTCTTTCTGTTTCAGTATAGGCTCTAAGTCCACGATGCACAGAGGTTGATGGTACAGAAACCCCTGGCAAATAGTGCAACCCTGAGCCTTGAGCTGTTGCTGTTGTTCTTCGGTTTCGACACCCTCGGCAACGACACCCAGGTTCAATCCTCGGGCGAGTGACAGGATGGAGTGGGTGATGGCCGGTTCTCTTAAGCCACTCACGCCGGTCTCGGAAACAAAACTCTTGTCGATCTTGATGCGGTCCAGCGGAAACTCGCGTAGATATCTCATGGAAGAATAACCAGTGCCGAAGTCATCAATGGCGATTCTGATGCCCGCCTTGCGTATATTTTCAAGTATGTTGGACTGGCTCAAGCCATTTTCCACCAATGCTTCTTCGGTCAGCTCCAGCTCCAGCAATCCCGCCGGAATTTTGTAATGTCGGACACAATGCAACAGTTGATCGAGAAACCCCTGAAATTTGAGTTGTCGTGGAGATACGTTAACGGAGACAGGAATATGCAACCCGGCTTGCAACCACAGCTGCAGTTGCTGACAGGCGGCCTCGATCACCCATTGGCCGATGGGCACGATAAGACCACTGCGCACGGCAACGGGAACAAACTGCCCGGGTGACATGACCGTGCCATCCGGTCGGTTCCAGCGGATCAAGGCCTCCAGGCCCACTATGGCGTTATTCTCAAGGTTAATCTGAGGCTGGTAGTAGAGTTCAAATTGTTGTTCTCGCAGTGCCGTACGCAGTTCTTTCTCGGTTTCCAGACCATGGATCAATCGTGCCTGGAGTCGATCGGTAAAAAAGTGGTAACTGCCCGCCCCTCTGGCTTTCGATTCATACAAGGCCATGTCGGCTTTTTGCATCAGCTCAATGGCGAGCTTGCCATGATCGGGATAAAAAGCCACGCCCATGCTGACGGTGATGTCCAAGGTGGTGTTACTGACCGGAGCGGGCCGACAGAGTTCGCGTGAGATTTTTTTCACGATGTTGGTCACATCGTCGGTATTTTCGATGTTGTCGAGCAGCACGGTGAATTCGTCGCCACCGATGCGGGCGACGAAATCGCTCTTGCGCACCGAGCGGCGCAGGCGCTCCGCCACCAGGGTGAGCAGAAGGTCGCCAACGTGGTGGCCCAGGCTGTCGTTGATGTCCTTAAACCGGTCCAGATCGAGAAAGATCACCGCGAGGTTGCTTTGTGTTCGCGACGCACGGGCAATGGCCAGCTCCATGTGCTCCTCGAAAATATGCCGGTTACCCAGGCCGGTAAGCGGGTCGCGTCGAACTAGTTCGGCGATTTCCATTTCGGCCTCCTTACGCTCTATGGCATGGCGAATACTCCGGTCCAGTAGGGTGGTGGAGAGTTCATCCTTGGGAATGAAATCAGCCGCGCCCTCTTTCATCAACATGTCGTCGAGCTCGGGGGAGTTATTGCCGGTCATAACAATGATCGGCTTTGTCAGTTGCGACTTTTTCGCCTGTTGCAGCAGCTCCAGCCCTGAATGGCTACCCAGAAAATAGTCGAGCAATATCAGATCGTAGTCGTCGTCATACATAGCCTCTGTGGCTTCTTCGTATTCCGAGATGTGCCGGATCTGATATTGATTGCGCTCGCTTTTCAGCAGTGACTGCTTCACCAGCACAAAGTCGGCCGGGTCATCTTCCACTATCAGAGCTTTTATCATGGGTTTGTTCATGCTGAGGATTCCTGCGTTGGAAACAGTGAGTAACCAAACCAATAGCGATAAAGTGTTGTCAGAATGCGTTCCAGATGCGTCAGATCGTCGGGTTTGCAAATGTAGGAATTAGCGTTCAGCTTATAACTGTTCTGGATGTCGTCCGGTGAATCGGACGTCGAAAAAATAATGATGGGAATGTCGGACCACTGAGGGTTCTGCTTCAACTCACGCAGGCAACTGCGGCCGTCTTTTCCCGGCATGTTCAGGTCGAGCAAAATAACCATCGAAGGAGACAGCGGGTCGGCCGGGTCATTACGGTTCTTGAGATAGCCGATCAAGGCGTCGCCATCGTTCAAACCTTTCACCTGCAGTGGCAAACGGGCGCGGGTTACCGCTGTCTTGACCAGCAGGAAATCTTCAGGGTCGTCGTCCACGACCAACAGCATGGGTTGGGTGCTAGAAATCATGGTCGGTCTCCGATATCGGGTGGATGGGAAGCTCGATTGTGAAGCGTGAACCCTTGTCCAGCTCGCTTTCGGCTCGTATCACTCCCTGATGGCGGTCGACGATTTTACGGCAGATGGCCAGACCCATACCGGTGCCGGGGTAGCGGTCCCGGCCGTGCAAGCGCTTGAAGACTTCGAAAATCTGTTCAGCGTATTGGTTGTCGAAACCGACACCATTGTCCTCGATGGTAATGCGATAACGCACTGAATTGACCGGCTCTCCATGAATGCGAATCATCGGCGGTTGAGCCGGGTCCCGGTATTTCAGTGAATTGGAGATGATATTCTGCACCAGTTGTCGCATCTGGCTTGGGTCCACCGTCAGAGTGGCCAGTGACGACACCTCGAATTGCGCCTCACTTTCCTCGATGGTCAATTGCAGATCGGATAGAACCTCCTCGATAATTTCATTCATGTCTGTGCGGATGAATTGCCCGCCGCGTGAAGTAACACGGCTGTAAGACAACAAACTATCGAGCAGTTCCCGCATTCGCTCGGCGGCGTCGACTACATAATTGGCGAAAGTCTCGCCCTCTTCTGTGAAGCTTCCATAGTCTTTGCTCAGCAGTAATTTGGAAAAAGAAATGATTTTGCGTAATGGCTCGCGCAGATCGTGCGAGGCGATAAAGGCGAACTCCTTCAGTTCCCGGTTCGAGCGCTCCAGAGCTTCACTGCGTTGTTCAATGCGTTTTTCATAGTTGCGGCGTTCACTGACATCCACAATGGACGCGACTACTTCTCCATCATGGCTGCCGCTCACAGGGTTCAGACCGATTTCAACCGGAACCGTGGTGCCATCCGCGCAGACACCGGATAAATCTTTACGGTCACCCATCATGCGTTTGGTCGGTGACTCAATATAGTGCTGTCGGTTGTGTCTGTGATGATCGCGATAGTCCCTGGGCACCAGTTGCTCCACGCGCCTACCGGGCAGCTCTCCAACATCGTAATGGAAAATACTGTGCGCCATGGAATTGGCCTGCAAAATGGTTCCGTCCTTAGCTACTACGATCATACCGTTGGGAGCGGATTCAAAAATGCTTTGCAAACGCTGTTTCACCTGCTCGGACGACTGTATTTGCAATTCCAACGCCTGTTTGGCCTGCTCCAGTTCCTCGGTGCGTCGAGCCACCGTTTGTTCCAAAGATTCATACAAAGAGCGAAGTTGTTGCTCGGCCTGTGTGCGCCGCATCATTTCGTTGTGCAGCGCTTCATTGCGTTCGGTCAGCAGCGCCGGGCTTGGTATCGCCAACAGTTTGGGCAGCAAGGGCCAGATCATGATGGCCGTTGCCAGGGAAACGGCTGCAGTGATGAACTTCACCAGCCCTTCAATGTAGTAATCGCCGTTCCAGATATTCCAGATGCTGAACAGATGAGTTGCCCCGCAGGCCAGAATAAAGGCGGCGAACATTTTGAACATCCAGTGATAGCCCAGATCGCCTCTGTGGTACCAGAGTCTGGCCAGAGCTAAGGGGATGGTGAAATAGGCAAGGGCGATGATGGCATCGGAACCGGCGTGCAGCACCAGCATGTCCGGGCGCCAAAGATAGCACTGGCCATGCGGCATGAAATCGATTCCAAACGCATAGTTAAACAGGTCGTCCATGGGTCCTCCAAGTCGACGGCAATGTGCCGGCGGTCAACCTGTCATTCCTTATGTGCCCGGCCTGTGCGGCTGGCTCAACTGCAGGCTTGGGTGGCCGGCGATGATTTAGCCTAGTCCGAAGCTTGAATCGGAACCAGTATTAAATCACCGATAGGTGCACATCTGTCCGCTTTTGCTGACGGGACTGTGAACGGTTTCATAAAATTACGGCAAAGTGTCAACCTGAGTTGACTAAAGAGAGGTATCACCAGAAATTGACGTTAACGTTAACGTCAATTAGCCTGATCGACCATTGGAGACATCAAACAATAGCAGACATTAACAACCGTAGACTGACCGGGCAGGCACCTTCATGAGCTATCCAACCTTGAACTTCGGTCTGGGCGACACCCTGGACCTGCTGCGCGACACCGTTCGCGACTTCGCGCAGGACACCATCGCCCCACGCGCCGCCGAGATTGACCGGCAAAACGCCTTCCCGAATGAACTCTGGCCCAAACTGGGCGAGTTGGGTCTGCTCGGCATCACCGTCGAGGAGGAATTGGGTGGCACCGGCATGGGGTACCTGGCCCACATGATCGCCATGGAGGAAATCAGCCGCGCCTCCGCCTCCGTCGGCCTCAGCTACGGCGCCCATTCGAACCTCTGCGTGAATCAAATCCGCCGCAACGGCAACGACGCACAAAAAGCCAAATATCTGCCCAAGCTGATGAGTGGTGAGCACATCGGCGCTCTGGCGATGAGCGAACCCGGCGCGGGCTCGGACGTGGTCAGCATGAAGCTGAAGGCGGAAAAGCAGGGCGACAAGTACCTCCTGAACGGCAATAAGATGTGGATCACCAATGGTCCGGACGCGGACGTGCTGGTGGTCTACGCGAAGACGGATCCAGCCGGTGGCAAAAGAGGCATCACGGCGTTTCTGATCGAGAAGGACTTTCCCGGTTTCAGTACGGCTCAGAAGCTCGACAAGCTGGGTATGCGCGGCAGTAACACCTGCGAACTGGTGTTCGACAATTGCGAGGTGCCTGCGGAAAGCGTGATGGGTAACGAAGGCGATGGCGTGAAAATCCTGATGAGTGGCTTGGACTACGAACGGGCGGTATTGGCGGCGGGCCCAATCGGCATCATGCAGGCCTGCCTGGATGTGGTGTTGCCCTACGTTCATGAGCGCGAGCAATTCGGCCAGCCGATCGGCGAGTTCCAGTTGATCCAGGGCAAGGTGGCGGACATCTACACCAGGCTTAATGCCTGCCGCGCATACGTTTATGCGGTGGGCGCGGCGTGCGACCGGGGCGAAACCACTCGCCAGGACGCAGCCGGTGCTATCTTGTATGCCGCTGAAAACGCGACTCAGGTGGCGCTGGACGCCATTCAGATCCTCGGCGGCAACGGCTACATCAACGAATACCCAACCGGCCGACTGTTACGCGACGCCAAACTCTACGAAATCGGCGCTGGCACCAGCGAAATCCGCCGGATGCTGATCGGGCGTGAGTTGTTTACCCAGACACTTTGAGATAGGTGACAGTGGGGGCGCGATGGGGGCGGGGGGTACTCCTCCGGGGTCGCCGTGAATACGTCCGTGTAGGCTAGGCCGCAACATCCATGTTGCGGACTTCCCCGGAGGAGTACCCCCCGCCCCCATCGCTTACACCGAGGCTTCCTAATGACCGTACTCCCCAAAATGATGCGCCAGGCAATAGAGGAAAACGAATCATCAGAGGCCACGGATTAAGCGACCGATGCTGGGTAGGCTCATCCGGGGAAGTCCGCGGCATGGATGCCGCGGCCTAGCCTACAGGGATGTATACACGGCGGCCCCGGAGGAGCCTACCCAGCAGCGGGCGCGAGCCATAACCACAGTAAAAGCGTCAACACGACTGGCACTAAAGACCACCAAGCCGGAACAGGATAAGGCCATGACGACAACCACACATACAGGCCTCACGGATATTCAGCAGATGATGCGGGATGCCGCCCGTGACTTTTCTCAGGAGCGATTGAAGCCGATGTCGCCGACTTGGGATAAAAGTGGTGAGCATCCCATTGATGTGATTCGTGAACTTGGGGAAATGGGGTTTTATGGACTCACCGTGCCTGAGCAGTGGGGCGGAACCGACGCTGGTTATTTAACACTGGCCTTGGTCGTGGAGGAGATTGCGAAAGGGGATGGCGCGCTTTCCACCATCACCTCCGTCATGAACTCCGTTGTCTGCGGGCCCTTGCTTGGGTATGGCAGCGACGCGCAAAAAAAAGAATGGCTGACCGCTATGGCGAGTGGCGAAAAACTCGGCGCTTTTTGTTTGACCGAGCCGCAAGCCGGTTCCGATGCCGCTGCCTTGAAATGCCGCGCCCGTAAAACCGACAGCGGTTGGGTGTTAAGTGGCACCAAACAATTTATTACCAATGGTGCCATTGCCGACCTCGCTATTGTGTTCGCCGTCACCGACCCCGACGCGGGCAAAAAAGGCATCAGCGCCTTTCTTGTGCCCACCCACCTTTCCGGATACGAAGTCAGCCGTGTTGAAGACAAAATGGGACAGCGTGCTTCGGATACCGCTCAGTTGACCTTTCACGATATCGAACTGCCTGGCGATGCTTTGCTTGGCCGCGAAGGCCAGGGGTATGGCATCGCATTGGGGAATCTCGAAGGTGGCCGTATTGGTATTGCCGCCCAGTGTGTTGGTATGGCACAAGCCGCGCATGAAGTAGCCTGTCAATACGCGCAGGAGCGGCAAACTTTCGGCGAGACCCTGATTAAACATCAAGCCATTGGTTTTCGTCTGGCCGATATGGCCACGCAAATCGAAGCCGCGCGTCAGTTGGTGTGGCATGCCGCCCGTATGAAAGATTCCGGTGTGCCCTGCCTGCGTGAAGCCGCGATGGCGAAACTCTTCGCCAGCGAAATGGCCGAGCGGGTGTGTTCGGATGCACTGCAGAATTTGGGCGGCTATGGTTATTTAACCGACTTTCCGGTGGAACAGATTCTGCGCGATGTTCGCGTCGCGAAAATTTACGAAGGCACCAGCGACATTCAGAAAATGATAGTCGCCCGGTCGATTGAGGAGCGTGGCGCATGAGCCGAATTCAATCGAAAATTGATGTTCGCTCGGAGGCGTTTTTGGCCAATCGGGAAGCGAATCTGGCGCTGCGCAACCAATTGATGGAGCGCCTGCATCAGGTCGAGCTCGGTGGTGGAGAAAATGCGCGGGCCAAGCACTTGGCGCGCGATAAGCGTTTGCCGCGCGAGCGCATTGAACGGTTGTTGGACCCAGGATCGCCTTTTCTTGAAGTGGCTCCACTGGCTGCTTGGGAACTGTACGACAACGCCGTGCCCAGTGCGGGTGTGATCGCCGGTATTGGTCGCATTGAAGGTGTGGATTGCCTGGTGGTCGCCAACGATGCCACGGTGAAAGGCGGCACCTATTACCCCTTGACCGTCAAAAAGCATTTGCGTGCCCAGGCCATTGCCGCCGAGAACCGATTGCCCTGTGTGTATTTGGTCGACAGTGGTGGTGCTTTCCTGCCGATGCAGGATGAAGTCTTTCCCGACCGTGAGCATTTTGGTCGCATTTTTTTCAATCAGGCGAATTTATCCGCCCAGGGTATTCCACAGATCGCCGTGGTGATGGGTTCCTGTACCGCTGGCGGTGCTTACGTTCCGGCTATGTGTGATCAAAGCATTATCGTGCGCAATCAGGGCACTATCTTTTTGGGCGGCCCGCCGCTGGTAAAAGCGGCGACTGGCGAGGAAGTTTCTGCCGAGGATTTGGGTGGTGGTGATGTGCATGCCCGCATCAGTGGCGTGGCGGATTATCTAGCCGATAACGACGACCATGCCCTGGTGCAGGCGCGGCAGGTGATTCGCCATTTGAACTGGCCGCAGAAAGACAACAGTGGTGTACACGCGCCGGAAGCACCGGCTTATCCCGTTGAAGAATTGTACGGCTTGATCCCACGGGATACCCGCTCGCCCATCGACGCACGCGAGCTGATTGCGCGGTTGGTCGATGGTTCCCGTCTGGAAGAATTCAAAGCGCTGTATGGCACTACTCTGGTGTGCGGTTTTGCCCACATCGAAGGGCATCCGGTTGGCATTCTGGCGAACAACGGCATTTTGTTTTCCGAGTCCGCCTTGAAAGGCGCGCATTTTATCGAACTGTGCAATCAACGGAATATTCCGCTGTTGTTTCTGCAGAACATTACCGGTTTCATGGTCGGTCAGAAATATGAGAACGGCGGTATCGCGAAGGATGGCGCCAAGCTGGTGACCGCGGTTGCCTGTGCCAAGGTGCCCAAATTAACCGTCATCACCGGTGGTAGTTTTGGCGCCGGGAACTACGGTATGTGTGGCCGCGCTTATGATCCGCGTTTCCTTTGGACATGGCCGAATTCACGCATCTCGGTCATGGGCGGTGAGCAGGCGGCCAATGTATTGGCGACGGTGAAGGCCGACCAGAAATCGCGCCACGGCGAGCCCATGAGCGAGGCGGAGCTGGAAGCCTTCAAAGCACCGATTCGCGAACAGTACGAAACCCAGGGCGACCCCTATTACGCCACGGCACGCCTGTGGGACGACGGCATTATTGACCCGGCCGATACCCGTTCGGTATTGGCGCTGGCGCTGTCCACCTGTCGTAACGCCCCTATAGAACCGACGCGCTACGGCGTGTTCCGCATGTAAGGGAACGACCATGACTGCTTTGACCGTTACATTGGAAAAAGGCGTCGCCACACTGACGCTGAACCGGCCGGAGGTGCGCAACGCATTCGGAGCCGAGCTGATAGCCGAACTCACCGAACAGATCGCCGAGTGCGATCTCGACCCCCAGGTACGCGTCTTGGTTTTGCGTGCCGAGGGCAAGCATTTCAGTGCCGGGGCCGATCTGAATTGGATGCGTTCCATGAAGGAACTTCCGCTGGCGGACAACCAGCGCGATGCCCGTAAATTGGCGCAATTACTCGAAGTCTTGGATGGCTGCCGCAAACCGCTGATCGGTGTGTGCCAGGGCGCAGCCATGGGTGGCGGTGTCGGCTTGCTGGCCTGTTGCGATATCGTGTTGGCGGCGGATGACGCCTTCTTTGCGCTCAGCGAAGTTCGCATCGGCCTCACGCCGGCGACCATTTCCCCCTACGTAATTCGTGCCATCGGTGCGCGTCATGCGCGTCGTTACTTCGTAACCGGCGAACGTTTTTCCGCACAGCGGGCATTGGCTCTCGGTCTGGTGCACGAAGTTGTGTCGGCGGACGAGTTGGAAGACAGCCTCGAGACACTGCTGCACAGTGTGCTTGCCGGTGGGCCCGAGGCCCAGCAGGCGGCAAAAGACTTGGTACGCGATGTCAGCGAGCGACCCATCAATGCTCAATTGATGGATGAACTCGCCGAACGCATCGCACACCAACGCATCGGTGAAGAAGGGCAGGAAGGCTTGGGCGCCTTTCTGGAAAAACGCAAACCAGCCTGGATGGGTGAATGACCATGACTGCCATACGTCGCCTGCTCATCGCCAACCGAGGTGAAATCGCCGTTCGCATTATCCGCACGGCGCGTGAACTCGGTATTGAAACCGTGGCGGTTTATTCCGAAGCCGACCATCAGGCACTGCACGTGCGTGAAGCCGATTTGGCAGTGTGCATCGGCGCGCCGCCCGCAGGCCAGAGTTACCTCAACACCCAGGCATTGCTTGAAGCCATTAGCGATACCGACGCCGACGCCTTGCACCCCGGCTACGGCTTTCTATCGGAAGATGCAGAGTTCGCTCAGAAGGTGATGGATGCCGGTTGCATTTGGGTCGGCCCACCGCCTTCTGCCATGCGCGCCATGGCCTCGAAAGCCGCCGCGAAACAAACGCTCGAACCCAAGGGCGTGCCGATGATTCCCGGCTACCATGGGGACGACCAAAGCGACGACACCCTGATCGCCAAAGCCCAGCACATTGGCTTCCCGCTCTTGGTAAAAGCCTCTGCTGGTGGTGGTGGCAAAGGCATGCGCGTAGTCCACAGCAACAATGACTTGCCCGATGCCATCGCCAGTGCCCGCCGCGAAGCTAAAAACGCCTTTGGCGATGACCGATTGCTGCTCGAACGCTATCTCGTCAAGCCGCGCCATGTCGAAGTGCAGATTATTGCGGACCAACATGGTCGCGTGCGTCACCTGTTCGAACGCGATTGCTCCCTGCAGCGCCGTCACCAGAAAGTGGTCGAAGAAGCCCCTGCGCCGAACCTGCCGCAGGCCACGCGTGAAGCCATGTGGCAGGCTGCCGTCACTGCCGCCAAGAGTATTGGCTACGTCGGCGCGGGCACGGTGGAATTCATCCTTGATGCCAGTGGCGATTTCTTCTTTTTGGAAATGAACACCCGGTTGCAGGTCGAGCATCCGGTTACGGAATTCATCACCGGTCTCGATCTCGTCGCCTGGCAATTGCGTGTCGCCGCCGGCGAACCACTCACCTTCGAGAAACCCGAACAACCCCTGGGGCATGCCTTCGAAGTCCGCCTTTACGCCGAAGACCCGGACCAGCAATTCCGCCCCACAACCGGCCACCTAAAGGATGTACTCTGGCCCAGGGGAAGGGGCATTCGCATCGACAGCGGCGTCGAAGCCGGAGCGGAGGTGTCACCCTTTTACGACCCCATGCTCGCCAAACTGATTGTGCACGGCCACAGCCGAGCTGAAGCACTCGCCCGGTTGAATCGAGCGCTGGCGGATGTTCGCCTGGCGGGTCTCGCCACCAACCTGAACTTCCTGCGTCGCCTCTGCCAGGCCACTGACCTGGCCGATTTCAAGGTGCACACCCACTGGATCGAAGACAACGAAATCCACTGGCAGAGCCAGGCCGATGCCAAAGCTTGCTGGGGCGCCCTGGCCGTCAGCGTCGCGCAAACGCATCGGGCTGGCACCTCAAGCGACCCTTGGCAACGCCTCACCGGTTGGCGCCGTTTTCAGCAACGCCGCTGGCTCTACAGCCTGAGCGAAAAAGACCAGTGTGTCGTCACCGAACAGCAAGGCCACTGGCAAGCCCGGTGCGGCAGCCAAAGCCTCAGTCTCCATGACGTGCAATGGCAGGAATTCGAGCAGGGTCGCGGGCGTCTCACCGCCCGTCATGCCAACAAACGCATAAAACTCGACGCCTGGATTAGTGGTACAGGCATCGAATTCGACGACGGTCACAGCCGTCAGGCACTCACCTGGTGGCGCGCCGAACAGGCCCATGAAGAGCAAAGCGGCGGCGACGGCCGTGTAACCGCACTGATGCCCGGCACCGTCACCGCCCTGCATGCCGAAGTCGGAACCCACGTCACCAAAGGCGACAAAATCCTCTCCATGGAAGCCATGAAAATGGAGACCACCCTTACCGCCCCCATCAGCGGCACACTCAGCCAAAGTTCACTGCAAGTGGGCGACCGAGTGCAGGATGGTCAATTGGTCTTCCTGATCGAAACCGAGGACAACGCATGAGCATAGACCGCGCCCAACTCATCGAAGTCGGCCCACGCGACGGCCTGCAAAACGAGCCCAAACCGCTCGACGTCGCCCAGCGCCTAGAACTCATCCGGCGTTTGGAAAACAGCGGCCTGAAAACCATCGAAGCCGGCAGTTTCGTCTCACCCAAATGGGTACCGCAAATGGCCGACACCGACCGGGTGCTGGCCGAACTCGACCTGAGCGGCTCTGTCCGCTACCCCGTCCTCGTACCCAACCTCAAAGGCTTCGAAGCCGCCAAAGCCGCCGGGGCAAAAGACATCGCCATATTCGGCGCCGCCAGCGAAAGCTTCAGCCAAAAAAACATCAACTGCAGCATCAAAGAAAGCCTCGATCGCTTCCGCCCCGTCGCCGAACAGGCACTGGCCGAAGGTATGAACGTACGCGGCTACGTCAGCTGCGTTGTCGCTTGCCCTTACGAAGGCAAAATAGAACCACGACAGGTCGTCCCCATCGTACGATCCCTCTTCGACATGGGCTGTTACGAAGTTTCGCTCGGCGACACCATCGGTCGTGGCACACCCAAACACATCAAAGACATGCTCGACGCCATACTCGCCGAATTCAACGCCTCCAAACTCGCCCTGCATTGCCACGACACCTACGGCATGGCCGCCGCCAACATCATCGCCGGTTTGGAACGCGGCGTACGCACCTTCGACAGCAGCGTCGGCGGCGCCGGAGGCTGCCCTTATGCGCCCGGCGCCAGCGGCAACGTCGCCACCGAAGACGTCGTGTTCCTGATGGAAAGCGAAGGCCTGGATACCGGTGTGGACATCAAAAAACTGGTGGAGACCGGACGTTGGCTATTCGACAAACTGGGTAAAGCCGTACCTTCGAAAGTGAATCAGGCATTCGCTTGAAGCATCACCCTACGAAGGAACGAGCCCATATCGATTGAGCAAGCCGTAAACTCCGCTCAACACCCTGTTAATAAAAACAACCTGGGGTTCAACTGCCAAAAGCGGCTGAACCCTCTAAGCTGGAAATAATTTAATTTCAGCTATTAAAAAGCAGCATGGGTTACTGGACCTACATAGGGCTAGCGACGGATGCCTGTGTTGCCTTTGCGGGGAAGTCCGCAGCAAGGATGCTGCGGTCTAGGCTCCATGGACGGATTAACGCCGACCCCGCACAGGCAACACAGGTAGCCGGCGCGGGTTCTGGCAAGAACTCCAGACTGTGCTGGAACAGCCCAAAAGGCTTTAACGACAACGACCACAGGAATGGGAACCATGAGTAAAAGCATCCATAAGCCCGGCTTTATCCTGGGTGATGCCCTCGATATCCCCACCTTCAAAGTCCTCAAACAGGACGGCACCCTCTACAAAGGGGCCCAAGAGCCGGACTGGAGCGAAGACTTTGCACTCAAACTCTATGACGACCTCGTCTTCATCCGCGTATTGGATGAACGCATGATCGGCGCCCAACGCCAGGGTCGCATCCCCTTCTACCTGGCGAGCTTGGGCGAGGAGGCCGCCAGCGTCGGCAGCGCCGCCGCCCTCAAACCCCAAGACATGATCTTCGCCCAATACCGCGAACAGGGCGCCCTCAGATACCGAGGCTTCGACGTCGACCAATTCATGAACCAATGTTTCTCCAACGAAATGGACCTCGGCAAAGGTCGGCAAATGCCCATTCATTACGGCAGCAAAGACCTCAACTACAACACCATCTCATCACCACTGGGCACCCAAATACCCCAAGCCGCCGGCTACGCCTACGGCCAGAAACTCGACGGCCAGGACGCCTGCACCATCTGCTACTTCGGTGAAGGCGCCGCCAGCGAAGGCGACTTCCACGCCGGGCTCAACATGGCCGCCGTGCTGCACAGCCCCACCATCTTCCTGTGTCGCAACAACGGCTACGCCATCTCCACCCCCGCCGCCGAACAATTCTACGGCGACGGCGTCGCTTCTCGTGGCATCGGCTATGGCATCGCCACTATCCGCGTCGACGGCAACGACCTGCTCGCCGTCCACGCCGCCACCGTCGCCGCCCGTAAACATGCCCTGGAAGAAAACGCGCCCGTACTGATTGAAGCCATGAGTTATCGACTCGGTGCGCACTCCACATCGGACGACCCAACCGGTTACCGGTCCAAGGAAGAAGAAGCCCAGTGGGCCAAGAAAGACCCGATACTGAGATACAAACATTGGCTCACGCACAAAGGCTGGTGGGACGACGACAAAGAAAAAGCCCTGTACGCCCGTCATCGTGAAAATATTTTGAAGTCGTTAAAAGAAGCCGAGAAACGGCCGATGCCGAAAATCGACGAACTCATTAACGACGTATATGACGTTCCCACTCCCCAGTTGCAAAACCAGCTCAAGCAACTGAAAGCCCACATTCGCAAGTATCCGGATAAGTATCCGAAAACGGCCGGGAGGTTGGACGGATGAGTCAGATGAATTTACTACAGGCGATCAACAACGCCCTCGATACCGCCATGGCCGCCGATCAAAAAGTGGTGTGCTTCGGTGAAGACGTCGGTCATTTCGGCGGTGTATTTCGCGCCACCAGTCACCTACAGGAACGCTATGGCCGCGACCGTTGTTTCAACACCCCGCTCACCGAGCAGGGCATCATCGGTTTTGCCAATGGCCTGGCATCACAGGGGCACAAACCCGTCGCTGAAATTCAATTCGGCGATTATATTTTTCCCGCCTTCGACCAGATCGTAAACGAGACCGCCAAGTTTCGTTACCGTAGCGGCAACCAGTTCAATGTCGGTGGGTTAACCATCCGCACTCCCTATGGCGGCGGTATTCGCGGGGGCCATTATCACAGCCAAAGTCCCGAAGCTTATTTTGCCCATACGCCCGGACTGAAAATTGTGGTGCCGCGCAACCCTCACCAGGCCAAAGGATTACTGCTCGCATCCATTCGCGACGACAACCCAGTGTTGTTCTTCGAACCCAAACGACTGTATCGCGCCTCGGTCGGCGATGTTCCCGTTGAAGACTACGAACTCCCCTTGGGCAGCGCCGAGATCGTGCGGGAAGGGCGGGACATAACGCTGCTTGCCTGGGGTGCCCAGATGGAAGTGCTCAGTGAAGCGGCCCAAATGGCGGAGAAAGACGGCGTAGATTGTGAAGTGATTGACCTGCGCTCCATCCTGCCCTGGGATGTCGACACTGTTGTGGAATCCGTCAAAAAAACCGGCCGGTTGATTGTCAGCCACGAAGCCCCGGTCACCAACGGTTTCGGTGCGGAGATAAGCGCGACGGTCCAGGAGCAGGCGTTTCTGTACCTGGAAGCGCCCGTTAATCGTGTGTGCGGCATGGACGTTCCCTATCCGCTGTCACATGAAACCGAATATCACCCCGATGCGACCAAGGTGTTCGAGGCCATCAAAACGACATTGCATTACTGAGGAGCCGGTCATGAGTGAAGATTTTATCCTGCCGGACATCGGCGAAGGCATTGTCGAATGCGAACTCGTCGAATGGCTGGTGGAAGAAGGCGACTGGGTGGAGGAAGACCAACCCGTTGCCGACGTACAAACCGACAAAGCCCTGGTGCAGATTCCCGCCAAGCATGCCGGTCGCATCATTAAACGTTATGTGGAACAGGGCGACATCGCCAAGGTTCATGCGCCACTGTTTAAACTGGACCCGGAAGACACACCCGCGGTCGCCAACCTGGAAAGCTCCGAACCGGCACCGGTCACCCGGCCGGAAATCGCGCCCGAGTCCGACCACGCCGGTGAACCCAAGAAAGTCGGTGAGCCGGTGAAAACACACAGCGGCGGCGAACACGAAGAAGATTTTATTCTGCCGGACATTGGCGAAGGCATCGTTGAATGCGAACTGGTTGAATGGCTGGTGGAAGAAGGCGATGTCGTCGCAGAAGACCAACCCGTCGCCGATGTACAAACCGACAAAGCTCTGGTGCAGATTCCCGCCAAACACGCCGGGCGGGTGGTCAAGCGCTACGTCGAACAAGGCGACATCGCCAAAGTGCATGCGCCCCTGTTCCGCATGGCCCTGACTGACGATGGCAGCGGCAGCAGTCATCCTGCGCCTTCGGTCGCCCAGCCACGTGACCCGGAGCCGGTAACGGAAACGCGGCAACAGATGGCTAGCACCGACAGCAACCGCCGCAAGGTACTGGCAACACCCGCCGTGCGTCGTTTAGCCCGTGAGCATGATATTGAGCTTAACCAGGTACCGGCCAGTGGCAAAAACGGCCGCGTTCTGAAAGAAGACATGCTGCGGTATCTGGGTGAACTGGAAGCCGAGCCCAAGGCCAAAAAAACGGAGCAGAAAACCAAGCCAGCACCTGCCAAACCGGTTGCAGAAAAAGGCCATGTCGACGTTATTCCCATGAAGGGCATCCGCGCCGCCATGGCGAGGCAGATGATGCACTCCGTGCAGACTATCCCGCATTTCACCTACGCCGAAGAGATCGACGTCACCGAACTGAATCTCATGCGTCGCAAGCTGAACCAGCGGCTGGAAAGCGAAGGCATCAAGCTCACCATGATGAGCCTGTTCATCAAGAGCCTGTCCGTTGCGCTCAAGCGCCACCCCATCGTCAACAGCCACATGAGCGAAGCCGGTGACGAAATACATCAATTTGCCGACCACAACATCGGCATGGCGGTGGATTCGCCCATGGGGCTGCTCGTGCCCAACATCAAAGGGGTTAACCACCTCAGCCTGAAAGACGTCGCAGGGGAAGTAAAACGCCTCACCGATCTCGGCCGCGCCGGTCGTCTCGGCCCGGACGATCTCAAAGGCGGTACCGTCACCATCTCGAACATCGGCGCGCTGGGCGGCACCGTCACCACGCCCATCATCAACAGCCCCGAAGTTGCCATAGTAGGTATCGGCCGCCTGCAACGGCTGCCAAGGCCGAACACCAGGGATGAACTGGAGATCCGCGATATCATCCAGGTCAGTTGGTCCGGCGATCACCGAGTGCTGGACGGCGGCACCATCGCCCGCTTCAATAATGATTGGAGAGCCATGCTGGAGCAGCCCGACGAGATGTTGCTCTGGATGGTGTAAGGCCTTCTCCTCCGCCCTTATCAGTAACCTTGGTAGGGCGGAGGAACGTAAAACCTACGTTCGGGCCGCAGCCCCATGCCTTGGCGCAATGAACGGCCACTACTAAAACGGCGTTAGATGGAGGGGAGCCAGGGTGGCTCTCTGCCTTCATTATTCAGTTTCCTGTCAGACCTCCCTTCCGAATCTTTCTGTTGCTTCTTGAATAGTCTAAACTCAACTACTGTTTGCTGGTGATAACCGTATTTGCGCGGTTAGGCAGGGCTCTGAAAGGAACTGAGTAGTGAGACTTTTAGTTGTATTCTTGTTGTTTTGGGTCGAACTTTCTTTTGCAGATACTGATTTGGTCAATCCACCGGATTGGGTTTTAGTAAATACACCCCCTGATAAATCGGAAGCCAGTTCAGAAGAATACAGCGGTCGCAGTACCGCCTATTTGCTGGTTGATCGACAAAGGCACTATACCTCGAATGGAGAGAGCGCCGCTTATAATCGCTATGTTCTGGTGCCAAAGACCCAAGATGGAGTGAGGGAAAACGGTACAATTAATTTATCCTACTTGCCCAGTTACCAAACATTGGAGCTTCATCATGTTCGGGTGATTCGCAATGGAGAAGTGTTTGATCGTTATTCGGACGCCCGGGTATCTGAGCTGGACGTAGAGCCTGAATCGGGGAAGCATCTCTATTCGGAAGAAAAGCAACTTTCCATAATTATTCGCGATTTAAGGATCGGTGATGTAGTGGATTATGCTTTTACCATTAAAGGAAGTAATCCGGTATTCGACAACGTGATCTCCTCCCGTTTCCCGATGGGCTGGCAGGTTCCTGTCGCCAGAGTCTACAGTAGATTGGTTATCCCCTCATCGCTTTCTATTCAATATCGCCCGCATGGTGATATATCGGAACCGCAAATCGAGACTCACAATGATTCTGTTTCCTACGTATGGGATATCAGTAACCAGAAGGCCTTCCCTTATGAGGAAAACGTACCTCCTGGTATTGATGTGTACCCCTATGTGGAGTTCAGTCAGTACACTGATTGGCGCGACGTGCAGGCTTGGGCGGAAAAACTCTTCGAACTGCCGACAGGGCTTTATCGGAACAGCCCGTTCGGTACAACATGGAAGTCCTGGCGAGAGGAAGTGTCTTCTGTCGAGGATGACGAGCAGAAAATCTTGAACGCTCTATTCAAAGTGCAGAATGACATCCGATATGTTGGCATTGAAATTGGTGAAAACTCCCATCGTCCACACTCCCCGGATGAGACGCTTTCGCTGGGTTATGGCGACTGTAAAGACAAGACTCTGTTGCTGGTGTCGTTGTTAAAAGGCATGGGTTTTGTAGCGGAGCCTGCTCTGGTCAGCACGCGTTACAATGAGGGTGTGAGTCAGAGAATACCGTCAGGAAAATTGTTCGACCATGTCGTTGCAAGGGTGCGTTGGCATGGGAAGTGGTGGTATTTGGACCCAACCAAGACCTATCAAGGTGGGTCTAGGCTCAATCAGGTTGGCTATCGTTCTTATGGAGTCGCCTTGCCGGTATACAGTGATGACGGCCTGGAGAATATGCCACGCATCCAAGGGGTACAACCAAGTGTGCGCATGGAAGAGGTCTATACCACCTATCACTTTGAGGGGCCGGTAAAGTATGAGGTTACAACCCACTATACGGGTAGCTCGGCAGATTATCAACGATATCGTTTTGCCAACACGCCGATGGCGGAAATAGAAAAGCAATATCTGAACTTCTACCTTTCTATCTTTTCTGACATAAAAGCTATTGATTCAATCAGCGTCGATGATAACCAGAAAGCCAATATCATCACGATAAAGGAAGAATATTGGGTCTTCGATTTCTGGGAATACGACCTGGAAAATGAGCGCTATAACTATCAAATATATGGAAGTCTGTTGTCGGATCTATTGGTGGTTGCTGAATCCGTAAACAGAAAATACCCCTATGATCAGCCTGATGTGACCCGTTTTGAACAGACCATTAAATTGGCTCACCCTTATGGTATCGGCAATACTTATGAAGCTGAACCACTGATCGAGTCGATCGAAAGTGAATATTTCGACTTCACTCTTCAGTCTCAGGACTATACCGGTGCATCGTTTTTTCAGTACGAATACATACCGCTGAAGAATACTATCGATACTTCAGATTTTGACGGTTATAAGAACGATGTTGATTCAGCGAAAGCTTTGTTGTCTTACAGTGGATGGGTAGGTTTTTCCGGTGGACGACTTCATGACCCTAATGAGAGGGCGTTCTTTGCTGAGTTTTTATCCTTGCCGTCAGGCGATGCAGTAGAGGTGGGTTCTCCATGACGTTGATTAAGGGCACCATCAAAAAGGCGAGTGCCATCGCCCTCTTTTCTGTACTGGCTGCATGTTCAACCCGCCCTGTCGATGAGGCTTCTCATGTATCTCAGTCAATTAACTGGTTGCATAAAGCAGAGCAGGCCGTTACAGAAGAGTCCTTTGCATTGGCTGTAAATCACCTGATCCAGTCGAATGACGAGGAGGCTTTTCTACAGCTGTATGACTATGAGTACGTTATTAATGGCTGGGATATCGATCTTTATGGTGAGATATCGGAATATAGCTCTCTCTATATGCCTGGAGAGGCGTTTTATCCAGGTTTTAATGAGGATTGGGATTTTCTGAATGCCCAAGTGGTCCGCGAGTACGATGATGCTGGTAATCTTTCACAGCACTACTACAAGATGAACTACCAGGTTTCCACGGCCTATGAAGATCAATGGATTGGAATCCTGATCCGGAAATATGAAGAAACGCATGATAAGGGAGGTGATTTTTTCATTTTCGATGTGGTCAATAATGGGTATGTCATGGGTGTGTCTCAAGCTATGGCATATCTCAACTATGCCATGGAGAAAAGGGACCCAGAGCCCATCAAAGGTCGCGGGCGTGCTCCTGCCCCGCTATCTGTATCTGATTTTTTCGATGCATATAAGAAGAGCGATACTGACTTTCTACGCTATGTTAAGACTCATAAGATCAACACAGCCAATCCGGTTGTCTTTCTGCTCCGAGTGAATCTTGCGGGTGAAAACCCTCTGTTTATCGAAAACTGGGACGGCATGCTTTCCTATTATTCTCAAATGTTTCCTGTTTATCGGTGGTGGTACATGGGCGACTTGCCTTTTGATGAGCAGGAGGCAATGGTCGACCGAATGGTAAGAATAACTGGAGACTTTGCTTACTTTCATACTGTTTTCGCCCGGATGCTCATCGAGAACGGGCAGTATGAAGAAGCTTTGAAGCACTTGAGGCAGTCCATTGAGTACAACCCCGGGTACTTTCTTTCCTATCTTGAGTTGATCAAACTGTATTCTTTAACAGAGGAGTTTTCCCCTGCGGTAACAACACTCGCTGTTACAAAATTTCGCTTTGAAACCCTTCTCAATCGTGACGAATTGATAGCTTATGGTGTTAATCCCGCGCTATTTGAGTCACCGGCCTACCTCGACAGAAAGGGAAGCCTCTATTAGAGGCCTTCCCCGTCTTCGGTGCCATCCAACTGCCTCGCCACCTGCAATATCAAGCTGGTGGTCAATTGACCCCGCTCCACCAACCCAACGAACTGCCCGTCTTCATCCACCACGGGCAAGGTATCCAACCCAAGGTCATCCATGGCTTCCAAGGCCCTTCGTTTGCTCCAGCCTTGGAATACCGAAGCTTCAGCGCTAATAAACCCCGGAAGCCGGGCCAGTGATTGCTCGGCGCCTGGGGAGGCTTGGTTAAGCCAATAGGCAAAATCCTCATAGGCGCCGTTGCCCTCGGTTCTGAAATACACCGCCAGGTCGAGGGCATCATACAGACCGAATAATTGTCCCTCGGGCGTTAGGATAATCAGGTACTGCAAATAAGAACTGGCATAGAGCGCATTGAAATACTGCTCTATGGCCGGGCCGTAATAGCCCCCGTGACCCAGGCGAAACACCAGCGCTTCCGTTTTTTGTTCCATCAGCCTCGGAATTTCCTGTACTCCTGCTTTGGCGGCTGTTTCAAGTAGGGTGACGAGTTCATCGACACCGGGTGATGCGGTATTGGTTACCTGACGGTCGATGTCCTCGGCAGCCGCCTCGGCGAAAAGCTGGGAGAAGTCGGCCCTCACACCGAAGGCTTCGAATATTTGAAGCTTGCCTGTAACCAACAAAACGAACAGCAAAGGGACAATAAGCAAGACGAGGTCGATGGATTTCAGTTCATACTTTTCGCCAAAACGGGCGCGGATAAAAACAGCAGTGGCCAAAAGCCCAAGGCCGGTTAGCAACAGGGTGATCACTTGCCAGGTTTCCATGTGGTGCCCTCCATTTCAATGGCGGTGGTGCTAAGTGAGCCTCTGAACAATTCCCGTGCGGCTCTGCGGGAGCCAAAACGCTTTGCCGCTAGTGATGCGGCATCCCGACGGACTTCGCAGCGCAATGGCCGTAGCCCTTGTCAAGAAGTCCAACGACGGGGCAGAGCGTTTTGGCCCCGCCCGAAGGGGCTTTCCGAGGAACGGTGCCCCTGCGTTGGACTCATTTGAAAGGTCTAGACATTCCGGCATGAGCCCGCCTTGCGGCACCGTCCCTCGGAAAAGCCAGAGCCACACGGGAATTATTCAGAGGCTCCCTAGGCTTCCGGTACAGGTTTAGTGCGAACCCGCAGATGCCGCAAATAAACAGAAGTATTAAACCGGCCCTCTTTTATGTCAGTTTTATAGGGAGTGGAAACGGGGGACCCCTGGTAAAAACCCTAGCTAGGAGCAGTCCCAGTTCTGCCGATGGCGGCGACCCTGTAAAGTTCATGAGCTAACTGAACGGATATAAGGACGAACAATGACAGGGGTATCCAGTAGCCAGGCCGGTGCGGCCTCCACTTCCTCCCAATCACTCGGCCAGAGTTCTTCGGCGGAAACGTCGTCGCACTCCACGAGTGTGATGCAGGAAGCGGGTGCGTCGTCTGATCTCTCTCCGGCGCGTCAGCAGGAAATAGACAGCTGGGTTCAAAGCAATGCAAACGCTCAAGACAGCTTCGCCGGTATCAGCTACGACGAAGCGGGTGGTGAGCGCGTGGCCGAGGCGTTGAATGGTGATTCAAGCCTGGGAAGGCTGAGCCCTGCGGAACAGCGCCATCTGGTGGATACCGCCGCCCGGGATTGGGCTCGGGACGGTAACGAAGAGAACATCCGTGAAGCCCTGCGTAATGTGGAGAGCGACCAAAGCCGCCAGGTGGTGGCCGATGTCTATTCCAGCCTGGGCATCGAAGTTGAACCCAGCTTTTTGGAAAGCCTCTCTGCCTGGCACTTTGAAGACCGGGCGGCAATGAACAGCAACCTGCCCAGCTATGAAGAAGCCATAGCCGAGGGTTCCCAATGGCAGTTGCTGCCGGAATCGCAATCGATTTTTCACGATAATGGCGAAGGCAAGCCGGAGCTTAAATTCATTCATCCGGACGGTCGCGAAGCGGTTTTTGATGGCGATACCCACGAACTGGTCACAGATCCGGAATTTGCCGGCACCTACAACTACGTGAACCCCGCCCCGGCGCCGGAAAACTGGTATGATCTCGCCGGTTGGGGCTCTTTCGCGGCTAAGGGTCTCGGGCATGTCGTTGCCGATGTTCTGCCCTATAACCTGGGTGGGAATGTTCGGGGCGAGCATTAATTCAAGCTGACCGGGTGTCTGATATGGATTTGAAAGTGGTTCTGGGTATCGCCCTGGTAGCGGTGGCCGCATTAGTGCTGTCGGCCTGCCGCATGACCAAAGCGGTTCGGCTTCAGCATGAGCCTTCGGAATATTTTTACCGCACTTACGATTTCACTTCCGATACCCTGAGCCCTTTCAAAACGGATGACATTCTGTTCGTGGTGAACGCCAAGGCGGCCACCCATTCAAGCTATATCGTTTGGTTGGGGCTCTACAGCGACCAGGCGGGAAAAGCGGTGCAGTTGAACGAGGCTGTCATCAGCAACGGTAGCTGGGAAACCCGCCAGGTGTTTACCGACAGCGCCATTTTGGATGCACTGCTATCGGAACACGGCTTATATAAACAAAGCGTCAAGCTGTTCGAGATCGATACCACTCAACTGTCCGGCCTTGACGCAGAGGACGACCTGACCATTGAAGTCTCGTTTTCCATAGACGGAAAAGCCGGTAGGCATACCTTCCTGATCGAACGGAAAACCGAAAAGCAGGCCGTGTACCCCACCTGAATTTTGGGCTATTCACATCACTTCGCTACAATAGCGCAACGCATTTGCTGTGATGTACTCCCATGACTGACCGACTGATCACTGACACACCGGATATCGAAGTCCTGCCTGCCTGGGGTACGGACCTGATCATCTGCACTAACCCCTACCATGATTTGCTGCACGAACCGATCCGTGAAGCCATATACCAACACCAAACCCAATCCACCATCGACGTGGCCAGTGAGGTGGCCTTGAGCGCGAAGCAGGGTCTGTTTGAAAGTGAACTGAATTTTCTGGAGCTGGATAACGCCGACCTGCAGGTGCTGAACCAAACTCTCAGTGAAATGATTCTGACCGTGGCCACCCAGGTTAACGAAGATTATTGGCCGGAAGGCGCCGAGGCCGAGGCCGTTATCACCGAAAGCTGGTACCACATCACCCGCAAGGGCGGCTACCACGATGCTCACAGCCACCCCAACTGCTCCTGGTGCGGTATTTATTATCTCGATGCAGGAGACGAGGATTTCAGTCGTCGCAGCGGCGTGAACCGTTTCTACGACCCACGGGTCAACGCCGGGCACTATCTGGATGCCGGGGCGGAATACCTGAACCGAACCGGAGTGTGGGACATCGCCCCCGAGACCGGCAAAGTCGTGATATTCCCCTCCTATTTAACCCATTCGGCCCTGCCTTATTTTGGCGATAAAGACCGGATCGTGATCGCCTTCAATGCTCAGGTGCATTTCGTGGTGTGAGGGTTACCCCTCACTCCACATTCTGCGCCAGGAAAGGGCGGCGCTTCAATGTGAACAAATCCCGCCTGCGGTCTTTCAGGTTCGTGACCGAGCCTTCGTTTCTAACGATCTTCAACCGGTTGAAGTCCAGATCCGAGAAGAAAATCATCTCGGTGTTGGGCGTGGTTTCGTTCAGCACGGCATCGTGCGGGAAGGCGAAATCCGAGGGGCTGAACACGGCGGATTGAGCGTACTGAATGTCGAGATTTTCAATGGAGGGCAGGTTGCCGACGCTGCCGCAAATCACCACGTAGCATTCGTTTTCTATCGCCCGGGCCTGGGCGCAGTGGCGCACACGCAGGTAGCCGTTTTTGGTGTCCGTCCAGAAGGGGACGAACAGGATGTCCATATCGTCGTCCGCCAGTAAGCGGCTCAGTTCGGGGAACTCCACGTCGTAGCAGATCAACATGCCGATGCGTCCGGCATCGGTCTGGAAAACGGCGAGTTCGTGGCCGCCTTCGATCACCCAGTCGCGTCTTTCCTGGGGGGTGATGTGCAGTTTGGCCTGGTGCTCCAATGTGCCGTCGCGGCGGAACAGATAGGCCACGTTGTAGATGCGGCCGTCTTTGCCTTCCTCGACCATGGAGCCGGCCACAATATTGATGTTGTAGCTTACCGCCATTCGGCTCAATTCGGTGGTGAAGGTTTCCGTATGGGTGGCGAGATAGCGAATGGCCGCCACCTGATCGGATTGATCGGTCAGGCCCATCAGCGGGGCGTTGAACAGCTCCGGGAAGACGGCGAAATCACTCTGGTAATCCGACAGGGCATCGACGAAGTATTCAACCTGCTGCAACACCGCCTCGACGGATTCGAATTCCCGCATTTGCCACTGCACCGCACCCACCCGAGCCTGGGTGCGGGTGTTTTCCAGCACCCGGTCGGCGGGTTCGAACAGAATATTGTTCCACTCCAGCAGGGTGGCGAAGCCCTGGGACTTTTCATCCTCTGGTAGGTATTTGCGCATCAGGCGCTTCATCTGAAAATCGTTGGCCAACTGGAACGACAAAATAGGGTCGTAAATCTCCTTACGCGCGACCTGATCGATGTATTCGGTCGGCTGGAGGTTATCGGAATACTGGTAATAGTTGGGGATGCGCCCCCCGGCCAGGATGGCGCGCAGGTTCATGGAGCGACAGAGATCCTTGCGGGAGTCGTACAGTCGACGTCCCAGCCGATGCCCACGGTAGTCCGGGTCGATCAATACATCGAGGCCATAGAGGGCATCGCCATTGGCGTTGTTCAGAATGATTTCCCGCTGACCGATCAGATCATCGTACTTGTGCGGGTTTGAAAAGGTCGTGTAGTCCACCATCAAACTGAGCGCAACGCCGACGAGGGTACCGTCGTCATCAATAGCGATTTGACCGTCGGGGAACTCTTCAATCAGACGGACGATGGTTTCCTTCGGCCAGGCACCACCGATGTCGTCGTACACCCGGTCCATCAGGCGCTTGAGTTGAGGGTAGTCCTGCACGTTCAGGTTGCGCAGATGAAGGTGTAACTCTTCCGAATTCATCGTTCGGTGTGACCTCTCATGTTTCAAAAAGGACGGCTGTCAGTGTAGACGGTTCGACTGAGGCCGAGGGTTCCCGGCATTGAAAACCCAGTCGCGAAAGAGGTATGGCTTGGGGTGGGAAGGCCCGGATTCAACCCGGGCCAGGGAGCTGCGGGTTAACCGAAGGGGCGGACGCCGATCAGCCAGCCGTGCAGGAACAGAGCAAAAACGGCATAGAACACCAGACCGATCACCACGGCGATGAGATCGCGTGAGGCGCCGACAGCCGTGCGGGTCACCCCGTCACGACGCTCCCGGCGACGGGTGATGGCGTAATAGAAAATCGCCCACACCAGAAAACCACCGAACAGCAGGATATCCGCCAGGGTGCCGTTGCTGACCAAATGCGCGAAAGCCCAGGTTTTGGTGCCGAGCACCATGGGGTGCCCCAACTTGGCTTTCATCAAAGACCCGGGCACATAGGCGGCCGTCAGCAGAATAAAGGATGGGATCATCAACAGGGCGGAGAGATGCCGCGTCCAGCCGGGGGCGATCCAGATCCATTCCGGGGTGAGGCGGGCTTGGCCGTAGCCCCAGATCAACAGGACAAAGCCGAGAAGCGATATCAGCGTATAGATGCCTTTCCAGGGGCCTTCACCGAGCTTGTCGATCATTTGCTGGCGAAAGTCGGGAGCGAAGAGGTGCACGGAGTGAACGCCGAGAAACAGAACCAGGCCGAGTATCAGGAAGGTCATGGTTATTCCTTGTTTTAATGGGTTGTGGTCGAAGTGTGCCCAGACTAATCGAGTTCCAAAAGGACGTACAGCGCCATTCATCAGCCGAGGAAGGCGCTGCTGCGCGCTCCTCAGCTTTCTTTTTCTTCGGTTCGGCCGTCGGCGTGTTTCGCGAAACGGCCGCGCTGACGGTCATGCGCCTGATCATGCCTTGGCCAGGGCCAACCGCCGAATTCATCGCGGCGGAAGTCCGCAAAGGCCTGGCGGATTTCCTCTTCGCTGTTCATAACAAAAGGACCGTATTGCACGACCGGCTCTCCGATGGGCCTGCCCTGCAGCAGCAGACAACTGGCACCCTGATCACCGGCGACCAGCGATACAGCCTTTTCGGAGCGCAATTGAGCGCCCTGGCGCACCTTGATTGCAACATCCGCAATTCGCAGACCGTTGCCTTCATAGCAGTAAAGCACCCGGTTCAGCCCGGCGGCATGGGCGGGCAGGGACCATTCCGCATTTGGCGCCAATTGAATGGTCCAGACCGCGACGCCATTGGCCGGGTCCGCCGCCCAGGAATCGGGCGGTGGTGGCGGTGCCTGATGGCCGTCCAACTCGCCCGCGACGACGGTAACCAGAGTGGCACGGCCCTGAGCATCGGCCTGGGTAACCTTGGGGATATCCTCACGCCAGAGCATGCCAAAGTGGGGTTGAGCGGTTTTGGACTGGCTGGGAAGATTAAGCCAGATCTGAAACAGCTCCATCGGGTTCGGGTCGGTTTCGCTGAGCAGCGGGAACATTTCGGAATGCTGGACGCCCTTACCAGCGGTCATCCACTGGGTATCGCCGCCGCCGTAGCGCCCGGCGGCGCCGAGGGAATCGGCATGGTCCACATAGCCTTGGGTGACCACCGTGATGGTTTCAAACCCGCGATGGGGGTGGGCCGGGAAGCCGGGGATGGTGTCGCCGTGGTACATGCGCCAGGGCAGGCTCCAATCGAAATCCTGCCCGATCTGGCGGCCGCCAAGCGAGGCTTGAGGGCCCATTTGAGCGTTGCCTTCGGGGTAGTCGTCCTTATGGTGAACGCAGAAGAGGAAAGGGTCGGCGGTTTGCCAGGGAAAACCCAGGTCGATGACGGCCAGGATGGGGCTCTCGCTCATGCTGGTGGCTCCTGATGTGCGGTTTGGGGTAAGCATACTCTTTCGTTTGCTGGTTCCCAATGGATTGCTCCTATGTGATTTGTTGAAGCCCGCTATCAAGCGTAAGGCATTGGTGGGAAGAAGGGTGCTCTCCGTTTGGACACAAGGCGGACACACTCGACACCTCTCGGAGATTTTCGGTTGAACTCCGTCACAGAATGCTCTAAACCTTACAGGGTGTGTGACGGATATACCGGATATTCTCCGGAAGATGCCTCGAAAGTGATTGAGTATCTGAGATAGCCATCGGGCTTGAAGGATTTTCCGGAGTTGATAGTCAGGTGTTGTGGTGGGTATGAAGGGTTTAGAAGGCTTTGGAATAGTGCTCTACTACGAGCAGGAGCGTGATAGCGTGAGCTTGTGGCGTTCCGGAATGAGGGGCGGAAGTGACGATTATCTCAACGTTAAGCCGAATACGGAGTTCAAGTGCAAGAAGAAGTTGAAGACATACTTGCTACTGTAAAAAGGCTGGCTTCACGGTATAAAAAGCTCACTGGTAAACCGTTGGGCGTGACCGGCGAAGTCGCGGAGTACAATGCAGCGAAGCTGCTCGGCTTGGAGCTAGCAGAAGCACGCACAGCGGGCTACGACGCAGTTGGGCCGGAAGGCCGCAAGATTCAGATCAAAGGCCGTTGCCTCAGCGACAACCCGAAGCCTGGTCAACGCTTGGGTTCTATACGTCTAGAGCACGAATGGGACTCGGTGCTATTGGTTTTGATGAACGAGGACTATGAGGTCGTCGAGATGTGGGAGGCAGATCGCCCAGTCGTTGAGACTGCCCTGTTACATCCAGGCTCGAAGGCGCGGAACGAGCGTGGCGCATTATCCGTCAACAAATTCAAACAAATAGGCAAAAGGCTGTGGCCTGGACAGCTGGCTTAACAATCGCGTGTACCGGGACTAGTTTTCCACTACCGCTACAAACCAGCCCGTAACGCGGGCGTTAAGCATCCTATGAAAATGAGCCACGAACAATACATTGAGAGAAAGCGGAAGCGTGCGGCTGAAGTGGCAGGCGGAATGCTTGATGGCACAATTCATTATTTGGAAGGGGCCCTGGAATTGTCTTCGTTAAGGTTTGAGGTCGGCCTACCCGAAGACGACAAAGATTTTTTGGCTTTCACTGGCGTTGCTTCAGAAATTGACCATTTGCCAGTTGGTACTCCACGGCAATACTGGTCAAAAGAGGCGCTTGCTCGACATGAGCCAGAAATACAAGAATCTATTAGGTGGGCAAAGGAAGTATCTTTGTCTGAATGTAAATCTATTGTGGCAAGGTTCAATGCTTAACAAAGCCAATCACCATCGCGCACTTCGTGCGCTGGACCTCGCCACGCTCGGCCGGTGTTGGCGGCGTTATACGGGAAGTAAGTATGACCCCCAGGGATAGTAAACTTCCTAAGGAAGTCGAGCAGGTAGTGAATGACCTAAGCGCCGATGAGAGTGTTAACGAGATTTGGCTTATCGGATCGCAGGCATCTGGTAACGCCACGCCACAATCAGATTGGGATCTACTGATTATCTCTGATCGAGAGCCTGTAGCTTGTTCTCAGCGCACTGAAGGCATTGATGTTCTCTGGTGTGGCCCGTCTGGGCGGGTACTCTTAGCAGGCTGTTGAAATTATCCCCCATGCCCTCTGGGTTTGATAGCATGGTCATAGTCAAACCCATCCGGAGACATTCAGAATAATGCGCGGTCTCGACATCACTCAGGAAGCTTTGTTTACTACGGTTCACTTGGAGTCCTTCGTCCCCAAAGACCATCCATTACGAGCGATCAAAGTGCTGTTCGACAAGGCGCTGACCCGCATTGATTGGCTCCTGGACGGGGCTTATTCCGAGCGTGGCAAGATGTCGATCCCGCCAGAACGGTTGCTGAGAGCGCAGTTGTTACAGGTGTTGTATACGATCCGCAGCGAGCGGCAACTCATGGAACAGATCCAATATAACCTCTTGTTCCGTTGGTTTATTGGCCTGACCGTGGACGACAGGGTGTGGGACCATTCCTCGTTCAGCAAGAACCGGGATCGGCTGTTGGAGCATGATGTGATACCGGCTCTTTTCGAGGAGGTCATTGCCTTGGCTCGCAAAGACAACTTGATCAGTGATGATCACTTCAGTGTCGATGGAACCTTGGTTCAAGCCTGGGCTTCCCAAAAGAGTTTTCGACCCAAGGATGAAGACGATCAGCCACCTTCTGGAGGCGGTGGGCGTAACGCCGAACGCGACTTTCGCGGGGAAAAACGCCTGAACGACACCCATGAGTCCAAGACGGACCCAGATGCCCGTAGTTACAAGAAGTCCAAAGGAAGTGAAGCCAGGATATCTTATTTGGGCCACACCCTGATGGAAAACCGGAACGGTTTGATCGTCGGTGCCCGAATCAGTCATGCCACAGGCACGGCTGAGCGGGAGACGGCATTGGAACTGTTGGCCACGCTGCCGGGCGAACAGCGCAAGACCGTCGGCGCGGACAAGAACTACGACACCGGCGACTTTATCAGTCAGTGTCGGACGATCAAGATTACACCTCACGTTGCACAAAACGAGAAGCGTCCCGGTGGGTCGGCGATTGATAAACGGACGACTCGCCACGAGGGTTATCAGGCCAGTATGAAAGTCAGAAAGCGAGTCGAAGAACCTTTCGGCTGGGGCAAAACCATTGGCCCAATCCGACAGATCATGGTTCGAGGTTTGGACAAAGCAAACCAAGTGTTCAATCTCACCTTTATTGGCTGGAATCTGAGGCGAATGGTCAACATACAGGGGAAGTGCGCCTGATGGGCGCCCAGGAGCCGGGGAAGGCCCGGTTCCTGTCAAATCGGAGCGGATAAACCCATTCCGAAAACTGAAAAACCCTGGGAATTGGCTTATCCGAGCAACCTGACGGGAAAATACAGGCTTATTTCAACAACCTGTTAGAGGGGCAGTCGGATTCATTAGGGTTTGAGTTTGGCGATTTTCACTGGAATGAATATGAAACCGGTCGTGCGAAGTATCGAGGCCGTAAATTTACCAGCGTTCCCGTTGGTGTTGCTCGAGACGCAGATGATCCGATCCAAAAATTCATTGAGGCAACTGCAGTACGTCTCTGGACCCGGAACCAAGGGCGGCAATAGAGTGGTAGTTCCGTATAACAATTCGCAGCAGTACGCGGCTGATGGCCGCCGGACGTCCCTGACGGGCCGCCGATGTGCTCCGCGTTATGCAGATTTCCCATGAATCGCGCTTTCGCCTGTGAAATGCGCCCAAAAGGCAAAATGGATATATCGAAGGAATTCTAGAAATGGCGGTATCGGATGACAAAACAGCGGCTGCAGGTAGTGTTCGAAACATTGGTGAGCCACTACGTTTTGAGAATATCGAGTCACTGGCTGGGTTTTCTGCAGAGCCTGGAAAGGACGGCCAAAACATCAAAATATGGACTAGGTTGGCGCTAACCTCGGACGAACCGTTATTCCATCGGCTAGTTGATAGTCTTGCGGGTGTCATTAATCACATGGCCAATCAGGCTGGCACTACCGTCAATCTCCGCAGCGCAGACACGGTGCTCTTTATCTTGAAGCCCGATGATAGCGCTGAACTATGGCTAGATAAGGCGGCGGTTAGCCTTAAGTGTGTGGTTAATCGGTCTATGAAAGCTGGGACCGCAATTTTTGAACGTGACATTGCGGACGTGAGGGGCATGCGATTTCCATGTGTGGAAATTGGAGAGAAAGACAAGATTCTTTGCTTGTTTCGGCAGGATTGGCGCTTTGGTTTCGCATTTGACATGAATCCTGATGAGAAAATCGATCTGGAAGAGTTTGAAGCTACACTAGGGACGCTGTACCGACAAATGCGCTACAAACATCTATATGATGCTCTTGATGACGTCGCGCTTTTTGATCGATTGCTGCTTTCAGGGTGGTTCCCATTTGCCGAAATTATTACTTCTGAATTTAAGGAAGTTCTTAATCACTGTGAGGCTGGCTTTGATTTAGAGGAGATAGAAGAAAAGCTTGTTAAAAAGTTCGACGAGAAGCGCATGGAGAAAATCCTTGAGCGTTGGCTTGCGAAGCCACACTTTGGTGCTAAGCAGGAGCTGCTGAAGGTCGCAATAGCAGCCTTCAATAATCGTGAACCCATAGCTGTAATAAAGATTCTCCTTACCGAAATAGAAGGTGTTCTCAATGAGGCGCATCGAGCCGCGCACAACGGACAAGGGGCAAAACTCAAAGGTCTTCTAGAATTTGCAGAGAAATCCGCTGAAAGAAAAGCGGGCGGGTCTAACACACTATTGTTCCCAAGAGCATTTGGCCGGTATTTGAGAGAGTTTACTTTTGCGAATTTCGATCCGGTTACTAAAACAGGAAGTGCGAACTCTCGTCATGCAGTTGGTCACGGTGCGGCAACGCAGGAAAGCTACACGATAACACGCGCTCTGCAGGCTGTACTCACTTTGGACCAGCTTGCCTTTTATACGTAAAGTAGTCTGCCGGTGTTTATTAAGATTAAGGTTTGGCGAATGCACATACATAATCAAGCCATTAAATACGCTCCCTTCGGTCGCCGGACCTCGTTTCACTCGGCCGTTTATGGCGGGCGTTAACTTTCAAATAGAGATCGAGAATGTCTATTGACGTCGAAAAACAGAAAGAAAGATTCAACTCTTTCCAAGAAGAACGGATGCCAGTTCTTCACGACTTCTCGCAGAAGCTAGGTTTTCAGAATCCGCACGAAATCTTGATTAGCCCGGCCGCCTTTCTTGAGCCAATTAGTAGCTGGCTATCCGAACAAGATATGTCCGATGACGCCAAGAATTGGATAGTTGTTCGCGTCGGCTACTTCATTGGAGAATTATTCGTCGAGAAACATGGGGGTTGTTGGAGTGTTTGTGAAGTTCGCAGCTCCCGTTACTACGGCCATTATGTTGTTGGTGATTTCACATCATTCGATAACCGAAATGCGCTATTTGCGCCCATGGAGGCTGAATTTGAGCTGGTAAATCAACCAAAAGGTCGCTCATTATCCGGGATAGTAAGTGAAATTGAAGCAGGGCTTAGCGCCTTGTGAAAGTTAACAAGCGCTGATGTCGGACTAAGAAGACGGACAATCTAGTATGCGATATCTACGAATCAACGGACGAATATATTTGTCACTTTTCAATAAACCCTAAAACAAGTAGGTTAGTCACAGCGTCGACGTGTTGGTAAACAGTCCGGGCTACAGCCTCGTACCTCGACACAGCCACAAATGTTATTTGAACTAGTGAGCCTCAGATGAATTACTCAGGGTTAATGAATAGAGTTTCGGCTATTGCTGAGCTTGAAGAGTTAAAAGAGCATATCGAAACTGTGATCTCCGAAATAGAAAATGGAAGCTATGATGAAGATGGCGAGTTGTCTTACCAAGTGAGTATGGCACACCTAATGGACCACTTGGTTAGGGCATGGCACTTTTCTAAGCTAACTGACGAGCAGATAGCGGATCTTGACCAAAAGGCCTTCGAAAGAATCACGTACTCGATACCAAAATTAAATGCAGACGTTCGGTTGGTCGAACCAAATGACAAAATCACGTAACTTGCATGCAAAAGCAGTCAGCTGGGCGCCGAGAATTATAGTGCGCTTCGCGCACTTTACTACAGTTACCTATGCTCTGTTGTCTCCTGTTCCGGTTTTTGCATTGGAGTCAAGCTGTGGCATCATGGCACAATCAATTCTGGTAGCAGATCATGAAAAGCACGCACACTGCTGCTAACGTTTTATATAACATCTGGTACTAAGAGCCCCTTATGAGACAGCAATATCACCTGCGGGAAGTTGATGGCGATCTGTACGCGTGGGATGTATTTGAGCTTATACGGCTTGCCGAAGGGCTCGAAGTGAGGGAAACACCACTATCTTCTTTCCCAGAGATCGATGAGGAGTACTGGTATGAAGTTGGTGGAGCCAGACCCACCTGTAGGGATATCATTAAACATGCGCAATTGATTAATGATGCTGATTTATCTTATCCAATACTGTTGTGCAAAGATGGCAGGGTCATGGATGGTATGCATAGGCTATGCAAGGCTTCGATGCTTGGGCACAAAAGCATTAAAGCGAAGGTTTTCTCAAGTGACGTTGAACCAAGCTACATAAACGTACACCCTAGTGAGCTAAATTACCAAAAAGAGTCTAAGTGATGCCATTCGGCGCGAGGTGGTTCCTTGCGCTAAATATAAAGGCTAGGTTGATCAAGGGTCAACAAGATATCCATTGCAAAAGAAAAAGCATAAACAAAATGGCGATAGCTTTAAACGTTAAAGGTGGAAGATGAACCCCAATTACGAGAACTACTCATTAGAGCAATTACTCGATGTTAAGCGAGTGATAAACAAGGAAAAGTACCCTGAGCGGTATGAGGAAATCCTAGCGCTTATTGCTGATAAAAAAGTAGAAAGTCACTCGCGCCAGGTTGTTAAGAATCCGAGTGCTAAAAAGCTTCATTCGCCTTTGCAGGTATTTGTTGGTTCATACTGGGGTGGTCCGTTATACGCTGTTTACTCAGTCAGGAAGAATTTCATTGTGCTAGGTCATGCCGAAGGGGCTTCCAAAACCTTGGCATATGGTTCAATTTTCATAGTGTTCTTGCTTGTACTATTGGTGTTCATTCCAGGTGACTACCCCAATATAGTTATACCCATTATTTATTGTTCGGCTGGCAAGTTGTTGGTTGAGAAATTTCAGCTAAATAAAGCAGCTATCAATGAAAGTACTGATTTTGTATTTGAATCTAATTGGAAGATATTTGGACTTGGCTTTCTCTTCCTCATCGCTTTCTTAGCTATGTGTATAGTTGAAATACTGGTACTGGACTATAGCGGGTTGGTCAAGATCCTTTAAGAAGCGACTATGTTTATTTTTTTCGGTCGCGTGACGTTTTTGATGCCGTACGTTTATGGCGGCGGTGTCACATAGATAGCGAGAGAATACAGTGAACAAAAAAGAAATCGACAATAATATGAAAGCCATGCAATTCGCAACCTTACTCGTATCAATCATATTGGCACCCATATTAATTTTTAAAAAAAACATTCGATTCCCAGAAGGGATGAGTTGTATAATATATCACCTTGAAGGGGCTGCCCTTTGGGCTATTCAACTTTAGAAAAAAATACAATAATTAGATAAGTAAATAGGAGAGTGTAAGATGAAATGTTTCCAACATAAGAATGAAGAGGCATCCGGTATTTGTAAGGCCTGTTGCAAAGCTATTTGTGTCGAGTGTGCCATTGATACTGGTCGTGGGTTAGCATGTTCTGATAAGTGTTCAGTTGAAATTGGTGAGCAGAATCAAATTGTAGACAAGAGCAAGCGGATATATTCAATTGGTTCCAAGCCACCTCTGCTCCCAACTGGGCTAATAATGTATTTCTTTTTTGGACTAACGTTTGGAGGCTTTGGTATTTATGCCTCAGTTCAAGGTGGTAAACCAGAGTGGTTTTTGCTTGTGATGGGTGCAGGCTTTTTGCTCGTTGGTTGTCTAGGGTGGTTCAAGAATAGGAAGCTCAACATAAATTGTTAAGTGAGTGTAACAAAAACCAGCTATCTAAAGGCCTACGCAACACAATCATGCATAATGCATCGCGAGCGCGTTTATAGCAAGGGCGTTGCCAATACCTAGTACGTTTGGGTTCATTCGGTGCCGGTTATCTAAGCGGGACTCATGAAAATGGCAATAAAGTATCTACAACTAAAACCAGGATCTGAGTTGCCTGATGTCTCAGATTAAGGCCGTTTCGTATCATTGTAGTTATTGACGAAGAGGTAACGCTGACTTGGCAAGCTAAGGTAAGTGTTTGGTTGGTAGAATCCGGATGTCTGTACGTAGTAGCTTGGGCAAAGGAATGCAGCGCTTGGGATGAAGCGGTTGACATGGCCAATATGAGGGCATTCGACTACAGTAGCATACCCGGTGATCGTTTCGTTATGACCACTTGGCACGACAAAGAACCTTTAATAGATGTCTTTTGGTTTTCCAAACATCACGCATTTCATTCGACGGTCGAGCTTGCTCACACCCTGGTCCTTCATGTTTCTTGCCAGAATAGAGAACTGGGGTTTCTATTAGACTACGCTAAAGCATAACTACGTCATCAGCCGCCGCATACGGTTGGAGGGGCGGACAGAGGCGCTTGGGCATCTCTGGCTGGGTTAAGGCTTCGGCTCAGTGATCGTCGTAATGCCCGCCAATGGCAAATATACAAACATACTGATCATCAAATTTATAAATTACGCGATCTTTTTGAGAGATTCGCTTCGACCAAAAACCAATAAGGCTGTGCCGTAGTTGTTCAGGTTTGCCCAACCCTGTGGAAGGGTCTGATCGAAGCGTTTCTTTTAATAATTTTCACAGTGTTTTGTGACGCTTTTATTTTGTGCTCTGAGCTCTTCATAAGCAGCTCAGGTGTTGCCCTCTAATACAAGTGATTTCATCCATTTCCTCGTCTATGGGTTTGTATCCTTTACCCTGGGTATGAATAGCCAAAGAGTCAGCAACCTGCTTCATTAGGTCGCTGTTTTGAAGTACGTAGAGCGTTTCTTGTTCCCGCTCCCAGTCAACGGCACTCATAACCACGAATGCCTCGCCAGCACGTCGGGTTACCTTAAGTGGCTCATGGCTACTAACTACTTGTTCTACAAATCTTTTCAGATTGTCTCTAAACTTTTTTACGCTGATAGTGTCCATAAGAATTCACCGTTCCGTATGGAAATGCCGTATAACTATGAGGCAAAAACCCAAGTAAGGCCAAGCAAAATTGCCTGGACTAGGGTTTAAGCCTTATAACTTCCTTCGATGCCAGAGCCCCTCCTCCAAAGTTTGTGTAGTATGACTATCAGGTTCAATTGAATGTACAGAACGTTCGTCTTTACGTACCTAAAGGCGTACAATTCGGTGAAAATTGTAAACACACAAGAGGTGCGTCATGGCTGGAATCACAGCTACTGAGGCGCGCAGCAACCTTTATCGGTTGATTGATGAAACTGCCGAGTCTCACCAACCAATTGTCATCATGGGCAAGCTGACCTTGCAGGGGCTTATTCACGCCGCCTCAATATATTACATCGTCTGGTCTTCCAAGTACTCGAGGGCGAACGTGTGGTGAAAATTCTCCGACTCTGGAGCCATTACGAGTAATGCATAGATCGCTGTTGTTGACAGGCAATTTTTCTACCACTCGAGGCTTCAAAATGTCTGCAAGCCTTCGCTTTAGGTCCTACGAACATGTTTGATGTAATCGTGGGAGCTTTGTTCATTTTGATCGGTTGTCTTGTGGCGTTGCTCCCTGCTGGGATTCTGTTGCGCTGGGATAGAAGGACCGGTTATTGGCTATACAGGAGCGCTAGCTCCCCGGAGAAAGGCCTGGCACGAGCTCGATCTTTCTATAGATGGTTCGGGGTTGTTTTTGCTTCTGCTGGCGCTATCGTTGTTGTGATTTCCTTGATTAATGCCTGAATTCAATCAGAAGGTTGTGCCGGGCGTACCAATAAATCTAGGCGCTTAATGCGCCGACGCCCCCCGGATAGCTCCCCCTTTATTTGGTCCTGCACATTCAGCGCCTGGGTGAGTAGATCAGGCCAAATCAACCTCCAACCGATAAGTCCGATCCCCCGCCGCATAACTGGCCGTCCCGGTACTCCCCTCAAACTTCCCGGTCCCATACACCACATCGCATTCCGCACTTGCGACGTTATCAGCATGCCGCCCCCGGTGGCGTAGCACCAGAGTTCCGGGTTCGTCGCCGGTTACGGCGATCACTTCCAGGGCGACGAAGCTGGCGGTGCCGTCGGGGTGGTAGGTGAGGATGTAGTCGGCCTGGCTGGTGCCGGTGAGGTCGCCCTGGTAGTCGTAGGTGACTTTGGCCAGGTGGTTGGAGTGGCCGCCTTCGGTTTTATTCAGCTCTTCCTCTTTCCATTCGTTGATGGTGACTTGTGCGGTCAGGTGAGTCATGTCGGGCTCCTTGTGATGAAAATGTCGTGGGTGTTGTGGCTGGGAATGGGGTGATAGTAACCTCATCCCTTCTCCAGTCATTGTAAAAAACCGACTTATGGCCGAACGCGAAGTCAGTGGGTTGTTGTCTCAGCCCGATCGTCCTTTTACCACAGCCACTTATGCACCGGTGGATGAGTTGGCGCCCTGGGTGGATTATTTCTGGGAGGTGCATTGGCGCCTACCGGAGGGGGAGGTGTTCGAGTCGGCGAATCTTCCGCATCCGTCGGCGCATTTGGTGTTCGAGCCGCCGAACAGTGGCTTGTTCGGGCCGGTGAGAGGGTGTTTCCGGCGGACGCTGAGCGGTGAGGGAAAAGCGTTGGGGGTACGGTTCAAGTCGGGGTTGTTGGGGGCGTTCTGTGCTGAGCCGGTGGCGGGCCTGGTAAATGAACGGGTGGATACAGGCCGGGTGTTGCCGTGCTCTACATCGGAATTTGACCGCTGTCTGCAGGTGCTGCCGGATGGCGCGGCGCGGGTGGCCTGGTTGACGGCGCAGTTATTGGCCTGTGAGCCAAAACGGGACTCACGGGCGGAGTGGGTGTGCGATGTGGTGAAAACCATCGAGGCGGATCGTTCCCTGTTGCGGTTGGAGCAGTTGAGCGAGCGGTTTAACTTGGGTGGCCGCTCGCTGGAGCGGTTGTTCCGGCGCTATGTGGGGCTGTCGCCGAAGTGGGTGCTGCGCTGTTATCGGTTGCAGCAGGCGGCGAATCGGTTGACCAGCGGCGAGGCGTTGGATTTGGCGGCGCTGGCGCAGGAGTTGGGTTATTTCGATCAGGCGCATTTCAGTAAGGATTTTAAACAGGTGACCGGGCATCCGCCCGGTCATTATCGGTCGGCTTAAGAGGCTTTCGGAGGGGTCTTTCTTGGTCTGCCGGTGCGGCGGATCAACAGCGTCAGTAAGGGAACGGCCCACCAGAGTGACAGGCTACCAGCCTGGTTGCCGCTGCCCAGTCGACTTGGTGCGTCCGTGGTGTCTGTACCGGTGTCGGACGTCGAGCTGTCGGATGAGGTGCTGCCGGCTTCGAGCCGGGCGGTGTTGCTGGGGTCTGAAAAGGTGCTGCCGCTGAGCGCGATGACTCGGTACAGGTAAGTCCGGTTCAGTGTGATGGTGGAATCCCTATAGAAGTTGGAGTCGGCACCCAATACGGCGAGAGACAGCCAGGGCGCGCCTTCGAAGCTGCGTTCCAGCCGATAGAAGGTCTCGGTGGCGGAGTTGTCTTCCCAGCGAAGCTCGGCCGCACCCTGCTGACGGGTAACGGTCAGGTCGCTGGGCGCGGAAACGATGAGGCCGGTTTCCTGGGACAGGCTGGCGGGGGAGTCCTGACTTTCGTTGAAGGCGATCAGCCGGTATAGATACGTCTCGCCGAGGACGGCGGTGGTGTCCTGGTGGCTGGTGGTGTTGGCGTCTAGGGTGGCGATGGTTTGCCAGCTGTCTGTGCCGGTGCGTTGGCGTTCCAGCCTCAGGCCGGTTTCCAGGGCGTCGGTGTCCGTCCAACTGAGGTTTACCTGTTCTTCCAGGCCTTCGGCCTGGAAGTCGCTTCTGGCGGCCGGTGGCAGTTCTATCAGCAGGGTGGTGATGTTCGAGCCGAGGGTGTCGTTTACGGCGGGCAGGGTGCGGACCTGATATTGATAACGCACGCCGAGTTCGGCCGTGGTGTCGGTGTAGGCTGTGCTGTCGGCGGGTAGCTGGTCGGTGAGCAGGGTCCAGGTGCTTGAGCCTTCCACCCGGCGGCGCACGGCGTAGCCGGTTTCAGAATCGGCGAGATCGGTCCAACTGAGCTGCACCTGGGTGCCGTTGAGGCTGGCCTGCAGGTCGCCGGGTTGGTCGGTCGCTGAGACGGTGACCTCGGTGGTCAGGCTGTTGTCATCGGTCAGGATCTCTTTCAGGTCGCCGGTGTTCTGCTGGGTGGTTACCTGGTGTTCGAAGCGCGCACGGGTGGAATTGCCGATGGCGTTGACGGTTAATGTCAGCGGCGATGTCGGCGTCGCCAGCGTGCATTGGTAGCCCTGATTCGGGGTCAGGTTGCAGTCCGCACCATCGAGCTGCGCGCCAGTGAGTTCGCCATCTTCGGTGTTCAGGCTGCCGGTAACGGTGAGGCTGTCGGCTTCGAGATAGGCGTGGTTCATGGTGATGTTGTAGTTCAGCGCAAAGGGCTGGCCCTGCATGACGATGTTGGGGTTGGCGTTGTCAGCGGTGATGGTGGCGTCGATTGGGAAATTGAAGCAGGACTGGGGCGCACTCAGGTTGTTGATGGTGTCCTGCATTTGGTCGATGGAGCAACTTGAGAAGCCTTGATTGAACGCCAGTTCATCCAATACTGGAGACATAACAAAGCCGCCGCCGCAGGTGTTCCCATCGCCATCGTGGTTTGAGCCGAAGTTGTGGCCCAGTTCGTGCGCCGCTGTCAGAGCCGTGAGTGCCATATTGTCATCAACGATCTGGGTCGTGCCGACGTTGAAATCGAAAGTGCTGCACAGCACGCCGACGTAGGCAATGCCCACGGTGGAACCGTCGAATTCCCGCCCGGTAACAACGTGCAGCAGCGATTGGTCGTTTTGCAGAAAATCCAGGCTGTCTTTGTTGGCCTGAATGGCATCCAGAAAGGCACCGGCATCCGTGCTGCCAGTGAACAGTTCCTGACTGGGAAACTCAAGCGTAAGCGTGTCGAACCCGATTTTCAGGGCATTGATGTAATACCCCTCGAGCATGTTCAGGATGGACAGCGCTTGGTCCTGATAGGTATCCGGGTAACGCTGCTGGAAGGCGTTGTCGAACACCATTTCCAGTTCCGACATCATGCACAGACCGCCCACTTCGGAGCTGCAGAATTCGTCGTAATTGAGTTCCGACACCTCGGGCAGCGCCAGGGCCGAGCGGCTGGCAATGGAGTGGTCGTGGCCCGCCACGCCACAGGTCGCCGGGGTATCGCCCAGGGCGCCGTCGATGCTTTTGCTGTGCAGCTCGGCGGTGGCAGCACCCACCACCTGGACCTGACCGTTCAGAAACACCAGCCCCTGCCATTTTCCGTCCACTTCCGACAGGCGTACCCAACTGTCCCGTGCCTCTATCAGGGTGCCCTGGTAGTGGTTGCCGCGCACCAGCGGCGCATGGTCGCCGAGCGCCCCGGCCATGCCGGTGCTGGGTTTCAGCAGGGCATGATAGGGGTAACCGTCGATAATGATTTCCCGGCTGACCAGCGCTTCGGCGCCGAATGAGGGCAGGGAGGTGAGAAGGCCGCATATAGCAGCGAGGATCAGGGCGGGGAACTTCATACAGCGGCTGGCTCGGAATCGGAGAAAGATTCTATTGAGACTAGCCCAATACGAGCTGAAATGCGTTACCGGAAGCCTATGGATGTGACCTTACGCAAGGTTTTTTGCTGATTATGGCCGAGGAGGCACAAAACGCTCCCCGGCCGGATCACATCACTTACCGAAGGGCACCTCTGTTACGCAACACCCCGAACAGGACCAGGAACAGCCCTATCCAGAGGGGTGGCAGAGAACCGCCGCCGCCGGAATCATCGTCGTCACTGTCATCGTCGTCCTGCGCCGCCTGAACAATCAGCTCGAAAGCGCCGATATCGCAGTTGTCGCCATTGGCCTGCCGTGTTTCGCCGCGCTGATCGTGCTCCGGGCAGACATCGTTATTGCCGGTGTTCACGCCGAGGCTGCCGCTTCTGAGTTCGTGGGTCGGGGTGGGGCCGCCATTGTCGGCCAGTGCTTCCAGCAGGCTGGTGAATACTGCGGGGGAGTCCACCACCTGGTCGTTGCTGATCTTGTTACAGCCGGTGCCGTTGCCGAGCAGTTTAGAGTTAGGAAGGTTTGGCGGGCGATTCGTGAAGGGGGGAAAGGATGAGTGTAAAAGAACCCGACATAAGAACCGGTGGTCTTACCGGTCCAGATCGATGATGCGGGTCAGGAGATCGAGCAACTGCTCTTTTTCGCCGTCTTTCATAACTTCTTCGAAATGAGCTTCGTGTTTCAGTACTTTTTTATGAAGATTTTCGGTGAAGGCGATGCCGTGGCCAGTGAGAAAGAGGGCATAAGAGCGTCGATCCGTTTCGGAGGGGCGACGTTCAATGAGCCCCAGCTTTTCGAGTTTGTCGACAGCGGCGACCATGGCGGAACGGTCGGTCTCAATGGCCTGGGAGACAGCAGTCTGGGTGAGCCCTGGGTTGTGGTAAACAATGGCGAGGATGCCGAATAACCCGGGGGTGACGCCTTGTTCGGTGCAGGTGGCGGAGAAGTTTTCGAAATAGGCGAGCTGGGCGCGGCGCAGGCGGTAGCCAACCAGAGAGTTTAGCATGGCGTAGTTAATGTCTTTTCGTTCGCGGCTCATCGAAACTCCAGTCACAGGGTCGGACGCATTCTTCATCAATTTCGGCATTGTATCATCATCTTTTTTTACCGGGGGCGTTGGGTTGCTTTCGTCTCGCCGGTCAATTGCTACCCGCTTGTAATAAACAGCACCAGTTCGGGGAAGAAAATGACCAGTGACACCACCACGATATCCGCGATCAGGTAGTAACTGACCCCTTTGAAGATATCGACCAGGGACGCGTACTGAGAAGCCACCCCGCGTATCACGAAAATATTCATCCCCACCGGCGGTGTGATCATCCCGATTTCCAGCAGCTTGACCAGCAGAACGCCAAACCAGATCAAACTGATGTCATATTGCTCGAAAATGGGCAAAAAAATCGGCAGGGTGATGAGCATTGCGCCGAAGGGTTCCATGAACAGGCCGAGCAATAAATAAATCACCACGACAATGAGCATCAGTTGAAGGTAACTGGCATCCCACCCCGACACAGCATCGGAGATAAACCCGGCAAGGCCGCTTAAACTGAGGAAGAGGGTGAACATGCTGGCACCCACACCAATGATCAGCAACGAAGCGGTGGTGGAAAGGGTTTCCAGTAGAGACACTTTAACAAGGTTGCGATTGAGTTTGCCAAGCACCCCGGCGATCAACAAAGCGCCCGCCGCGCCGATGGCGCCCGCTTCCGTCGCGGTGAAAAAGCCGCTGAACAACCCACCGAATACCAGCACACCCAGTACAAGCACTGGCCAGATTTCCACAATAGCCTGGCGCACGCTGTAATCATGGGCACCGGTTTCGACGCGGGGAGCGATATCCGGCCGCAGCCAACTGACAATGAGGATAACGACGCTGTAACTGAGCGCCGTCATCAATCCGATGGTGATGCCGCCGAGGAAGACCTGAGTGATGGACACCTGAGCGAAGACGCCGTAAACAATCATCAGAATGCTGGGCGGAATAAGCGCGCCAATCGTACCACCGGCGGCGATGGTGCCACAGGCGAAACTGGGTTTATAACCGCTGCGCACCATCTCGGGTATGGCGATTCGTCCCATAGCGGCGGCGCAGGCGAGAGAGGAACCACTGACTGCGGCGAAACTGGAGCTGGCGAAAATACTGGAAATGGCCAGCCCGCCGGGCAACCACCGGAAAACAACTTTAGCGGCGTTGAACAGGCCGTCGGTGAGCCCTGAGTGATAGCTGATAAAACCCATGAGCAGGAACATGGGCACAGCGCTGAGTGTCCACTTGGCGATAAAGTCGTAAGGTGTGGAGGAGAGCATGCCGATGGCGGTGCTCCAATCGAGCATGAGGGTAAGGCCGCCCAGTGAGACGGTGATGAGGGCGATGGCGACCGGTACGCGTACGGCGAGCAGTAATAAGAGTATGAGCAGACCGTAAAACCCAACTTCAATCGACATGATGTTTCCTATGAATCAAGTTCGGGCTGTGTGGCAAACAGCAGTGGTATACGGGCCAGGCTGACCAGTGCGGCGAGTGCGAAGGCCAGTGGCAGTACGAAGTAGGTGGGCCAGACGGGCATGGGGAAGTCGAGCGACATGACGTAGGCGCCCAGTTCATATTGTTCGATGGCTTTGCTCCACGTGGCCTGGGTGAAGACGAGGTAAATTCCTGCACTCAGCAATGCGACGAGTGCGTCGATCATTTTAATTCCCATGCTTCCAAACAAGCCTGAGAACAGTTCGACGGTGATCATTTGCCGTTTCCATTCAACCCATCCCAGGGGCAACAATGCCAGGGTGATCATGTAGTAGCGGGTTACCAGTTCGAGTGTGGCGGGTATCGATACCGACCAAACAGCTCTTGCTATCACATCCAATGTGACATGCACCATCATGGCGGCAACACCCAGGGTGCCCAACAAAGCCAACCCGGCGGTGGCTTTATCCGTCACTCTTGTTAGCCATCTCATTCCTGCTTCTCCTGTTTGTGCCAGTGGTTGGGGGTGGTGCCTTTCGCTTCCCTTGCTTTGGGGGTTGGTTGCTTTTAACCCGTGGTGAGTGCCGGGGGATGCTCATTCGGGGTCGCCGTGAACCCATCCATGGGGGCTAGACCGAAACATCCATGTTTCGGACTTCCCCGAATGAGCACCCCCCGGCACCCACCACTAGCCTTCAATGGCCTCGTAGAGCTGGGTATTTAACACCGAGGTTTCCTTTAGGTATTTCCCCAGTTCATTTAGTAAACCTTAATGACATGATTCACGGTGCCAACCATACATTTGAGCAAAGCACAGCCTTTTCAGAAAGAAGCTATGGCCACCGTTGGCTAGTGCCGGATGCCGGGGGTGTTCCCGGAAGGGGTATCTGAGCCATGGATGGCGAAGCTAAGCGCCCATGGATGATGAGATGGTCTCCTCCCCTCTATTAACGGCGTCACAAT
>CBFGUW010000013.1:0-111049 GCA_965652395.1 uncultured Saccharospirillum sp. | reverse complement strand
CCGATATCAAAATTGTTAGTCTGAACAGCTTTGAAGCTCATTGTTCAGAGGTTCCTTAGATTATCGTGTCAGTGTTGGAATCGCAGACACCTCAAGGAGCCTAAAGCTAGAAGAGCAGTATATCCAGAACCCCTCTATGAAACATGAGCCGAATTTCGATAGGATGAAATTTCTATCTGGTGCTAATGATTGGGTACCAAAATCCGTCTTGGAGACGGCAGATTACATCTCAATAAACATCGGCCCTCGCAGTATGGAAGGTGCTTCATCTGTAGAGAAGGATGGGCTTCTGACAAAACGAATAGACAACGCAATTATTACTACGATTTCATAGCAGGAATCTGCGGTTGATACTGTAGCTCCGCATAACGGCAGATTCCTAAGCAAGTACTTCTAAAAGGCGCAACGTTGCTAACTGACTATAAAATGGTCGATCATAATCTCATTGAAAGTAAGCAGGGTCTCAATAGTAAGGATGGTTTAATTACATGTTCTCACTGTGTTACAACCAGGTTTTCTAAGTTCGCTCGGTGTCGGTTTGAAAGGTATTGATTTGGCATTCTTTAGGGCTGTGCCCTGAACAGGGCGCGCCAAGGGATGAATATAAAATATGACGATGAACACATGTTATGCACTAACAATATGAAAGTGATTCTAATTGCGACGTTATCGCTCGTAGTCTTGGGCTGCTCGACTGACCAGCTGGATTGTTATGTGGCAGACTCCATAAAGCTCTTGGACTCAACTCAAGAAAATGAAGTTACATATTCTCTGGTATTAAGAATTACAGGTTTATCAGACAAGGTCACTTTTGTAGAGCTATATCAAGGGGTGCCCAGCTTCGATGCTTGTGGAAAATCGAAGCTAAGGCCTGTCTACGGTGATGCTGTGGATAAACTTGAATCTAATTTGGTAAAAGTCGAAAACAACCAACTGAGGTTCGTAAAACCGAACCCTGACCTTCCGATTACTTTCGAAAGTTTGAGGTTTGTAAAGTAATCAATAGAAAAACTATCAAACGCTGAGAAAAACTGGCCGGGAATGTGCTAATAAGTAGTACATAGAAACCCACGCCAGTAGCATTTTCTTTTAAGGTGGGTGTCCATGGAGCACCTTGGAGCAGCAAACCCCACAAACACAAAAGGGGCAGCCGTAGCCACCCCTTTCCGGAAATCGGTATCGTCCTGATCGCATCATCCTGATGCCGGTACGGCCTGTACCGCTGTAAAACACCCCTCCCGGTGTCGGTTCCTCGTCGTTCCTCCATCCGTGGTTGCCAGCGTCCGTGCTGTGTCGCTTGGGCGATATCCTCGGCGCTTCCACTGGCCTGCCTTCCTGGCGTCTGGGTGTATCCGTCTGCGTTCCTCCTGAACTGCGTGCAGTATAAAGGGTTTCTGCCGGTATATACGGTGCTCAATAGCCACCTTATTGTGACGGAAAAGTCAGTACAAGCGTGCTGCCCCGCTTGTTATGGGCCTTTTGGCGAATTGTCGGTTTGTGACGTCGTTCACTTTAGGGGCAAGACTGACAAGCTGAGTAGGATATAACTTACACGGAGAAGGGCAATTTTGGTCAAACCAGAGCTTGGCTGGGAAGCTGAGAGGGTCTCCAGGGAAAACACCGCTGAAACGGTTTTACCATTAAAATTCGGAGCAAGAATGTGGCCAATGGTTTCAATATGCCCCAAGATAGGCTAACGCGCCGTAAAGGTACCGGCCTGTAAGTACCGAGGCAATGTGTCCATTTAATGCGAGTTACCTGCTATACATCGTCGGTGTCTACCTTATGATGTCCGCCACATAGCAAGGGGCAGGGTATGCGGTAGGCGGCACGATGATAATATGAACTTGGGCTTAATCGACGGCAAATAAAGAGACTCGGGTTTTTAAATGGTTAGACAGCTGGAACTATTAAATGCAGTTTCAAACAAGCGTTTGGATCAAATAGCGGCGTTGGTGCATGCTGGCGCCGATATAAATCATCAGTTTCAGCACGAAACCTGCTTATCGTGCGCGATAAACGAGCTATCCTCAAGATCTGTATATGTCGTGGAGCTAATTATTAAGTTGGGGGGTGACATCAATTTGCGTAACCAAGCAGACGATCTGACTCCTCTGATGCAAGCATGTTCAATGACAGGTAAGCACGCTGTTGCGGTGTCGAATTTCCTGCTGGATTCCGGAGCAGACCCGAGTCAAGTCCGGTTAGAGGACAGTATGACTGCTCTTCGATTTGCTGTGGCGTCAGGTATGAATTCCATTGTTGAGCGACTGTTAAATATGGGGGAGAAGCCGGATCAACCCAATGATCTCGGATTTACGCCTCTAATGATTGCCGCGAACAGTAATAATGGCGCTGCAATTAAACTATTAATTAACGCAGGGGCCGACACGTCACTAAAATCGACTTTGAACTGGGCCAATGGGATGACTGCATTTGAAATCGCGATGATGCAAAAGTGCAGAAAAGCTGTCGCCGCGTTCAAGGAACACGGTGTAGTCGCTTGAGCTTGTTCTGTTTTGGAGTAAGTACGAATAGGGTCGTAAGTTCCATGGCTGTTAGGCTGCAACGATTCGTGTAAAGGACGGGGCTAGCACATGTATATGGGTAACCAAGAATGGATAGCTTAATATCATTTTTAAGCAAGTACGATAATCTTCCCGAAAAAACATTGGCTATCGCGAAATCTGTTTTCAAACGGGATTCTTTGAAGAAGGGAGACTACTTCATTCGCGAAGGCGAGTATGCAAGTGAGATAGCCTTCCTCGAAACTGGGGTCGTCAGGGCATTTTATACTGACCTTCAGGGAAGAGAATATAATAAGACGCTTTTTGTGGGTCCATCCATTATTGGTTCCTATGCTGCGTTGATCAGCAAAGAGAGGAACATGCTGCCCCAGCAGGCACTCACCGATTGCACCATTTGGCGAGCTGAATTTGATAAAATTGAGCGGCTGTCTGAAGGTAACTACCACATCGAGCGCCTACGGCGGAAAATATCAGAGCGGTATTTTGTACGGAATGAGAAGAAGCAGGTCGAGTTTGCTTTGCTTGAAGCAAAAGAAAGGTATTTGATTTTCAAAACGGAATACCCCGGGCTTGAAGACTTGATTCCCCAGTATCACATTGCTTCCTATTTGGGTATTAGCCCTACCCAGCTGAGCCGTATCCGAAAAAATAAGAGTAATTGACTCGAGCCAGCTTCGTTCAGTTAAAGCGAAGTCATCCAGAAAAACGTTATTCCCGTTTACATATGTAAATGCATCGGGTCATGGAGTCCTTCATTCTAGGCCTTCCTACTTAACTAGTCAGATTCGATAAATGGCCCACGCATCTTTCTTTACCAAGTTGTTTGTAGCGGCAGCGATGTGGAATTTGTTAGGCGCACTGTTCGGTTTTTTTAATACAGCGTTCACTTTTGAGTTGATGTTCAACCGTGCCATCCCAGATCCATTGATGTTTGCGATATACAAAGGCGCCTGGGGAACAACGTTAATCTATTTTATTGGCTACTTGTTAGTAGCGCGCAACCCACAAAGACATTATGGGGTGGTCGTTACCGGTGGCATCGGAAAGCTGGGTTATATTATGACTTTGATGCAGCTTTATATAGCGGGTATAGCGTCTCCCTTGGTGTTTGTCATAGTCACCGGGGATGCCCTGTTTTTCGGGCTGTTCTGTTACTACTTTTACCAGCTAATTAAGTCAGCCAGGTGAGCAAGGTATGCCTCACACTGCGTGTCAGAGGCGCTAGGCAGCAAGTCAACCAGACCCTGATCCGAATGCGGCAGCGTGTTGAAGGCCCCTTGCGTGACGCCAGCTTTGATGGCGCTCTCGCACGAGCATTGGGCCTTTGAAGCCTACAACGCATTTTGCTATGTGATTCGATTCACAGACTGAATGAAGTGCGCTCCTTATACTCCCGTCTTCTTATTTCAATACCGATCAAGGACAGGTTATTTTCGGGCAGGGAATGGCTACACCTTCAAGTGACTTCCTCCCCCGCATTGTGCATTGCTGAATGCTCTCCTTAAGGAGTCGGAGTCTGTTCAGCCTGCCTCTCCTTTGCATCGGTGAATTGTTCGCGGCCTTGAATCGGCGTGCCCGCCGGTAGTGTGCCGCACCAAACCATAGCAGGGAGTATCGTGATGACGTTATCCATAGCAGGGATCAACAAAGCCATGCGCGAAGTCGGGCTGGCGGATGAGAGTCAGTATTTTCTGCGCCTCGCCGATATTCCCGAAGACGCCTGCCTGGTCGAAAGCGTCCAGCTTGATCATTGGACCTTCCATCAGGACTTCTCCCTTCGCCTCAAAGTCCTGTTGCGCTATGAACTGCCCGAGACCGAACTGGTCGGCTTGAATGCCAAACTGTCGATCCTCTCGCGTGGCGTGTTGTCCCCTCTGCACACCCTGGTCACCCACGTCGAGGATGCCGATGGGAACGGCGACTATGCCGGGCTGGTCATCACCCTGAGCTCCCCCTTGCAGCCCCTTCGGCAACGGCGCCACAACCGCGTATTCATCGACCGCAGTGCCGACGACATCGCCCGCGAGATCCTCGAAGACGCCCTGGCCGATCGCTGCACAATCGAAGTGCCCGCTGCCTCCACCCCGGTGCTGCCGATGACCGTCCAGTATCAGGAAAGCGACTACGATTTCGTGCGCCGCATCCTGGCACGGGAAGGGATTTACCTGCATCTGCATCAGGCTGACGCCGAGACCATCGTGCAACTGGTCGACGACCTGACCCAACTGACCGAAGGCGAACTCCCCGTCCCCTTGCGCTATGCCCCCAATGCCGGGGCCGCCAAGGACGACGAACACATCTTCAAAGTGACCCGTCAGCGCCGGTCCGCCCCCCAAAGCATTCAACTGGCCGACACCAACCCCTGGCTGAGCACCGATCTGGCCACCGATCAAAGCGTCAACCTGCCCTTTGCCGAAGGCGAACAGCATCATTGGGGCCTGAACACCCAAGACCCGGACCGCATTAAAGCCCTGGCCGAGCGCCTCGCCGAAGTCCGCACCTGGCAGGCCGGCACACTGACCTTCGACACCACCTGTCGTGGGCTCAAACCCGGCAGCCTGATCGAGCTGAGCCATCATGACGCCCTGAGCGGCCATTACCGCGTGATCGACGTCAGCTTCAGCGGCTCTCAGCGCAGCGCCGCCGGTAACGGCCTCGGCGGGCAGGACGCCGCCTTCCGGTGTCGTGTCACCGTCCTCCCGGCCGACCTGCCTTACCGGGCGCCTTATCAACCCCGGTCGCCCGTTTATGGCACCTTCACCGCCGTCATCGAAAACGAAGTCGACGAACGGGGCCTCTACCGGTTGCGGCTGCCGTTCGACCGTCGCACCAACGCCGATGGTCCCGCCAGCCCCCCGACCCGCCTGATGCAGACTTTGGGTGGCGAAGACCATGGCCTGCACTTCCCGCTGGCCAAGGGCACCGAAGTCGCTGTCACCTGCGAAAACGGCGACCTCGACCGGCCCCTGGTGCTGGGCGCCCTCTACAACCGCACCGCCCAAAACCCCGTGACCGACGCCAATGCCCGGCACAACCTCATTCAAACCCGGGCGGGTCACCGCTTCCTGCTCGACGACACCCCCGACGCCGAAGCCATCCACCTGGAAACCCCCGAGGCCAAGAACCGCCTCACGCTCAGCGCCGAGAAAGACGCCCACCTGGCCGAGCTGGAATCCCTCGAAGGGGACGTTCGCCTGTTTGCCGGAGAGTCCATGACGCTCGACAGCGGCGAGAACCACACCCTCACCGTCGGGGCCGATCACACCGTCCACATCAAGGGCAATCAACAGCTCATCACCGAAGAGGGCAAGATCAGCGTCGAAGCCGCCACCGACATCGAATACAGCGCCGGACAAAACCTGCGCTGGCAGAGCCGGGAAGGGGACATGACCGTCAAATCCGCCGCCGCCATGCACTGGCAGATCGGTGACGGCCTCACCCAACAGGTGGACGCCAACGACTACCAGGTGCGCGTGAACAGCGGCAGTTTCCTGCTTGAAGCATCCGCCGACATCCTGTTCAACGGCATCGACAGCGGCACCATCACCTTGGCCCAAGGCAATGGCCTCATTCAGATCGACAGCGGCGGCAACCTCACCCTCGAAGGCCCGCAGATCGAACTGACCGCCGACGCCATCGCCATCAAAGGCGGCACCATCGGCAACAACTGATCCAGCCATTCCAAAAGAGCACACTGTTAAAAGGAAGCCCCACCATGACGTCGGCCGCCATGCAAAGGACCCGGATACACCTCCACCTGCTGGGTTACGAATGCGTCATCCACTCTCTGGAAGGCGAAGAAGCGCTCAACGCCCCCGGTTGGTTCAAAGTTACCACCCCGGACGAGCTGCCCTTTGAGTTGGATGAACTGCTCAACCAGGCCGTCACCCTCACCCTGACCGGCCCGGGCGGCCACCTGCGCCGTATTCCATTGCAAATACAGGCCGTCGAAGAAGACTGGCCCGATGGCAGGCCCTGGCTCACCTTCACCCTCGGCCACAAGCTGAACCAGGGCCGCGACCAATTCCACAGCCGCCTGTTCATGGACCAGAGCCGCGACACCGTGCTCAAACAGTTGCTCACCGAGATGGGCTACGCCCCGGACGAAATAGACCTTCGGCTCGACTCCGTGCCCGCCCACGAAGGCCCCTTTTTACAGGCTCGGGAATCCAACCTGCACTGCTTTCATCGGCTGCTCGCCGACGTCGGCGCCAACTACTGGTTCGAATCCCCCGAGACCGACGGCACCCACCCCAGCGAACGGCTGGTGATCAGCAACGACACCCAGATCAGCCCCTATCTGCCGCACATCGAGTGGGCCCAGGCCGTATCCGGTCTCGCACCGGACGAACAGCTCAACCGCATCACCGCCGCCTACCGGCGCTGGCGCCTGCAACCGGCCACCGTCGGCCATGCCGTTGTCGACAGTCAGGCGGGCGCCCTCTCCAACGACAGCGCCCAACACCAACAGTTCGAACCGCCACGCCCGCGCAACGAAGCCGAACAGCGCGCCCTGTTCGAGCAGCAATACCTCGACCAGCACCGTTTTACACTCGAACTGCACAGCCATCAGCCGCTGCTGGCCGCCGGACACACCCTCGCGCTGGACGCCCACCAGTTGCCGGTCAACATTGCCGGGAACTTTCGCATCCTCAAGGTTCGACACCAAGCCGCGCCTACCGGCACCGACAGCCCCGTCAGTGGCGGCGTGCAATACCGCAACATCGCCGAGACCCTGCCCCGCGCCACCGCCGTGCGGCCCGAGCCCGCTTCCCCGCCGGATTTACCGCAGATCTTCCCGGCTCGCATCGAAAGCCGGTACGACCGCGCCGAACTCGGCGCCGACGGACGCTACTATTTTCGGTACGACTTCGACACCACGAGCCAGCCCTTGGCCCAGGCCAGTGCGCTCACCGAACGGCTCGCCCCTTACGGCAGCCCCGTCGACCCCAAAAAAGGACATGCCGTCGGCTGGCACTTCCCGTTGCTCAACCGCGCCACCGTCATGGTCAGTTGCCTGAACAACGACCCGGCCCGCCCGTTGATCCTCGGGTTCGTTCCCAGCCGCCGCCAACTCGGCCCGGTTACCAAGAAGAACGCCACCCAAAGCCGCCTCGTCACCCCCAGTCAACACGAACTCCTCTTCGACGACGCCCGGGAAGCCGAACGCATCGCCCTGCACACCTTCGACCGGCAGCTTTGTCTCGAACTCAACGCCCAAAGCGCCGAGCCCTACTGCCAGGTCCTCGCCCAGTTCGGTGGCGTTCGACTGCGGGCCAAAAAGGACCTGCACCTGGAAACCCAAAACGGCAACGCCGAAGAGCGCATCGGTAACCACCGCAGCCAAACCGTAAAACAAAACAGCGCCACCACCACGGAAGAAGGCGCGGTCTACCACCAGGCCAACACCGACCACATCCACCTCGCCCAGGTTCAGTTCACCCAAAGCGCAGGCAACGACTACAGCCTGTGGGTGCAGAAGAAAGGGCTCAACGTCACCAGCGCCACCGGCATCGACACGGTGGTGGACGCCGGTGACTATCAAATCCTGATAGCGGACGGCGCCATGATCCAACAGGTCGCCGGAGACATCACCATCCAAGGGGATGGTGGCGGCGACATCACCCTGATCAAAGGCGAAGCCGGTATCCGAATGGACCCGAGCGGGAACATCAAACTGTTCGGAAAGAAGATCACCCTGAAAGGGCAGAGTGGTGTGGTGTTCAACGGGGAGGTGCAGTATGAGGCTGGGGCTGGGAATGAGCCGGAGAAGGCCGCAGCACTTGAAGCTTATGAAATCCCTCAACTCAGTGAGCTGGATTTATTAGCCTTCCAGGCAACCGAGCAAGAATACCGAGAACGCCCGGAACAGGAAAATGAACCTATTCCGCTTACGGTTCAAGTTCGTACAGCACTTGGAAACCCGGTAGCCGATGTCGAATTAAAGCTCGAAACTGAAAACGGAACAATTCAACAGGCAACGTCTAATGAAGAAGGCAAAGCGGAGTTTACTGCCTTGGAACCTTCCGATAGAGGTTGCATCACCTATTTGGATGAAGAGGATTTCCTTCATAAATCAATATCCGCTGACTTGAGTGGAGCGCTTCGGCAACGTCGATTACGTACTTTGTGCCAGCTGCTTCAAGCTGCTGTTGACTACCAAGCGGTCAGCGCCGTTTACCCCGGTGATTTGGCCCAGGATATCCAAGACACTTTCTCCACCGAAGACGACCAAGACATTCTGTTCCCGCTTATGGCCGTTGCCGGCTTGATAGGAATGGACGACATGGAGGTTCAAAGCGATGCCTAGATTGACTATTCGTATCGAATCCTTTCCCAAGTTCGCTACTCTCCCGGTGGGAACGGACGTTTCCTTCAAGGCCCATATTGAAAACCCGGAAGCTGTACCGGAAGGCACGGTTTTTCGGTGGACCTGTGTCAATGACCCTTCCACGCTGCCCTGGTATGCGCCTGCCAGGGCTATTGGTCCCTGGGGGCTTGAATGGAAGAGCGCAGAGTGGACCATACCCGGTCGTCATACTGTTGTTTTTACAGCGCACTTCAAGGATGGAACAAGGCAGCGCGTGATTATGCCGCAGCGAGTAGACCATGCGGCCAGCATCCTCAAACAAACCTTCGACGCCAGCGCGAACGATCACGACCCAACACCTAGCCAACAGTTGCAACATATCAAAACCTATTTGGAAACCTTGCAACTCATTGCCAAGGAACGGCCACCCATAAATCAGGAACAACAGAAAGAACATGAAGAAAAAGTTGGGCAGTTAACCAGCTACATTCATCACCTAGAAGAACACATGAGCGGACTGCACAGCCTGGAAGGTTGGGCAGTGGATGCCATGCACATTGACAAAAACACCGCCACCCGGACACCCCTCAGGCTATGGCTGGTGAACTTGAGTCAGCCGGAGTCGGATGAAAAGCGGTGGCGTTTGATCGACTGGACCAACCCGGTTTATCGACATACAACCGGCACGTATGAAAACGATGGGGAGACTCATGAAGAAGCGATTCGAGACCTGATCAGAACCTGGGACTGGAATAATCGCTACCCCGAAGGGCATATTCAGTACCAATTCTCGGTCCCTAAATATGGTGTTGATCTGTCTGGAGATTTTGAGTCGGATGGCGGCTCGTTCTGGGATGAAGTTTCAACCTGGTTGGATTACGCGGCCTTGGGAGCCGCCGTTGTAGCTGGAGTAGTCACGCTATTGGCACCGGTGCCCGGCTCCCGAGTTGTCTCGGCGGCTATCTGGACATCCATTTTTTCCAGCACCGGAGCCGCTGCCATCAATATCGCTCAGCGCCACGCCGAAGGTTTTGGTAACTGGAAGGACGATGCTTTCGATGGGCTTTCCATTGTAGGTAACCTGTTCGCAGCAGGTGGTATGGCCTGGAAAGTCGGCGCAACCGTGACCTCGGCCACCAAGTTGGGTACTGGAATGCAACGTGCCGTGCTGATAGGGCAAGTGAGCACCGATGGGATGCAGGGCATTCTATTGGCGGCGGAGCACGTTAATCAGTATCAGAGCATTATGGATAACCCCAGGCTGTCTCCAGATGAGCGACTGCAAAAACTGATGGAACTCCTGCGCTCAGCGGCCATTGCCGGTGCCATGACCTATATCTCGGTGAAAGGCACCACGGCCGACCTGAACAACTTGAATAATAACCGTACTCTATTGAATGCGTCCCAGGTTGCCGATCCCGAGGTCAAAATAGACCTGGATGCCCCATTGACCCAAAGTATCCCGGTGGAGGGCGGGCAGACACGGGCAAAAATGGAGGTGCAAACGGAGCCGGAAAGCCTGCCGCTCAAGCGGGATGGCGCGCGGATGACCGCCCGCCAGATCAGACAGGTTGAAAACAAGTTCGTCAACCCGGACAGTTTTGACGAGGCCGCCCATTTGTTGGACGATGCACGGACCCGGCTGATCGACGGTGGGAAACCGCTCAAATACAGCGATGACGAGCTACTCGAAATGTTGGAGCGCAACCCCACCATTAGAGACAACTACATTGTCCGTCTGATGAATAAAAACCATGTCTTCGACCGAAGCGACAAGGTACGAGACCCCAACAATCTGACTGGAAAACTGGGCGGCGCGGATGAACTTGGCCGCGTAAAATACTGGTCCACCACGTTCGACCAGATCGTCGATAGCGACAGTGACCCTGACTTGATACGCCGTAGCGTGGGCATGGGCGACCAGTATTTTAAACCCACTGATGACTGGGTTATGGTACTGATCGACCGAAAGAAACACGAAGCGGCCAGCATCGGCACGAGCATCGTGCCAACTTACGATAACCTGACTCAGTTCGCTTTACGCCAGGCAGGCCATGACCCGGCGAAAGAAGCACTGATTCGGGAAGTGATGACGGAGAAGTACAGTAGGGAGTATTTGCATTATAAGAACCAGGCCGACAAAGTGGTAGGGCAGGATTCCAAGGGGAATGACATTCCGGCCTATGATTTGAAGAAGACAGACGTTCTGAATAAATTTTTGAATACTACGTTTGGTAATGATCTGCATAAACAGGAACTGTTTGAGACTCGGCTTGAAATAGAAAATCAATACGGAGCCTACAAAGAGTATGCTGGTAACGGGTTAACTATGAGCCTACACAATAGTGGACCGATACCACAGTCGCAAAGTTATGGTGTGAAGGAGACTTTCACTTATGAAACCAACCCTTGGACACTGCAAGACATGCTGAAAGTCGATATGATCAAAATTATTGATTTAGAATTTTTGCCGGAGAAAGTCAAGTGACCACACAGTCGCGTTACCCTTATCAGTTAAAGCTATATGATCCGAACGATCCGGATTTCACGGTCCATAGTCGGTTTAATAATCCATTATTCCCAGAAGATGATCTGATAATTTCAACTTGTCGGGGGTACTTGTGCTTTACCAATTGGGCTATTGAACCTGATCCTCAGGGTGATTACTTGGTCGGCCAGTTTGAATTTGCGCTGCCTTACTTGAAATGGCTTCTTGGTGTAATGGCTCGTTTTAAACTGAGGCCCGAGCAAGGTGGCTACCCCCCCGGAATCATGTACGATATCGTACAATTGGACAAAGAAAATGAATTGTATGTGTTTAGAGGGGCGCACCATGGAAATCATGGATTAATGAGGTATGCTTTGGAAAACAGAAAGCGTCATTCATACATTAACCCTCAAATGAAACAGAAGTTTGACCTGTATGATGTGTACCTGGAAGAACATGGGTTGATGCAAGTGCTGTTGGATATTCAACAGCATTATGAAGATGGGAAGCTCTGATGAGTGGCGTAACAGGTGCGCTTGATGAAGGTATGTTAAAACTTATTGTTCTGGGGATTATGCCGGAGAAAGTAAAGTGACCACACAGTCGCGTTATCCTTATCAGTTAAAGCTATATGATCCGAACGATCCAGATTTTACTGTGCACAGTCGGTTTAATAATCCGTTGTTCCCTACCAAAGACCTAATTATTTCAACTTGTCGGGGACACTTATGCTTTACCAATTGGGCTATTGAACCTGATCCTCAGGGTGATTACTTAATCGGCCAGTTTGAATTTTCCTTGCCTTACTTGAAGTGGCTTCTTGTTGTTATGGCTCGTTTTAAGCTAAGGGCTGAGCAAGGAGGCTACCCCCCCCCCCGGAGCAATGTACGACATTGCGCAATTGGATAAAGAAAATGAGTTGTACGTGTTTAGGGGCGCGAACCATGGAAACCATGGGTTGATGATGTATGCCTTGGAGAATCGAAAACGCCATTCATACATTGACCCTCAAATGAAACAGAAGTTTGACCTGTATGATGTTTATTTGGAAGAGCATGGCTTGATGCAAGTGCTGTTGGATATTCAACAGCAATATGAAGATGGGAAGCTATAGCTTTGAGAGGGAAATATGTGTTCAAAGAACAGGTGCCTTTTCCCTCAAACTTCTGATTTACCAGGTCGGTTTGTGACGAACTATTATTTTAGAGTTTCTGATATGACTGCTGTACGCTTTGATCATGGGCTCGCTATGGTACGTGGCCAACGATACAGCGGCATTGCTGTTGAACGAGAGGATTATGGTTTTTTTAAAGCGCGCTACTATCTTCATGGCATGCTGACTCAAAATTGGCTGAGAAAGTTTGAAATTTCTGATGCTGAATTATGGATTCCAGAAACGGATGAACGTCTTGAGTACGATTGCGATGAATTGGCTTTAGTAAACGGGGAACAGTTCTCAGGCGTGGTGTTCGAAGAAGATGCTGGTGTACTTCGTCGCGTATGCCTCTATACCAAAGATACGGCTATAGTGGATATTGAAACTAATAAGCAAGGCGATATTACTTCAATTGATTGTTTCTTTCCTGGGAAATACTCCTTTGAATTTGAAAAGCTTGGGAATGGGGGTCTTGCGGCGTTGTCTTATAGTCGGCCCAGCTTTGAAGGAGTTGATGGCGGAAAAATAGAGATTAGAGAAGGTAATGACTCCTCCGCATCCATTACTTTTAGTGGTGGTATTGATAAGGATCTTATTGAGCAACTCTATAGTAATATTAGCCGTTTCTCTGTCGAAGTGATGATCCCAAAAGCCTACTCAAAAGTAATTATTGTTGACTGTATTGTAAATGATATTGCCATAGAATCTATTAGGATTTTATTCGAATCTATTGGCTTTGAAAGCGCGGAAATTATGACCGTTTTTTCGATGGATGCAGAGATCAAGTCCTTCCTTGAAATAGTCGGGTTGGCGAAGGTAAAAAAAGTTGTTTTTAAGTATGAATATAATAAAAGTTCGGTTCCATCCGATTTGGTAGTATCTATAAATAGAGCGTATCCTAATTTAGATATAGAGATAAGTGATCCAGCTTGATAGCAATGAAAGCGCCTTAAAATATGTCAGTAGAAATTTGTTTGGCATGAGAAGGATCATGGGATGACCAATGAGCAGCATGGTAAGTCGAGCAAGACCTCGCTGTTTTTCAGGATCATCTGTATAGCAAATATAAACATACTCCCCTCTCGCCCTCTTTATTGTGCTTAGGCAGAGCTTTCCATTTCCTTTATAACCTTCCGAACCACCTGATCCGCTTGTCGGGTAGTTTCCGGCAGCCGGTACTTAGACGCCAGCTTCAACACCCAGTCACACGCTGTAGCAAGGGAGATTCTATGCCCAATAGATACGTAAATAGGTTTCACCCCTGTCTGGGTTCTTAAGGTAGCACCAATAACCTCTTCATTGTCGACCAAATGGGTGAAGGAGCCTCGCGTTTCGTCTGGCTCTGCTTCTTCACCAAGCAGGCGTGTTTTCCCACACCCGATGGTGGGAATATTGAATAGTACTCCTAGGTGGCAGGCGAGTCCGAACCGTCTTGGGTGTGCCAGGCCTTGGCCGTCGCACACTACCAGTTGGGGCGTGCTTGCCAATTGTTCGAATGCTTTGATGACAGGTGGCAGCTCGCGAAAAGAAAAGAGGCCAGGTATATAAGGAAATTGCTCCTGATCTTGAATGACCACCGTTTCCAGAATTTCGCCTGAAGCGGCGTCAATAACCACCACACCTGCGACGAGAGTGTTGCTGACTTTTGAGTACGCAACGTCGACGCCAGCAATTAGTCCAATGGGCTCAAATTGATCGGTACGAATAACTTTAGACGCCAAGTCTTTCTGCAAGGCAATTGCTTCACTTTCGCTGATATCCCATGGATGGTTGATGACTGGAAGCACTGACGAAACCTATCTTGTGAGTTATTACGGAATAAAAAACCACCTGCCTTATGGAAACGGATACAAAGTGTTACCAAACCGTGCGGCACAAGTTGTTTTGTACTAGGATAAATGAGTTTTGAATTGACTGACAGGGGTACAGTCTCATGTCCCCATGGCTGCGCAACTGTATTGGTTTTGTTTTCGCTCTGCTGCCACTGGTATCGCTCGCGGAGCGATGCGCTACGGCTTCCATTCAGGTGGGGTGGGCGCCGTGGGCTCCTTATCAGTATCTTCAAGCCGATGCCGAACAACCGGCTGGGCTGGATATCGAGTTGATCAGTGCCGTTCTGGCTGAAATGCACTGCCCGGTGGATTTCGAGCAGGTGCCCTGGAAACGACAGTTGCTGAATATCAAGACGGGCGAGCTTGATTTGATCACCGGGGCTTCTTATGTGCCCGAGCGTGAGGAATACGGTTATTTCAGCAAGCCCTACCGACAGGAAAGTGTCCGATTGTTCACCCAGAGCGACCATGTTTCGCAGATGGAAGGCCTCGATTTAACAGAGTATTCCGATCGCGGGCTGCAAATAGGTGCGGTGTTGGGTTATTTCTATGGAGAGGATTTCGAACGCGCAATGCGCGATCCGGATTTTAAACAGCATTTAATCGAACTACCCAGCGAGGAGGTGGCGTTCCGCATGCTGAATGCGGGCCGAGTGGATGCGGTCGTGGCCGACCCTTATGTGGCCGCCCGGCTCTTCGAGCAACATCCTCAATGGCATCACTTTGAGCCTGTTTCCACCCTTTATCGCGCTAATATTCATTTTTTGATCAGTCGTGTATCGGTGTCGACCGAGTGGTTGGAACGCTTTAACATCGCTCTTATGCGGTTGGAAGCAACCGGAGTTCTGGAAGAGATTCGTTCGCGGTACGACGTGAAGCAGGACTAAGAAGCCCCTCTGACATTTTTTAACCCTGCTTGACCCGATAACTCCGCCATCAGGAAATCAATCACCACGCGTTGCTTGAGCGGCAGATGCTCGCGGCTTTGGTAGCACAAAAAGGTTCCGCGTTCGTTGGGTGGCATAAATTCGGCGAGCACGATGTCGAGTTCGCCGCTGTCTATCGAAGGTTGCGACATATAAGGGTTGATCAACCCGATTCCCAAACCTACCTGTATCAATTCGAGCACGGCCAGGGGTTCGTTGACGACTATTTCCGGTGTGAGATCCAGAGTATAGATTTCGTTTTCCCGCTGAAATTGCCAGGGCATCATTCGTTTGGATGCCGGTAAACGAAAGCCGATCACCGGGAGGTGATGTAAATCTTCAGGCCGGGATGGGCGGGTGTGGCGTTTCCACAGCGAAGAGTGCGCAGCGTAGCGCATGATCAAAGGTTCCAAGGGGCGGGCGATCACGCCCTGCTCTTCCACCAGACCCACGCGAATGGCGAGATCGACTTCGCTTAAGTCGGCTATGCGATCATCGAGCTGAATATCCAGTACGACATCCGGGAAGCGGGCTTTAAAGGCTGGCATCAGCGGCAGCAGGCGCATCCGTGCGAAGGTCACCGAGGCACTGATGCTGACCGTTCCTTTGGGCCTCTGTTGAAAGTCGGCCAGTTCCTGCTGCCCAAGCTGCCATTCGGCCTGAATACGGCGCGCCCGGGCCGCCAGCATCTGGCCGGATTCGGTTAATTTGATCGAATGGCTGCCGCGCGCCAGCAGTCGGGCATTCAAGCTGTCTTCCAGCCGTTTCATGGCTTTGCTCATCGCGGGTACGGAGATGCCGCACCGTTCGGAGGCCCGGGTCAGGCTTGCGGTTTCAGCGACCGCCAGAAAATAAGTCAGGTCTTGTAGCGAGGCCATGGGGCATTAACCGTTGGTTAATCAGTATTTTCCAATCATTGCCTACTGGATAACCTCTGGCAAGCCTAGACTGGGTTCATCAATCACAGCACGGAGTCATTACGATGAAAATTGCAGTTTTGGGAACCGGAGATGTTGGTCGTCAGTTGGGTACGGCGCTGGTACAACAAGGGCATGATGTGATCTTGGGTTCACGCTCTGCCAATAAGGAAGCGGCGCTGACTTGGGCGCGGGAAAACGGTGCGAGTGCCGGCACGGCCACCTTTGCCGATGCCGTTCGCGATGCCGAACTGGTGTTCAATTGCACGGCGGGTATGCGGTCGCTTGAGGCCCTGGCTTTAGCGGGCGCCGAGAACCTCGCGGACAAGGTATTGGTGGATGTTTCCAACCCCTTGGACTTTTCGAATGGCTTTCCGCCCTCATTATCGGTTTGCAATACCGATTCGTTGGGCGAGCAGATTCAGCGGGCTTACCCCCGCGCCCGGGTGGTGAAAGCCTTTAACACCCTGGCTTATCCATTGATGACCGATCCTGGCGCCCTGGCGGGTGACCATCTGCTGTTTTTCTGTGGGAATGATGACGCCGCCAAGCAGCAGGTGAAGGCCATTGCCGAATCGTTCGGTTGGCGGGGCTCCCAGTTGGTCGACCTGGGGGGAATCGAGCAGGCCCGAGGTACCGAGATGTATCTTGCGCTGTGGGTGCGTCTGTATGGACACCTGCAAACGCCGATGTTCAACCTCGCCTTGCTCCGTGCTTGATGTCACACCGGCCCGGCACCCGTCGGGCCGGCTTTACAGCCTCTTCCCGCCTCAGTAATCTTGCGCGCTTTTTACGCAGTACAAGAGCCGATAACGGCCATTGTCGCCAAAGAGCGACCCTATAAAAACGCAACGCACTGAGAGGCAACATGACCAAGCAATCCATTCACGGTGGCTGGAACCGCCGTATCACTTTTATTCTGGCCGCTGCGGGGTCGGCGGTCGGGCTCGGTAATCTGTGGAAGTTTCCCTACATCACCGGGGAGTACGGCGGTGGTGCTTTTGTGCTGGTGTATTTGTTTTCCATCGCTTTGGTGGGTGTCCCTCTGTTTATCGCCGAATCGCTGATCGGTCGGCAAACCCGGGAGGCGCCGATCCGCGCACTGGCCAGCCTGGCGCAGGCATCGGGGCGGGGACGGGGTTGGGCATCCATTGGCTGGTTGGGGGCGGTGAATGGGCTGTTGATCCTGTCTTTTTACAGTGTGATCGCCGGTTGGTCCCTGGATTATCTGTTGGGCATGGCCAAGGGCGCGTTCAGTGGTGCCTCGGCCGAACAGGTGGAGGCGACTTTCGATGGCCTGTTGGGTTCGGTACCCCGGCTGGTGTTGTGGCACAGCCTCTTTATGGCCGCGGTGGTCTGGACCATCGCGCGGGGCGTTCAGAAAGGCATTGGGGATGCCATTCAGTTGATGATGCCTGCGCTCTTTATCCTGTTGCTGGTGCTGTTGGTCTATGGCGCTATCGAAGGGGACCTTCCCGCTGCCCTGGGTTTTATGTTCAGCGTGGATTTCAGCAAGCTGTCTTTGGAGGCCTGGGTGGTTGCGCTGGGGCATTCCTTCTACACCTTGAGCCTGGGCATGGCGGTGATCATGGCATATGGGGCTTATATGCCCGCAGGCGTGTCGCTGGTGCGCACAGCCGGTATCGTTGCCGTGACGGATACTTTGGTTGCCTTGCTGGCCGGGCTGGCTATTTTTGCTCTGGTGTTCGGTAATGGGCTTGATGCGTCCGCGGGCCCGGGTCTGATGTTTGTCAGCCTGCCCATGGCGTTCGCGCAAATGCCGTTCGGCAGTCTGTTCGGCGCGGCGTTCTTCCTGCTGGTTGCCTTTGCCGCCTTGAGTTCGGCTATTTCACTGGTTGAACCTATTGTCGCCTTTTGGGTGGAAAAAACCGGCATAGCCCGGACGAAGGCCACCGTTATTCTCTGTGTTTTTGCCTGGGCGCTCGGTATGGCGACTGTTTTGTCTTTCAACCACTGGGCCAGTGACACACTGTTCCATGCCTGGTTTGGTAAAACCGCCTTCGACAGCTTCGATTTCCTGAGTACCAATCTGTTGTTGCCCCTGGGCGGTGTTCTGACAGCGCTCTTCGCCGGTTGGTTTGTATTGCCTCAGTTGTTGAAAGACCAGTACCGGGAGGGTGGCACCCTGGCGGGGTATCCGTTGTGGCTGTTTGCTTTGAGGGTGATTTCCCCAGCCGGGGTGTCTCTGGTTCTGCTGACCGGTTTGGGGGTGAACCTCTGGGTGAGTGCCTTGGCGGCAGCGGTGGTCGTGTTGGGAGCGGGAGTGTTGTCTTCCAACCTGACGTTGAAAACGCGGGAGGCCTGAACGGCCGATGAGAGGTTGCCTGAAGGTGCGATGCACCTTCAGGCAGGGATAACATTGAAGCCTGGCTTAGTTGGCCGCCATGTCCTTCAGTTTTTTCAGCGGCCGAACCTTAACCGCAGTGCTCGCAGGCTTGGCGGCGATCATGATTTCTTCCCCGGTGAACGGGTTGACGCCCGGGCGTGCCTTGCGAGCCGGCTTCTTGATTGATTGAATTTTCATCAGGCCCGGCAAAACGAATTCACCGCAGGCGCGCTTTTTGATGTGGCGTTCGATCAGATCAGCCAGTTCGTCAAAAACAGCCTGAACTTCTTTTTTGCTCAGTTCGGTATTTTCGGCAATTTCAGAGACGATTTGGGTTTTGGTGTAACGTTCTTTGATCGCAGTGGTTTTCTTGGCCATGCTCTAGCTTCCTGATTTTTTTTAGATAGTCAGTAGGTGACGATGCCCTTCCCTGCTTAAAACAGCATAAGAACGGCATTCCCAGCGACTTTAGCGCATTGTTGGGCTGTTGAATACGGGCAAATGACGCTTTGACAGGGTTTTTAAAGCTTAGGCGGGGATGTCATCACCAATTTGGATGGCCCGGACCGACCGCACGGCTGAAACGCCCGGCCCGGCTTGCGTGAAGCCGGTCGCGGCGTGGGCCGTCCCGGTCGGTCGGGCCGGTGGATTCAGGTTAAGTCAATTCCGGTTCGATCACCAGTTGGCGGTGCTCATACTTTGGTGGCATGTGCGCTCTGTCACCTCATTAACAAAAACAGGCTGTATCGGGTGGAAAGATGGCCTAAACTGAGTTCGTTCAAGGTCTGTATTTGGAGTACAAAACGGGAATCGTTTGCCGTTGCTAAGCGACGTTTCCTGTCAACCGGTAGTTATGAATCCATCGCACTCCACGCAAGTGCCCGACACGCTGTGGGAAAACCAGGCCCGCATACCGCCCGCCCAAATACGGTTGGGGCATTTTGTGGCGCGTTTGGATATTCCCTGGCACGACACGCCGTTTCCAATGCAGGGGCTTCTGGTCAACACCGAGGAGATCCGGCTTTGGTTGATACAGCATTGTGCCTGGGTGGTGGTCGACCTTGAGCGCAGCCGGAACAAAACCCCTCCAGTTTCTCACGCTGTTTTAGCGCCTTCGGGCCCTCGCCAAACCCGCCTGAGCAATCGTGATTCCCTGTCGCATCCGATCAATGTTCTGCGTCGTGCCCGTGTGGACCGCAAGACCATGAAGGCGGCGCTTAGGGGGTATGTTGCCCTCGATAAGCAAGCCCGGCGGCTGATTAAATCCTTCGAGGATGGCGGTCAGTTGGATGTGAATACGGCTCGTGCGGTGGTTCATGAGTTGTCGCTGGCGTTGGAAAACAATGTATCGGCGATGGTGTGGCTTACCCGCATTAAACAGCAGGACAATTACACGGCGGAACACTGTATTAATGTGGCGATTCTGGCGATGGGGTTGGCGCATGCGTTGGAGTGGGAGCCGGCCGATGTCGAGTTGGCGGGCGTTGCGGGTTTGCTGCATGACCTGGGCAAAATGAAGTTGGATGTGTCCATTCTGAATAAGGTTGAGCAACTGTCGCCGGAGGAGTTCGAGCATCTGAAGTCCCATGCGATGCTGGGCTATCAGTTGCTGAAGGAAGACCCTGATGTTCCGGAGCACATTACGGTGGCGGTTCGGGACCATCATGAACGGCCGGATGGTCATGGTTACCCCTTTGGTAAGCGGGCGCATGAGATTAGCCAGTTGTCGGCGTTGGTGGCGGTGGTGGATGCGTACGATGCGATTACGTCTCATCGGGTTTATGATGCGGCCCGTTCGCACCATGAGGCGTTGGGTATTCTTTGGCAGCAGCGTGGCAGTCAGTTCGATAAGGAGATGGTGGAGGTTTTTATCCAGTTCATGGGGTGGGTGACTCCGGGGACTTTGGTGCGTTTGTCTGATGATCAGTTGGCGGTGGTGATTCAGGCGAAGCCGGGGCAGCGTTTGTTGCCTGAGGTGCAGTTGTTGGTGCCTGCTGAGGAGGGTTATACAGCGGGGGCTTTATGTGATCTGGCTGAGCGGATGACGCCTGAGGGTGAGCTTCAGTTACGGATTGCGCAGGTGTTGCCCGATGGTGCCGAGGGTGTTGATTTGCGGCGGCTGTCGGTTGAGATTTGTAGCCGCTAGCTGCTTTATTTTGGTGGCTAAACCCGCACCGGGTACAGGGGATGCTTACATGGGGTCGGCGTGAATCCATCCTTGGAGCCTAGACCGCAACATCCATGTTGCGGACTTCCCCATGTAAGCATCCCCTGCACCCGGTGCTAGCCTTAATCTTCAGTCGGTAGATTATTGCAACCAATTGCGTTCGCTATAGGGTTGCAACTCCACGGTTTCTAACCGTCTTCCCTTCAAAATAACCCACCCCAGAAAACGTCGATCCCCCAGCGAAGAAAATTCAAACTGATAGGTTCTCTGAAAAGCAATCGCCGTATCCGGTGAACGGCATAGCCGGATTCTGGCGAGCACGATGCTGTCGTCCAACAATTGTACGCCTTCTTTTTTCGCGGTTTGGCGGGCGTGTCGTAGGGCGATTTGTCGAATGCCGAGGTGGTGCCAGAACCAGGCGCCAATGATGGCCAATACTAAAATGAGGATGAGGGTTTCGTTACTGAGCATAAGGGTGACGGCATTGGGCCAGGAAAATTAATGATCGAAAGAATATGAGGGCGGGATTTTATTTTTCATCGGATGTGTTTTCCGGGCGGTGCTTTCCTTAGCGTTTTTTGTAACGCCGTTCGGGTCGTCCGACGGTGCCGTAGTTGACTTCGGCGCTGAGTTCGTCGGTGCTGACGAGGTATTCGAGATAGCGGCGTGCGGTGGTGCGTGAGGCGCCGATGCGTTGGCCGACGGCTTCGGCGCTCCAGTCGCCACCTTCGCTGACGACGGTGCGGATTTTGTCGAGGGTGAGGGCGTCTATGCCTTTGGGTAGGCGGGGGGCGGTGTCGGTAGTTTGGTCGGTGTGGCCGCGGGGGAGGAGGGCGTCGACTTCTTTTTGGGCGACTTTTTGCAGGCTGTCGAGTGTGTCGAGGTGTTGCCGGTAGTTGTTGATGGCTTCTTCGAGGCGTTCGTAGACGAGGGGTTTGAGGATGTAGTCGAATACGCCGCCGCGCAGGGCGCTGCGTAAGGTGGTGACTTCGCGGGCGGCGGTGATGAGGATGACGTCGGTGGCGCTGTTGGCGGCGCGCAATTGGCGCAGTAGGTCGAGGCCGTTGCCTTGGGGGAAGTAGACGTCGAGCAGGACGAGGTCGGGTTGCAGTACTTCCACGAGGTCGCGGGCGTCTTCCAGGCTGTGGGCCATGCCGCAGAGTTCTACGGCGTCGAGTCTTTCGACGAAACGGCGTTGGATTTCGGCGATTTGACGGTCGTCTTCAACGATCAATAGTCGCAGTGTTCTCATGAGCCTTGTCCTGAAATCGACATGGAGTGCGTAGGTGTTTTGGGCAGGTAGAGGGTGAATCGGCTGCCGACGGGCGTTAGGGTTTCGACGGTGACGGAGCCGCCCCAACGGTGGACGAAGTTCCGCACCAGGTGTAAGCCGATGCCGTGATTTTCGTCGGCCTTGCTGGTGAAGCCTTTTTCAAAGATGCGTTCCTGGTCGCTGAGTGCGACGCCGGGGCCTTGGTCTTCCACTTCGAAAATCAGGTCGTGCCCGAGGTCGCTCATGCTTAAATGCACTTCGCCGCCGCTGGAGTGTTGCTGGCGGGTGGCTTCAAGAGCGTTGTCGATGAGGTTGCCGACGACACTGACGAGTTGGTCGCGGGGTAGGGCGTCGGGCATTTCCATCATGCGGCTGCCGGGGTCGATGATCAGTTTCAGGCCCATCTCGCGGGCGCGGTTGTATTTGCCGAGCAGGCAACCGGCCAATACCGGGTCGGGGACGGATTCGAGCAACAGGTGGATCAGTGCCTGGTGGTCGCTGACTTCGCTGCCGATCAGGGTGAGGGCTTCGTCGTTGGCGCCCAGCTGAATCAACCCGGCGATGGTGTGCAGTTTGTTGGAGTATTCGTGAGTCTGGCTGCGCAGGGTGTCGGCGTATTGTTGAATTCGGGTGAGCTGTCGGCTGACTTGGTCCAGTTCGTCCCTGGGTCGGAAACTGGCGACAACGCCGATGATGTCGCTGCCTTGTTTGACCGGTAAGCGGTTGACGATCATGTGGCGGTTGTTCAGCCAGACTTCCTGGTCGAACTGGGGCGTGCCGCTTTTCAGCACCGATGGCAAACCGCTTTCCGGCAGGATGCTGGTGATGGGTTGGCCGGCGAGCCGGGTATCGGGTGTGAGGCCGAGCGTTTCAACAGCGGTGCGGTTGAAGGTGGTGATGATGCCGTCCCGGTTGATGGCGATGATGCCTTCACGGACGGACTGTAACGTGGCGTCCCGTTCTTCGAACAAGCGTGCGATCTGTTCCGGTTCCAGGCCGAAAATCGCGCGTTTGAAGCGCCCGGCGATGATGATGGCGGCGGCGACACTGCCGAGCAGCATCAATGCCATGACGGTGAACAGGACGAGGTTGTAGCGGGTGATGGTGGAGCGAACCTGGTTGAGTGAGTAACCGACGGATACGATGCCGATGATCTCTTCCCCGGGCAGGTCGAATATCGGTGCTTTGCCGCGCATCGAAAGCCCCAGGCTGCCCAGTGCCTTGTTGACGTATCCCTGCCCGCCAATCAGTGCGGTGGCCCCATCGTCACCGTCGTCGTCGGCCATGGAGTGACCAATCCGTTCCGGGTTGGGATGAGCCAGGCGAATGCTGTTGTGGTCGCCGATGACGATGAAGAGGGCTTCGTTGGTGGCGGCCAGTTTATGGCTGAGAGTCTGCAGGGATTCGGTATCGCGTTGCTGTACACCGGTGATGATTTCCGGCATGGCGGCGATGGTTTTGGCGACCATAAGGGCGCGCTGGCCGATTTCCTCGTCCAGTGAATCGCTGAGGTAATACCAGGCGAACCCGCCGATCAAGCCGGTTTGAACGGCGCTGACCAGGCCAAGAACCAGGATCATCCGGGTTTTGAGCTTGAGTTTTTTGAGCACGGCTTAAGTGGGTAGTGGCTGTGACTTAAGTGTAGTCTTTCATTGTTATTGTGATCGGATGTCGGCACCCGAGGGCACAGACTAACGGAGCCGGTGCCAAAAGGCCCGTGAACAATATGAACAAAACGCGGTTTATGGCGTTTAAAGGCATTACGTACACAAACTTCCCCGCAAACCCGCCTCTGAATACTGTCCTCTTAACGGCTGAAACCGTCTGCCCTGTTCACAGTGGGGCATCTTATAAAAACAAGCACAAGTAAGAGGACAATCCGATGAAGTTCAAGCAAACGCTATCCTTGATGGCGGCGGCCGCCGTCAGTCTGTCTGCTCTGGCCTGGGAACCCTCCGGCAAGGTGGAATGTATTGCCCCGGCTGATCCGGGCGGTGGTTGGGACTTTACCTGCCGCAGTGTCGGTAATGTGCTGGAAGAATTGAACATGGTGCCGGGGGCGGTGCAGACCACCAATATGGCCGGTGCCGGTGGTGGTGTTGCCTTTGCGCACACCGTGAGTAAGCGGAACAGCGACGACAAACTGCTGGTGGCCGCTTCAACCGCGACAACCACCCGACTGGCCCAACAGCAATTCCCGGGTATGAATGCGGGCATGGTGAAATGGGTCGGTGCTTTGGGTGCGGACTACGGCATCATCGCTGTAGGTAAAAATTCCCAGTATCAAAACCTGAACCAACTGATGGATGCACTGAAGAGCAGCCCGCGTGCCGTTAAGTTTGCCGGTGGCAGTGCCAACGGTGGTTGGGATCACCTGAAAGTGTTGATCGCCGCCAAGGCCGCCGGTGTGGGCAGCCTGCCGAGCATTCCGTATCTCTCTTACAACAACGGTGGCGAAGCCATGACTCAGGTCATCGGTGGTCACGTCGACGCGTTCACCGGGGATATCAGTGAAGCCACCGGCTTTATGGAATCCGGCGACCTGCGCGTGCTGGCGGTGCTGGCTGAAGAGCGTCTGCCTGGCAAGTTCAGCAATATCCCGACCGCACGTGAGCAGGGTATCGATGCGCTGGGTCCGAACTGGCGCGGTTTCTATATGCCCGCCGATGCCGATCCGGAAGCTCAGGCCTACTGGGTGAATGCGATCGATGAACTCTATGCGAGTGAGGAGTGGAAGTCCGTTATGCAGCAGAACGGTCTGATTCCTTTCCATCCGCCAGCCAACGAATTCGAAAGCTTCGTTCGCGCGCAAGTGGATGACATCGAACAACTGTCTCGTGAGATCGGGTTGCTGAAATGACCGCACGCGGTGATCGCATCCTGGGTGTACTGCTGTTCGTCCTGGCCGTCGCGTACGGCTGGGCCGCCCAGCAGTGGCCTGCACCCTTCGGCGGCCATGAGGCCGTCGGACCCGATACATTCCCGACTATCCTGGCCGTGGTTCTGGCGCTCTCAAGCTGCTACCTGATCGCTAAACCCGACCCGGACGCCCACTGGCCCTGGGGCCGCACAGCCATTGAATTGGTGGTCGCCATCGGAATTCTGGTGGCCTACGCCCTGCTGCTGGAACCTCTGGGTTTCGTGCCCGCCACCACGGCGGCAGTCGGCACACTGTGCTGGCGTATGGGCGCTGGCGTCAAAGGCGCATTCCTGACTGGTTTGCTCAGCGCGGTGGTGGTGTTCGTGCTGTTTAACAACATTCTTGAGTTGAGCCTGCCCGCGGGCTTGCTGGCGTTCGAATAAGAACGCCTTCCTCGATTGGGAGTTGAGTGATGGACACTCTGCAGTTTTTGATTGATGGCTTTGCCGTGGCGTTGTCACCGCAAAACCTCATGTTCGCGCTCTTCGGTGCCTTTGTGGGTACGTTGATAGGCGCTCTGCCGGGTCTGGGCCCGGCCAATGGCGTCGCCATTTTGATTCCGCTGGCGTTTACGCTCGGTCTGCCAGCGGAAACGGCGATGATTTTGCTCACCGCTGTTTACGCCGGTGCCATGTACGGCGGTCGAATTTCCTCCATTCTGTTGAATATTCCCGGCGACGAACCGGCGATGATGACCTGTCTGGATGGTTACCCGATGGCGCAAAAGGGCAAAGCCGCCGAAGCGCTTGCTCTGTCGGCTATTGCCTCCTTCATGGGTGGGCTGATCGGTACTGTAGGGTTGATATTGCTGGCCCCGGTGCTGGCGAAATTCGCGCTTACATTCGGTCCTGCGGAATATTTCGCGCTCTTTATGCTGGCGTTTGCGACTTTGGGTGGTATTACCGGTAAGAACCCAATGAAGACCGTCCTTGCGGCCACCTTGGGTATCATGATTTCGACAGTGGGCATCGACATCGCCACCGGAACACAGCGCTACACCTTTGGGGTGCTCAAGTTGTATGAAGGGGTCGATTTTATTCTGGCTATTGTCGGTCTGTTTGCGATTTCCGAACTGTTGCTGTTCATTGAGGAACGCGCCGGTGCCGGTCGTAAAATAATCAAGGTTGGCAAGCTGCTGTTAAAACCCAAAGACATCATTGCCGTATTGCCGACCACCTTCCGTGGTGGTGTGCTGGGCTTTATCGCAGGTGTGTTGCCCGGAGCCGGTGCTTCCCTGGGCAGCTTTATCAGCTACACCCTGGAGAAACAATACCTCGGCCGCAAAGGTAAATTCGGTGAGGGCGATCCTCGTGGTGTGGCGGCTCCGGAAGCGGGGAACAATGGTGCCTCATCCGGCGCCTTGGTGCCCATGTTGACCCTGGGTGTACCGGGCAGCGGAACCACGGCGGTGCTGCTGGCGATGTTGATCTCTTTGAACATCACTCCCGGACCGCTGATGTTTACGCAAAATGCGGACATCGTTTGGGGGGTCATCGCGGCCTTGTTGATCGGTAACTTCCTGTTGTTGCTGTTGAACATACCGCTGGTCGGTTTCTTCGTTAAGTTATTGTCAGTTCCGCCTATGTATTTGCTGCCGATGGTAACGATGATCGCCTTTGTCGGTATTTATTCCATCAGCCACAGTGCATTCGATCTCTATTTTATGGTGGCTTTCGGTGTCGCCGGTTTTGTACTGCGCAAGCTGGAAATTCCGTTGGTGCCCATCATTCTCGGCATGTTGTTGGGGCCGGAAATGGAGAAGAATCTTGGGCATGCACTGATCATATCCGACGGTGACTGGAGCGTTCTATGGGCCAGCCCACTGGCTGCCTGTCTCTGGTTGGTCGCCGCCCTGGGATTGATTCTACCCTATCTGGTTGGCCCGATTTTACGTCGCCGCATGCGTGCCGCCATTAAGGAGGACGCAGTAAGCGACTGATTACCCTTCAAGGAAATTCCCCTAGCAGGGGGTTCGGTTGGGGCATGAGGTCGCGGACTTTATGCCCCTTTTTTATTCCAAGGTTGGCAATAACAATAATGAGGTCGAACAATGAAACCGATATGCGACTGTTTTATCCCTTCCATGCGCGGATTAGCCGCTGTTTTTCTGACTTGTGTTCTTCCACTTCTAACTCCGGCAAACGCCGAGACAACGAATGAAATGCACTTTGTTATTCCCGGTGGTCAGGGCGGCGGATGGGATTTAACAGCGCGAACGGTAGGACAGACGTTGCAGGAGTCGGGTCTGGTTCGTCGCGTTGATTATGAAAATATTTCCGGCAACAGTGGCGGTGTCGCCATGTCGAAACTGGTGGAGGGGAGGTCACTTGAACCCAACACCCTGATGGTGAATTCGACACCCATTATTGTTCGCTCGGTATCGCATATTTTTGATTATACCTATCAGGATTTAACTCCTGTTGCCTCCTTGATCGGCGACTATGGCGTCTTGGTTGTCAGTCGTGATTCGCCTTACCAAACCTTTGATGATCTGGTGGCGGCGTTCAAGGAAGCACCACATAGGCTCAAGTTCGCCGGAGGTTCGGCACGCGGGGATCTGGACAACATAGTCGCCGCCACCATCATGCGTAAAGCGGTGGGCAAGCAAGCCCAGTTCCTGAATTATCGCGCCTACGATGGCGGCGGTCTTGCCATGGCCGCACTGCAGTCGGGAGAGGCCGATTGCCTGGTGACCGGCTTTGGTGAGGCGATTCAACTGCAGCGTGATAGTGAAGTGCGCATACTCGGTGTTACGGCCCTGGAACGCAGCCCGGCCTATCCACAAATACCGACGTTTAAAGAACAGGGGTACAAGGTGGACTTCGTTAATTGGCGGGGTTTCTTTGCGCCTCCCGGCTTGAGCGATCAGCAGGTGAACGCCTATATCGATATGTTCGATAACCTCACCCGAAGCCCCGCCTGGCAGAATGCCCTGGCGGCCAATGGCTGGGTGTCTACCTACCGCACCGGTAAGGATTTCGAACGTTTCCTGCGGCAACAGGAAGGCGAATTGTTGGACGTAATGAGGGATCTCAACATTTATTACCTGGGTTACTAGGGAGCAGCCAAGATGAAAACAATAAAAACCTGGCTGAATAACCTGACCATAAAAGTAAAACTGACCGCCGGTTTCGCGGTGGTCATTGCCCTGGTGGTTTTTTTGTCGGCCTTCGCTTTGAGTGGTTTCAATCTTGTGATCGATACCTTTCACGAAAAGGACTCCGTGAGCCAAATGAAACGTCAGGCTTTGGAATCGCAATTGGCGCAACGCCAATATGAGACCAGTGGCAGCGGCGAGACCTTGGGGGAAGCCCAATCTGCACTTTCTGCCATTGGCACTCAGGCGGCCGCCCTGTCAGAGTCGGTGGACGGAACTGACATCCTATCCTTGCTGGACCATTATCAGTCGTCACTTCAAACGTTTGCGCAAGCCCATCGGCAGCAGCAGTCGGCACTGGCCGCCATAGAACAGGCCAGCGGCACCGCAAACGACAGTATGCAGCAATTGACGGATGTGATCCGCAACGAACTCGCCTTGCGAATCAGCCTCTATAACGACTCGGAACTGACATCGCTCTATGACCAATATCAAATGGCGGTCAATTTGGACCGAAGCCTGAAGGAAAGTCATATAACGTGGCTGCGGTTTATTGGGTCGGGTGAAAACGTGCCTGCTGATGTATTGCTGTCGAGCATTGAAACCTTGAGCGGTCAGGCGGAAAACCTGGATGCAAACATGACCATTGGCCAGGCATTGCAGCCGCTGCAAGCGGTGGTGACCGATCTCGATTTGTTCGGCAACAGCTTGGCGGCGGTAGCGAGTACGACTGGAGAGCAACAACGTGTGAAAGCGGAGGTCCGGGAATATGATCAGCAATTACAACAGTCGCTGACAGCTTGGGAGCGGCGTATGGGTGAAACAGTGGATAGTGCCGATCAGCGGTTCTTGTCCGGAGTGTCGCTGTTCGGCCTGGCTATTCTGATTTCTTCGACCTTGATTGCCCTGGTAACCGTTCGATCGGTGAATAAACCCATTCGTGACCTGATGAGGTTTATGACCGCATTGGGGCAGGGAGATTTATCGCGGCAGGTGGATGTTCAACGGGAAGATGAGATAGGCCTGTTGTTCCACGCGAGCCAACAAACCTCCGATAATTTGAAAGCTTTGGTGGGGCAGTTGTCGCAAGGGATTGACCAGCTCAGCGACACCAGCACCGCCATGGCCGACCATGCACGGCGTAGCCACCGCTTTTTATCCGAGCAGAAATTGGAAACCGACCAGGTGGCCACGGCTACGCAGGAAATGTCGGTCTCCATCAACGAAGTGGCTTCCCATGCCGAGGAGGCCGCCGAAGCCGTAGGCGAGTGTGACCGCCAAACAGAAACCGGTGGGCAGCGCATTAACCGCACCATTGAACTGAGTTGCGATCTGGCGGATAACGTCACCAAGGCACGAGGTCAAATTCAATCGCTCAAGGAGGAAAGCGACCAGATCGATGCCATTATCGTCCTCATTTCCGATGTCGCCCAGCAGACTAATCTCTTGGCGTTGAACGCCGCCATCGAATCGGCCCGGGCCGGTGAAGCCGGGCGGGGTTTTTCCGTAGTGGCGGATGAAGTGCGTAACCTCTCGCTGAGAACGCAGGAAGCCACGGACAAAGTCAATCGCCTCGTTCGCCAGCTGCAGGCCAAGGCGACCGAAGCCCTGACGCAAATGAACGATAACGCCACTCTGGCCGACGAGTGCAAAGCCGAAGCCATGGAAGCCCAGTCGTCGTTCGAACACATTCGTAATGCGGTGGCCGTTATCCAGTCGATGAACCAACAGATCGCGACAGCGGTAACGGAACAATCCCATGTGGCAGAAGACATCAGCCAGCGTCTGATTCTTATTCAGGATGCCTCCGATCATGCGCTCTCGGCTAGTGAGCAGTCCCTCGGTGCGACCGAGGACCTGAACCGTTTGGGTTCCGAGCTGTATCAGGGTGCGCATCGGTTTGTGTTCAGGTAAGGTTCTCTTATTTTTAGGGAACCCTACCATGAAGACATTATCTGCAGCGTTTGTATTGTTGTTGAGTGCGGTTTTCGGGCAGGCCTCGGCCGAACGTATCACGCTGGCCGTGGCCTCCAATTTCACCGGCCCGATGAAAGTGCTGGCAGAAGCTTTTGAAGAGGAAACAGGCCACGAGGTCATCCTCTCTTTCGGGTCGTCCGGCCGGTTTTATGCTCAAATCATTCACGGTGCGCCCTATCATCTTTTCTTCTCGGCGGACGAGGCCAAGCCCGAGGCGCTGGAACAGCAGGGCGCGATTGTCGAGGGCAGTCGTATAACCTATGCCATCGGGTCTTTGGCATTGTGGTCGGCCACGCCCGGTCTCGAATTGGAAAACGCGGAGTTGCTGCGTCAGGGTGACTACAACAAATTGGCACTGGCCAACCCCCGCCTGGCCCCCTATGGCGTCGCCGCTGTGGAAACGCTGGAAAACCTCGGCTTGGCTGACAGCACCCGTCCGAATTGGGTGCAGGGGGAGAATATTTCCCAGGCCTATCAATTCGTGGAAACCGGCAATGCCGATGTTGGCTTCGTAGCATTGTCACAAATCATGCAGGAAGGCGAGGTTAAACGCGGTTCAAGTTGGCTGGTTCCCGCTGAGTTGCATAACCCGATTCGACAGGACGCCGTGTTATTGCTGCATGGTAAAAACAGTACCGCTGCCCGTCATTTTTTAAGCTTTATTCAGTCAGATGTGGCACAGGAGATTATTGAATTCTATGGCTATGCCACACCGGCACCATGAGCTCCATGTTGCAATGGCTTAAACAATTTGCGTTTAAGATGAAAAGCGACATAACGGTTCTTTATTGGGCCAGTCGCGACCCTCGTCTACCCTGGTTCGCCCGTTTGGTGGCGCTGTTGATAGTGGCCTATGCTTTAAGCCCAATTGATTTGATTCCCGATTTTAATCCAATACTGGGTTACGTGGATGATCTTCTGCTGTTACCGTTGGGCCTCTATCTGGTCATCCACATGATTCCACCCAGAGTGTGGGCCGATGCTAAGGAAAAAGCCTCGGAAACCACCAATAAAAGGGCACCTGCAAGTCGCATCGGTATGTGGCCTGTTCTAACTACATGGGTGATTGGCACCGCGCTGTTGGTCTCTTTATTGTTAATGCGGTCGTGAAAGGCGATTGCCCATTGAAGAGTCTCAACGCCGCCTTGAGACTCTTCAGCCACTACTGTCAGTGGCCTCCAATGGCCGGTTGAAGCCTAATACCCGGCGCCGGGCTTTTCATTGCATGAACGTTTTGACCTTCGGCGGGTATTTCCACCCAGCGTTCTTCAGCCCCTTCGCAGTCCTGAACCACTGGAAAATACAGCATCTCTCCCGCCGGTAGTCCTGCTGTCAGGAATCCAACGAATACAAATTCATCATATTCATCGTCGGGCAGATCGCCGCGCCATACAATTTCCGTTACGCCTTTCGTAAGGCTCTGGCCGTAATAGGTGTGTGGTCCGTTATAGTCTCCTTGAACCTTTTCCAATGTCCAACCCGGTTTGGGCGAAGGTTTTACACCAACCACACCCTCCGGAATGGTAACGCGGACTGTTTGGGTCGACTTGCCTTCACAACCGTGGGCGATTTGCACGACGCCTTTGTAGTAAGAGTTAACAGGTGCTTCTTTTACTTCGAGCACCGCATGGGCGTGTGCTTCGATGGCCACAACCGCCGCAAGCAGGATCATTCGCTTGAACATAGGGTTCCTTATTATTGTTGATATGAAGAGATGACGTACAAGTGGTTTTCAGTGACCAGATGTCGACTGCATGACCATTGCCTGCGTCTATACTGCTGTCACGGAACCGTGGAGCTTAACGCCTGCTTCAAAAAGGTGCTTCAACTATTTTGTTTTCCATGAAAGTACTATCAACCGTTTAACCGCATGGGTTTTCCGTGTTTTTAATGAATTGGCATTGGTACTTTTTTGTCATATACCTAAACATAGTTAAATTCACAGTGAGTTTTTGAGAAATAAAACAGATGTTCGGTAAGTATTTCTATTTTTATGTACTATTTTGATCTTTCCGAAATGTCTCCATTTTCGCTGTAAATTAATCCGACGATTTGGCCCTAATTAGTCACTTTTTGCCGCATTTAAAAAGGAATGATCGCGACTTGTTGGGTGTTTTTTCATTGATAATGGCATCGCTTTCAATTTTGGGATATTCGTCACATTTCCGGTTGATTTAGTGTGGAGATAATAATGACAAATTAAATGCCTTATTCGTGAGGGACCGCGCCATGATGTCTCGGTATTATCGTTTGCTATCGATTGTTTTATTGAGTCTTGGGGTCATGTTGGGCGGATGTGTTTCCTCGACAGAGCCTGGTAATAATCAAAACGAGGCGTCCTCGAACAACGACGTCGGTGATGAAGGTGGCAATACCGAAGGTGATTCGGGTACGTCGGATGACTCTGGCACGGAAACAGACAATAACGGGTCCGACGAAGGCTCGGGTGATAACGACGATTCCTCAAACGACGACGACCCGGTGCCGCCACAACCCCTCCAGGAAGTCACCCTCGCAACCGATACCGGCCTGCTGGTGGCCGGTGGCGATGCCGACCATCCCGGTTTTACTCTCTATATATTCGATAACGACCCTGAAAACGGCAGCAGCTGCAATGGCGGTTGTGCGGGTACCTGGCCGCCCTTGCTTCTGGCGGATGATACGGCTTCCGGCGTCGGTCAATTGGGCACGATCACTCGGGATGATGGCGGCACGCAGGTCACCTACGATGGCCGCCCGCTGTATTACTACGCCGGTGACGCAAACATTGGCGATACCAACGGCGATGGGTTGGGCGGCGTTTGGCATGTGGTGGACCTCACTTCAGCGTCCGTTACTCCGCTGTACGATGAATCCACGGTATTGGAACCGGCCATTGTCACCGAAACCGACGATGCCTTGATCACCCGCATCGCCGACCGGGGCCGCGACCGTCATGCCAAGGAAAACCACTTCTCCAACTACGACCACTATCTGACGTTCTATTGGGAGCAGCGCACGGCGGCCATCGAGATTATCGATTATGTCGCCAAGGGTGGAGACAATATCGTCTTCAATGTGCGTACTGAGCATTTCCTGGACGCCAAAGAGGCACGCGCGTTTTACCTGGGCACCAACACTCTGGCGGAGTATTGCGACAATGGTGGTTTGGTGCAGGTTGGTGGCGAAGACTCGCTGAATTACACCAAGGAAATCACCATGAACTGCCGGGAAGGATACCGGGCGTTGCAGGCGGGTGATTTGCTTGAATTCGAGATCAGCCAGTTCCTGGAAGAGGAAGGGCTCGAAAACGGTCGTACCAACTATTATGGCACCACCTATCTCTACATTGTCGGCGAAGGGTTGGTCCCCTGGGACACCTACCAGACCGGTACGCATCAACCGGGCGTACAACTCGTCGACGGCACACGTCAGCGCGATTCCAAAAAAATTCCCGAGTCCGCCTGGTTGGGCGGCATGACCACCCTTCACGCCGAAGAGTCGAACGAGCCGGACAATCATTTCCTGCAAATGGCGACCAACCTTGGTTACGAAAACGGTCAGCCCTTTGTGTTGGGACGTCGGCTGGTGCATTCCTCCTTCCTGGACGGTAGCCACGACGAGAGCGCAGAAAACGGCGTATTTGATGAGGTCGCCGGGCTGGCGGGCACTCATTACATCAATGACCGTTGTTCCAATTGCCATGAACGTAACGGCGGGGCTGCGCCGGCGGGTGTGGGCGAATTGCTTGACCGCTGGGTATTCAAAATCGGCGACGCCGAGGGCAATCCGGATCCGGCCCGGGGGCGTGTTTTGCAACCGAAAAGCACCGGAGGCACAGCCGAAGGCAACGTCAGCATCGCCTACTGGACCGAGACCGACGGCCTGCGCGCACCCACCTTCGAGTTCAGCAGCGGCACACCGGCCACCTTCTCGGCCCGCATCGCGCCGCGTCTGGTGGGCATGGGGCTGATCGAAGCTATTCCTGAAGCCAGTATTCTGGCAGCGGAAGACCCGAACGATACCAACGAAGACGGCATTTCCGGCCGAGCCAACCGGGTGGTGGACGCTACCAGTGGCAATACACTCTTGGGACGCTATGGATGGAAAGCCGCCCAACCCAGCCTGCGGCATCAAATCTCGGCGGCGTTGAACACCGATATGGGTGTCATGACCAGCCTGATGCCCAACCCAGACTGTGGCTCGGAACAAACCGACTGCGGAAGCGCCGGAGTTGAATTGACCGACGACCACCTGCTCGATCTGGAAAAGTACATCGCCCTGCTCGGTGTTCGGCCACAACGAAATTACGACGATGAAGCCGTCATCGCCGGTGAAGCCCGGTTCACCGACATCGGTTGCGCGGCCTGTCATACCCCCACTTTCGAGACATCGCCCTATCACCCCTTCGCGGAGCTGCGCAGCCAGACCATTCACCCCTATTCGGACTTCCTGCTGCACGATATGGGCGACGGCCTGGCAGACACCTTGAGCGAGGGCGATGCCAGTGGACGTGAATGGCGTACCCAGCCGCTCTGGGGGTTGGGGCTTTCCGCCTGTGTGACAGGCGGCGTCACCGGTGACAAAGGCAACCCGGCCTTTGGTGACGACACTGGCGAAGTATGCGACCCCGAACATGCCTATCTGCACGATGGCCGGGCCCGCACCCTGGAAGAGGCCATCCTCTGGCACGGCGGCGAAGGGCAGGCATCCACCAATGCCTATCAGGCGCTGACCGACACCGAAAAAGCCAACCTGCTCGAATTCCTGAAATCCCTGTAGCGCCGGTCACGGCGCGCCACAACAAAAAACGCAGTAAGAGGTAGACCCATGCTAACCACGGAACATCCGGCCAAGCGCCTGCGGGCGTTAATGGCCGTCGTTTTAACAGCCATGCTGTTGTTCGGCTGTGTTCAGTCGGAATCCCCCTCCGACGAGCATTTGGCCGGCAACGAGACCGAGAACGACGACTCCAATACCGAAGGCGAAGCCGGGAACGGTGATGCCGGTTCCGAGGGCGATGGCACGAGCGGAGACGACACAGGCGATGGTAACCCCGGCGGAGGAGACCCGGGTGACGAAGGCGACCCCGGTGATGGCGACGACCCGGAAAAAATGTTCTGCCCAAGACCGGCCTAAACCCACGCCCATCACCCATTCAGTCATCGCCGACGTCTGACACGAGACGGTATGACCGGCAAACACCGGAGCAGTGAAATGACACGATTTAACCTGACCGCCCGCCCCGCACGAATCACACGCTGGCTGGCCGCCACGCTCGGCTGCCTGGCTTTGACCCAGGCCGTCGCCGACCCGACCGAGGACGATTTCCAGAAAGTCTCCATCGCGACCGGCCTGGACCAGCCCATGCAGTTCGAGATATCCGAAGATGGCCGTATTTTCGTTATTGGCCGCTGCGGCGCCTTTTACGGCTGGGACCTGGATAACGGCACCCCGACCCAGACCGGTACGCTGACCCAGGCTGCCTGCAACAAAAACAACAACGATGAACACGGCCTTCTCAGCCTGGCGCTGGACCCGAACTTCACCGAAAACAGTTACATCTACCTGCAATACACGCCTTTCGACCAGGAAACCCGCGTTTCCCGCTTTACCGTGCTGGGGGACAACTCGCTCGACCTCGCCTCCGAAGCCGTTCTGCTGAGCTGGCCGAGCGACGATGGTGGTCACATGGGTGGCACGATGCTGTTCGATTCCACCGGTAACCTGATTATCACCACCGGGGACAACCGCAGTCCCTCCGGCTACTTCTCACAGGGTGCCGAAGAGACGTCCGGCAACACCAACGACCTGCGGGGTAAAGTACTGCGCATCACACCGACCGCCGAAGGCGGCTACACCATTCCGGCGGGCAATCTCTTCGAAGCGGATGCGCAGCATAAGGCGGAAATCTACGCCATGGGCTTTCGTAATCCCTTCCGCGCCAGCATCGACCCTGAAACGGACACAGTTTACCTGGGCGACATCGGCCCGGATGCCAATGCGGACAGCGCCGAAGGCCCGCGCGGGCTGGATGAGCTGAATGCCATCAGCGAGGCGGGGCATTTCGGTTGGCCGCACATCATAGGTTTCAATCAGTCATACGAAGATCCGGACAACCCCGGCACCTACTTCGACCCCGCAGGACCCCTGAACGACGACCCGGACAACACCGGCGTCACCACCTTACCGGCCACCACCCCGGCGCTCTGGTCCGTGCTGCACCGGGCCACCATGGCCGGGCCCGTGTACCGCTTCAACGGTGGTGTGGAGGGGGAATTCAAGCTGCCGGAATTCTACGATGGCCACCTGATCTTCTGGGATTTCAACAGCAGCAACTTCTTCACTATCGATCTTGCCGATGCGGACGAACCACCCATCGAAACTGAATTTCCCATTGATACCAACGGTATTTTCGGTGCCATCGACGCCGAGCTGGACCCCCGCACCCATCAACTTTACGTGCTGCATTACGGAGCCGGTTGCTGCAACCACAACCCGGGCGTGGTCGGCAGCCTATCGCTCTACCGTTATATCGGCGATGCCGATGTCGGCACCAATATCGCGCTGAGCGGCGTCGCCAGTGCCACCTCTGAGCTGGGCGGTAATACTGCGGCAGCCGCCATCGACGGTGACCCGACCACCCGGTGGGAAAGCGCCTTTGAGGACCCCCAGACTCTCACCATCGACCTGCAGCAGGCCGCGGTGCTCGACACCATCGTGATCGATTGGGAGGCGGCCTACAGTTCAGCATTCACAGTCGAAGGCTCGGTAGACGGTATCACCTGGGAGGTGTTGATTACCGAAACCAACGGCACCGGCGGCCGCCAGCTGTATTTCGTGGAATCCGAGACCGCTTTTCAATACCTGCGGCTGACCGGCACCGCGCGCGGCAGCGACTACGGGCATTCCATTTTTGAGTTCGAGGTCTATGCCGTGGAGGAAGCGGGCGAACCCGAGCCACTGCCCGAACTTGCCTACCTCAACATGCCGCACGAACTCGACAATGACTTTACCGGTGTGCCACTGCTGCTTTCCGAAACCGGGGTGTTCACCGACACAGCCAACCTGGTGCCGGCGGCGCATTTGATACCGTTCGAACCCAACGCCAAGCTGTGGTCCGACCGGGCCGTAAAATCCCGGTGGCTGTCACTGCCCAGCGGTGGCCGCATCGATTGGAGCGCCACGGAAAACTGGACCTACCCGGAAGGCACGGTGGCGGTGAAACACTTCGAGCTGCCAGTGGATGAAGCCAACCCGGCCGAGACCAAACGGCTGGAAACCCGCCTGCTCGTCATGCAGGGCAACGGCCGGGTATACGGCGTGACCTACCAATGGCGCGCCGACAACAGCGATGCCGACCTGCTGACCACCGAAGTAAGCGAGGACATCACTATCGCCGATGGCGCCGGAGGCACCTGGACCCAAACCTGGGCCTACCCCAGCCCGACCCAGTGTCTCGATTGCCACAACTCAGCTTCCAGCCAGATTCTCGGCCTGAGCACGCGCCAACTGAATGGCGATTACGACTACCCCGGCGGCACCGAAAACCAGCTGGTGCATTGGAACACCCTCGGCGCCTTCAGCCCGACCTTCGTCAACGAACAGGTCGATATGATGGATAAAGCCGCCGACCTCGACGACAGCACCGCCTCGGTGGAGACTCGCGTCAAATCCTACCTGGATGCCAACTGCGCCCACTGCCACGGCGTGGGCCAGGGCGGCTCTGAATGGGACGCCCGTTTCAATACTCCGCTGAATGAAATGCGAATTGTCGACCAACTCACCACCGGCATCCGCGATTACGAAGCCGACTACGGCCTGCTCGACGCCAAAGTGATTCGCCCCGGTGCGCCGGAAGACTCGGTGTTGTACATCCGCGACAAGAGTACCGACCCCGAAGATCGGATGCCGCCACTCGGCCGGGCGCTGGAGCACACTGAATACATTGCCCTGTTGGATGAGTGGATTAGCGATATGTCCATTTACGCCCCACTGCCGGATGACACGCCGCCTTCCGAAGGCGGTGTTGTCACCAGCTCGGACGATTCACCCACCGCCGGTAACGTCACCGACGGCGATGCCGAAAGCATCTGGCTCAGTGATCTGACCAACAGCCCCTGGGTGCAAATCGATCTGGGAGACGACTACTGGGTCGAGGAAATCCTCGTCAGCTGGGGTAGCCAGTATGGGCAGGAGTACGTGATTGACGGCTCGCTCGACGGCGTCACCTGGACCACCCTGGTCGTTCAGGACAGCGGTAATGGCGGCCTGGAAACCTTCGAAGGGCTAGCCGGTGCCTACCGCTATATTCGCCTGACCGGCGCCAGCAACGCCGCCCAATACAGCCTCGCCATTGCAGAACTCCAGGTATACGGCAGCGAAGCGCCGGTCTCGTTGAACAAAACCGTCACCACCTCCACCCCGGAAGGGGCCGAGGTAACCGCCCTGGCCGTGGATGGCGACAATACCACCCTCTGGACCAGCGATTTCATGGATGAGCAATGGATCGAAATCGACCTCGAAGGCACCTATACCCTGAGCCGCATCACCCTCGACTGGGAAGCCTATTACAAAGCCGGTTACGACATCGAAGGCTCGCTCGACCGCGCTACTTGGACAACCCTCGTTACCCAAACCAGCGGCCAGGGCTGCTTCGAGGAATACGATGTCACCGGTAGCTACCGTTATGTGCGCCTTACTCGAGCCGCCAGCGCCGCAGACTGGGGATATGGGCTTTGGGAATTCGCCATTTATGGCGAACCGGTTGTCGTCGAAGAACCCGAACCGGAGCCCGACCCAGACCCGGTTCCCACAGGTGATATGGTTCCCGCCCAACTGACGCCCGTGAACGCGGCCGCCTCCACCTTTAGCCAGGGCGACCGCAGCCCCGCTGCCGCGACGGACGGCGATGCCGCCACCCGCTGGGAAAGCAGCTTTGGTGAAGACATAGCTGACCCGGACGACCAATACATCCAGCTCGACCTCGGTGAAAACACCTATGTCACCCGTGTGGTGCTCACCTGGGAAGCGGCTTATGGCGAAGCCTACGAGATTCAGCTTTCGGAAGACGGTATCGCCTGGGAGACGGTCTACAGCACCGATACCGGTGATGGTGGTATCGACGACATCACCCTCAACGGCCAGCTCGGTCGATACGTTCGCATGCAAGGCATAGCGCGCGCCACGGGCTATGGTTACTCCCTGTTCGAATTCGAAGCCTATGGGTTGGCCGCCTCTGAGAATCCGCCGCTGATCGATATCGTTGCCCCCACAGAGGGCCAAACCTTCGCCGATACCACCGCCGTTGAACTGTCCGTCACCCTTTCCGACGCGGACTGGTTCACCAACGGTGGTAGTTATCGTTACCGTCTGGATGGCGGCGAAGCCGTCACCGTCGCCAACCTCACTCCCATCAACCTCGGCATGCTGACGACAGGCGCGCACGAACTGGATGTTGAATTGCTGAATGCCGACAGCCAACCCATCAGCATTCCCCGGCACATCAACTTCACCGTCAACTGTGGTAACGACTGCCCGAATGTTCTGGTGTTTTCAAAAACCGCCGGCTTCCGCCATGACTCCATCGCCGATGGCATTGCTATGGTCCAGGCCATGGCGGACGATTACGGCTACAACGTCACCGCCACCGAAGACGAAACACTGTTCACCACTGAAAACCTGGCGCAATACACCACCGTCGTATTCATGAACACCACCGGCGATGTGTTCAACGCAGACCAAGAAACCGCCTTCCGCAACTACATCGAAAACGGTGGCGGCTTCGTTGGTACGCACGCCGCCGCCGACACCGAACACGACTGGGACTGGTATACAGACACCCTGCTCGGCGGCGCCGAATTCGACCACCACGGCGACGGCATCCCCGAAGCGCGAATAGTGATTGAACAACCCAGCCACGAACTGGTGAACCATATAGGCACGGAAATGACCTTCGCGGACGAGTGGTATTTTTTCCTGACCAACCCTAGAAACCGCGAATTTGTGACCGTACTGGGCACACTCGACCGCAGCAGTTACGCCTCCAATTATCCCGTGGAGGACCACCCGGTTATTTTCACCAACGCCGTCGGGGACGGCCGTGCGTTTTATACCGCCATCGGTCACGTGGGGGGCAATTTCTCGAACGAAGACGTGAGTGAAATGATCCGCAAAGCGATAGATTGGACGTCGGGGGATTGAAACATAAGCCAATCAAGGGAAATGAATCCTCATTTCCCTGTTAACTCCAGTTTCGGAGTTCGCTGTTCAAAACGTTGCCAGAATACGCACCGGCTGTCAGGTAGGCTCCTCAAGGGTCGGCATGGACCCATCCATGGGGCCTGGACCGCATCATCCATGATGCGGACCACCCTTGAGGAGCCTACCTGACAGCCGGTGCTCACCTTTGCAAGCGAACTCCGAAACTGGAGTCTTAACAGCAGGTATTTTTTAACCGGCGTCAGGAATCTCCGGCTCGACAAGTCGGGCCAATTGTTCAAGAGATTCCTGCCACCCCAAGTAGCACATCTCAGCCGGAATCACCGAGGGAATGCCTTCCTGAACAATGGACAGCTCGGTGCCGCAGATCACTGCCTTAAAATCGATGGTGACCAGCATTTCCCCCGGCAGGTTTTCATCATCGAACCGGTCCTTGTGTTGAATGCGTTCGTTGGCCGACAGCTCAACATACTCGACCGTGAACGAATGGCCGTTCCCGGTACCGAAGTTGGTGAAAGACATCCGATACCCACCGCCGACACGAACATCCATCTCGTGGATGGTTCCGGTAAAACCGTAGGGAGGCAACCAGCGCTCAATCGCACTTTTATCGGTAAAAGCTTTATACACCCGCTCGGTGGGTGCTTTTAGAATCCGGTGTAACCGAACCGTGCCTGTTTCATTGGCCATGGTGGCCTCCTTTAGTTGTTAAAAGTTGTTAAGAAATGGAATCCTCAGGGCGTAAGGCGAGAGCCAAACCTGAGGATAGCAGCCTTATCCAGGCTCCTTCACTGAATAGTCGACCCGGTTTTGCGGAAATCGACAAGACCGGGAAAAATTTTCCAATTCAGTGTAACGCCGCCTGACGCAAAGGGTCGGCAAAATTTAAACACCATGAATTTCAACGGGTTAGTGGAATGGGGTTCGCAATTGGGGCGAAGTCGGGCTCATTTACAGCAACGGCTTCGAGCTCCTGCCTGAACGTGGTTGTCTCGAACAAGTCTTTGAAGACGTCCAATGGTATCTTTGGGTCCAACCAGGAATCCAACTCGGATTTGTTGAGCAGCAGCGGAAACGATTTGGTGTGAATGTCCAAAAAAGCTGGGTGGGGCGGCAGCGTGATCGACCCCGCCGAGACCAGCGGCTCCCCGCTGGGAGTGACCCAATGTTTGCACATAGCCGCCATATACAGCACGTCTCCCGGTTTATGGATGAGGAACCTTCGCTTGGCGACCGGCTTGGGTGGATTGGCCTGTTCCTGCGGACTCAGTTGCGAGAACAATCTGTCTCCCGGGTAGAGGGGTTGCCACTCAAAGAAACCCTCCGCAAGAATAACAGCGCGATAGCTGGGCGGTGGAATGGAATGAAGCTTGGATGTAAACAAGCGCCGTGACTGGCAGTTAAAGCTGGTGAATTTGCTATCGGGCTTTAACGTCGCTTTATCAAGCTTCAGCCACCAGATGGCAGGCATGGCCCGGGTGCCGGAGCGGGTGGGCACCAGAGTCAAAACCGGGTCGGTTGGCCGCAGTTCCCTTTTTTTGTTTAAACGAATCCCTGTTATTTCTTCAATTTGTTCCGGCGTATAGCCCAACCCAGCCAATATCCCAACCAAACCAGGGTAGTCACTGACGTTCTTGATGGCACCACACATAACTGCGACTCACGTGGCTAAATTTTATTAGTGTAGTTGGGAAATGGCAGATCTTCTGAAAATACAACTACAGAAAGGCGCGTTCTTAATGCTTATTGCGTATGATAGGCTTTTTCAACCATCAGACTGTCTTTTCGTATATAAACTTCAGGCACGCCCCCAATGCTTAATTCAGGAAGTATATAAGTTACGACCCAGTATTCACCTCTATCAATAATTTTAACGTCCAAAGACAGTACGTCTGTAGACTCTGGATATTTTTCGAGAATGTAAGCTTCTGCCAGCAAGTTCAGCTTCTGAGTAAGGCTTTCGCTTCTGATTTCGTCTGCATATGTCAAAGTTGGAAGGGCTATTGATGCGACTCGGAAGAGCCACCGGAGTACTCTTTTTTGTAATTTATCGTACATAAGCAAGTCCGGAAACTTCCAGCAGAATAGGTGTGTGATGGTGGCCAGAAAGACCCATGAAGGTAACACCGTTTACTCTATGGACAGCATGTTCAATAGGGGTAAACTTAACACCCAGCTTGAAGACAAGCTGGAACTTGGAAATTAATTTCTCTGAATCGTTAACACAATACTCCTCGTCAGTGGATACGAGCCAATGAGTCTCCGCCTTATCTCCATTTTCAATACTTTCGTAGTTTGGTGGCCCGGGAAAGGTTTGCTTGCTCAATACGCCGGTAACATTCAGGACGCTTCCGTCAACTGAAATGCAATCTGCATAGGCATGACCTGAAGCAATCAAGGCTAAGGAGACTACCAGGCACTTGTTAATAAGCCCCAGCCATTGTGTTTTAAAGCCAAACGCCAGTTCTTTTATTATCCTCATCTTGGACCTCACAGCTTACCGGTTGGTGTACTCCAATACTCGTTTGCTTCCTCCTTCCTATGGCTTTTAATGACAGCCTATCTGAATAACCCAAGCCTAGGGCCTGGGAGAATCACCAACAGATTGGTTTTGTAACCCCTTTAACATCTGGAAAAATCCGTGGCAAACAATCACCATCACAGTTGAACAGAGTGTTCCACCCTAAGTTGTTGATTGCCAGCGTTTTTTTAAAAGCTTTCGCGTGAGAATTCCCGAGCAATATGCTTAAAGGCTAAAAACTCCTGGAAACAGGTGCTTGCTTTTCCAGTTCTAGGGGGCTATGGTTTAGACACTATTGTTATGAAATTTTAAACGACGCTATGAGTCAAGCTCTACGCCAGCCCCATCACAAAACCTCTCTGACCTTCCCCAACTAAGCCGGGCGGCTATCGGTTGTCCGGCAATAATATTTCCCCCTAAAAAACTGAATTAACCGAAATGTCGCTCGGCTGTACAGCCGTGCATTTCATTTTCAGATCATTGTGTTTATTCGCAAGGGTAAACTATGGATGTCGAATATTTTATTTCATCTTTGGACTGTGAGCGGCTGGAAAACTTGCTTGAGAGTGCGCCTTTGGCAGTCCGGGCTAAATGCGTATCGCTGCAGGCAAAGTTGTCTCTAGCGACGATCCTTTCTCCTGATTCCATGCCCGATGACGTCGTAAGCATGAACTCGGTGGTTGATTTTGAAATTGCCCAATCCAGCGATGTGTTTTCGATGACATTGGTGTACCCCCGTGAAGTGACGGGTACACCCACGACTCTGTCTGTATTGGCACCGATTGGGACAGCGCTTCTGGGAAGCCCGTGTGACGTCAAGGTCCCGTACGATCCCGGCAATAGGGGTAAATCCTGGGTTCGGGTATTGAATATCCGGTATCAACCTGAAAGAAACGGCGATTTGCACCGCTAGTTTACATCCGAGGTTCAATATGTTGCTGAACAAGAGAGAACAGGCGCTGTCTGACCAAGACCGTGAGATTCTGTCAGTAGTCCAATTTAACGGACGAATATCCATTTCAGAACTGTCCCTTAAAGTGGGTCTCAGCGATGCACAGACACGGCAACGGCTCGATTATCTGGAATCCAATGGATATATAAAAGGCTACCAAGCCATCGTGAATACGGTAAAGGTTCTGAATGGGTACCATGCCTACCTGCTGATTGAACTAGGGCATCAGACGGCCAACAATCACCGGAAAATGGAGCATTTCGTTAGAAATGAGCCGTCGGTGAGCGAGTGCTTTCACATGGCCGGGAGCAGTGAATACATGCTCAAGGTTTATACACAAGACATGGAAAGTTATAGAAAACTCGTTTTAACACTTTATCAGAACATACCCGACATACGGAGGGTCGACAATAAGCCTGTACTTGAGACTATCAAAGCGAAGGTGACCAGCTTGGCAGACGTTTTTCAGGGGGCACAGGGGCGCTAATATGAAAGTCGTGATATTGGGTGCAGGTATTATAGGAGTGACTACGGCTTACTATTTAGCCAAAGCTGGCTACAAGGTCATCGTCTTGGATCGTCAGAACAGTGCCGGAATGGAAACCAGCTTCGCCAATGCCGGTATGATTTCCACTGGCTATAGCACGCCATGGGCTGCTCCGGGTGTGCCGATAAAAGCGCTTAAATGGATGCTGCAGCGAAGGTCTCCGTTCAGAATATCTCCAGGAGCGTTAAACCGCGAATCTTTACCCTGGCTGATTAACATGGCCAGGAACTGCAGTGAGGCAGCGTATGCGACCAATAAACGCAAACTGTTGGCTCTGGCGGAATACAGCAGGGAATGCTTTGTTAAGTTGGGGAATGAGCTGGAAATAGATTACGAAAACAGAGCACAAGGCACTTTGCAGCTGTTCCGCTCAAAAAAACAACTGCAATCCATGAAGCAGGATGCAGAGCTATTGAAAGAAGTTGGCATTCCGTTCGAGGTTCTTGATATAGAGGGCTGCATGGACGTGGAGCCGGGGTTGAAACGTGGTGGGAGGAATTTTGTTGGAGGCCTCCGATTGCTCAGTGATATGACGGGGGACTGCTATATTTTTATTCAAGCCATGGTGGATGAGTGTCGTAGATTGGGTGTTGAATTTCATTTCAATACAGTTGTGGATTCGATCAAGGCAACCACCAAGAATATTATGTACCTCTGCAGTGGAACGAAGGTGATAAAAGGGGATACTTATGTCTGCGCCCTGGGATCGTATTCCACTAGGTTACTCCAGCCTATTGGCATTAAGTTGCCTGTCTATCCTATCAAAGGGTACTCGATGACGTACCGGATTGCTGATTATGAACACGCACCCCGGTCCACCATCATGGACGAATCTTATAAGGTTGCGATCACAAGGTTCGATGATCGTGTTCGGGTTGGCGGTATGGCGGAGATCGCCTCTTTTGACTTGAGAGCGCATTCCAAGCGTAAAAAAGCGTTGGAATATGTCCTGAACGACCTATTCCCCGGCGCTGCTAAAATGGAAGGCGCAGATTTTTGGACCGGTTTAAGGCCCATGACACCAGACAGCACCCCGATTCTGGGTCGGACCCGGTATTCCAATCTATACCTGAACACGGGCCACGGATCGCTGGGATGGACATTGTCATTGGGGTCCGCAAAGGCAATGTCCACCTTACTCACCAACACTCGATCCGAGGTGTCGCTTGAAGACTATTCGATAGCCCGATATGGCGGTGATCGTCATACGTCATAACCATTGTTCAACAAGAGTGGCAATATGAGCAGGCCTACATTCGCTACCATAGACATGTCAGCAATCCGGCATAACCTGGATTTACTCATGGCTGTCAGACCTGGATCCGATACCATCGCTGTTGTGAAAGGAGATGCCTATGGACACGGCGCCACCGAAATCGCTTCTTTCCTCAATGAAAGTGTTCCCGCATTCGGTGTGGCATTTGTCGATGAGGCAGTTCAACTTCGAGCGGGTGGTATCACAAAACCTATATTGCTATTGGAGGGGTGTTTCAGTCAGGAGGAAACTGAACTTGCCGGTATTCAGAATTTTTGGTGTGTCGTTCATAACATCGAGCAGCTTCATTGGGTTCTGAAGTCCGATATTAAGCAACCCTTGACAATATGGCTGAAAGTTGACACCGGAATGCATCGGCTGGGCTTTGGCCTGAACGAATGCTCTGGGGTTGTGGAGGAGTTATTACGCTCGGGAAACGTAGCGGATGTCGTGCTCATGAGCCATCTTGCCGATGCTGAACATCCAGGCAGTGCACTTACGCGGGAACAGTTGCTTAACCTGAACCAACTGACCAAGAAACTTGGTTTGCGGATGAGTGTATACAACAGCGCAGGCTTATTGAACACTCGATTGCAGAACTGCGGCATTAACCGGGCCGGGTTGGCGCTATATGGAGTGTCGCCATTTGTTAATTCCGGGCAGACACCCAACCCACTTAAACCGGTCATGTCTCTGACGTCAGAAATTATTGCTGTGAGAGAACTGAGCCCTGGCAAGGGTGTTGGTTACGGTCATAGATACCGGACAAACAGGGTTACGAAAGTAGGCACCCTGGCGGTTGGTTACGCTGACGGCTATCCGGTACAGGCAATGGATGGAACTCCGGTGTATATCAATGGACACTTGGCAAAGGTTATTGGCCGAGTATCCATGGACATGGTAACGGTGGATTTAACGAACATTCCTCAGGCAAGCGTGGGTACTCCTGTGGAGTTGTGGGGAAGGAATCTGGCCGTGGCCGAAGTTGCTTCTCATTGTGCTTCCATACCTTATTCATTATTGGCGGGGGTAACTAAAAGGGTGCCACGGCGCTACGTGACAGATGATGGGCCATGGGGCTAAATTGATTCCTTACGCAAATATTACGCCCCCACAACCCCCGTTATAGAGCCCTTACGCCCCCCGGTCCTAGCATTACCCAAAGCCCTTAAGACCGGGTAACCCGCCATGCTGGAACTCAAACCCGCCCTCAAAATCGCCACCTTCGTCATGATCATCTGGTCGTTCTGCATGGTGTCCACTCTGGCGCTGGCGGATTTCGATAACCCCCGTGAAGTGCAGTCCATCATTCTCAGTGCTTTGATTTGTCTGGCCATTGGCCTGGTGTGTTTCATGCTCAGCCGGGGTGAGCTGAACCGTATGAGACCGCGGCCGATGTATCTGGTCACGGCGGTGAATTGGGGGTTGCTGTGCGTGACCGGGGCGCTGCCGCTCTATTTTGGTTGGCCGGAAGTGAGTTGGGTGGATGCGTTGTTTGAAAGCGTGTCCGGGGTGACGACCACGGGATCGACAGTCTTGGACCATCTGGAAGACGGCCCCCGCTCGCTGCTGTTGTGGCGGTCGTTGACTCAGTGGGTGGGCGGTATCGGTATCATTCTGATGGCTGTGGCGGTTTTGCCGTTCTTGAAAGTGGGCGGTATGCGGTTGTTCCAAACGGAATCCTCCGAGTGGTCGGATATCCACAATACCCGCATCGGTCGTGTGGCGGCGCTGATCGGCGTGGCTTATGGCGTGCTGACGCTGGTGGCGTTTCTGGTGTACTGGTTGTTGGGCATGTCGGCGTTCAATGCCTTCAACCATGCGTTGACCAGTCTGGCGACGGGAGGCTATTCCACGGCGGACGCGTCCTTTGGTCAGTTCGATAATTGGGCGCTGGTGTGGGCGGGCAGTCTGTTTATGTTGCTGGGCGGCATGCCTTTCATGCTCTACGTCAATTCCGTGCGCCATCGTCGATGGGTTATCCTGACGGATGTTCAGGTTCGGCTGTTGTTGAAACTGGTGGCCGGAGCCGGGGTGAGTATCGCGCTGGTGCGGTGGTGGTCCGGGTCGGAGGAGTCTTTTTTCGGGCTGTTGACCCATGCCGTCTTCAATGTGGTGTCGGTGATCACCACCACGGGTTACGCCACCGAGGATTACACCCTTTGGGGCGGTTTTGCGTTGATGCTGTTTGTCTTTCTGATGTTTACCGGGGCCTGTTCCGGGTCCACCTCCGGGGGTGTGAAGCTGTTTCGGTTCCAGTTGCTGGCGTTGTTCATGCGGGAGAATCTGTTTCAATCGGTACACCCGTCTGGTCGGTTTTCGCGGCGTTACAATCAGCGGCCGGTGAGTGAAGGGGTGCTGGTGTCGTCTCTGGCCTTTGTGTTTATGGTGATTTTGAGTCTCACCGGTTTTACTTTGCTGCTGACGCTGACCGGGCTGGATGCCGTTACCTCCGGCTCCGCTGCGTTGACTGCCTTGATGAACGTGGGTCCCGGCTTTGGCGACATCATCGGCCCGGCAGGTAATTTCAGCAGCCTGAACGCACCGGCCAAGCTGATTTTATGCGTGGCCATGGTGATGGGTCGCCTGGAATATCTGGCGATGATCATTCTCTTTACTCCGCGCTTCTGGCGCTGGTAAGGAACGCTCATGCGGCTTTTTAAGCCCTACCTTCATGCAGAACCATTTTGGTTGCCGAGCATCGGTCTGCCTATTTTGGTCACGGGAATCGGCTATCTGCCGACGGACTGGATCACTCACTCCACCCTGTTGATGTTGTATTTAATGGTCGTGCTCTATTGCGCCTGGCAGACCGATTGGCGCGGTGTGCTGGTCAGTTCCGTGCTGGCGTTTCTGTTGTTCAACTATTTCCACACCCAGCCTCGTTACAGCCTGCTGATGCACGATGTATCCGAGTTGACGGCCGCCTTTGCCTTTATGGTGTTTGCGCTGCTCGCGGGCGGGCTGGCCAATCGGCTGCAACGGCAGGTGGCGCAGTTGCAGGACCAGGAACGGTCGCTGACCGCCCAGGTCGATCTGTTGAACAAGGCTTCACGGGAGCGCAAGGAGGCGGAGCGTCGCGCGGATGAGGAGGGGTTGCGCAATGCGTTGCTGTCATCCGTCTCGCACGATCTGAAAACGCCCCTGGTGACGATGCTGGGCTCGGCCACCAGTCTGCGCGAGCTGCATGAGGATCTGTCCGAGGCGGACCGGCTCGAACTGCTCGATTCCATCATCGATGAAAGCCAGCGATTGGAGCGTTACATTCAAAACCTGTTGGATATGACCCGGCTCGGCCACGGCGAACTGTCATTGAACCGCCAGTGGATATCGGTGGAGGAGCTTTACCATGTCGTGATCCGCCGCCTTGGCCGGGCGGAGGTGACCGATCGCATCCGGCTGATTTCCGCCGAACCGAGGCCCTCTCTCTGGGTGCATGGTGCGCTCATTGAGCAGGCGTTGTTCAATGCTTTGGACAATGCGCTGAAAGCCTCGCCCAAAGGCGGGCTGATAGAGGTCAGAGCGCACTGCGAGGCAGGGGAGTTGCATCTGGATGTGTGTGATCAGGGCAAAGGCCTGCCGGAAGCGGAATGGGAAGCGGTCTTCGGGCAGTTCTATTCCTTCAGCCGGGGCGACCAATACACCAAGGGTTCGGGGCTCGGGCTGACCATTTGCCGGGGCATGATGCGTGTACACGGCGGCGATGCCCGCATTGTGCCGCCGCCTGAAGGCTTCGGCCATTGCCTGCGGCTGTCTTTGCCGTTGGCCGACAATCCACCCAGCGAGAACGGAACCGATGACCACGATACTGACGATTGACGATGAACCCCAGATCCGTCGTTTTCTGCGCATCAGCCTCGCGTCTCAGGGGTTCGAGGTGATCGAAGCCGAGGATGGCCGCACCGGTCTGGCGCAGGCCATGCTGGCGCAACCGGACCTCGTTATTTTGGATCTGGGCCTGCCGGATATGGACGGCAAAGAGGTGCTGCGGCAAATACTGGCGGAGCAATCGGTCCCGGTGTTGGTGCTGTCGGTGCGTTCCTCCGAAATGGAAAAAGTCGCCACGCTCGACATGGGCGCGGAGGATTACGTCGTCAAACCCTTCAGTGTGAACGAGCTGTTGGCGCGGGTGCGGCGCATACTGGCCTCGCGGGGCGGGCAAACGACCTCGGCGACCATGCCGCACTATCAGGACGACCGTCTGCTGATCGATTCCGCCCAGCACCGCCTGGAATGCGATGGCGCCAGCGTCAGCCTGACCCGGAAAGAGTGGGCGGTGCTGAACCAACTGGTTCAGTCGCCGGGCCGGTTGATCACCCAATCCAGCCTGTTGGAATCCATTTGGGGTAAAACCCATAGGGACGACTCCCAATACCTGCGCAACGTGATCCGCCAGTTGCGGCTGAAACTGGGGGACGATGCCGCTAACCCTTATTACCTTGAAACCGAACCCGGGGTAGGGTATCGGTTTCTGGATCGTCGATAACACGCTATCGGGAATTAACCATGTCGCAGTTTGCCGTCATCGGATTGGGTTTGTTCGGCTCAACCGTGTCTCAGGAATTAATGACACTGGGTCACTCCGTGCTCGGGGTGGACATCAACGAGAAACGCGTCGACGCACTGGCGAATGAGTTGAGCTATGCCGTCATCGCCGATGCAACCGACGAACGGGCCCTGAAAGATTTGAACCTGGCCGAGTGCGATGCGGTGGTGGTGGCCATTGGCGAACACCTGGAAGCAAGCCTGCTGTGCGTACTGCATTTGAAAACCCATGGGATCAAGAACATCTGGGTGAAGGCCACGTCCCGGTCGCACCATCTCATTCTGTCGCGCCTTGGGGTGGCGCGCATTATCCACCCCGAGGAGGAAATGGGCATTCGCGTTGCCCAGGCACTTAATTACCCGATGGTGAGCCAGTACATGCCGTTGGGGAACCATTACTACGTGGTGGAAGTCGAGATCGCCGATAAATTGAAAGGGCAGACCGTTTCGACCCTGCTGGAGGCGACCGAAGGCCCTGTTCACGCCTTGACGGTGCGTCGGCGCGACCAACTGGTCGCCCCGGTCGACCCCGGCTTTATGCTGGAAAACAAGGATTCCCTGATTCTCGCCGGGTCGCTGAGCGCCTTGCGCAGCCTGGCGCCACGGCTGTTGTAACCATGCGGGAGTGGAGTCCGTCAGTTCTGCCTTACCGGCGTATACGCCCAAGCCGTTCACGACATCTCGATCTCAGCCCGCCGGTGGTGCTGGCCTGGGGGTTTATCGGGTTGATTCTGGTCGGAACCTGCCTGCTCAAGCTGCCTGTCTCCACTACCGCTCCGCTCACTTGGATGCAGGCTCTGTTCACCGCGACCTCGGCAGTCACCGTAACCGGGCTGGTGGTGGTCGATACCGGCAGTCATTTCACAGTGACCGGCCAGGTGATGATCGCCCTGTTGATCCAGGCCGGAGGGCTGGGGTTCATGACCTTCGCCGTGGTGGCCGCCCACAGCCTGGGCGTGCGCATCGGGTTGAACCAGCGGGTGCTCGCCAAAGAAGCCATGAACCAGACCAGCCTGGCGCGCGTCACCCAAACCGCTCAGGCGGTGCTCGGCTATTCGCTGGTCATCGAGGCCGTTGGGGCGCTGTTGCTCTGGCTGGTGTGGAAGGAGCCGTTGGGGGCCGGACGGGCCGCGTTCGAAGCGGTGTTTTATACCGTCTCCGCCTTCAATAACGCCGGTTTCGGGCTGGCGCCGGACAGCCTGAGTGCCTACGCAGCGAACCCGGCGGTCAATCTGTTGATCACCGGGCTGTTCATTATCGGCGGCATCGGCTTCGCGATTTTGATCGACCTGCGCCAGAATCGCAGATGGTCGCGCTTGAGCCCCAATACCCGGCTCATTCTCAAAGTCACCCTACTGATTAACCTGGTGGCCTTCCTGTTGATCTGGTGGCTGGAAGCGGGCAACCCGGCGACCCTGGGTGGTAAACCGCCGGGTGAACAGATGCTGGCCGCCTGGTTCCAGGCGGTGACGCCGCGCACGGCGGGCTTTAACACCCTGCCGGTGGACCAACTGACCAATGCCAGCTCGGTATTGACTCTGCTGCTGATGTACATTGGCGGCGGCTCGATGAGTACCGCTGGCGGCATCAAGCTTGGCACCTTTATCGTATTGATCATGGCCACCTATGCCTTCCTGCGGCGTCGGGACGAAGTGACGGTGGCCCGCCGCACCATAGCTCCGCAACAAGTGATGAAAGCCCTGGCCCTGGCATTGATTTCCATGGTGCTGATCTTCCTTGCCGTCTTCGTTCTTGCGGCTATTGCTCCCCAGGCGGAGCTGATGGACATCGCCTTCGAGGTCATCTCCGCCCTGAGCACAGTCGGCCTGTCACGCGGTTTGACCGGGGAGCTTGGTACCGCCGGAGAAGCCGTCATCATCTTTCTGATGTACAGCGGCAGGTTGGGGCCGCTGACGCTGGCTTACTTTTTGGCGACGCCGAAGAAGAAGCGCATTCGCTACCCCAAGACCGAGATCCAGGTCGGCTGACATCACGATGGCCGAAACGGTCCTGTCCTGGGCCGGGTTCGGCCTTATGGCTTCCCAGCCATTCCCCTATTGTGTGTGCTTCTCTCACTGTCTTTCACAAGGGGATGCACATGACCAAGACCGCACTGCTGGTAATCGACGTTCAGGAATCCTTCAAGCACCGCCCCTATTGGGATGAAACCGGGCTCCAGGGCTATGCCAAACGCCAGAACCGGCTGATAGAGCTGGCACGCGGGCAGGGGTGGCCCGTGCTGTTCGTGTTGCACAACGAAAGCGAAGGCGTATTCTCTGCTGAGTCCGGATATGTCTGCTCCATGGATTTTGTCGACCGCCGCGCGGAAGACCCGGTATTCAACAAAAGGGTGCACAACGCCCTGACCGACAGCGGCATGAAAGACTGGTTGGAGGAGCAGGGTATTAACAAGCTGGTCATCAGCGGTATTCGCACCGAGCAGTGCTGTGAAACCACCACCCGGGTCGCGTCTGACCTGGGATACGAAGTTGATTTTGTGTTGGATGCGACTCTGACCTTCCCGATGGAGCATCCCATTACCGGAAAAACGATTACCCCCGAGGCGATTTATTCCCACACCGCTCTGGTGCTGGCCAACCGCTTCGCCGCCATTCGTTTCGTGGAGGATTATGAACCGGCCGTTTAACCTCTACCTGCTGGTGCTGCCCGAGGTCCATCTGCTGGACCTGGCCGCACCGGCCCAGATATTCGCCCACTCGACGCTGGAAGACCGGGTGCGGGTGCATTACATCTCGCCCCAAACCCAGCTGCGTTCCCGCCAAGGGCTCGGTCTGTGCGACCTGGAACCCCTGCCGGAATCAATAACCCCGGGGGACTGGCTGATGCTGATCGGCACCAGCACCCGCCTGACGGACCCCGCCAGCCCAGACTATCGGGCTGTCCAACAATGGCTGAGAGAGCACCACGCCCGGTTCGATCTCGTCGCCTGTATCTGCTCCGGCACTTTGCTGGCCGCCCGAGCCGGTTTGCTCGCGGGCCGCCGCTGCACCACCCATCATGATCTCACCCAGACCCTGCGCGAGCTGGACCCTAAAGCCCTGGTGCAGGAAGACTGCATATTCGTGCAGGACGGCCCGCTCTGGACCAGTGCCGGTATCACCACTGGGCTGGACCTGTGCCTCCACCTCGTCACCCAACATTGGGGCCATGAAACCGCGCTGGAGATCGCCCGCGAACTGGTGCTCTATCAGCGCCGCTCCGGGCACGAAGCCCAACTCAGTTTCTGGCTGGACCACCGCAACCACCTGCACAGTCGCGTGCATCGGGTACAGGACTGGATCATGGAAGCCCCGGGCCATGGCTGGAGCCTGGCGGAACTCGCCCAGCGGGTTCATCTCAGCGAACGACACCTGCGCCGCCTGTTTCAGCAGGCGACAGGCCTGACCCTGCAGGACTATCTGCAACAGGCCCGGCTCGAACTCGCCCGTCAGTTACTCGAACAAACCCGCCTCAGCCTCGCGGACATCGCCGAGCGATGTGGCTTTCAGGCCGAGCGGAGCCTGCGACGGACCTGGGCACGGTGGCGGACAGGTACGCCTAGTGAGTATCGGCGTGGTGTTAGGCACTTGGCTGTCGACCCAACCTCAACCGAATCTGCTTGATAATCTCAATCACCCCGAACGAAGCGGCTCCCACCCCCACAATCAATACGCCATCCAGAACCGGCACCGCTTCAGTGCGGAACACCTGCTGAAGCACCGGCAGATAAGTCACTAAAAACTGGGCGACTGTCACGATGGCAATCGTCGCCCAGATGACCCGTGTCCCCCGAATGGAACGCCAGTTCAGGGAGGTGCCGTATAAATTGCGGACGAAGAAAAGATTGAAGATTTCCATCACCACCAGAGTGTTCATGGCCATGGTTTGCGCCAACTCGACGGAATACGCCTGCTCCATGGCGTAACGGAACACGCCGAACACACCCGCCAGAAACACCAGCGAGACGAGTGTGATCTGCCAGACCAAGGCGCTGTTCAGCAGGGGCGCTCGTGCGAGGCGCGGCGGGCGCTTCATGGTGTCGGGCTCGGTCGGTTCGAAGGCCAGAGCGAGGCCGAGGGTGATGGCGGTGATCAGGTTGACCCAGAGAATCTGAATCGGGGTCACCGGCAGTGTCATGCCGAGCAATAAAGCGACGACGATGGTCATGGCTTCGCCGACACTGGTCGGCAGTGTCCAACTGATCACCTTTTTGATGTTGTCGTAGACGGTTCGTCCTTCACGCACGGCGGCGGCGATGGAGGCGAAATTGTCGTCGGCCAGCACCAGTTCGGCGGCCTCCTTGGCCGCTTCGGTGCCTTTCAGACCCATGGCGATACCGGCGTCCGCCCGTTTCAGCGCCGGGGCATCGTTGACGCCGTCGCCGGTCATGGCCACCGTCAAATGATGGGATTGAAGAGCCACGACCAGGCGCAGTTTATGTTCCGGGCTGGTACGGGCAAAGATATCGGTGTCCAACACGGCGGCGGCCAGGGCGGCATCGTCCATATTGTCGATGTCGGCACCGGTCAGCACGGCATCCGGATTGCGCAAGCCGATTTTCCGGCCAATGGCCATGGCGGTGCCACTGTGGTCCCCGGTGATCATTTTCACGCGGATACCGGCCTCGTGGCATTCCTGGATGGCCTCGATGGCTTCGCTGCGGGGTGGGTCCATCAACCCGACGAGGCCGATCAAGGTCAATTGGTTTTCAAGGTCGGCCGTTTCCAACACCTTCTCGTCGGCGGGTACGGTTCGCACGGCCAGGGCCAGAACCCGTTGTCCCTGGGCGGCGATCTCTCCCGCCTGCCGGGCCCAGTAACCGTGGTCCAACGGTTCGGTGGCACCGTCGGCGGTGCGTTGGTCATGGCAGAGTGCCAGCACCTGTTCCGGCGCTCCTTTGACATGGATGCAGGCATGGCCCTGGTGATCGTGGTTCAGTGTGGCCATGAAGCGGTGGCGGGCATCGAACGGAATCTGATCGGTTCGGGTCCAGCCGTCCTGCAGGGGCTCGCGGTCGGCCTGGATTTTCCCGGCGAGGGTGTGCAGAGCGCCTTCCATGGGGTCGCCTTCCACCGTCCACACTCCCTCCTGGTGGCGCAGCCGGGCGTCGTTGCACAGCGCCGCTGTCCGGCCCAGTTCATCCAGCACAGGCCCCTGGGGTGCCGGGGCATCCTGCAATCGCAGTTCACCGCTGGGTTCGTAACCGCTGCCTTCCACGCTATGAAGGCCGGTGGCGGTCACCAGGGTGGCGACCATCATTTCGTTGCGGGTCAGGGTGCCGGTTTTATCGGTGCAAATCACCGAGACCGAGCCGAGGGTTTCGATGGCGGGCAACCGCCGCACGATGGTATGCCGCCGCGCCATGGCCTGCACGCCCACCGCCAGGGTGATGGTCAAGACGGCGGGCAGCCCTTCCGGAATGGCAGCGACCGAGAGCCCGACCACCGCCATGAACAGGGCGTTGAAGGAGTAACCGGCCACGAAATAGCCATACAGCAGCAGAATGGCGGCAAATGTCAGAATCAACAGTGACAGCCAGCGCGCGAACTCGTCCATCTGTCGGATCAAGGGTGTGGTCAGGGTTTCCACTTGAGAGAGCAGACCGCTGATGCGGCCGATCTCCGTATCCGCCCCCGTCGTGACCACCAACCCTTTGCCGGTGCCGCTGGTGACCAGTGTACCGCTGTAAGCCATGCAACTGCGGTCACCGATGGGTTCGCCGACGGCCACCGGTTCGGTCTGCTTTTCCACGGGCAGGGACTCGCCCGTCAGGATGGACTCCTGGATCTGAAGGCCATGGCTGGTCAGTAAACGCAGATCGGCCGGTACCTTGTCGCCGGCTTCCAACAAGACCACATCGCCGGGGACCAGGGTCTCCACCTCGACGGTATGACGGGAGCCGTCGCGCAGGACGGAGGATCGAAGCGCCAGCATATTGCGAATCGCCGTCATGGCCTTTTCCGCCCGGCCTTCCTGGATGTATCCGATCACGGCGTTGATCAGCACCACCGCGAGGATAACCAGCGTATCGAACAGATGACCGAGAAAGGCGGTGATACCGGCGGACAGCAGCAGCACATAAATAAGAATGTTGTGGAAATGCCGGATAAAGCGCATGACCGGATGCCGCCCCGGTGGTTCGGCGAGCCGGTTCGGGCCGTATCGCTGAAGGCGGTTTATGGCCTCCTGTTCCGAAAGTCCGGTTTCGTGACTATCGAACTCCTCGAGAATGCCCGTCGCGGTTTTGTCATGCCAGGTCGGACGCGACGTCTGGTTCTCTGAGTGTGCCATGTTTAAAACGCTCCTTTGGAAGTGAAGCTCTATTCCTATGATGAGTCTTTACTGGCTTATGAACTTCAACCCAAGGCTCACTAAAGTGTCCCCGTCCATTTGCCTTATGGTCAAACGTAGACCTCCCAGGCGGATACGGTCCCCAACCACAGGATGTTTACCCAGACGGTTCAACATGAGCTCCGCAAGAGTCAGGTCCAATTCATTAGCCGGTACATCGACTCCGTAGGAAGCCGCCAAGTCACGGACCAAAGCCTCGGGACGGAGGACGAATTCCCCGTAAAAATTGTGGGCGGCGAGCAGACCTCGCTTTTCCTGGCGAGAGAACTGAACTGCCACGTCGTCCACATCTTCCGCGCGTAGCAGCATCCAGACACGGTCTCCCACTTCGAAACGCGGCGGAAAAGTGCACTGTACCGGTTCTTTGCCACGGATGATGGCAACGCACTGGGGGTTGTTGGCTTCCTGCTGACCGCTTAAGAATAGCGATGACAAAACAGGTGCCTCGGGTTGGACTTCAAACTCGCTGAGTTCCAGTGATATGGACGGTTCGCGTAAAAGTGAAAATCGCTGTAATGGCGGCGGTGAAGTCGGAATCAATACTTTAAGACGTCGCGCCATCCAGGGTACGGTCGCCCCCTGCAACAGCAGTGACACCAGCACCACTGAGAATGTGATGTCGAAAAGCAGTTGCGAATTCGAAAGTCCGGCCATGACAGGATAGATCGACAGTATGATAGGCACCGCTCCTCGCAGCCCCACCCAACTGATGTACCAACGCTCGCGCCAGCGAAAACGAAAGGGTAGAAGACATATCATGACCGCTATCGGTCGGGCGATGAATATTAAAAACGCCGCCACAGCCAGTGCTACGAGACCACGATCAATCACATCCGAAGGGGTCACCAGCAGACCGAGGATCAGGAACATACCCGCCTGGGCCAGCCACGCCAGCCCGTCCATGATCTGGGAGACGCTTTCCACAGGCTTTATACGGCCATTGCCCACCACCATGCCAGCGAGGTATACCGCGAGAAACCCACTGCCACCAATATGGTTTACCCCGGCAAAAACCACCAGCCCGTAAGACACGATCAACAGCGCATACAAACCCTCCGCCAATCGCACATGGCGTAACAGGAGACTCAGCATACGGCCCCCCGCCCAACCGATCAGACCTCCCAGTACGAACTGCAGCAGTAACATGCGCAGCAGAATCGCGAGGGAAGGCTCGGTAGTCGCGGTCATCAGTTCAATCATGGCGATGACTAAAAAGATAGCCATGGGGTCATTGGCGCCGGATTCGATTTCCAAGGTTCCGCCCACCCGCTCATTCAACCGAATACCGCTGTTGCGCAGTAAATTGAAAACAGCGGCGGCATCGGTTGAACCGACTATGGCACCCAGCAATAAACCGTAACGAACATCGACGCCGAGCAACCAGGTCGCGAACAGTCCCACGCAAACAGCGGTAATGACCACACCAGGACCGGCAAGGCTGACCGAGGGCCACAGCGCCGCCCGGAAGGTGCTGGTTTTGGTGCGCATGCCGCCGTCCAGAAGGATAACCGCCAGGGCCAAATTGCCGACAAGAAAAGCTAGATTGAAATTATCAAAGGGAATCTGCCCGATACCATCTTCACCGGCCAGCATCCCAACGCCCAGAAACAGCAATAGGAAGGGCAATCCCAGGCGAACGGTCAGTGAGCTCGCCAGAATACCGAAGAGCATCAGTAATCCGCCCAACAGTAGGACGGTATGGGTGTCGATAGTCAATTCAGGGCATTCCTATTCCATGTAGAGTAAGCAATGGTCAAGAGATAATCGGCGATGTAAACCCGGTCGGTTTCAACGCTAAGATGGAACACTCGGCCTCCTGTAGCAAGGTTTCCGCAGTATTGCCGATCAGCAACCCCGCAATGCCTCCCCGGCTCATGGTGCCCATCACCAAAAGATCGATTTTCTTGCGCTTGACCAGCCCGCTGATGACTTGTATGGCGGGGCCTTTTTCCACATGGGGGTGGAAGTGGGCGGTGGTTAGGTGGTCTTTGCAGATTTTAGCCAGTCGACTTTGCAGCGAGCGTATCAATTCACGATTCATGGCGTCGATTTTTGTTTGATCGAGCCCGCCATGGATCTGCAGGAAACCTTCATTTTCCAATTGACTGGCCTGAACGATATGCAGGTCCATTTGCAGCATTTGGCCAATCGATTCAGCGGTCCGCAGGATGGTTGGGTTCAAGGACTGGCGCATTGCCTCGGTATCGTCCTCGCTTAGGTCGACCGCAGCCAGAATATTTCGCGGTGGTTCCGCGTTCCCGGTTTTCACCGCCCATACCGGACAGGGGGCCTTGCGGATTAAATGCAGTGCCGTACTACCCAGCAGTCGGCCGGTTGCCCCTGCGTTCGGTTGGGCGCTGAGCATGACCAAATCCACGAGGTGGGCATTGACGCGTTGTATGACTTCGACATAAGGCTTGCCGAAAGCCACGCATATTTCGGTGCGGATGCCATGGCTTTCCATGTCTCCGGCTAACGCTCGTAGGTCGTTCTCCGCTCTTTCCCGCAGTATTTTCTTCAGGGTGGCCGAGTCGGGTAGTTGTTGTGACGCGCTCCACCGCTGACTTGGCGTTTTCAATACCGTCATCAGGGTGAGCCGGGCGCCGGCGGTTTTGCACAATTGGCGAACCTGGCGGAGGGCACTGTCCTGGTTACTCTCAGGGCGTGAATAAAAGAGCACGTGGCTAAGGTTCATAAGGTGTGTCTCCGCTTCGATAGAGTGAGTCTGATGTGATAACCCAGTGTGCGGCCTGCTTGGCAGCTTCCCGATAGGGCAGGAACACCAGGTCGGCGCCTTTGTTCTTTAGCGGTTCAATGTCTTCGGGGCGGTGACTGGTCAATGCGATCCGGCCTTTGTAATCATGATGCGCAAGCGCGCTCAAAAACGCAAGACGAGGGTCCTCGTGAGCGGTACTCATCTCCTGACCACGAAGTGTGCAGATGATCCATCGGGTATGGGTCAATGGCAGGTGCCCGACAAAGTCGGGATCGGAGGCATCACCATAATAGGCTTCGATTCCGCTTTTTCGGCTGTGCGCCACGGTATCCGGGTTAAAGTCCACCACGGCGATCCGGTAACCCTGATCCAGCAGTTGTCGGCCTATTTCCCGGCCGAAACGCCCCCATCCATAGATGATGGCGTCGTAATGATGGTGCTGAAAATCGGGCTCTTCCGCAGTGCGACCCCGATTCAGCCGATCAAAGGGTTTTAGCCAGGGCTCAAGCCAGCGATAAAGATGATGGGAATAGGTAATCATATAGACCGACAGGACTATGGTGATTAACCCGACCAGTGTGACCAAACCCAGCGCATCGGTATTTACGTGGTTCAGGGTAAGCCCCATGGCGATGAACACCAGTGAGAACTCGCTGATCTGGGCTACTGTCAACCCGGCCAGAAAGCCGGTTCGTTTACCGTATCCCATCAAGCCCATGATCAACATGACGATCAATGGATTGCCCACAAGAACAAAAACCGACAAAACCAGGGCGGGGACCACGTGGGCTCCCAGTAGATGCAGGTCCAACTGCACGCCCAGTGAAATGAAGAAAAACAGCAACAGGAAATCCCGCAGCGCGCCCATTCTCGACACCATGGCATCGCGATAGGGCGTGGATGCCAAGGCCACGCCGCCCAGCAGGCCACCGAGCTCCATGCTGAAACCCAATACATGGCCCAATGCCGCCATCAGCGATGCCAGCGCGATGCCAAATACCAACAGCAACTCGGTGGAATGTGCGACGTTGCGCATGAGAGGCGTGGCCAACCAGCGAATGAAGAGTCCGACCACCAGCATCATTGCCAAGGCGCCCAGGCTTATCTCGATCAATCGGGCCAGTGGAGAGCCGTCATCACCCACACCCAGCGCGGATAGGCCTATCATGGCCACAACCACGGCAATGTCCTGAACGATTAAAAAGCCAATGGCGATCTTTCCGTGCAGCGAATCAACCTCGCGTTTGTCGGATAATAGCTTGACGATAATGATGGTGCTGGAGAAGGTGAGCGCTATGGCGACATAAGCCGAAGTGACGACATCCAGCCCTAACAACAGCCCCAGGACAAATCCAATCGCGAGGTGAAACACACCTGACCAAGTCCCGTGGCCAGGGCAACCGGCCCCAAGGTTTTGATCAGCGCCAGGTCCAGCTTCAGGCCAACCAGGAAGAGCAGGAGCGCGATACCCAACTCGGCCAGCAGTTCCATGTATTCAGCCTGCTGGACCCATCCCAATACGGAGGGGCCAACCAGAATCCCTACTACGATGAAGGTCACTATCATGGGTTGCCGCAGCCGCTGACCTACCAGCCCAATGAGGGCTGCCAGGGTCAGCAGCGCGGCCAGTTCATAAAAGGGATTGGCATGGATAAGTGCCAACATGTTCGTCTCCTTCCAATAGACGTGCTTGCTTTAAACCAGAGAAGCGCAAGGTAAATATTGATCCGAGTCAGTGACCTGTAGGATAGTTAACAACGAAAAAGAATACAGGGACGGTTTTTCAGGGAGGGGATATCGCCTACACTTCACCCATTCCTTAATGACGAGTGCCGAGATACAGAATGCTGGTAGACAAAATCAACAATCGCGACACCCACATTTTGCTCTACGGCATCACCCCACCCAAAAAGGGAACCGACGCGGAAAAAATCGCCGATATCGCCCTCCGGCAGGTCGAGCGTCTGCAACCTCATGATATCGACGGGCTTATTTTGTATGACATTCAGGATGAAGCCTCCCGGACCGATGAAGAGCGCCCCTTTCCCTTTATCGAAACGCTGGACCCCTACGATTACAGTCGCCACTATCTGACCGAACTGTCAGTTCCGAAGGTGATCTATCGCGCGGTGGGCAAATACCAGCCGGATGAATTGGCGGGCTTTCTCACCCAAGCGTCGGCCGATCAAACCCTCACGGTATTTGTCGGAGCTTCATCAAAGCATCAAAAAGTCACGCTGACCTTGCCCAAGGCTTACAGGTTAAAGGCGGAAACCCAATCACGGATGTTATTGGGTGGCGTTACGATTCCAGAGCGCCATGAGAGCAAGGGTGATGAACACCTGCGTGTCTGTGAAAAAATCGCCCAGGGCTGCCGGTTTTTTGTTTCCCAGGGCGTTTACGATGTGAATGCCTCCAAGAACCTGCTTTCCGAATATTACTATTATGGCCGGAAACACGGCATACCTCTGGCACCGATCATATTCACGCTGACACCCTGCGGGTCGGAAAAAACACTGCAATTCATGAAGTGGCTGGGCATCAGCATTCCCAAGTGGCTGGAAAACGAATTGGTGTATTCAAAGGATACGCTGGATCGATCACTGCAGTTTTGTGAGCAGAATTGGCTGGAACTGAAACAATTCGCCGACGAGAAAAACATCCCCATCGGCTGCAATGTGGAAAGTGTAGCGATCCGGAAGGTGGAGGTGGATGCGTCCATTGATCTACTGCAGAGGGTTGCGCGTTCGATGGGACGCTAAAAATAAGCCCCGGCTGAACCGGGGCTTATTCCTCAAAACTGGTGAGTATTATTTTGTTTCTGAAGTGGCCAGCGCCGCCTGAATAATTTCTTTTCCTATCAGAAGTTCATACTCATCCCACAAAGGTTTCATAGCCGCCTGCCAGTCGCTGAGTTGTTCCGCCGTGGGTTCGAACACATCGACGGTTTTCATCCGCTCCAGCTCGATTTTATCGTTCATGCTTTTGGCGATGGCTACTGCATTGCCATATTTCAGCGACATCTCAAGTGCGAAACGAAATTCACGTTGGTCGTTGGATGAGAGGTTATTCCAGAAGGTGCTGTTGGTGATCACCATATAGTCGAGCACGCCGTGGTTCGACACCATCATGTAAGGTTGGTGCTCATAAAACGCCTGGGAGTAGATATTCGACCAGGTATTTTCCTGACCATGAATGCGGCGATCGGCCAGGGCCTGATACACGTCGGAGAATGCCATGGGGATGGCTTCGGCTTCCAGCAGTTGAAACTGTTTGATCAACACATCGGAATTCATGGTGCGAAAACGCAGGCCGCTTAAATCGTTGGGGCCGGAGAAAGGGCGGTCGGCGGTCAGTTGCTTCAATCCGTTGTGTAAATAACCCAGCCCGGTGATGCCTTTGCTTTCCATACTGGCCAACAGAGCCTGGCCGGTGGGGCTTTGTTGAAAACGGTCGACGGCATCGATGTCCGCAAAAAGAAAGGGCAGGTCGAACACTTTCAGTTGGTGGGTATAGTTTTCGAACTTCGAAAGCGAGGGTGCGGCGAAATGGATGCGCCCTTCGGCAATGGCACCCGGAGCTTCATCGTCATCCATCAATTCCGCATTGGCATGAATGACGATTTCATAACGGTCACCGAGTTTGCGTTCGATCATCGATTTGAACATTTCCGCCATCTTGCCCTTGGGGGTGTTCGGGCTGACAACGTGCGAGAAAATCAACTGCTGTGGTTCGGCCCAGAGTGTGATCGGGGAAAGGATCATTAAGGCGAACAGCACCTTACATAGGCAAGACTTCATGGCTGAGCTCCTGTGTGTTGTTTTTGTGAGGCTGCCATGAATGGAAGGGCAAGAAGGGGGCCAATGCCGCTATTAGTTCCTTGTGCCTTGTTTTTAAATCGGAAATTGGTAGAGGGTATGGTCGAGGGGTCGACCAAATGGGTGGGTTTCCACCCCTATGGTAAACGCTATTGGGCGAGCTTCCACCCATAACCGTTGACGATTCCTGATCAGGAGCCGTCGGGTGTTATTCTGCGAACCGATAGTCGATCCGTTGGAGCGTACCTCGCCAGTAAGGGTGGCGTTTCGCATCGTTGAGTATCCAGGCGACCTCGCCCCGGGCCGGTACCAGCATCCCCTGATGCCGTTCGTATTTTTCCCAGTGGCCCTCCCAAGGTGTTTTCACGGTTTCGCCCGCCACCATCCTTGAACGGCCGTTTGAACGCACGGAACGAACCAAATGGTCTTCCGAGAACCGGAACACCATCGAAACCTCCAGATTGCCGTCGGTAAGGGTGGCTTCAGCGGAGTGGTTGTCGATAGCCCTCCAGGTTATGCCATGGCCCGGTAGCAGCACGGTCGGGTACCAAGCGGACTCCGCCAGGTAGCGCATCAGTTCGCCAGTCGCCAGGTCGGTGGTATCCCTTTGGTTGACCGGGGAGATCCAGCCGAATATTGAGGCATGCAGAATGCCTTCTCCGGCCACATAGGCATCGTGTACCCGAATGGGGATGCCCGGTAGAAAACCGATGCGGGCGTCCCAATCGAAGCCGGGGCGGGAGGTATGAACAATTTGGCGTGAGGTGAAGGGGCTCCACTGTTCGCCCGTTTCACTGCGGTTGAAATCACCCTGGTGGACCAGCGCCACGCTTTGGATATAGGGCTGGCCCTCCGTCAGGACAGTGCGCAGATACGCCTGCACCGGTCGTGGCAGATCGGTCAGTTCACGGAAGTCCACTCGCCCGGTGGGACCGGGTGTTTGAGACTGATCGAGTCGGTCATGCAGCGCCTGGGTTTCCGATTGCCAACGAAAATGTCCACTGATCACAAGCAGGATCAATAGCCCGACGAGTGCCGAGAGGCTAACGAACACCGTTTTCCAGAGCATGGTGCCTCCATTTGTTAACCCCTTCTTTCCGGCTCAGATATCAGATCAACCCGGTTGCCGTTCGTGCTGGGTAACGCCTTCCGGAATTTCATACCATGCCTGTTTTTCACTGGTCCAGATGTGCATCGTGGGTTGAATCAGGCGGGTGTCATCCAGGTTGCTGGGCTTGAGTTTGATCTGCTCCGGAGTTTCGGGGTTGTAGTGATAAATACGGTTGCCACAGGTCGGGCAAAACGCCGCCGCGCTGATGTTGCCGCTGTCCGCCGGGCGCTCCCAATGCTTCATTTCGCCTTTAAAGGTAATGCTGTCGGCATCGACCATGGCGGTAATGCTGAACGCGCTGGTCGAGAGCTTCTGGCATTGTTTGCAGTGGCAGGCAGCGACCATTTTCGGCGCTTTATGCAAGGTGTAGCTGACTTGTCCACATTGGCAGGAACCGTGAACGGGGTAATTGATCTCGGTCATGATCTGACTCCTTGTTGGTGGCAGAGGTGAAGCATTGTCCTTGAAGGAGGGGATAAGTGCCAATCGGCCATCCGTACCCCCTTTGTGGGGTGGCGGGTTGATCCATATCAAGGTCGTTGCAGTTGGTTATTGATTGCGAATTAGTCTCATTTAATATCAGGTCCATACAGAATCCGAGGCAGTGGTATGACCTTAAATGAGTTACCCCGGGGGTGCCGAGCCACCATAACGTCCTTCGGCGAGGCGGTGACCGACACCAGCCGGTTCATTTCCATGGGGCTGGTACCGGGCGTTCCGATCTCAGTGTTGCGGGTCGCCCCTCTGGGTTGCCCATTACAGGTTAAGGCAGGGTCGACGCTGCTGAGCATTCGTCGCTCCGAAGCCTCCGGAATATGCGTGGAGACGGCGGCATGAGTGCGAAACCCTTGAAAGTCGCTCTGATCGGCAACCCCAATTGCGGTAAAACCACCCTCTTCAACAGCCTCACCGGCAGCCGCCAGAAGGTGGGTAATTGGCCGGGCGTCACCATTGAACGCAAAGTCGGCTATTTCCAATTGCCTTCCGGGCGGAATGTTGAACTGGTCGACCTGCCCGGGATTTACTCACTCGAACAACAGCAATTCGGACTGGACGAAGCCATCGCCCGCCGGTTTCTGACCGAAGAAGGTGTGGATGTCATTCTGAATATCCTCGATGCCACCTGCCTGGATCGTCAGCTGTTGCTCACCCACCAGCTGTGCGATCTCCACATCCCCATGGTAGTGGCTGTGAACATGCTGGATGTTGCACGACAGCATCGCCTGGATATCAACCTCGCCGCACTTGAATCGGAACTCAGCTTGCCCGTCGTCGGTATTGTGGCGGCCCGCGGCGAGGGCGTGAAGCCCGTGGTGACCTGTCTTGAGAAAGCAACGGTGCCTTTTCGCACCGCGCCTGAAGAGGCAAATCTCGACCGACGTCTCGCATTGCGCCTGACCGAGATCCGCCAATGGGCGTCTAAAGCCGTGCACCCCCAGGGCCATGGCCAGACCATGACAGAACGTATTGACCGGGTAGTGCTGAACCCCTTTCTCGGGGTGCCGGTATTTCTGTTGATGATGTATCTGCTGTTTACCTTCGCCATCAACGTCGGTGCTGTGTTCATCGATTTCTTCGACATTCTGTTGGGCGCCTGGTTGGTCGAGGGCGGACACGCCCTGCTTGCCGCCATTAGTGCGCCGGAAGCCGTGAGAGTGCTGCTTGCCGATGGTCTTGGTGGCGGCATTCAACTGGTGGGTACCTTCATCCCGGTCATCGGGTTTTTGTATTTGGGATTATCCTTCCTGGAAAGCTCCGGCTATATGGCCCGCGCCGCCTTTGTGGTCGACCGGATGATGCGCGCCATCGGCCTGCCGGGCCGAGCCTTCGTTCCGTTGATAGTCGGCTTCGGCTGCAATGTGCCTTCAGTCATGGCGGCCCGCTCGTTGAACCGCGAATCAGACCGGATGGTGACCGTCGCCATGGTGCCCTTCATGTCCTGTGGCGCACGGCTGACCGTCTTCGCACTCTTCGCCGTTGCCTTCTTCCCGGAGCAGGGGCAGAACGTCGTTTTCGGGCTTTATCTGTTCGGCATCGCCATGGCCGTGCTCACCGGCTGGCTGTTCCGAAAAGCCTTCGGCGACGAAGCGCTCAGCTCCTCCATCATGGAATTCCCGGCCTACCACCGGCCCACACTGAACAACCTGTTGATTGCCACCTGGCACCGGCTGCGGGCCTTCTGCCTGCGTGCCGGTAAAACCATCGTAACCGTCGTCGTCATTCTCTCCTTCCTGAATTCCTGGGGCACCGACGGCAGCTTCGGTAACGAAAACCGCCGGAACTCCGTACTCAGCGCCATAGCCCAAAAAGCCACTCCCCTGCTGGCACCACTGGGCATCCAGGAAGACAACTGGCCCGCCACCGTCGGCATCATCACCGGCATCTTCGCCAAAGAAGCCGTCGTCGGCACCCTGGACGCCCTCTACACCGACGTCGCCGGTGTCCAAATCGACGAAACCGAAGACACCGGCCTATGGGCACACAGCCTCGCCGCGCTCATCAGCATCAAAGACAACAGCCTGGCACTGGCCGAAAGCCTCACCGACCCCCTGGGCATCCGCCTGGGCCACTATCAATCGCTCGATGCTGCCGCCGAAGAACAAGGCGTCAGAACCGCCACCCTGCGGGAAATGAACCGCCTCTTCGTCACCCCCTTCGCCGCCTTTTGTTACCTGCTGCTGATCCTCCTATACACCCCCTGCGTCGCCACCATGGGCGCCCTCGTGCGCGAATCCGGCCCTCGCTGGGGCTGGGTCGTCATCGGCTGGAGCACCGCCCTCGCCTATGGCGTAGCCGTGATCGTCTACCAACTGGGCACCCTCCCGGCCCACCCGATCAGCTCAACCTCATGGACCCTCGCCATGCTGTTCATGCTGTGGACCGCCTATCATGGACTACACTGGGTCGGCAGACTGGCCACACGTCGTGACCCGGACCGGATACCCATCACCCAGCTATAAAGATCGGGAGGTACATCATGACCTCAAAAGACAACCTGAAACGCGCCCGCCACCCAATGCCGGCCGATATTCTAAAAGCCCTGGAGGCGCGCCACCTAACCAAAGCCTACAAAGACCGGCCAGACTACCAGCAAAACGACTACCTGGGCTGGATCAACCAAGCCAAAACACCCGAAACCCGGGAAAAGCGCATGAAGCAAATGCTCGAAGAACTGGAGCAGGGCGGCGTCTACATGAACATGGACCACGCCCCCTCCCGCAAGACGTAGTGATAACGCTGGAGTATGATCCGCATTACCCTGTCACAGCAGTAAGGACCGCGCCCTTGCGTGCTTTCATACTTCTAATTCCCATCATCGCCCTCATCGGCTGCGTCAGCGACGGCGCAGTCCGCCGCGACCTCTCCGCCACCGAAGCCGGAAGCCTAGCCGCCTCCGAAAACCCCAACGACCGGGACATCAGCCAAATCGACACCTGGTGGGAAGACGACGAAGACGGCTTTTTCCATGAAGACGAAAATACCGAAATGGAAATGCGAGCCAACGCCCACGCCCATTCCGAACCCGGCTGGAGCAGCGGCGACGACTGGCACGACGGCTGGTTATGGATTGGACGCACCGCCCCGGACCACACCCGCTGGTCCAACTACCACACCGACTGGGGGTGGGAACTCGGCGTCGCAGGCCTCAACGCCGAAAGCGCTGTCATGGCCAGCCTTTACTTCAGCCCGGTGCGATTCACCACCGAAGACACCCAAAGTTTCGAAAACCCCTGGCTGATCGGCTGGCAAATCACACTCAACGGCCGCAAACCCTTCCGCGAAAACCTCAGTGGCTCCCTGGGCATTGGCATCAGCAACGGCCTTATCCTCTGGGACTACGCCAACCCACTGACGGATGGTGACGAAACCATCCACGGCGACAGCCTTGGGTTCTTCTCACTGGTCATGCCCATCTCCCTGCAATCCCATTACGGCCCGGTGATGACCGAACTGGTGGTAACGCCCACGGTTCGGCTCGCAGGGGAGCGCACTGGAGCTGGCTTCTACAATGACGTTTCTCAAGTTCATGCTGGAGCGCCTATCGCGCTCCGATTGGGAATAGTGTTTTAGAGATGGCATTAAAGGCTAGCGCCGGGGGTCGGGTAGGCCTAACCAGGGTGGTCCGCAGCAGGACGCTGCGGTCCAGGCCCCATGGATGGGTTGAGTGGGCGGCATCCCGCACGACCCTGGTTAGGCCTACCCGACTCCCGGCGCGGGTTTAGCCCCTGACCAACAAACCACCCAACCAAACGACAGGAACCCGACACCCCAGATACAAAAGACTACTCTTTGATTCCTCATCGTGGTTGTCAATGAAAACAATTCGCATTATAGTTGCTGTTAAGTTTTCATCAGCACAGCGATAGCATCTATGTACGTCTGCGTTTGCAAAGGGGTCACCGATCGCGACATCGAAGCCAAAGCCATCCAAGGCGCCGACTACGCCGACATCCGCCGCGAATTGGGTGTCGCCACCGATTGCGGCTCCTGCGGTCAGGACTGCAAAAAACTCCTCAAAGAATACGAAATGGCCGCCACCGCCGAATTCACCGCCGCCTAACGGCGAGGCCTCCCACCTCGCCCTTACGACCGCATCACCGTCAAATTCCCATTCTTCGCCATTCCCCCATCTTTTCCTAGAAGCTCCGCAAAGTTGTCCTACACTGAGGAACAGCGACCTCTAGGGTACCTCACTGTAAAGCCGTCTGAAGGAACAAACCCGTAGTCCGAGTGTCACGGCACACCCTTTTTACCGGGAGAAAAGGAATGCCAACCACACTGAGTTTTGACGACCTCGACAACCTCATCGACGGCGCCGCCTTTCTGGGCAGCGGTGGCGGCGGCCCATTACCACTCGCCCGCAAACTGCTCGACTACGCCCGCGAGCACGAACTGATGCCACAACTGATCGAATGGAGCGAAATCCCCTCCGACGCCCGCATCGCCACAGTCGCCGGCATCGGCTCCCCCTGTGCCGCTGCCGCCGTCAACGCCCCTTTCACCGAAGCCCCACAGCGCATCTTCAAAGCCCTCGAACAGGCCCTCGGCCACCCACTGGACGGCATCGTTCCCGGCGAAACCGGCCCCATGAACAGCCTCATCCCCATGGTCGTCGCCGCCCAACTGGGCAAACCCGTACTCAATGGCGACGGCGCCGGACGTGCCATGAGCACCCTGGCCATGAGCACCTTCAACGAAGTTGCACCGGTCAAACCCTTCCTGTTGGGCAACGAAACGCCCGACATTCAAGACCAGATCACCGCCAACCTCACCCTGACCACGCCCGACCAAGCCGACAGCCTGACCCGAAGTATTGTCAGCCAGGCCGCCTTCGGCTCCAGCGGCGCCTTTGCCAGTTGGCCATGCCGGGTCGGCAATCTGGCCGAGGTGGCCGTTCAGGGCAGTGTCCGGCAGGCCATCGAAGTCGGTGCTATTTTGCGGTCGGCCCGGCTCGGGGGCTCCAATCCGGTGGAGGCTCTGCAAGACTATTTCGGCTCACGGCTGCACTGTCTTTATTCCGGTTATCTGACCCAGGTCGACAGCCACACCTCCCAAGGTTTCGACATCACCCGCATCCGCATGACCGCCCCCGACCAGCCCGGCGTCACCCTCTACGCCCTGAATGAAACCATGGCCGCCTGGCGGGACGACCTGGATCACCCTCTCGGTGTCGGTCCGGACAGCCTTTGTTACGTCACCGAGCAGGGTGACACTTTCACCAATGCCAACCTGAGTGACTATCTGGGCAAAACCGATCAACGGATTCACCTGCTAGGACTCGAAGCCCTGCCTGTGCTGTTGAAACCTTCGATTCTGGCCGCTTATCGCGCCGTACTGGTGCCCATGGGCTATGCCGGCCCTTACCATCCGCTCTCATACTGGAAGGATGACCATGGATGTAACTGAACCGCTTTTTTTCAAGGGAATGTGGGAATACACCCGGGACACCATGTTCCTCATCTGGGTTGGGGAAGACGATTTCTACATACACAGCATCAATCCGGCGCTGGAAAAAACGCTGGGCCTGCCCAACAGCTCAATCAAGGGCAAGAAAGTTACCGAGTTGCTTCCCGATGCCGAAGAGGAACTGCGGCATTACCAGGACTGTCTGAAACAGGACAGGCCGATTTATTACGAAGAAGCCGGACGTTCACCGGATGGCAGCACGCATTTCTTCCATACCATGCTGGTGCCCATTTGCCATGAAGGTCAGCAATACCTGCTGGGCTCATCCCGCAATATCGACGACCTGAAAGAGGCGGAAGCCATTCTGGCGCATGCCAAGGAGGAGGCGGAAGCCGCCAATCGGGCCAAGAACCTGTTCCTGGCGAACATGAGCCATGAACTGCGCACGCCGCTGAACGGCATTGTCGGTACGGTGTCGTTGCTGCGTGCCCGGGCGGCGGACCCGGAGCTATTGGAGAATCTCGATCTGATCGAGCGCTCGGCGGCGGCGATGGAGCGGCTGACGGCGGACATCCTGGACCTGTCGAAGATCGAAAATAACCGGCTGGATATCGACCTGGCACCCTGTGACCTGCGGGAACCGGTGCGGGATTCTTTTTTGCTGGTGCAGCCCCAGGCCGAGGAAAAGCAGTTGGATTTCCGTTGCCATGTCGATGAAACCCTGCCTCCCAATGTGTTGGCGGATTGCGCCAGAGTGCGGCAGATTCTGATTAATTTGCTGACCAACGCCGTGAAATTCACCGATCGGGGCGAGGTGGTTTTGAAGGTGGGGTTCGAGCCTAAAACGCAGGGTGCGGGCATGGTGACCATTACCGTGCGGGATGAAGGCATTGGCATTCCGAAGGATAAGCTGGGCAATCTTGGTGTGCCTTTTTATCAGGTGAGTCCGGAACGTAATCGTGGACATGAGGGGTCGGGCATTGGGTTGTCGGTCTGTAAGTCGCTGGCGGAGTTGATGGATGGGCGGTTTAAAATTGCCAGTCAGCCGGGCCAAGGTACGGAAGTGAGTGTTCACTTGCCGGTGTCGATTGTGAAGAAGGCGGCGTTGGGTGATGGAGAGCCGGAGTTCAGGCTGCCGACGGGGTTGGTGGTGTTGGTGGCGGAGGATAATCCGGCGAACCAGATCATTATTCGCCGGATGCTGCAGTTTTTGGAGACGGAGGTGGATGTGGTGAGGACGGGTCAGGAGGCGATAGAGGCGGTTGATCGGAAACGCTATGACCTGGTGTTGATGGATATCAATATGCCGGAGTTGGATGGTATTACGGCGACGGAGCGTTTACGGAAAGCGGGTCAATCGGTGCCGATATTGGCGTTGACGGCGGCGGTGATCGAGGAGGAGCGGCGGGCCTGCCTTGAGGCGGGCATGGATGGTTTCATCGCCAAGCCGGTGCGGTTGGATACTCTTAAAGCCGCCATTCGGACGGCCCTGACAAAGAGTTTGGCCGCGAAGCACCAGGAATCGGGTCGTCGCGCTTGATGAGGTTCGTGGTTTAACCCGCCCCCGCGCCCGGTGTGAGGTATTCAGGGTCGGCATGAACCCATCCATGGGGCCTGGACCGCAGCAATCCCTGCTGCGGACCACCCTGAATACCTCACACCGGGCGCGGGGGCTAGCCTGCAGTCCAAGTCGCTTGTCCTGGGGTGAGACTGAAACTACAAAATCACATAAAACAGCACCGTGAAGAAGTGCAAAATACTCCCGGCCAACACAAACAAATGCCAAATCGCATGATTAAACGGCAACCGGTTCATCCCATAAAACACCACACCCAGGGTGTAGGACAGCCCACCCGCGATCAGCATGCCCAAACCACCGGGCGGTAGTGCGTCTTTCAGCGGAGCGAAGGCGACCAGTACGGACCAGCCCATCACCAGATACAGCCCGACCATCACCCAGTGAAAACGTCTCAATTGAGTGAGATGGACGATGGTGCCGAGGACGGTGAGCCCCCACACCACGCCAAACAGGCTCCAGCCCCAGGGGCCGTTGAGGGTGACCAGGGTGAAGGGGGTGTAAGTACCTGCTATCAGAAACAGAATCGAAATATGGTCGAACAGACGCAGGGCGTAGCGGGCTTTCTGGTGCTGGACGGCGTGGTACAGGGTGGAGGCGCTGTAGAGCATGAAGAGGGTGGCGCCGAAAATGGAGGCGCTGACAATTTTCCAAGGGTCGCCCTGGACGCTGGCGAAGGCGACGAGGACGGTGAGGCCTGCGATGGAGAGTAGGGCGCCGAGGCCGTGGGTGAGGCTGTTGGCCCATTCTTCCAGACTGGAATAGGTGGGTAGTGATGTTGACATGGTGACGATATCCGCTGACTTAATACACCTACTAAGCTTGATCCATTTCGGTGGAACTTCAATGAACCGGAGGTCATTTTCAAGAGGATCGCTGTAATGCTCCGTTAATGGCGGCTTTGATGAGCCTGAGATCATGATAAAACGGCTTTTTCGGGGTTTTCTGATCAAGAGGGGGCTTTGCCTGACGCCTTTGCCGGTTTATGATCCTGCGCCGGTCGTTTCACTTTGCGGCCTTCTGAATATCACATACCAATAAAAATCCCGCCGGAGTCCGCTCATATTGGCCGGGAACTGCGTCGCCTGCTGCTAGATGCCATGGACCACCCTAGAGGGTGGCTAAACCATTGAACCGCCGAATTCATAAACCGAACGGACAGAATAAGATGAAATCCATACTCTGCTTTGGCGAACTGCTGATCGATTTTCTGAACTTCAATACCGCTGAGGAAGGCGGTTTTTCATTGCCCGAATTCCGTCAGTACCCGGGTGGCGCGCCTGCGAACGTTGCGGCGGCTGTGGGCCGCTTGGGTGGCCCGGCCCGTTTTATCGGCCAGGTGGGTGACGATCGTTTTGGTCGGTTCCTGAAGGAGTCGATGGAGAACCTGCAGGTGGATATGCAGTATCTGCGTGTACACAAAACTGCTCACACGCCACTGGCCTTTGTGTTTCTGGATGCCCATGGTGAGCGCAGTTTCGAGTTTCTGCGGCGCGAGTCGGCCGATGTGTTGATGACTGAGGAAGACCTTCCTAAAGCGGCTTTTGAAGGCGCGGGGACTTTCCATTTCTGCTCCAATACCCTGACCGATGAAGCCATCGCCCGCACCACTGAAGCGGCCATTACCCATGCACGCGAAGCCGGTGCGCTGATCAGCTTCGATGTGAACCTGCGCCACAACCTCTGGCCGGACTGCAATGTCGACCCGGCTATTATCGGCCAGTTCCTGTTGCTGGCGGATATCGTCAAGGTTTCCAAGGAGGAAGCCGATTGGATCGAAGAGAACGGTTTCCCGCTCAATGAATGGCTGAACATCGTCAAGGCGGTGTGGATTACCGATGGTGGCGGTGACATCCGAATTCTGACCCGTGAAGGCGAGCTGAATGTGCAGCCGCCCAAGGTGAAGGTGGTCGATACCAACGCCGGTGGCGATGCCTTTACCGGTGGCTTGCTGCATGCGCTGAACGGCCGCGATGTGGCCGCCATGAGCGCCGACGAGTTGCAACGAGCCACCCTGTTCGCAGCCGCCTGCGGCGGTGTGGCCGTCAGCCGCGCCGGGGCTTTGCCTTCTCTGCCGGAATGGAAGGATGTTGAAGCGGCCTGGCCGTTTTGATGAGTTGAAGACAGCCCTCTAGTTAGTGCCCTCTCCCCAGCCCTCTCCCAGGGGGAGAGGGGGCTAAAAAGATAGATGGCCTCTGGGCTTATAATTCCCTCTCCTTTGGGAGAGGGTTAGGGAGAGGGGCAGTCCACAGGAGCCACCATGAACTACCAATCCCCCGATTTCCTAATCGACCACATGAAATCCATCCTGGGCTTCTACGACCCCATCGTCCTGGACCCCAGTGGTGGCTTCTACCAGAATTACCTCGACAACGGCGAACACTTCGACCCGGGCTTTCGTCAGTTGGTCAGCAGCACCCGGATGATCTACAACTACGCCATGGCCGGGCGCTTTTTTAATCGTGAGGATTATCTCAAGAACGCCCGGCACGGCCTGGATTACCTCGAGCGGGTTCATTGGCGCGATGACAGCGGGCTCTATGCCTGGACTCTGCGTGACCACCAGCCGGAGGACATGACCCAACAAGCCTACGGCTATGCCTTTGTTCTGCTCGCCTACGCCGCCTGCCGCAAGGCGGGGGTGATCACCGACGACCAACCGCTGCATCGCACCTACGACCTGTTGGAGTCGCGTTTCTGGCAACCATCGCAAGGCCTCTATGCCGACGAACTGAGCGCCGATGGCGTGCTCAGCGATTACCGCGGCCAAAACGCCAACATGCATCTGTGCGAAGCGATGATCGCCGCTTTCGAAGCCACAGCGGATCAACGGTTTTTGGACAGGGCCAAAACCTTGGCGCACAACATCGCCATTCGTCAGGCGGACCTGACCGATGGTTTGATCTGGGAGCACTTCACAGCGGATTTCGACATCGATTGGGACTACAACAAAGACGATCCAAAAAACCTCTACCGCCCCTGGGGATTTCAGCCCGGCCATCAAACCGAATGGACCAAGCTGCTGCTCATGCTGCACCGTCACGATCCGCAGCTTTGGCAGGTGGAGCGCGCCCAGCGCCTGTTCGACCGAGCCTGGGAGACAGCCTGGGACGATCAATACGGTGGCCTGGTATACGGTTTCGGCCCGGACGGCCGTTGGTGCGATGACGATAAATACTTCTGGGTGCAGGCCGAAAGCTTCGCCGCCGCCGCGCTGCTTCACCAGGTGACCGGCGATGACCAATATCTGGAGCGTTATCAGGCCTTGTGGCAATACAGCTGGGAGCATTTTGTCGACCATCAATACGGTGCCTGGTTCCGACTGTTGAATCGAGACAACTCCAAGATCACCCAGGAAAAAAGTGCCGCCGGTGCCAAGTGTGATTACCACACTCTGGGGGCCTGTCTGGAAGTGTTAAGAATTCAGGGCATTGAACGGAGACCCTGATCACAAAACGCAAAAGAAGCGTCGATATTTTTTACGCCGGTAAAAATATTCGTCGCTTCAACCCGCGTCAAATCCCGGTCGCGCTTGTTGGCATCTTAATTGCCTTTTCTCTGCCAGCCATTCAGTAATGGCAGGGTATTACCCTTCAAGCAGTATCTCCAAGCAGTATTCAATAAGCAGTACCTCACAAGCAGTTTTTCAAGAAGCCGTATCTCTGTAGCTGTATTTCTGCTGTATCTCAGTAAAGACAATCTATGTAGGAGTAACGACAATGAAGAGCACCTGGAAAGCCCTGGTGTTGGCGGGTGGGTTGTTTGGCCTCGCCGGAATGGGGCACGCGGATCTGATCACCCTGGAAGACACCACGACGTTCAGTGCCTCCGGTACCAATGCCGCCGAGGACTACGACGACCACGGCTGGGGTGATGTGAACAAGATCGACGGTTACAGCGATTTTGTTGCCTGGACGCACTACTACGAGTTCGACCCCGAGGTAGACACGCTGGTGAGCGGTAACCTGACCGTTTACCTCAAAGACGACAGCGATTCCATTTGGGACGGCTGGGAATTCGCCTTCGGGTATGCCGAAGACGGCGAATGGGACATCGGCGAAGTCAATTCCGATGACTACAGCTACGACCTGAGCCTCAGCTCACTGGCCGACGGCAGCTTTGGTCTCAGCATCGCTTCTACCGGTGGCGATTTCTACATCGAGAAATCCGTATTGGAAATCAGCTATATGCCGGTGGTCGATCCTGTACCCGTGCCGGAACCGGCTTCCCTGTTGTTGTTGGGCTCTGGCCTGGGTGGATTGGTATTCGCCCGCCGTCGTAAAGCGGCTCGTTCTTGATTTAGTTTGACCCGATAAGCCGGGTGGTTTTGCCATCTATTCAAGCCCGCCTATGCGGGCTTTTTTTGTATAGCGTAATGAAGGCGCATTCGTGTCCGCCTTTCCCGTGGATTTGAAAGCCATTTGGCTCTAGGATATAGGGCTTGGAAAATATAGTCTCAAAGACAGGAAGCATACCGATTAGGTAGTATTCCTCCCCACAAAGGAAGTAGTAATGAAAACATTGACTGGTGGTTTGGTAGTTCTAGCCGCAGCAACGCTTGTTGGCTGTAACTCTAGCGATGATAAGGGTGGAAGCGGCAGTATTAGCCTGAAATCCCCTACGTTCAATATCACGGAATCCAATAGAGATTCGGTCGACTCAATTACCTATAACTATGCGGGTGAAGCCAATGCAACCAACATGCTTCCCGATGTGGGTCGATCCCTGCCGGCGCCTAAAATTCTGGCACGCACTGGGTTTCAGCCGCGTGATATAGCAGCGCGCTTCAATGAAACCGAAACCATTAACTGCAGTTCTGGCTCGATTACGATTAACGTATCTGGTAGCGGTATCGACGAAAACACTGGCGATATGAGTTCCAGTGGTTCTTTGAAAATGACATTTGATGTGGCCGATTGCTCTGAGTCGACTTATGACGGTTCATTCTCAGAAGATGGTGTGATTGGAATTTCCATGTCATGGGCGGGATATGATGGTTACGATAGTTTTGACTCCCTTTCATTGAGTTTTACTTTCAATGAATATGTATCCACCTCTTTTGACGGTAATGGTTCCGAAATAGCGCGTGAATTGGTTCATGGGTCAATGAGTGCTTCGCTCAGTAACGATGAAACCAGCATGAGTATGGGACTGTCTCTCTCTTCTTCGGAGATTGATAACAAAATAATCAATATTGAAACCAGCTCTGCCATTAAGCAGCGTAATTCCGACTACTACCCTTACACCGGAACACTGATTGTATCGGGAGGCAATGACACCAAGGTTACCTACACTATTGTAGCCAATGGTGTTGAAGTCAGTCTTAATGGTGGTCAAGCTGAATTGATCAGCTGGAGTGAGATGGACGGTTATTAATCATCCTGGCTAACCAGTTATGACCCGTTCTGCAGAGTCTTATTTGGCACTCGAACGGGTCATAATAATGAGGTCGATATGAAAAATGAGCTGACTCTGATTTTTGCTCAGCGTATCAAAACCGCCTGTCTAACCGCCGCCCGGGAAGGCTTCGAAGACGCCCAGCTCAGTGGCCTGTGCGCCGAAGGCTGTATCGAAGCGGCGTTGAGCGCCATCCAAATGGTCGATACCGAAGCGCTGCTGGCCGGGCTTCAAGATAGCGATTCTGACGCCTAGCCACTTCATCTCCCAAAATCCCCAACCTGGACTACGCTGAACGGGACCGTGCTGTTCGAGAGTCCCTGATGCCGCTTCCCAAACGTCTGCCGCTGCATTTCCTGGTCAGCTTCACCATTGTGACCAGCCTGTTGATCCTGAGTCTGGTTTTGGTGCTGGTGAGCTACCAGAACACCAAAGCCACGCTGTTGGAAGCGACCGAAGATGCCGCCGGTAACGCTGGCTTGTTGCTCGATGGCCACCTCAATCAGTTGGTTCAGCCGGTGCAGGCGGCGATTCGTCAATTGCAGTATGACCCCCTGGTCGATGCCGCCTCATTGAATGAGCGCTTGGCGCGTGTCCCGGTTCTGGCGCAAACACTGGCTTCCAACCAACTGCTGAGTGCGGTTTATGCCGGTTATGAAGACGGGGACTTTGTGTTATTGCGTCACTTGCGCAGCGAGCGCTCCAGGCAGGTGGTGGGTTCTCCAGAAGGGGCGGCCTATCTGGTGCAAAGCGTGGAGCGGCGTAACGGCGAAGTGCTAGGCCAATGGGTGTTTCTGGATGACGATTTGCAAACGCTGCAGGTCCGGCCCCGACCGGATTATCAATTCGACCCACGCACCCGGCCCTGGTACGAGCGCGCCCGGCAAAGTCACGACACCACGCTGACGCCACCCTATCTGTTTTTCACCACGGCGGAAATTGGCGTAACCCTGGCGATCCAAGCCGGTAATGGCACCATCCTGGGAATGGACGCTTCCGTTGCGGATCTGTCCACCCAGATTCTTAACCTCAGTTTCACCCGGGAGACCCGGCTGGCGCTGATTGATGGCGAGCAGCAGGTGGTTGGCTTTCCGGATCTGTCGCGAATGATCGTTCGCGAAGGCGATAGGCTGCGCTTAAGCAAGCTGGCCGAGCTTGGTATGCCTGTTCTATCCGACCTGGCCGAGCGGGATGTCCCCGCGAACCGCCTTACCGCCTTCGAGCGCGATGGCCGTCGTTGGTATGGCGTATGGGCACCCTTGAGCACCTTCACCGGAGGCGATCTTCGCATGTTGCTGGCCATCCCCGCCGATGAATTGCTGGGGGGTGCCTGGTCCCTGCTGGTGCGGCAGTTGGGGTGGTCGGCTTTGGTGATTCTGATTGCACTGCCGGTTGGCTGGCTCATCGGGCGACGCATAGGGTTGCCTCTCAGGCAACTGACCACTCAGGTGGCGGCACTGGGTCGTTTCGAATTCGACAGCCCGATTTACCTGCGCTCGCGAATACGGGAGGTGCATGAGCTCGGTGCCCAAACGGCCCGCATGGCAACCATGATCAACAGCTTTACGGACATCAGCCATCACCTCAATCGCGCGACGGACCTCGACCGACTGCTGGAACAGGTGCTCACCGGAATGATGGAGGCCACGGGCGCGCTTTCTGGCGCGGTTTACCTGTATGACCCGGATCTCCCTGGGCTGCGCCTGGCGGAGCAAAAGGGCCATACGGCCGACCTCGAAACAGTGCTGCGCCCCGAAAGCGTTCGCGCCGAAGACCAGCAAGCCATTATTCGGGAGGCGCTAAAGCAACCGGACCAGAGCGTCATGGCAACACCCTTGCGCAACCGCGACGACCGCATCATCGGCGTATTGGCGTTGAGCATGTCCGAACGTAAAAGCCCTGCGGATGACGAAGGCTTCCGGCGATTCATCGACCGGCTTTCCGGTTCCGTCGCGCTGGCGATCGAAACCCGACAACTGGTTCAGGACCAAAAAGCCCTGCTCGAAGGCATCATCAAAGTGCTGGCGGGCGCCATCGATACCAAATCACCTTACACCGGCGGCCACTGTGACCGGGTGCCACAACTGGCCACCATTCTGCTGAATCGGGTCGAGGCCGCCACCGAAGGCCCTTTTGCTTCGTTCAGGCTGACGGAAGCCGAGCGGTACGAATTCGCCATCGCGGCCTGGCTGCACGATTGCGGCAAGGTGGTAACGCCCGAGTACATCGTCGATAAAGCCACCAAGCTGGAAGCTTTGTACAACCGGGTGCATGAAATCCGCATGCGTTTCGAAGTGCTCTGGCGCGATGCGGAAATCAACTATTGGCAAGGGTGCCATCAGGGCAAGCCCGAAGCCGAGATGGCTCGCAGGCGCGACGCCGAACAAAAACAATTACAGCTGGATTATGCCTTCCTCGCAGAGATGAACATCGGAGGCGAAACCCTCAGCGACGATGACATCGAGCGAATGCACCGCATCGGCGACCGCACCTGGATGCGACATTTCAGTGACCGGCTGGGTCTTTCAAGAGCGGAGACCCGTCAGTTGGCGGATTTCCCTGAACCCAGCCTCCCCCACCGGGAAAAACTGCTCGATGACAAACCCGAACATTGCATTCCATGGGAAGATTACGTACCCCCAGTCGAGAAGGACCATCCGGACAACCGTTGGGGCTTCGACATGCAATTGCCCGCCCATTCTTCAAATCGGGGCGAGCGTTACAACCTTTCCATTCGGCGTGGCACCCTCACCAACGAAGAACGCTTTCAGATCAACAACCACATCGTCGAAACCTTGAAAATGCTGACCACACTGCCATGGCCGGAACACCTTAAACGCGTGCCGGACATCGCGGCCAACCACCACGAACGCATGGATGGCACCGGCTACCCGCGCCGACTGAAAGGCGAGGATATGTCGGTCAGCGAAAAAGTGATGGCGATAGCCGACGTATTCGAAGCACTCACAGCGGCGGACCGCCCTTACAAACCGCCTAAAACACTGTCCGAATCGTTGAAAATCATGGTGGCCATGGGGCGTGACCGGCATCTGGACGTTGAATTGTTGAAGTTGTTTATTGAATCAGGTGCGTATCGTGTTTATGCACAGGGGTTCTTGGAGCCGGAGCAGATGGATGAGGTGGATGAAGGGGCTTTGGTATCAAGTCTGGGTTCGAATGTTGGTCGATGAATGTATTTGGCATGAAACAGGCAGCTGTTCTATATTTTATCTGCTATATGCACACTAATAAATGCGGCTTCAAGCTGCTTAAAGTATAAAGGGAAGGGTTTCCTATGAAAATTCGTACTCAATGGCTTTTGGTATTACTGTCTTCTTTAGTCTTGGCCGCATGTTCGGGGGGTGACGACTCGGATGGCGACGGCAACGGAAACGGATCGTCCGGTGGATACTCCGGCAGTACGTCGGCAGCGACAGTGGATGATTCAAACAAATCTGATATGGCCACGGCTTCTTCGGCCGGGGCTTCGCGTGCAATAGACAGTGATTCCGCACCTCGCGCAAGTTGGGCGGCTGGAGCTCCTAATGAGGCTGTAGCCATTCTCGACCAAACTATTGCATCAATCAAAGACCAGCAACGCTCTGCCGGAATCCAATCAAGACAGACTATTGATTTATCTTCAAGTGTTTGTACGGCCGGTGGCTCGGCACAATATGAGATTCCGGATGGCGCCGCCAACTCATATGGCACATTTACCATTGTGTATAATAAATGTAAGTACGGCTATGGTGGTCAGAACACGACGGTGGATGGAACTTCCAGTTGGACCAACAATGAAGACGGCTCCTATGTCTATGAGTATGATCTTACCGTGACCTACGGAAGCGACTCTTATGTCATCACTGGAACCTATTCCTGTGATTCCAACTATAACTGCTCATATGAAGACAATTTCTCACAAGGCGGCACCAGTTATAAAATTTCGAATGTTGAGGTCAGCGGAAATAATACGTCCGGTTACGATGTCTCTGTTCGCGTCTATCATGAAGATTACGGTTACATAGATATAGAAGGGGAAGATCTGATAGCGTGCAGCAGTGGTGGGTTTAGCAGTGGCACGATTACCGTTACTGACAGCTCATCCAGTGCTGTTTTAACAGTCACTTATGTCAGCTGCAGTGAGATGACCGTAACCTACAATGGTGTGTCGGAAACCCTCGCTCAGTAATGTTCGAGGACCCTGATTAGTCGTAACTTTTATAGACTTTCAGGTAAGGTGCTACATAGGTTGGATACAAAAGCCCGCCGAAAGGCGGGCTGGAAATCTTGAAAGTCGAAATGCTTACTCGCCAGCTTCAGGCGCCTCAACCGGGGCATTTGGAGCCTGGCGATCACCACCACGGTGGTGGTGCCCACCCGGGCCGCCGCGCATACCCTTGCCGTGGAATTCCAGATAAGTGATCAATTCATCCACCTGGGAAGGCTGCAGCACGGTTCCGAGCTGGTCGGCCAGCTGCTGACGGGCGGTATCACGAAGCGTCTCCATTTCCTCCTGAGTCGGTCGCTCCGCACCGGAGTCACGGCGTTCCTGCATGGCTTCGCGTTGGCCTTCAGCGAAAGATTTCATGACCTCGATGACCTGTTCGGATTGCTCTTCGGTCAGGTTCAATTGAGTGAAAATGTATTCAAAGCGCTGGCCCGGCTCTCTTGGGCCACGGTCGCCACCACCGCCCCAGGCGAAAGCGCTGGTGGCGCCTGCCGCCAACATAACCGTCAGACCTGCTGCGATGAGTGCTTTTTTACTACGTGCGAATGAGGTTTTCATAATCCGTCTCCTGCGTGTTTCGAAGTTTTCGTTAGGGGGTTTCCCCTCTGGCAGGACCCAGTATCACCACCTTATTCGCACCCATTATGGAGCGATTGTGGAAGACGTTTTCTTTACGCTATTCAAATTTATAACCCGCCCCATAAACCGACCGCACGAACTCCTGGTCCGGTGCCAGTTGGTTGAGTTTCTTGCGTAGGTTTTTGATATGGCTGTCGATGGTACGGTCATTGACCAACCGCCGGTCGGGGTAGATTTCGTCCATCAGTTGGTCGCGTGAGAATATCCGTCCGGGGTGGGTCATCAATACCTGCAGCAGGCGCATTTCTATGGCGGTCAGTTCCGCCTGACGTCCACCGTAGCGAACCAAATTCTCGTTTTCCGGTAGTTCCAGTCTGGCGTCGGTGTCCGGGGCGGGTTGGCCGTTCAATTGAGACCGTCGCAACACCGCTTTCACCCTCGCCACCACTTCACGCGGGCTGTAGGGTTTGCAGATGTAATCGTCGGCGCCCAGCTCCAGACCAAGCAGCCGGTCGATTTCCTCGACCCGGGCCGTTGTCATGATGATGGGCGTTGCCGCCGTTTTACGGATTTCCCGACACAGCGTCAGGCCGTCCGTGCCGGGCAGCATCAGATCGAGCAGAATCAGGTCCGGATGGTGTTCGCTGAACCAGGGCAGGGCTTCATCGCCATGGTGGATAAGCGCAGTCTGGTAGCCTTCGCGGTGCAGGTAATCGCGCACCACTTCTGCCAGTTTCACTTCATCCTCAACAATCAGAATCATCGGGCTCATAGAGTCCTCCCAGAGGCTGGAAAGGTAATTTCAAGAGTCAGGCCGCCCAATGGCGACGCCTTGGCTTCGATGTGTCCCTGATGGGCTTCCACGACGTTATGCACAATGGCCAAGCCAAGCCCCGAACCGCCCGTCGCCCGGTTGCGCGAGCCTTCCACTCGATAGAGACGTTCGAACAGGCGGGGCAGGGCTGCTTCGGGAACACCAGGCGATGAATCCGACCAGTGAATGTGTGTTGCCTTGGCATCCTGGCTGACCTGGATCTCAATAGTGCCCGGCGATTCGGCATCGCTGTCGGTATAGTTCAGGCTGTTCTGCATCAGGTTGGTGAAGAGTTGAATCAGGCGGTTACGATCCCCCTGCACGATAATGGGCGTATCGCGCGGCTCCCACCGCAGCCGGTAGCTACCCTGATCCAAAGCCGACTGAAAATGTCCGCACACCTCGCCGATAATATCCGTCAAATCCACCGATTCCTTCCGGTAACTCAAGGCACCCGCATCCGACAGCGACAGCTCGTGCAGATCCGCCACCAACCCGCCGAGACGCTCGATCTCCTGATGCAAAGACTGCAGCGTCGACTCATCCGGCTGGCGAACACCATCCAACAAGGCCTCCAGTTCCGCTCTCAGCACCGCTATGGGGGTTCTCAGTTCGTGTGAGATATCCGCAATCCATCGTTGCCGGGCGTCCAGATTCTGCGCCAGCGTGCGGGCCAGGGCATTGAAATCCTGAGCCAGATCCGCGATCTCATCGCCGCCGTCCTCCGGCAACTGCACTTTGTAATCCCCATTCGCCAAGCGATGCGTCGCCGCTTTCAGCCGACTGATCGGACGCACCAACCGACCGGCAAAGGGAATTGCAACCGCCGCTGAAAGCAACAGCGAAACCAGGGCGATCCAACGCAGCTGGCGACGCTGCTGGTCCGCAAACAACCGATCGAACTGCGCCGTCAACCGCAGGCTCTGTGGCACACCCAGCTCGCCCACCACCTGGCCTTCCCACTCGATGGGCAGCCAGATCATCGGCCCATTGCCCCGGCCATCCCCCAGCACCAGCGTTCCGGCGGAATCCTTCAACTGAATAGGAGGTGGCCGACCGTAATCCCTATCGTCATCCTCCCGCCTCGGCGGCGGCTTACCCTGCCAGCCCAGAAAATCACGCTCCATCCGATGCCACCAACGGTCCGGCACCTGAGTGATCCACTCCCAATCGCCCTGCTCGGCATAGGCCTCAGCCAGGTTGTTCAGCAACGGCGCCAGGCGGCGGCCCTGAACTTCATTCAGATAAGTGGTGAAGCCGGTGCTGAAGGCCCGGTTATTCGCGATAACGATCACCGTGGTCAACAGAGTGTTAGCCAGCAGAATCACCAGGAAAAGCTTGTATCGGAGTTTGATGCGCATCGGTCGTGGGTACGGCTCGGTTTGTTTCCAGCTTAGCGAACTATTGTGCAACGAATGTGCATTTGTGAGCGGCGCTGGGGTTCTTTTGGAATGAGGTACACAAGTTTGTCATATCGGCTTGCCAAGATGGGGTTTTTCTGGCAATTGTTGACCGCTTGGTCAGCTAGGCCGAATTTGAATATACGAAAGCTCGTTATTAATGCTCCGGTCACCATATGAGTGCTGCTTAGCGAGCGCCCGAGGCCAGGGGGTCTCCTCCAGGGTGGTCCGCAGCATGGATGCTGCGATCCAGGCCCCATGGAAGGGTTGAGTGGGCGGCACCCCGCACGACCCTGGAGGAGGCCCCCTGGCCTCGGGCGCGGACCAAAGGCACAAAATGTCCCAGAGCAAAAAGGGGAACCTCATGAAAGTATCCACGCTGGTTGTTTCCATGGCCGGTTTGGCTATGGCCGGCTCGGCCATGGCCGCCACCGTTGAATTGCGGGTTATGGAAACCACCGATATCCATATGCACCTGGTCGATTACGACTACTACACCGACGACACCAACGTCACCGTCGGCCTCGCCCGCACCGCTGCACTTATCAACGCCGCCCGCGCCGAAGCCGACAACTCCGTCCTCGTCGACAACGGCGACCTTATTCAAGGTAACCCGCTCGGCGACTACGTCGCCAAAGGCCGGGTGCTGCGCTTCGGCGAAGTCCATCCCGCCTACAAAGCCATGAACCTGCTCGACTACGACGTCGGCAACATCGGCAACCACGAATTCAACTACGGGCTCGATTACCTCAACAAAGCCCTGCATGGTGCCAACTTCCCCTACATCGTCTCCAATGTTGTCGTCGACGATGGCGACGACAACCCCAACAACGACCAACCCTACTTCCAGCCCTACCTCATCCAGGACAAAACCGTCTCCGACACCGACGGTCGCCTGCACACGGTCCGCATCGGCTACATCGGCTTCGTGCCCCCGCAGATCATGGTCTGGGACAAAGACAACCTCACCGGCCTCGTCAAAGCCACCGATATCATCGAGACCGCTAAACGCTACGTGCCCGAAATGAAAGCCGCCGGGGCCGACATCGTCATCGCCATCCCTCACAGTGGCATGTACGCCACCCCGCGCGAAGGCATGGACGAACACGCTACTTATCATCTGGCCAAGGTGGATGACATCGACGCCATCATGTTCGGCCATTCCCACAGCGTTTTCCCTGGAGCAGAGGCCTTTAACAACATGGAAGGCGTCGATAACGAAAAAGGCACCGTTTTTGGTGTACCCGCTGTCATGCCCGGTTTCTGGGGCAGCCACCTCGGGGTGATCGACCTGACGCTGGAAGGTGAAGACGGCCGTTGGGCGGTCACTGCCAGCCAGACCGAGGCCCGGCCCATATATAAGCGTGAAGGTCGTGAGACCATTGCTTTGGTTGAACCGGTACAGGAGATCCTGGACGCCGTTCAGACCGAGCACCAGGGCACGCTCGACTACATGGCCCAGCGAGTGGGCGAAACCACAGCCAATATCAACAGCTATTTCGCTCTGGTACAGGACGATCCCTCCATTCAGGTCGTCAACAATGCCCAGCTCTGGTACGTGAAGCAGATTGTGCGCGGCACGGAATACGACGGCATGCCCATTCTCTCGGCGGCGGCGCCGTTCAAGGCCGGTGGCCGGGGCGGTGCCAACTATTACACCGAGGTGCCGGCTGGCGATATCGCGCTGAAAAACGTGGCCGATCTCTATATCTACCCCAACGACCTCAAAGTGGTGAAACTGACCGGCGCCCAGGTCGTGGAATGGCTGGAGCGTGCCGCTGGCCAGTTCAATACCATCGACCCGGCGGCTGACAGTCCGCAGCCTTTGGTGAACGAGAGTTTCCCCAGTTACAACTTCGACGTGATCGACGGCCTGAGCTATCGCATCGATGTGACTGTGCCACCGCGTTACAACGCCGAGGGTGAACCGGTGTCTGACCAACACCGTATTGCCGACGTCCGTTTTGAAGGAGAGCCGATCAACCTGGAACAGTCATTCCTGGTTGCCACCAATAATTACCGAGCCGGAGGCGGCGGCTCCTTTCCGGCGCTTGATGGCTCCACCATCGTGATCGACGCGCCGGACAAGAACCGCGATGTGGTCGCCAACTATCTGTTGTCTCAGGAGACCTTCAACCCGTCGGCCGACGGCAATTGGCAGTTTGCCGATTGGGGGGATGCCCAGGTGGTGTTCAAAACCTCCCCGGATGCCGAAGCTCTGGCTCCGGATGCCGTCAGTAAAGTCCGTCAGTTGGACGATGGGTTCGTTCAATACCGCTTCGAATAACCTTCTCATTCCGTCGGCGCAGCGAGCGCCGACGCCTTCCAGCTCCCGGTTGGGATTTTCACCCAAACTTTTTTCGTTCGAGGTGTCGTTCGTGTCCGCCCTTGCAGCCGCTCTAGGATGGGGGTTTCACCTAAAAAGGCCAATTGTACCCTTACAATTCTCGCCGGCCAGTATTGTGCATCCCGTCACATACAGCTAGCTTTCGAAGGGAAGTTCACAAAAGCACAGCTGCGGCGGTTCCGACTGCCGTCAACCGATGGTTCTGTTTTGCTGGTCTTCCAAATGTGAATCAGAAAGAAGCGGGTATGAACACAATCGATCACTCCATTCGTGGTGCAGTCAATGGAGTCGATTTCAGCGACATCGAAACTCAGTTCAATGAAAATGTCGGCGCTTTCATCACGCAAGTCCGTCATATGAATCAGCTGAGAATGCCGGATGTCATGTCGTTGCTGTCGGTTTCAAAAAAAACCTATCTGGAGATGGAGAAGGGCAAGCGGCAATACCGCATGCACATCATCGCCTGGTGGAGTTTCGTGATGGGGCTGTCGCCTCTTCATATTCTCGCCCAGTCGGATTATTTCTCCCATTTACCGATAGGGGACTATCGCAACATCCGCCAGATTAAACTGGCGCTATTGCTGCAGCGTCTGCCGAAACGGGAATGCCTGAAAGCGCTGGGGGCTCTTATCGATGATTGTCCGCGCGATATTCGCCGGGACGCGGAAGATTCTCTATGCGTCGATTCGTCAGAACTGACCGAAGTCCGGGATTTTTTCTATTCCAGGGCCTATTACCAGATGATTGCTGACGCGATGCGTCGGTTTATGGCCGACAACCATCTGACGCGCGGTGAGTTCGCCAAATTCCTTAACGTCACCCCCCGAACGGTGAGACGTATCCTCAGTGCCGAAGGCACCCTCAACTACAACTATTACGCCCGGTTTTATCTCTCTACCGGGGTTTACCCCATGAAGGTGATCGAAAGCGGACCCTACCTCAAGATTCGGCTCAAGCTGGAACAGCGGTTCTTCCTGATCAATGAACTGATCGCAGGCTATGGCAGCTCCCCGGACCGGTTGGACAATTACCTGATGTACTTGAACAGCCGCAAACCGGACAACGGCTGGGTCGCCCTGTTCCAGTAACAGGTCAGAGATTTCAAGGGTGGCGAAGCGCCCAGGCGCTGTAGCCTCCATCCAGACTGTATACCCGGTTAAAGCCCTGCTCGGCCAGCCAGGCGGCCACGGGCTGGCTGCTGTTGCCGTGATAACAGCACACCACCAGTGTGTCCTGTTCGGAATAGGACTGCAGGCATTGCTGCACATTATCGTTCGTCAGGTGGACCGCACCTTCTATATGCCCGGCGGAAAAAGACGCCGGATCCCGAATATCCAGAACCGCAGGTGATTCCCCCTCGGCCAGCATTTGCTCTAACTCGGTCACGCTGAGATGTTGAAAAGACATTTATTGCTCTCCGAAAAAGCATCAGGATGGCGTAACAGGAGGCATATTGCCAGTCTGTCTGAGGCCTGTCTTTGAACGATGAACGGCCCTTCTTTCGCCCTATTTTGGTGCGCAAAAAACCTTTCGAACCCTAACTAAATGCTTAGTGTTACATTTGTTTCCTGCTGTAAACAAAAATCCCGACCCTGATCCGGTAGTTGCCTAACTTCTTGATTTGAGCATTTTTTTCCTGCCATAAAAATGACGCCTATAACCTGAGTTTCCGGTCAACCTTTGGGGGCCGTAATTTTAGGGGAGTCAGAAAAATCAGGCTAATCCTTAGGTTTTGTCTGGGTATTACAGGAAATGTGCGCCGAGTTGGGCGAGCCTTTCGATTCAGCCCCAGGTGGCATGATAGAGGGATCTTTTGTTACAGGACGTTCTAAATAAGTGACAATTTCTCGTCTTCATTTTCTTGCCATGCCCAAATTGTTTTGCCATTCTGATATAGCTCTAAAGGATTTTGGGCTTTTTACGTCCCTGGATCGATTTGTTGTTTCACGGTCTTTGATCATCGGACGGGGCTCAAACACACAACCAATACCTCTCTGGGATCAGAGAAGAGCCAGGCCCGGAGTGACCCGGGTCCTGTAGCGAATGGAGGTTAATAACAATGATTACGTTAAAGCATTTCAAAAAACTGGTCGGTGTCTCCTGCGTGGCCATGATGGCCGGTGCCGCCACCGCCGACAACTGGCGTTTGGCGCACGAAGAATATGAAGGCGATGTGCAGGATGTGTTCGCGGAGAAAATGAAAGAACACATCGAAGCCAATTCCGACCATACCCTGCAGATCTATACGTTCGGGTCTCTGGGCGAGTCCGAATCCATCATGGAGCAGGCGCAGTCCGGCATTTTGCAGTTCGTGAACCAGTCTCCCGGTTTCACCGGCTCACTGATCCCCGAAGCGCAGATTTTCTTTATCCCTTATCTGTTGCCGACGGATATGGACACCGTGGTGGAGTTCTTCCGCGAAAGCGAGGCCATCAACGAGATGTTCCCCGAGCTTTATGCCGAACAAGGCCTGGAGCTGCTGAAAATGTATCCCGAAGGGGAGATGGTGGTTACCGCGAACGAACCGGTCACCAAGCCCAGTGAATTCCAGGGCAAGAAAATCCGGGTGATGACCAACCCGCTATTGTCTGAAACCTACGAGGCCTTTGGTGCCACGCCCACGCCTCTGCCTTGGGGTGAGGTATACGGCGCCTTGCAGACCAACATGATTCAGGGCCAGGAAAACCCGATTTTCTGGATCGAGTCGGCCAACCTTTATGAAGTATCCCCGAACCTGATCTTCACCAAGCACGGCTGGTTCACCACTGCCATGATGGCCAACAAGGATTTCTACGACGACCTGCCCAGTGAAGACCAGAAACTGATTCAGGATGCTGTCGACTATGCCTTCAATGAAATCGTGAAGCATATTGACGGCCTGGCCGAGGAATCCCTGGAGAACATCCAGGAAGCCAGTGACGAAGTGACGGTTACCCGCCTGAATGAACAGCAAATCAAGGCGTTTAAAGATCGCGCGCCTCAGGTCGAGGAAGAGTTCATTGAAATGACCGGCGATCGCGGCCGTGAACTGCTCAATCAATTCCAGGAAGACCTGGAAGAAGTGCAGTCCGGAGGCTGAATCCCTCTCTTGGTCCTGGCGGCAACATTGCCAGGCACTGGAGCCTCGCGTGACGGGAATGGTCCGGAGGCTCCATTCGCCTGCTCCTGGTTCAAGACATAGGAGCGTGCGGTTGCAAGGTTAACCCGTCAGTTATCACGCATTCCGCGTGTGCTTTGCATGGAGCAACCAACCATGACAGAACAACAAGAAGTTCCCGATAAGTACGAGTCAGGCCTTCCCGGTATTTTGGGTACCATTGACGTAGCCATCAGCAAGTTCGAAGCCGTGGTGCTGGCCTTGGGTGTGTTTCTCATGGCCTTGAACACCTGCGGCAACGTCATTGCCCGTTTTATTTTCGATCAGGGTTTGTTTTTTTCCGGCGAAATCAACCGGATATTGATTATCCTGGTGACCTTCGCAGGCATCGGCTATGCCGCCCGACATGGCCGCCACATTCGCATGTCCGCCTTTTACGATGCCTTGCCCGTGGGCGGTCGCAAAGCGCTGATGATCTTCATTGCGCTGTTTACCGCTTTCATCATGTTCGTCTGCTGCTATTTCTCGGTGATTTACATCATGGATGTATACGACCGTGGCCGCGTGCTGCCCGCCATGCGTTTCGAAATCTGGATTATTTATATATGGGTTCCAGTGGGCTTTGGCATTACCGGCATTCAGTATTTTCTGACCGCGATCAAGAACATGACATCCAAGGATGTTTACCTGTCGACCGGTGTTGTCGACGGTTACCACGATACAGAATCCGAAGTCTGATTCGGCCCACAACAATAAGGATAAACTCATGGCTACGACTTTGATGTTGATAATGATCGGGCTGCTGTTGCTGGGCTTCCCGATGATGATTCCACTGACCACCGCAGCCCTGGTGGGCTTCTTCATGATGTTCGGTGGGATCGACCAGATGGATACCTTTATTCAGCAGGTATTGGGCGGCATTCGCCCCGCCTCGCTGATCGCCGTGCCGATGTTCATTCTGGCGGCGGATATCATGACGCGCGGACAATCGGCCGACCGTTTGATTAACATGGTGATGGCCTTTATCGGCCATATCAAAGGTGGATTGGCGGTCAGTACGGCGGCGTCCTGTACTTTGTTTGGTGCGGTATCAGGGTCCACTCAAGCCACAGTGGTGGCCGTTGGTTCCCCCTTGCGCCCGAAAATGCTGAAAGCCGGTTATTCCGATCCTTTTACGCTGGGGTTGATTATTAATTCCAGTGATATCGCCTTTTTGATACCACCCAGCATCGGCATGATCATTTACGGCGTGATTTCCGAAACCTCCATCGCCGAATTGTTCATTGCCGGTATCGGACCGGGCTTTCTGATCCTGTTTCTGTTTTCTATTTACTGCCTGGTTTACGCTTATAAAAACAACGTCCCCACCGAACCCAAAGCTTCCTGGGAAGAAAGAGGCCGATCTGTATTACAGGCGTTGTGGCCATTGTTTTTCCCGGTCATTATCGTGGGCGGTATTTATGGAGGCATATTCAGCCCGACCGAAGCCGCTGCCGTCTGTGTGCTTTATGCGTTTTTCCTGGAATTCATCATTTTTCGCTCGTTGAAAACGGTCGATATGTATCGAATTGCCAAATCCACCGGCTTGATTACCGCTGTGGTTTTTATTCTGGTCGGCGTTGGCAATGGTTTTTCCTGGATCATCTCATTCGCGCAAATACCGCAGGCGCTATTGGAAGCTGTCGGCATCGATGAAATGGGCGCGACCGGGGTATTGATTGCCATCTGTATCGCCTTTTTCGTCGCCTGTATGTTTGTCGACCCGATTGTGGTGATTTTGGTGCTGACACCTATCTTCGCACCGGCCATCGCCAGCACCGGCCTGGATCCGGTTCACGTAGGGATTCTGATCACTTTGCAGGTGGCCATTGGTTCGGCAACGCCGCCTTTTGGTTGCGACATTTTCACCGCCATCGCCATTTTCAAACGCCCGTATTGGGAAGTGGTCAGAGGTACACCGCCCTTTATTTTCATCCTCGTGTTTGCCGCCGGTTTGCTGATCGCATTCCCGGAAATCTCTCTGTTCTTAAGAGACGTTGCATTCAGAGACTGAGGCGCTTAGCTGTTGGAGGAACAGACGATGTTCAAGAAAATACTGGTGGCGGTGGATGGCTCCAAAAAAGCGCTGCAGGCGTTGGATAAGGCCATTGAGCTGCAACAATTGACCGATGCCGAAATCTATCTGCTGTGTGTGTTTAAGCACCACAGTTTATTCGAAGCCTCGTTGTCGATGGTGCGTCCGGTGGAGCTTCAAATACCGGATCAGGCGTTGACGGAGTTTGCCAAGGAGGTGGTGGAGATGGCGAAGCAACATGCCAAGGATAAGGGGGCGACCAAGATCCGTGGCTTTGTGAAAGGCGGGCGGCCTTCAAAAATTATCACTCAATTCGCCCGGGAAAAAGGAGCCGATCTGATCGTGGTGGGGGCCCATGGCACCCACAGCAAGGAAGGCATGATTCTGGGGAGTGTGGCACACCGGGTGACAAGCTCGGCTAAATGCCCGGTGCTGGTGGTATGAGTCCGGGACTCTAGCACTTTCCGGAGAGGCTTGTGCCAGTGGTCCGTGACGGCTACCAGTGGCGCCTCTGCAGGGTCGGCGTAAATCCGTCCATGGAGCCTAGACCGCAGCATCCCTGCTGCGGACTTCCCTGCAGAGGCGCCACTGGCATCCGTCACTGGTCTACGCGATCTCTCCGTAACTTCAATTTACCTCTAGGAGGACCCTCTGAACTGGCCCATCTCGGTTGATTCGTCAGCCGAGAACCCTTGATTTGTCGCGAATCGAACACATGCCGGGTAATAGATGATTGCCACCTTTGTTCGAGTGTGAAATAGGTAGCCACGGTAGGCTAGCACCGGATGTCGGGTTGGCCCCTGTAGGGTGGTCCGCAGCATGGATGCTGCGGTCCAGGCCCCATGGATGGGTTCACGCCGACCCTACAGGGGCCAACCCGATAGCCGGTGCGGGTTAAAGCACCAAGCCTCCTAGGCTGCCGCGATAAATCAGCGGACTGGTTCACAGGCTCCTTATTTTCCGTGGAGACACGTCAACGAGTGGAGGTAATTCTATGTCTTCAATTCCTTCCGTGATGAAGGCAGTTCAATTGGTCGGCCACGGTGGCCTGGACCAACTTCAATACAACACCGAAGTACCCACCCCGACGCCCGCGCCGGGCGAAGTTCTGATTGATGTCCACGCCTGCGGGATGAACAACACCGATGTCTGGGTGCGCGAAGGCGCTTATGGCAGCGAAACCGACCCCGGCTCGGTCTCGACCTGGCGGCGTGGCCGCTCGACCCTAACCTTTCCCCGGATTCAGGGGACCGACACGGTCGGCGAAATTGTCGCCGTTGGCGACGGCGTTTCCGAGAAACGCATCGGCGAGCGGGTGATGGTCGATTTCAGTATTTATAACCGTCCCGAAGGTGATGAGAGTCTGGCGGATATTGATTATATCGGCCACGGCCGGGACGGCGGTTACGCGGAATATACGACGGTGCCCGCAGAAAACGCATATGAAATCACGGCCAATATTTCCGATGCGGAATTGGCGACTTTTTGTTGCGCCTATTTGACCGCAGAGCAGATGTTGGACCGCTCCCGTCTGGCCAAAGGCGAGCGGGTGCTGGTGACGGGGGCGTCCGGCGGTGTCGGGTCGGCCATTCTGCAGTTGGCGCGGGTGCGCGGTGCCATTCCTTACGCTGTGTCCAGTAAGGGTAAGGAAGAGGCGTTGCGCGAAATCGGTGCGGAGGCGGTGATTCTGCGTGATACGGATGACCTGGTCGAGGAGGTGGCCCGGGTTGTGGATGGGCCGGTGGATGTGGTGGCTGATCTGGTGGCCGGGCACATGTTTAATGATTTGCTGCGCATTCTCAGGCCTGAAGGGCGTTATTCGACGGCCGGGGCCATTGGCGGCCCGGTGGTGGATCTGGATTTGCGCACCATGTATTTGAAGCAGCTGGAGCTGCATGGGTCTTCACAGGGGACCCGCACGGCTTTCCGCCGGTTGGTGGATTATATTCAGGATGGCCGGATTCGGCCGTTGCTGGACCGTACCTATCGCCTGTCCGATTTTCACCGGGCTCAGGAAAACTTTATGTCGAAGCAGTACATCGGCAAGCTGGTCGTTGTACCGGATCGTCATTGGGACAAGGTAGGAGCACCCTATGCCGCATCATGAACGTATTCTGGAGTTGATCGATACCCAGTCCGGCGGCGATGTGAGCCGTATTGTGACGTCGGGTATTGAACCCTTGCCGGGTAAGACGGTCCTGGAAAAGGCGCGTTACCTGCAGGAGGAGGGCGATGGCTTGCGTCGCCTTCTGTTGTCCGAACCCTATGGTGATCCGGCGATGTCGGTGGATTTGATTGTGGAGCCGCATCATCCGGAAGCCCAGGCGGGTTATATCATCATGGAGGCGATGGGGTATCCGATGTATTCGGGCTCCAACACCATTTGCACGGCGACGGCGTTGTTGCAGAGCGGTGCGATTCCGATGGTGGAGGGTGAGCAGCCGGTGGTGCTGGAGTCTCCTGCGGGGTTGGCGCGCATCAAGGCGGTTGTGAAGAATGGCCGGGTGGAGTCGATTACGACTCAGGGTGAACCGGCTTATGTGGCTGAGGAGGGCTTGAGTGTGGAGGTGCCGCATTATGGCCGGGTCGATTTCGATCTGGTGTGGAGCGGTGCTTATTTTGCGCTGGTGGATGCGTCGAAGCATGATTTTCATCTGAATGCTGAGGAGGAGATTGCGCTGACGGCTTTCGGCGATGCGTTTGTGCGGGCGGCCCGGCCGGGTTTGCTGGAGGAGCACCCGGAGTTGGGCAATGTGGGGCCGTTGCCGTTTGCCCATTTTATGGGGCCGGTGCGGGAGCTTGGCGGGGGCTGTTTTGAGTCGCCGTCGGCGACTTATGTGCATCCTGGTGTGGTTTGCCGGAGCCCGACGGGGACTGGGACGTCGGCGCGCTTGGCGTTGATGGCTCAGCGGGGTGAGATCCATAAGGGTGAGAGCCTTGAGACGATTTCGCCTCGGGGGAATCGGTTTATCGGGACCTGTCTGGGTGAGGAGGGCCAGGTTGGAAGCTACCGGGCCTGGAACAGTCATATTACCGGACGTGGCCGCATTATCGCCCATTCACGCATCGTGGTTGACCTGGAAGACCCTCTGGTGGATGCCTCCGACCTGGAGCATTTGTTTTCGCCTAGGGGGTAGGGTTGTGCTTCGTTTTTACTGTGGCTGAACCCGTGCCGGCTGCCTGGGCGCCTCAACCAGGGCCGCCATGAACCCATCCATGGGGGCTGGACCGCAGCATCCTTGCTGCGGACCTCCCTGGTTGAGGCGCCCAGGCATCCGGCACTAGTCATCGGTGCCAAAATGGTCCTTTGTTACGGCCTCTTATGGCTTTGATGCCTACACCCAGCCTCTTTTTGGAAGGAAGTCCGTAAGCAGCCTTGCTTCCTCACTTCCCGGTTCCGGCTGATGACCATAAACCCACTGAACATGAGGGGGCAGTGACATCAGGATGGATTCCGTTCTCCCGCCGGACTGTAAACCGAACAAGGTGCCCCGGTCGAATACGAGATTGAACTCCACATAACGGCCCCGCCGTATTTCCTGCCAATCCCGGTGACGCTGCTCGTAGGGCGTGTTCTTTCGGCGTTGAACGATGGGGATGTAGGCATCCAGATAGCTATTCCCGACGGCTTGCATGAAGCGGAAGGTGGTGCCGAAGTCCCATTCATTGAGGTCGTCGTAGAACAGGCCGCCGATGCCTCGGGCTTCCTGGCGGTGTTTCAGGTAGAAGTAGTCGTCGCACCAGGCTTTGAAGCGGGGATAGACGTCTTCTCCGAAGGGGGCGCAGGCGTTTTTGGCGGTTTGGTGCCAGTGTTGGCAGTCTTCTTCAAATCCGTAGTAGGGCGTTAGGTCGTAGCCGCCACCGAACCACCAGACGGGTTCCATGCCGTCTTTTTCGGCGACGAAGAGCCGGACGTTGGCGTGGGAGGTGGGGGTGAAGGGGTTTCTCGGGTGGATGACGAGGGAGACGCCCATGGCCTGCCAGCGGCATCCGGCGAGTTCGGGCCGGTGTTGGGTGGCGCTGGGTGGCATTTGTTCGCCCATGACATGGCTGAAGCCGACGCCGCCTTTTTCGATGACGGGTCCGCCCTGCAATATGCGGGAGCGTCCGCCGCCGCCTTCGGGGCGGGTCCAGCTTTCTTCGGCGAAGCGTTGTTCGCCGTCTTCGGTTTCCAGTGCGTCGCAGATTTTGTCCTGTAGACCGAGCAGGTAGGCTTTGACTGGGTCGATGTCGAAGGTATGGCTGGACATGGGGGCTCCGAATTAGGTGGCTTAGGGGCGGAACAGGTCGCCGCTGATGAGGTCTCGAATTTGGCTGGGTTGGGCGCCGGGTAGGGTTTTACCGGGCAGTAGGCCGTCGATCTCAAGACCAAGTTTGAGTTTGATCTGTAGCGGGTCGGTGGTGGCGGGTTTGCCGCCCCGGTTGGCGCTGGTGGAGACGATGGGCATGTCGGCGGCTTGGCACAGGGCGCGGGCGAGGGGGTGGCCGGGCACGCGCACGGCGACGTTGTCGCGGCCGCCGGTGATCCATTCCGGTAAAAGTCCGTTGTGTGGCACGACCCAGGTGTAGGGGCCGGGCCAGCTGTTTTGGAGTGTTTCGATCTGGCTGTCGCTGTGTGGAGCCAGCCAGGGAAGGAGTTGCTCCAGGTGGCTGCCGATGAGGATGAGGCCTTTTTCGACGGGCCGTTGTTTGATCCGCAGGATGCGGGCGACGGCGTCGGCGTTCCAGGGGTCGCAGCCGAGCCCCCAGACGCCTTCGGTTGGGTAGGCGAGTACGCCGCCGGACTGGATCAGCCGTCCGGCCTGTTTCACTTGGTATTCAACGCTGGGTAACACAGTTTGCTCACGAACCTGTTTATTAACGGCGGAAGGTTACTCAGAAGCGTTAGTGGTTACAAACAAGTTTGCCTAAAGTCGACTATAACCTCCGGGTTCCTGCTGTATCCATCCGGCCAATTCCAGTTCCAGCAGGGGCTCCAATAAGGAATGGGAGGGGCGCTTGAGGTAGTCGCTCAATACATCCAAGGGCTGTGGTTCGGCTGAAAGCAGTGTCAGCAGTTGTTGCTGCACGTCGGGCATGTCCGGGTCCACGGCGATGGGGGCTATATCTGGCTTGGCAGGCGCTTGGTGGCACGGGTGAAGCGAGCGCAGTAAATCCTCCGCTTTAGACAGCAAATAGGCGCCGTCCTGAATCAAACGATGGCAGCCGGCGGCGTTGGGGTTGTTGATGTCGCCGGGAATGGCATACACATCCCGCCCCTGTTCCAACGCATGCTCGGCGGTGATCAGGGAGCCGCTCTGTTCGGCGGCTTCCACCACCACGATGGCGTCGCTTAAACCGCTGATGATGCGGTTGCGGCGCGGAAAGTGCCCCGGGCGGGGCTGGGTGCCGAGTGGGTATTCGGATATTAGCGCGCCTTTTTGCTCGATCTGGGCAAACAAAGCGCTGTGATGCTTGGGGTAGACCACATCGACACCGCATCCCAGAACCGCCACCGTTTTGCCACCGCTTTCAAGGGCACCCTCGTGCGCGCAGCTGTCGATACCGGCCGCGCCGCCGCTGGTGATGACAAACCCGGCCCGGCAGATATCCTGGCCCAGGCGCTGGGCGTTACGACGTGCGGAGAGACTGGCCCGGCGGCTGCCGACTATGCCGATTTGCGGCTGGTTCAGCAGGGCCGGGTCACCGGACACCCATATCAGCAGCGGTGGATCGTGAATCTGGTTCAGCAACTCGGGGTAATGGTTGCACTGAAAGCTGACCAGATGATGGCCGCTTTGTTCGGACCAGCGGAGCTGTTCCAGGGCTCTGCGGTGGATCGGGTGCTGTTCGCCCAGCCAGTGCATTTCGCGCAGAGTAGCTTTGATGGAGTCCGGCAGGGGCCAGTGGTCCGGGTGGCGGAACAGGTCTTCGGGGTTATCGATGAGGTTCAGTAATTGATGGCAGCGTTTTAGGCCGAGGCCGGGTGTCAGTACCCAGCGCAGCCAGCTCAGACGTTCGTCCGGCATGGGCAGCTCCCTCTGTTGGAGTTAATAAACCCCGGTCTGTTTCCCTACCGGGGTGGTTCATTTGAAAATCGTATTAGAAGCCCGGGCTGCGGACTGAGTCGCCAACGCTCATCGGCAGATCGGCTTCGAGAATCAGGCCGTAGGCGACTTTATCGAAGGTACGGAAGACCATCATCAGGCCCGCGCTTTCTTCGGGCAGTTGCAGGCGTTCACCGGTAACAGGGTCGACGACGCGGCCGCCCTGCTGGTAAACGCGGAAGATGTTACCGGCTTCCAGACCATCCTGATCGCCTTTGTTGATGATGACCACATCGAACTGACCGATGCTTTTCACGCCGCGTGCGACGCGCAAAATTTCACCTTCTACGCCTTCGGGCGGCTCGCTCGGGTAGAAGACGGCGCTGAGCAACGACTCATCCGAAGGCAGCAGGCGGTCTTCGAGCAGAATCTGTTGGTTGGAGCGTTGCAGAGACAGGGTACCGATATCACGCGAGTAGGTCTGCAAACGAGCCTGGCCAAGCTCGATGGCTTCGAAGCCCAGGGACTCGCGGGATTCAGGGTCGATCAGCTCTTCGCCCTGGCGGTAAATCTGATAAACGCGCAGTGATTCGTCGAAATCACCCCGGCCATAGACGATATCGCCCGCGCCCATGATCAAACGACCTTCCTGACCACTGACGATGTAAGGAGCGTTCAGCAGGGTTTCTTCGCTGACAATGCGGTTGCCGGAAAGAAAGCCTTCGACATGTTCGCGCGGAATGGCGGGAATCGCGCCGAAAATAGGGGTGATGCGGGCTGTCGGGCGGAGTTTGACCAGGCCGCCTTCGGCGTCGTCCGGCGTGACTTTGAGGGTTCGTGACTCCTCACCACGGGCCAGAGTCGTCAGGCGGCGTTCGCCGTCGACCATGATCAGGCCGATGATATCGCCGGGGAAAATCAGGTGAGGGTTTTCAATCTGTGGGTTCAGGTACCAGATGTCCTGCCACTTCCAGGGGTCGGCCAGGAACATTTCGGAAATGTCCCAGAGGGTGTCGCCCTTAACGACCACATAACGATCGGGAACGTCCTGGTTCAGGGTGACGGTGTCTTCCGCCCACGCCGAAACAGAGCCCAAGCAAAGGATGATAAAGGCTGCGATGAATTTCCTCATGGCCTGTTTCCCTATACAATGCGTTGCCGTCGGTGTAACCGCCGGGAATCAAACTGGGTTCGGTTGGACAGGGTCCGGTTGGATGGTGGCCATTGAGTGCCGAAACTACCACTATACCGAATAACTAGACCGATATACCGACCGCTTAGTCGCTTAGAGTGAACATTTTTAGTTTAGCAGTCAATTGCTTGGCGACCTATCTTAAAGCCCACTCTGAGCAGTTATCCTCGCAGATTAGTGCAAAACTGAGATCGCTGTCACATTCGGTTTCCAGTGAAACCGGCCCAACACTATGAATTTGAACGAGATCTCCCAATTGAACACACAATGATCAACTCAATAATGTAGACTATCGATCATTGGCAACAGCACCGAATAATCAGGTAACAGAATGGCAAAGCTCGACATACTCGAATACCCCGATCCACGTCTGCGCACGGTCGCCCAACCGGTGGCGGAAGTGGACGACCGCATTCGCACCCTGGCGAACGACATGCTCGAAACCATGTACGACGCCCCCGGCATCGGCCTGGCGGCCACCCAGGTGAACGTGCATGAGCGGGTGATCGTGGTGGATGTCTCCGACGATCAGAGCGACCCCTACGTATTGATCAATCCGCAGTACGAGAAGCTTGGCAACCCGATTGAGTACCAGGAAGGTTGTCTGTCGGTGCCCGGTTTTTACGAACAGGTGACCCGGTCCGATAAAATCCGTGTGACTGCCCTGAATACCGAAGGTGAAACCTTTGAGCTGATGGCTGAGGACCTGCTGGCGATCTGCATTCAGCATGAGATAGACCATCTCGACGGCAAGCTCTTTGTCGATTATCTCTCCAACCTGAAGCGCAACCGCATCCGCAAGAAGCTGGAGAAACAGCACCGTATGGCGGTGTCCTGATTCATGGGATTGAAAGTCGTTTTCGCCGGGACACCGGAATTCGCCGCTGAACACCTGAAAGCCATCCTTGATTCCTCCCACCAGTTGGTGGGGGTTTACACCCAGCCGGACCGTCCCGCTGGCCGGGGCCGTAAGTTGATGCCCTCACCGGTCAAGGCGGTTGCCGAAGCCGCCGGTCTGCCGGTCTACCAGCCAAAATCCTTCAAAGAAGACGGCGCGGTCGACCAACTGGCGGCGCTAGAGGCCGATATCATGGTCGTGGTCGCCTATGGGTTGCTGCTGCCTCAGGTCGTGCTCGATACCCCCCGCCTGGGCTGCATTAACGTTCATGCCTCCCTGTTGCCGCGTTGGCGCGGCGCGGCGCCGATTCATCGTTCGTTGTTGGCGGGCGATGAACGCACCGGCGTAACCATCATGCAGATGGATGCCGGGCTTGATACCGGTGCGATGCTGCTCAAGACGGAATGCGCCATAGCACCTCGGGAAACCAGTGCCAGCCTGCACGACAAGCTGATCGAACTGGGCCGCCCCGCCTTGATCGACGCCCTGAACGGGTTGGAAACCGGGACCCTGACCCCTGAAGCGCAGGATGGCGATCTCGCCACCTATGCCCACAAATTGAACAAGGCGGAAGGCAACATCGACTGGCAGCAGTCTGCCCAAGCCATCGACCGCCAGATTCGCGGCCTGACTCCCTGGCCGGGCGCCTATACCCAATGGCAGGATCAAACCCTCCGCATTCACGAAGCCGTAGCGCTGGACCAGATTCCATCGGTGCCCGCCGGTACTCTTGTCGTCGAAGGCAATCGTCTGCTGGTGGCCTGCGGTGAACAAATGCTGGAGATTCTTCAGCTGCAATGGCCGGGCAAAAAAGCCATGCCCGTGGCCGATGTGCTGAATGCGCGACGGGACCAGTTAACGGCCCACCCTCATTTGGGAGAACATTCCGCCCCATGACTGACCCAAGACGTCTGGCCGCCCAAACTCTGGTACAGGTGGTGGATAACGGACGCTCGCTCAGCGATCTGATCCCCCAATACCGTGCCGAGCTGGACCCAAGCCAGGGTGGTTTCTACCAGCAGTTGGTCTACGGCAGCGTGCGCCATTACCTCTCCTTGGATGAAATCGCCCGCCGATTGCTCAATAAGCCTATCCAGCGCAAGGAACGAGTGGTCCACATGCTGCTGGTGCTGGGGTTGTACCAGCTCTGGAAGCTCGACCTACCCGAGCACGCCGCGATTTATGAAACCGTCGATGTCACCAAGCCGTTGAAAAAGCCCTGGGCCAAAGGTTTGTTGAATGCCGCGTTGCGCCGCTTCCAGCGAGAGCAGGAAGAACTGGTGGAAAAACTGCAGAACAAAGAAGGCTATCCCGGTTGGATCGCCCGAGCCCTGCGTCAGGATTACCCCGAGCAGTGGCAGGCCATCATGGCCGACAGCAATGTTCAGGGCCCGATGACTTTAAGGGTCAATGCCCGGAAACAGAGCCGGGACGCCTGGCTGGAAACCGCCCGGAACGAAGGGCTGGGCGTGGAAGCCTGTGCGGCGACCCCATCCGCCGTCACACTCAGTGAGGCCGCGCCGGTTGTGGCATTACCCGGTTTCACCGAAGGTGATGTCAGCGTGCAGGATGAAGCCGCGCAGCAGTGCACCTGGCTATTAGCGTCCCAAAATGGCGAGCGTGTGTTGGATGCCTGTGCCGCCCCCGGCGGAAAGACCGGCCATTTGCTGGAGCAGGCGGACATCGACCTGACCGCCCTCGACATCGATTCGGACCGGCTCGCCCGGGTACAGGAAAATCTCGACCGCCTGTCACTCTCGGCTCACCTGTTGGCCGCCGACGCCTCGGACCTGAAAAGCTGGTGGGACGGCAACCCCTTCGACCGCATCCTGTTGGACGCCCCCTGTTCAGGCAGTGGCGTGATTCGCCGCCATCCGGACATCAAGTTGCTGCGTAAACCAAAGGACATCGATTTTCTGACCCAGGTCCAGGCCCATTTGCTGCAACGCCTGTGGACCACCCTGAAACCGGGCGGTCGACTGTTGTATGCCACCTGTTCGGTTTTCCAACGGGAAAACAGCCGCCAGATTGAAGCGTTTCTCGGCAAAACCTCCGATGCCCGGCTGGTGCCGGTGGATCTCGCAGGTGACGCAGAGGTCGCACTCGGGGTACAGTGGCTGCCGCAGCCCGGTGGTCACGACGGGTTTTACTTTGCATTGCTTGAAAAACCGGAAACCGTCTCCGGTTAAGGAAAGGGCGTGAAGATTATCCTGCTCGGCGCCGGTCAGGTGGGCGCCACTCTGGCTGAAAACCTCGCCAGTGAAGACAACGACATCACCGTGGTCGATACCGACGGAAACCGCCTGCGTGAACTGCAGGACAGGTTGGACATTCGCACCGTCACCGGCCTCGCCTCGCTACCCAACGTGCTTTCCCAGGCCGGTGCCGAAGACGCCGACCTGTTGATCGCCGTCACCAATACCGACGAAGTGAACATGGTGGCCTGCCAGGTCGCCTATACCCTGTTCCGCACCCCCACCAAGATCGCCCGTATCCGCAGCCCTCAGTACACCCAGCACAGCGAAAAATTGTTTGTGCCCGAGGCCATCCCGGTGGATGTATTGATCAGCCCCGAGCAATTGGTGACCAACTACATCAAGCGATTGATCGAAACCCCGGGGGCACTCCAGGTGTTGGACTTCGCCGAGGGCAAACTGCAATTGGTCGCCGTCAAGGCCTATCACGGCGGTCCATTGGTTGGCCAGGAACTGAGATTCCTGAAACAGCACATGCCCTCCGTGCAGACCCGGGTCGCGGCAATTTTCCGTAAAGACAGACCGATCATCCCGCAAGGCTCCACCGTGATAGAAGCCGAAGACGAGGTCTTCTTCATTGCCGGCCGCTCCGACATTCGAGCCGTGATGAGTGAGCTGCGTCGTAAAGAGAGCAACTACAAACGCATCATCATCGCCGGTGGCGGCAACATCGGCTATCGCGTCGCTTCGGGTTTGGAGGCCCGTTATTCGGTAAAAATATTGGAGCGATTCGAAGAGCGCTGCCAATGGCTCAGCGAAAACCTCAACCACAGCGTGGTGTTGAAAGGCGACGCCTCCGACCAGGAACTGCTGCTCGATGAAAACATCGAAGACACCGATATATTCCTTGCGCTGACCAACGACGACGAAGCCAACATCATGGCATCCATGCTCGCCAAACGACTGGGCGCGCGTAAGGTGATGACGCTGATTAACAACTCGGCCTACGTCGATTTGGTACAGGGCGGCGAAATCGACGTCGCGATTTCACCCTCGCAAACCACCATCGGCAGCTTGCTCACCCACGTACGTCGGGGCGACATCGTCAATGTCCATTCTTTACGTCGCGGTGCGGCCGAAGCCATTGAAGCCATCGCCCACGGCGACCGTCATTCCTCGAAAGTGGTGGGACGGGCGATCGAGGATATTGATTTACCGGAAGGCTGCACCATCGGCGCCATCGTGCGGAGCGACACGGTTCTGATTGCCCAGGACGACATGGTGATTGAATCCGACGACCACGTGATATTGTTCCTGATCGACAAACGTAGAATCAACGACGTTGAACGGTTGTTCCAGGTTGGACTGACGTTCTTCTGATTCAAAAAAGGAGATTACCACCCAATGCATTTTCGGTTGACCACCAAGGTGCTCGGATTGCTATTGATGGTGTTCAGCCTGTTGATGCTGCCATCCGTATTGGTCTCCTTCATCTATGCCGATGGCATTCACAACGCCTTTATCTGGGGTTTCCTGATTACCCTTTGCGTCGGTTTCGTGATGTGGATGCCGGTGCGCCATCACAAGGCCGACCTTCGCACCCGTGACGGTTTTGTTATTACCGTTCTGTTCTGGGTGGTCCTTGGTTTGGCCGGTTCAATTCCCATAACCTTGGCACCCGCCGCCACCACAACCTTTACCGACTCCTTCTTCGAAAGTTTTTCCGGCCTAACCACCACAGGTGCAACCGTCATCACCGGCCTGGACGAACTGCCAAAAAGCCTGCTGTTCTATCGCCAGCAACTGCAGTGGATGGGCGGCATGGGGATCATCGTATTGGCCGTAGCCGTATTGCCCATGCTGGGCATCGGCGGCATGCAGTTGTATCGGGCCGAAACACCCGGACCTATGAAAGACGCCAAACTCACCCCGCGCATCGCCGAAACCGCCAAGGCACTTTGGTACATTTATTTTTCACTGACGTTAGCCTGCGCATTGGCTTATTGGGCGGCAGGCATGACATTGTTCGATGCCATCTCTCACAGTTTTGCCACCGTCGCCATTGGCGGTTTTTCCACGCACGATGCCAGCATTGGCTATTTCAATAGCCCCGCCATTGAATTGATTGCCGTGGTATTCATGATTCTTTCCGCGGCGAATTTCGGACTGCATTTCGTGGCATGGCGCAGCCGCCGTTTGTCTCATTATCTGCTCGACCCAGAATACCGAACCTTTCTTTATATTGTTCTGGGGCTGACAATCGCCACCGTATTTTTACTGCTGGTTACCAAAACCTACGAACCCGCCACGGCCCTGCGCTATGGGTTGTTCGAAGCCGTCTCCATTTTAACGACGACCGGATTTGGCACGGCGGACTTCGCCCTTTGGCCCTTGTTCGGGCCGTTCATGTTGGTGCTGGCTTCCTTCGTGGGCGGCTGCGCCGGTTCAACCGCTGGCGGCATCAAAGTAATTCGTTCGATGCTGCTCATGAAGCAGGGCCTGCGGGAAATAAAACGCCTGATTCACCCTGCTGGAGTCTTCCCCTTGAAAGTCGGCAAACGCCCGGTGGGGGATCGTGTTATCGAAGCCGTATGGGGCTTCTTCAGTATGTACATCCTGGTTTATGCCCTGATTCTGTTCGGCCTGCTCGCTACCGGGATGGATTTCACCACCAGTTGGTCCGCCGTGGCGGCCTCCCTCAATAACCTCGGCCCCGGCCTCGGCATGGTCGCCGCCCATTATGGCGCCATTCCCGATACCGCCAAGTGGCTGTTATGTATCGCCATGTTGTTGGGGCGGTTGGAGGTATTCACCCTATTGGTGCTGTTCTCTCCGCAATTCTGGCGCAGTTGAAGACTGCGCATTCCTGACCGTTAAGTCATCCTTGTCGACCTACCATCACCCGCTATAGTCAAAATGTAAGGACTGTGCGAAACCTCAGCCCAAGGCACCGACCGTTGGCGCCAAGGTTTCCCGGACGCATAAAAACAACAAAGGGTGATGTGATGTATAAAAGGAAAGAAAGCAATCGGCGGCCCGGCAAAGCCGCGCGCCGTGTACTGCAACTGGGAAGTCTCGCCGTGATAGCTTTGGGTGTAGCCGGCTTTACCCGATGCAACCCCGACCTTTCGGATTATCAAGCCTGGCAAAGCGAAGAGTTTGCCTGGTGGGAGATGGAACAGGGTTGGAAATCCGATACCCGAAAAGCCTTTTGGTTTACCTCCCAGGGTTCGCGCATGATGCCATACGATTGGTTCATGAACCTAGAGCAGGCGGAGAGCGAAACCCTCTTCAAAGACCCCGCCAACATGGAGCGCCTCGGCTACATTCCAGCCCCGGCAGACCCCTTCTGGAACCCCGGCGGCTTTCCCATAGGCCTTGCCAAGGGCGGCCAGGACGAAGACGGCGTCACCTGGATGGGCCCCACCTGCGCGTTTTGCCACACCAACAAACTGGACCTGGGTGGAAAGCCGACGGTGATTGATGGCGCGCCCGGGCTGGGCGATTTCGAAACCTTCAACAACGATATGGTGAATGCCCTGATTGAAACCTGGGCCAACGAAGACAAGTTTGATCGCTTCGCCGACCGGCTTTTAGGTGACGGCGCCAGTAGCGACGCTAGACAAACCCTGAAAGGAAAGCTGCAAGCCCACTCCATGGTGCTTGGCACGCGTAACGACCTCAACAAAGCCGACCACCCTTATGGTTTTGCCAGGGTGGATGCCATAGGCGCCATCTTTAACCAGGTGGTGGTTAACGACATCGCAGAAGAGCGCAACCACCACCCTTCCAACGCCCCCGTCAGCTACCCCTTCCTGTGGGGAGCCTCTCAATCTTCCGTAGTGCAATGGAACGGTCTGGCGCCAAACGATAAAGCCGGATTTGGCCCCTTGATGCGCAACGTGGGTGAAGTGCTCGGCGTTTATGGCGTGGTAGACGTTGTGAACCGAAGCGGTGACGATTACATCCGCCCGGACGTGAAGCTGGAAGACGCCTTGGACGATGCGTTTAAATTCGGCTACAAATCGTCGGTCAATATCGACAATCTCGGTAAAATCGAACTGTGGATTCGCAACCTGCGCTCACCGAAATGGCCTATTAACTTACTGCCACCACCGGACACCGAGCTGTTACAAGCCGGTGCGGATTTATATCAAAATAAATGCGCAAGCTGCCACGCCGTAGTGAGCCGAAAAGACGAAAGCAAAAGCTATGAACCGGTCATGACCAAGGTATCGGATGTTAAAACCGACCCCTACATGGCCGACAACTATCTGATGGCTACCAACTCAATCACTGGTGACCCTTGGTTAACTGGCAAACTGGAAGGTACTCATGCCTACATTGTCGCTGGCCCTCGTTATGCAGAAACATTTGAAGCCGAGAGCAATGGAGAACCAATCAGCCCCAGAGGCAGCGCCCTGGTAACCACCGGCATCGGTGTTATTCTGGGTCATCCAGGCCAAACCATTAAGTCTGCCTTTTTGAGCTTCAGTGACGCACGGGCGGAACAATCGTTCGACCCCCGCTCATACAAAGCCAGACCACTGACCGGAATATGGGCGACCGCACCCTATCTTCACAATGGTTCGATCCCCAACCTTTATGAACTGCTATTACCGGAAAACGAACGTTCGGAAACGTTTAACCTAGGCAGCCATGAATATGACCCGGTGAGAGTGGGTTTATCCACAACCGCCCAACCGGACAGCTTTTTGTATGACACCCGCTTGCAAGGTAACAGCAACCAAGGCCACAGCGGCCCGGACTATGGCACCGACTTGAGTGACGAAGAGCGCCGAGCCCTGTTGGAGTACTTAAAAACATTATAAGCATTGTTAACCCCCGGCGTTTTTCGCCGGGGGGTTATGCCCCATATTGGTATTGGCATTACGGAATTTTTACAGTAAAGTGCTGAGTCGGCAGGTTTGAATCAGGATAGTGCAGTAGTGTAACCAGCTGATGGAGCGCCAATTTAACCGCCTCGCCACGGCCCATCCGCTTATTTCACGTTCATTTGCGCTGACCAGAAGTTAGGGAATGTACAGTGCTGGCCAAGAAAACAGGGAACGTAGATTGTTCAGAAACACCCCTCTCCTCTCGCATTCCAGAACCCAATTCCAATGGGCCGTACTCGCGGCGCGTTAAAAAAGCAAAAACGGAACTCTCTGTCATGAATAAACTGGTCAAAGGCCTTTTGGCTTCGTTGTCTTTATTGTGCTCGGTTTCGGCCTATGCGGGTTTTCAGTCGGATTCGTACGATATCTACGAAGCCAATGTAGACGGCAAAAATGGCACTGACCTAGTCTTCATCGCAAAGGAAAAGTGGGTCTTCGTGGGTTCAAGCGTGCTGTCGCCAATCCGGTTTTTCGATGGAAAGAGCTTTACGCTGCTGAACAACGGCCAGGGCGGCTACAGCATTTCCTATTCTTACCACGGGTCTTTTAACACCAACAACTACTCGACCACCAACAAGTACAGCGTTGTTGACATCGACCTAAACGGCGATGGCAAAAATGACCTACTGCTCAAACCCAGTTCTGGCTCCATCATTCAGGTGTATGCCAACACGGCAAGCCAAACAGCTCCGGCCTCGGTAGTGGCGCAGAGTTCTTTCGCTGGTATCAGTAACGACGGGCTCTCTATCAGCCAAATTACCAATATAGACGGTGGCCCCGCCTTGTTACTGTCAAAAAATGGCGTCAGCTGGCTGGTGGATGGCAGCGGTAACCCCTTTAACCCAACGCGTTCGCCCTCCACTGCCAACGCTGTAGGCAGTCTGAAAGGCGACTTCACGGTAAGCCAGGGCGGCGCGGCCACATACCACCTGCCCATACAACTGACGCCTGGCCCAGGCCAAAGAAAGCCGAATGTATCCGTCAGCTATGACTCTCAGTCAGGTAGCGGTTTGCTGGGCATGGGTTGGAACCTGAGTGCAACAGAGCAGATCTCCCGCTGTCAGTCGAAAGAACCGGGCTCCCCCGGCGTAACATTTACAGCCAGCGATACCCTGTGTTTGAACGGCGATGAGCTGGCTTACTCTCACACCAGCGACAGTAACAAAATATACCGGAAGAAAATTGATGACGGGACACTGGTGCGCATTACCGGCACCAACGCGGATGGCCCAACAAAATTCAAAGTATATTCAGAAGACGGCACCGTAAAAGAATTTGGTTACACTGCCGACTCGCAAACCACCAAGAGTGGTGACGTAGCCATTAGGAAATGGTACCTCAACAAAGTCTATTGGCTTGGTGGCGCCAGCTATTCCCTGAAATACAGTGAAAACGAAAGCACTGGCGAAGTGCTGCTGACGCAAATTGACTATGGCGCGCACAGTGTAAGTTTCAGCTACGAAGAGCGGCCGGACCGGCGGTTTGGCTATCAATCGGGCGGTGCTCGGTATGGTGTGACCAAGCGATTGAAGGCGATTACGACCAAGCTGAATAGCAACAGTGTTTTTAATTATACGTTTTTCTATGGGTATAACGCTCGGAAGGATTCTAGTTATTTGACCTCTATTCAGCAATGCGCTGGTGGAGAGTGTCTGGCGCCTTTGGCATTCAATTGGAATCTTCCTCAAAATAACTTTATTAGTTCAAGTCCAACAGTTCGTTCTTTGGTTTTAGAACATGATGATCACTTCACAGTAGGAGATGTTAATGGCGATGGTCGCTCAGACCTGATTGTTCAAGAAACGGGATATGATGGAAATAACAATAACATTAAGATTTATACGGGATCTTCTGATGCAGTAGCGGAGCTGAATGGTGCGGCGGATATTGGTATTGGAACAGAGAGTGCTACGACAGACAGAAGCTCTCTTCATATTACTGATATTGATACAGATGGTCTTTCCGACATTGTATGGCACTATGGAGATGGGATCCAAAACATTGTATCTAACGAAGCGTTTTCATGGGCAGACTACTCATGGACGCTTGCGACTAAAGATGGTCAATATGTATCCTTTAACGATATTAATGGTGATGGCATTGATGATCTTATTAATTACGGCTCTGAAGGTAATATATATACACGAGCGGGTAAGTTAGGCGGTGGTTTTGGTAGTCAATCATCAACGTTATTCTCAATATCGATGCAAGCACATGCGTTTGGTGATATTAATGGTGATGGCAAAACCGATCTCGTTATTTATCCTACAGATAAAACTAAGTCTAGCGGATCATTAGGTATTAAGCTCGGCCAGGGTGTTCCAAATGTCTCGGCAAATTTCACTGGATTTTCGAGTGATACTCATGACATTGGAAAGCCCAATGAAGATTTTGTGAACCTTAGCTTGATGGATGTTAACGGTGACGGTTTAAGTGATCTGTTTGTTACAATCATCAGGGAAGATAAAGGTTATACGCTATATGACACCCATAAAACATACTACTACTTAGCCGATGGAAAAGGTGGGTTTGAGTCTAATCCTGTAGCTACCTTTAATTTTAATAGAAACTTACCTCAACAGTTCTTCGATATTAATGGAGATGGTCGGGTTGATAGGCTTGTAGGTAATCAATATCAACTGGCGGGGTTGGATGGCGTTTTTGGAAAATCTCAGCCTTGGGGGGCTGATCTTACTCCCTATATATATTCGAAGACACAAGATAAAGACGACGATTTAACAGTTAGGGACCATGTTTATAGCGTTAATGCCTTCTATCAGGATGTAAATGGAGATGGCGAAAGTGACATGGTCGTTATTAAAGAAAAAACAAGGTCACCAGACTTAACAAGTTCAACAGTCGATTATACTGAGACAACATATGATAGTGTCAAAGTCTATACCGGTCTAGGTGGGCACCTTCATATTGAAAGCATAGAAAACTCAATGGATGAGAATCTAAATATATTCTATGCAAATATGTTGGACTCTAATGTGTATCAATCTGCAATCCCAACTGAATCGGATCAGGGTATTGGAGTAAGCCTTTCTTCAAAAACCTGGTTAGTTAAAGAAACTCAATCGTCGGAAGGCCAGACGTACTTTAAGTATGGCGGCGCACAATATAGTAAAAAAGACGGATATCTCGGGTTCCAGGTTTTCACTTCAGTTACCGACAGGTTAACGAAAGATGCTAACAACACATCCGGCCGTCAGGCAATACTCTCGGCTACCTATCTGCATCAGTCAGAATATTTAGCCGGTAAGCAGTATGAAGTCTATAAAAGAGTTTTTGATGCGCCAACCTCTGGAACCTCTGCGGCCTACGCTGTAAATGCGAACCTAACAATAGAGCGCAATAGCAATGGCGACTTATACGCTTCCTATGGGGGGAGGAAACTCCATGATGGGGTTATCGAACCATATTATGATGGTGTGGTTGCAGCTAAATCGGGTGGTGAAGTAAGTTCTACAACAGATTATTCCTCGACATATGATATTGAGTGGGAAGTACGCACGCTTAATAACGGTATTGTCCGCCCAGTTGTGAAGAAAGAGTCCACCACTTTTTTTGACCCAACCCACACAAGTGCGCAAGGTGACGGACATTCCATAAAAACGGTAACCGTTACCAACAGTTGGGTCGCTGTCGACCAAGGCCGATACTTAAGAAAAACCTCAGTTGTGAAGTCAAATGGCTCGACCACTGCAAGGCGGACTGAAAGCAATGGGTCTTATCTATATTTAAAAGACGCAGCAGCCACTCTGAGCGATTATCACAAGTTATTTTTATTGACTTCATTCGAGAAGACGATCACAGCTGGAGAGGGCTGGCTCGCCGAATTAGAATCTAATCAACTGGATAGCACTTATGTAGTTAAGACCATAAATGGCTACAGTGATATAGGGCTAATAGAATGGACGAAGAAAACATACCCCTCCATAGCGTATGACAAACAGCCCCCATCAACCGAATATCGCTATAATCCTAACACTGGTGACCTTATATACAAATCCACTGAATCGGTGCGGAGCAGCGTTGTATATGAGCACTCCAGCTATACTTACGATGAAGAAACCGGATTTTTACTCAGTACGCGTGACGCGGAAAATAATGCCGTAGTTTTTTCAGAGCATGATGCTTTTGGCAACCCAAGAGTGGAACAGCGCCAAAATATGGATGGGGAGAAGGGCTCTCCAGCTTTTGTCGCATATTGGCTGCAGATTGAAAAAGAGTACGATAGATGGGGTCGATTGATAAAAGAGGTAAAACCCACAGGCGAAACTGTAGAAATTAGTTACAACCGCTGTTCCTCTGCGTTTAATGGATGTCATGATGACTCTGAATACAGGTATGTTAAGTCAGTCTCTTCTAATCAGGGTGAAGAACACCATTATTTCGACGAGCGTGGACTAGGGAACCTCTGAACAATGAGCTTCAAAGCTGTTCAGACTAACAATTTTGATA